>JBHGYD010000053.1:0-70743 GCA_041920415.1 Anoxybacillaceae bacterium
TTGTGGATGTGTTTCGTCTCACTTCGATCCGTGCTAACAGCGTCGAAGGGTTTGAAACGGCATTAGACGGTATTTTATTGGCTTACACGCTTGTTTCTCTTGAGCTAGTTGAACAGTAGAGTTCAACTAGCACCAAGGGTAAACATTATTCTTCTTTAAGCGATATTCCGCTTAACCGGATGTAACCCCATACCCTCTACTTCATTCGCAAAGGCGTTTGGAGATACTTTTTTGATGATTTAATATGCCCATTTACATCTGCATGGATCAAAATTCGTTGATTGCTTCTAAACAAACCTCTTTTGATTCTTCTACTTTTCTTGTAATTCCCTTTTATCGGAGCTTCACCATCTAAAAGCGATGTTCCACTTGTATATGATTCTTCTGTTACCACAACGTTGATTCCTGCTTCTTCACATTTATACTGCAATTGTTGAATAAACAAATCATAAGGAACTTGATGGTAAGCCAACAACTACCAAGTAACTTCACTATAATCAAATTATGTAAACTGTTCAATTTTTTTAGCTACACCAAACCGCCGTTCATCTCCCACTTTTACTCCGTTTCAAAGTGGGAGACTTTTAGCGGAATGATGTTAATTCACACCGACGATCCGTCGTTCATTCCCCTCTAGTGACAAGCACTTCCTTCACTGTTGATCACGTTCCTGTATTTGTCTGACGATCGCTGTTACAACTTTTCGCGGTAAAAATCTGACGCTCATCGCAAGTAAACGGTTTTTGAGTCCTGGAATAATGATCGTTTTATTTTTCATCAGTCCGTTATAACCGACTTCGACGACTTGTTTGGCGTTCATGGCACCAAGTTTGAATAGTTTAGATTGCGACAAATTAGCACGATCGGAAAATCCTGTTTCGGTTGGTCCTGGACAAAGCGCAGTAACCGCCACATTCGTTCCTTTTAATTCGTTTTCCAATGCTTCTGTAAAAGACAGGACATACGCCTTTGTCGCATAATAAACAGCCATAAGCGGTCCTGCTTGGAAAGCGGCAGTTGAAGCAACATTTAAAATTTTTCCTTTGTTTCGCTTTACCATGTCCACTACCGCTAGTTTCGTTAGATGGGTCAGCGTTTTGATATTCAAATCAATCATGTTTAATTCTTCTGCTAAATTTGTTTCCGTAAATTCCCCGTATAAACCAAACCCGGCATTATTGATGAGCACATCGATTTCAATGTGTTGTTGCTTTAATTCGTTATACAAGCTCTCGACTTCTTCCTGTTTCGACAAATCTTTTGCGTAAGGAAAAACGCGAATACCATATTTTGCTTCCAACATTTCTTTTAATTGGTGTAATTTCTTTTCACTTCGAGCAACAGCCACTACATCGTAACCGTCTTTTGCAAATCGTTCAGCAAATGCATAACCAATCCCACCTGAAGCCCCTGTAATAAGTACGGTTTCTTGTTTCATTCCTATCCTCCTATATTCAATGGTTTAAACATTTGAACATTTAAGACAAACGAACCACCTTTAGCATTCGCTAAAGGCATTCATTTTCGACCGATTGAATGAGCTGTTTCAATAGATGAACGGCATTTTCTAATGAAAGTAAGTAATACCGCTGCGTTCCTTTTTGCTCAACAGTGACAAGTCCTGCATCGCGTAAAATTTTTAAATGATGAGAAATCGCTGGTCTCGATAAGTTGGAACGTTCTGTAATTTCATTCACCGTTAATGCTTCATGTTCGGCAAGCAATAAGATGATATCTTGACGATGTGGATCACTCAGCGTCTGAAATAAAGGAATGCAAGCGCGAAATAGCTCCATCGCCTTCTCACTCATCGTTTCATCTCTTTCTTGTTTATTTTTTTGTTTAAATGTTTAAACATTTAATTACATGGGTACTGTACACTGTTTTATACCGTTTTGTCAACATATCTTTGCCGCTCTCATGTAAAAATAGCTGAAATGCGCTCGCTTTTTAGCGGGCAACACTCTTTTGTCTTTTCAAAAAGGTATGGCGAACTACTTGCCCGTTCATCAAATATACACCCGCTAAAATGATGATACCACCTATAATGGAAAGCGAGTGAAACGTTTCTTTTTGAATCCATATATCGAGCACAAGTGAAATAAATGGAGACACATAAAGCCATGTTGAAGGAAAAGCGGGATTTGTTTTTTGAATGAGCCAGTAGTATAAACCGTGTCCTAAAATCGAGCCAACGACAATCAAGTATAACAGCGAAATCCACCCTGTTTGATTAACATGGGATATATTTGGTTTTTCGACAATAAAAGAAATAAGCAACAACAAGAATCCGCCAAATAACATTTGATACCCGTTTAACATTAGCGATGATATCCCTTGTTTCAATACAATTTTTGAATAAATCGTGCCAAATGCATAAAAGCTTTCCCCAATAATCATCACCAAGCAGGCAATAAACCACAATAGGTCAAAATGTACAGAAAGCGATGGCCATGTCAAAAACACGATTCCGAGAAAACCTAATCCGAGCCCCGCAAACTGAACCTTGGTTATTTTCACGTTTTCCACTCTTGAATGCATAAGCGCTACAAAAAGCGGACCCGTAGCAGATAATAAAGCGGCAAAACTAGATGGAATATACTGCTCTGCCCAATACAGTGCCCCAAATGTTATACCTGTCATACACGATCCCGTGATAAGAAATTGAATGATTTGTTTCTTCGTCGGAACTTGAAATTGTTTTGTTGCAAAACCATATATGACTACAAGCAGCCCCGCGATAAAAAAGCGAAATCCCGCTGAAAAATACGGAATCCACCCTGCTTCCAATCCAATTTTAATCGCTAAAAACGTCGTTCCGAAGATGAGACACATCGCCATATAAGCTACTAAAACCATAAATATTCTTCACCTTTCTCATGTAATTTTTATTTATATAATGATACAATCGATATATAACAGTAAAACTCTTTCTATAACAGTTGGAAGGATGTTGGTGATGAATATTCCCATTAAACGACACTCTCATCTCCCGATTCATGATCAAATATGTCAATATTTTATTGATCGTATCTCTTCAAAAATGATCAGAGAAGGAGAAAAATTACCATCTGTTCGTCAACTTTCAAAAGAATTAGACGTATCGTTAGTGACTGTTCAAAAAGCGTATCAACAGTTACAACAAAAAGGATATGTGGAGAGTTTTCAAGGGAAAGGGATTTTCGTAAAATCACGAAAACAACAACAAAACATCTATAATACAGATACGAATTGGCAAATGCTTATTCCTGACTATGTTCCTCGTGCTCAATCATTATCGATTTCGCAGCCGTTACGAAATATTCGTTATAACTTAGCAACCGCTTGTATCGATGAAAGTATTTTGCCAATCAACTGGATGAAAAAAGTTGCGATGCAAGTCATTGAACAACATTCGTACTTATTAGGTCAATATAGCAGCGCGAATGGGGATAGCGAATTTCGCAAAGCAATCAGCCATTATCTTGCCACCAAAAACCTGCATATCCCACCAGAACATATTTTAGCCGTCAGTGGCTCGCAACAAGGAATTGAACTTGTTGCCAAAACATTCATCGGCCCAAATGATATCGTATTGATGGAAGCGCCTACCTATCCGGGGAGTATTGATATTTTTAGAGCAAGAGGGGCTCAAATCATTCCGATCCCTGTTGAACAGGATGGGATTGATACAAAAATGTTGCTTAAAATTTGTGACCAATATCATCCAAAATTGCTTTACATCAATCCCACCTTTCAAAACCCAACCGGTACGACTTTAAGCATGAAAAAGCGAAAGGAACTGATCGATATTGCAGAAAGCTATCATTTTCTTATTCTAGAAGACGATCCTTGGAGCGAGTTGTACTTTCAAGAACCACCCCCTCCGCCGATAAAAAGCTTTGATCAATCCGGACATGTGATTTACTTAAAAGGCTTCAGCAAATTTTTATCACCTGCCTGCAGAATTGGTGCACTTGTTACAGAAGGCCGTTTATTAGAAAAACTGATTGCGGCTAAAAGTATATCTGATTTAGGGTCGCCGCTGTTAACACAAAAAATTATTGCGGCATTATTACAATCAAAAGAATTAAACACCTTCTTGCAGCAGTTACGCAATCATTTAAGAAAACAGGCAAACCAATGTGTTCAATTATTACATCAACACTCATCGTTGCTTACGTTTCGTCCATCTAACGGAGGAACTACCATTTGGGTGAAGCTTCCGCACAATATCCATGCCGATATTCTCTTAGAACACGCTCATATGAAACAGCTTTCTTTTCTACCAGGAAACGCCTGCTTTCCAACACACGTACCGAATCAATATATTCGCTTAAGTTTTGCTGCACTGCCTGCGGATGAACTCAAACAAGCGATTGAATCGTTATGCGATATCATTCATACGTTAGCTCAAAAATATGATGAAATAGAAAGATATCCGAGCTTTTGAACGCACAAACATTTAGAGTCTGTCTCCGTGTTGATATCACGGAAAACAGACTCTTATGATCCCATTTTTTATTTGATGTAATAAACCGTGAGAATTTTTATTAAGAAGCATCGTACATTTTTAAGAATTGACAGAGGTCATAACGAACAATTAAATTCTTCTACCGTTTTTTTAAACTGATGTCATTGTAGATACCTACTTAAAGAAAATGACTGACCAACAAAAAACACCTGCCATCTCCCAAGAAAACCATTCGACAATACTCGGATGATGGCAGGCATTTCATCATTTGTTTAAAATTTTTCCTTTATGAAACAAGTATCCAACAGACCACTTTGCTGAAACGTGTTCCTCTTTTTGAGATGCTAAATACGTATACACCGCTCCCATAAATAAGGCTCCACCGACAATATTGCCTAATGTAACCGGAATAATGTTATGCACTACTCCTGCTAAGTTGATCGTCGCTGGATGCGGGACTGCTAATGCAAGTGAAAAGAGAACGAAATTGGCAATGGAGTGTTCGTATCCAGAGGCAAAAAAGATAAAAACAATAAGAATCATTGAAAATACTTTTGCCATATCCTCTTTCATTTGCATTGGAATAAAAATCGCTAAACAAACAAGCCAGTTACAGAGAATCCCTTTAACAAAGAGCTGCATCGTTGTTGCGTGTATTTTTTTTGCTGCGACAAGAAATAATAAATGATCTTTCGGAATATGATCAAAAACACCAGATTGAGAAATAAGAAAAGCAAAAAATACAGCACCTAATAAATTACCGCTATAACATGCAAGCCAGTTCCGCAACGTATCTTTAATTGTCGTTTCTTTTTGCAAGGTACTGATTGTAAAATACATCGTATTGCCTGTAAATAATTCTGCCCCACCGTACATAATTAATACTAAGGCGATTCCGAAAAAAATACCACTTACTAAATAAGTAGCGGGAGAATTCGCTTCACGGAAAAACTCCCCTACACGAAAACAAAGAACAAGAGCAAATCCGATGTACACACCTGACAAAGCAGCCCGTATGATATATTGAACAAGGGAGCGATCTAGAATTGTGCGTTTTTTTAAAGCCAACTCTTTACATTTTTGAACTGCTTCCATCTCTCTGACCCTTCTCTTTCATCTTATTTTGTGATTTTTTTCACATTATTTACGATATATAACATACGCCTTTCCTATCTATTTTTCAATATATCGATGTAAATGTTAAAATAAATGTCAACACTTTTTATTTGTAACCGTTTACTAAAAAAATAACCGTTGCAATTTCAATAATTGTTGTTCTAATATAACCAAGATAAAATAAAAAATAATGGAAATAAATTTTTTATTAGCAATTCTTTTCCATGCATGATCTTACTTCTCTAACGCACATTAATAAATGTTCGAAACCATTCATTCTCATTTCAAGCATGTATAAAATTCAAAAAGAGGAGTGTAAAGATCATGAACCGTTTACGTCTATTTAATTTTGGGCGTAATAACGCAATATGGCGTCAATGGTTACGCCTAACCGGACGCCGAAATAACAGAGGGATGATTTGGACAATACTCAGTTTCGGTTTAGGGATTGCCGCGACCGCTGCTTTCAACATGAGAAAAGAGCAAAATACCCAATATATGATGAAAAGACCGATTCGGCGTGCTGTGCGCAGCATTAACGGCTTTATGAGCCGCCGGATGAGAAGACCGAGTTTAGCAGCTGTCGAACTCTCGAAAGAAATAACAGAAAATCCGAAAAACATGATAACAAACAACCGTCAATAACTATCATCTGACGCATTTCAATAGTTGTTTATAGTATCAAATCTCTTCCACCTACACATTGTTTAGAGGTAAGAGTTTCTGGACACCCAAACGAAAGAAACTTCCGTGTCGAAGAAGAATTTCTTCTTCCTGTAGTAAGAAAGCCCCGTCGAATTGGTTTCGATGGGGCTTTAGCAGCACATCTACTTTCACTCATAAAATTCATTCTCCATCCATCCTTCTCACTTCTTACTTTATTTTTTCCTCGTTCCATTCTCTTACCGCTCAACAATTTTTGATACTCCGTGCTGAAATCTTTCCATTTCTTTATAAATCATGTCAAGATTTAAATGCTGTCGCAAGCAATCAGCTAATTTGTCAAACGCTGCTTCGCGAATATTGTGTACGGATGTACGGTCATTAATAGGAGGCAAACCTTTACGTTCTCTGATTGAATTTAAAAAGAGTTTGCGAAAATTGTCGTTATGAAAAATTCCGTGAAAATAAGTGCCGAGGACGTGTTCGTCTTCGCTTTTACATCCATCTGTTTTTTCATTCATCGTAATGAGAGGAAAAATTGTTTCTTCAGCATCTGTTTTCCCCATATGAATCTCATATCCTTCTACCGGAATGACGGCATTTTGGTAGTTCATCATTCCTTTTGAACGCGTTGTCCATTTTTCTTTCGTCATTACCGTTCTTAATGGGAAAAAACCAAACCCGTTTATGCTGCCGGAATTCGTTTCGACTTTGTAAGGATCGGAAATTTCTCGACCAAGCATTTGAAACCCGCCGCATATGCCAACAATCACCGATTTTTTTGCATAATAAAGCTTTTTAATCGCTTCAGATAGACCGCTTTTTTGCACAAACAATAAGTCCTCGATTGTATTTTTCGTTCCCGGCAAAATGACAACGTCAGGTTCTCCCAGCTCGCTTGCTTGGCTGACATAGCGAACGTGACAATCGTTTTCCAGTAAAAACGGATCGATATCGGTGAAGTTTGAAATGTGCGGAAGACGAATGACAACGATATCAATCTCATTTGCTTTCTCGCTTGAATGAGAGAAATGGTCCAAAATAACCGAATCTTCCGCTTCAATATGTAAGTTCGGAATATAAGGAACGACGCCGAACACCGGCTTTCCCGTATATTCTTCAAACCAGCGAAGACCCGGCTCTAGCAAAGAAAGATCTCCGCGAAACTTGTTAATGATCACCCCAATCACGCGATCGCGGTCTTCAGGAGCAAGAAGCTGCAGCGTTCCTACTAAACTTGCAAATACTCCGCCTCGATCGATGTCGCCGACAAGAATCACAGGGGCGTTCGTTAAGCGTGCGATTCGCATATTGACAAGTTCGCGGTCATTTAAGTTCACTTCCGCGGGACTTCCCGCTCCTTCAATCACAATTCGGTCATAGGCAGAGGACAATCGCTCATACGCTTCCTTTATGATCTGTAATCCAAGCGCGAAAAACTCTTCGCGGTACTCTGTCGCCTTATAATTTTGATAAGGCTTTCCGTTAACGACAATTTGCGAAGTGTGATCACTCATAGGCTTGATTAAAATCGGGTTCATATCCGCAGTCGCCACCGTTTTTGCCGCCTCCGCCTGTACCCCTTGCGCTCTTCCGATTTCCTTTCCATCTATCGTGATGTACGAATTAAGCGACATATTTTGCGATTTAAACGGCGCCGTCCGATATCCGTCTTGCGCAAAAATTCGACACAAACCTGTTGCGATCACGCTTTTTCCCGCGTCGGAATGAGTGCCTTGAATCATAATGGGCAATGCTCCATTCATACGTTTTTCCCCTCTCACAAACATCACCAAAATTTTCTGTGTTTTTCGGATTTTTTCACGAAAAATATGCAGCCTTTTTCAATATTCATAGTTTACAAAAGCTTCTATTCTAAACATCTTTTCCGAATATCCGGAGTTGAAATCATACCGCTCTCTCTTTTCCCAAATCATTGATATCTAACGATCACAAATCGGGCGTGAAACTAAAATGAATATATAAAACAGCTTTCACAAAATCCTTTTAGATGTATCTCTCTCTGATCATTCATATTAAACTGTTGATATCCTTAGAAATTCTATACTTTGTTAACATCTCCTTCCCCACTTTGCTCTGTAATGATACAAAACGAAAATGAACTTGCGGGTTTCGATTTTATAATCAAATGAACGCTTGCGTTACAAAAGCTGCATATCCCATCAAACAAGGTGATTTTCTCTATCAAAAACATCTCCTTTTAAGTAAGGGGAAGCATAAGGTGGTCTTGTATGCTGCTTACCGTTCAGCTAAAACATACAAGTCGCTTAGAAGCCCCTACTTTAAATGGAGTTAAGTGGTGGATAGTTGACCGCTTTTATCTTTGATTACCTCGTCGTGTTTGAATCATTTGCCACACGTTCCAAAGAAAAAAGAGCAGTGAATGCCCTTTTCTTTACTTCTTCCGCACGTTTTACTTCTTGAGTGTCCTTATTATCTTCGCAAACAATATTAGACTGTTCTACGGCTTGCTCCTTACGTTCACTTTCACGTTTTTCAATAACTTTTTTCTAATATTTACACTTTGTCAAATTTTCATTAGTCTCTTCAACTATTTTTACATGTGTCTCAGCTAATTTCGTTTGAATTTCTGCTAGTTTTGTATCATATTCTTCTTGGTCAATCTTACCGGATGCTAGTTTTGCCTCTAGCTGAGCGATTTTTTTCTTACCTTTAAGTTTTTTTCTTACCTTTAGATTTTTTTTCTTCACGTTTTGTTAATTTTTTATTAATCTCCTTTCGATTTTTTGTAATGCCACTTGTAATGATAAAAGGTTTTCTGTGAGTTTTGTCTCTAATTTGTTCACGAATTGAATCCATTTCAATTGATGAATCTTGAGTTTGTTTCTCTATACCTTCTTCTGTTTGTTCATCATCATCATCTTCTTCGTCTTCTTCATCTTCTTCGTCTTCTTCTAGTTCTTCTGCTTCTTCATCATCTAGTTCTTCTGTGATTTTATCATTTTCCGATTCAGCCGCCTGATCTTCATTCATTTTTTCTTGTTCAACTTCTTTAGCTTGTTCCCAAACTTCAAGCAGCTCGGAAGCTACTCTGTCCCACGTGTAAACAGAAACAGCAAGTTCTCTTCCTTTTTCTCCCATTCTTTTCATCAATGACTTGTCTGATAATATTTGTGAAATCTTTTCTACAAAACAACTTGGATCCTCCGGATTCTCCACTACAAGACCGTTTTCTCCTAAGAGGATAACTTCTGGATTTCCTCCCCTTGCAGTTGTTACGATCGGAAGACCTGCTGCCATCGCTTCGTAGTGTACCCGCGCCAACGGTTCTTGCCATTGCGAAGTACATACAAATAAATCAGCCGCAGCAAACCAATTTTGTATTTCATCTGGCGCAACAAAGCCTGTTGTCACAACTGGTACTGACAATTTTTTTGCTAACGCCCGTACGTAGGCTACATAATCGGTTACATCATTTTGGCTAAACCATTTACTTCCTACTATTACTAGAGCTAAATCTTTAAATTTTTTTGAAAGCTCCGGTAACGCTCTAACTAACCGATCGACCCCTTTATTATTTGAAAGCCTTCCTGCAAATAAAATGACTGTTTTATTCTCTAAACCATTTGCTTGACGAATTTCTTTGCGTATTTTTTGCATCTTTGGATGATTTCCTGGCAAAAATCTCTCGCTATCCACTCCGGAATAAATCGTGCGTATCTTTGGTGAGGCTTGTGGATATAGCTCACGTATTACATTTCCAACATAATTACTAATCGTTACAATACTTGACACTTCTTCTAATACTGCCTTTGCTTCTTCTGGATCAATTTTTTCTGGATTGAACATATCATTGTGCATGCTTAAGGTAATTTTTGCTTGAGGGGCTGCATTTCGGACAGGCATGACGAGGCGTGGGCGATTAAAAATGTGGATAAGATCAAATTGATTCGATTCAACATAACGAACAACGCCTTCTCGATATATTTCGAATACTTTTCCTGGTACACGTACATAATGAATTCCATTTATGGTTTCTTGATCTGGAAGTAATGGATCACTAATTCCCAAAACCGTAATATCATGAAATTTGCTTAAATGTGGAAGAGTACCGGAAATATAAGTTTGGATCGCTCCTCCTAATACGGGAGGAACAGGAAGTTTTTCAGTACAAATCATTAAAATTTTCATGTTCATTCCATTCCCTTCCAGTCATTTTGGATTTCTTTCAATACAGGCCACTTTGACTGATCAGTTTCGACAATCGTTTGAATTAATTCTGTTGTTGTTGGTTCATTGAGAAATAGCTCGGGTTCATACACGACTTCTTTTATATTTTTATAAAACTCGTTTGGCATTGACAAATCAATCATTAAAATCTCATAGAGTTGAGCTGTTATCGGATTTGCTTCATGATACGCCTTAATCATTTCCCGTACCCACGTCACATCCCATCTAAATAAATCGGCCATTGTACCGGAAATCAGCTTTCTTAAATCACGAATCGGAAGGTCATATGCGACTCCGTCAAGGTCAATAATCCACATCCCTTCGGCTCCCATTTGCCCATTGGACCAACCATAGTCTTGGTGAACTAACCCCCAATACGCATTTCCTAGTTTTGTCAATTGAAAATAGCTTGATTGATTGAGCATTTCTAGACCTCTTCTTGCTTGCTCTTCAAATTCATCGACCACATTCAATAAGTACGAACTTGCCGAGCATTCCTCATAAGCTTTGGCAATGGTTCGAAACCACTCCATTTTCGCTATGACCTTTTTATAGTTTTTTGGCCACTTGTGCAATCTTGAAGCATTTTCAGCCTGTTCAGGAGGGATATACCCCTTGCTTAAACGATGGAATTCACCGAGAGCATAACAAAGTTGCTTTGCTCCTTCCAAATCTTTTGTAACCGGTGCCAATGGTTCAATCCATTCTGCAACGAACCATAACTTCCCTCCTGCTTCAACATAATTTTTTCCGTCCTTTGTTTTTACAATTGGCGGCACCCTTGCCTCCTGGACATCAACTAAATATTCCTGAGCCCCCAGGCTGAACAAACTTCTAGTTGGTCTTCGGTGTAACAGCTTCAAACTTTTTGGTCCTGATTCTGTTTCAAGTTTCCAGATCGCACCCCCTTTGTCCGGTTTGGTTGTGACTACTTGAATGCTCTTAACGGATAAATCGTAACTTTGAAGAACCTCTTGTGCTAGTTGTTCAATATAGTCAGGTACAAAAAATTCATGAGTAAGTTCATCGACTATCCATGGTTCAATTACTGTCTTCTCCACACTATCCCTCCTATAAAATAGAAAAGCATCAGCTTTATGCAACCATACTTAGACAAAACATTATTTTTGTCGTTCATTCATCTAATACACGTTAGTGCTGGGTTGATGGGCAAATATAGTCATCGACAGAAGCATTGAACAACGTTAGGTCGCTTTTTGACACATCGTTCGTAGAATGAGAGTCATCTTAAATATATCAATAAGGTATGCTTCATTTTTCATATAGGTATAGACAAATATAATGGTTAGGCGTTTTTTTTAGTGCAACGTAGTATTTGACTCTTCAGGCAGTTTTGTGTGCAATTATATATTCCATATTTAGTTTTTGGGAAAAATGCTGTCGAACAGTACAGAATATAATAAAAACCAGAAACCGTTTGGGCTTCTGGTTTTTATCACTTCCAAATAATGTTAATATTTCAAAAAACGAAAAATTTGAATTCGGTACGAGATCAATAAGTTTTAATACTAACCCATACATCTATACGTCCATCATCATATGATATATAGAAAATGAATGAAAGGAGAAAAACGATGGAAATACCTGTTAGCGGATATTTGGTTTCTTCCGATGATTCAGACTCATATCACTCACATAACCTGTATATTACTACTTGGGATGGTAGACCTGTGCATGTTCATAAATTCTCTGGGGTTACTTCTTATGACGTAGGTCATAGCCATAGATACGTTGGAGAGACAGAGCCTGCGCCAAGCGGTGTTCCACATACACACCGTTATTTTACATTTACATCCTTCGATGATGGGCATAGGCATGAGATAAGAGGCGTTACTGGACCGGCTATTCCATTTCCAGGCGGTGGACATTATCACGAATTCTCCGGCGTTACAACAACAAGCGGACGAATTCCTCACTCACATCGATATAGCGGAAAAACAAGTGGATGAATAAAACACGATGATTACCTTTATCAAACAAATCTAATACCCGTTGATAAGTGCAAAAAGCAATGCTCCATAGTCATAATCTGCAACTTTTCAATCCCTGGGCACAAACGCTTTGTTATAAGGAGAGACTGTCACTTTCTACAGTGACGGTCTCTCCTTCTCTTTTATTCTACTAATCTTTCGACATACTTAGAGGTATGACAGACGCCAGTCCCAAAAAATTCAGTTCTCTCAAATATTTTTATTGTTGTTTTGTGTAGATTTCGGTAGGTTGATTTTTACGATTAATTCAGAAAAAAATAAAAATTTAAAAATCCGTAAACAGAAAGGAGGGGGCTTATTGATTTATTTTCATCAGGTCAATAAACATTATGGAAACTTTCATGTTCTCAAGGATATAACCCTTTCCATCGAGCAAGGAGAGGTAGTGGTGATCATCGGACCGTCTGGTTCTGGAAAAAGTACGTTAGTTCGCTGTATTAATCGCCTTGAAACGATTACAAGCGGTGAATTGATTGTCGACAACGTAAAAGTAAATGACAAACATACAGACATTAACAAACTGCGGCGTAACATCGGTATGGTATTTCAACACTTTAACTTGTACCCACATAAAACCGTGCTACAGAACATTACACTGGCACCGATCAAAGTACTAGGCGTTTCGGAAAAGGAAGCCAAAGAAACAGCCATGTACTATTTAGAAAAAGTAGGCATTCCCGATAAAGCGAATGCTTATCCATCAGAATTATCCGGCGGTCAGCAGCAGCGTGTTGCAATAGCCCGCGGGCTTGCGATGAAGCCGAAAATTATGCTGTTCGATGAACCGACATCGGCGCTCGATCCAGAGACAATTGGAGAAGTACTTGATGTGATGAAAAAGCTCGCGAAAGAAGGAATGACGATGGTCGTTGTGACCCACGAAATGGGATTTGCCCGTGAAGTGGCCGATCGCATCGTATTCATGGATCAAGGGAGAATTCTCGAGGAAGCTCCACCAGAGCAGTTTTTTGCCAATCCTCGCGAAGAACGGGCACGCCTGTTTCTCAGTCGCATTCTTAACCACTAATAACAAAGGGGGATTTTCAAATGAATTTGAAAAACATATGGAAGAAAATCATTGGGATTGGTCTTGTTACGATGCTTAGCGCAATCGCTTTAGTTGGTTGCAGCAGCAGCGAAACTACGACAGGAAGCAAAGAAAGCGAAACGAAAAAAGCGGAAGCCCCAGCTGCAGAGAGCACGTTGGATAAAATCAAAAAAAGAGGCAAGCTCATTGTGGGTGTCAAGTATGATTTGAATCTCTTTGGTTTAAAAGATCCGCAAACAGGAAAAGTAGAAGGCTTTGATATCGATATCGCCAAAGGATTGGCGAAAAAAATTCTTGGCGATGAAAACAAAATTGAGCTAAAAGAAGTAACGTCAAAAACTCGTATCCCAATGCTAAATAATGGCGAAATCGATGCTATCATTGCGACGATGACAATTACAGAAGATCGGAAAAAGGAAGTTGACTTCTCTGACGTTTATTTCATGGCTGGTCAATCGTTACTCGTAAAAAAAGACAGCAAAATCAATGGTCTTAAGGATATTAAAAAAGGTGTAACAGTTTTGACCGCAAAAGGTTCCACTTCCGCCCAGAACATTCGCCAAAAAGCTCCAGAAGCAACTGTTTTAGAGTTTGAAAACTATGCAGAAGCATTTACGGCCTTAAAAGCTGGACAAGGTGATGCGTTGACGACTGACAATGCGCTGCTCTGGGGTATGGCGAAGCAAGACCCAAATTTCCGAGTTGTCGACGAAACGTTTTCTGAAGAGCCATATGGAATTGCCGTGCGAAAAGGCGATAAGGAATTTCTAGACGTCATTAACGAATACCTCAAGGAATTAAAGGCTAGCGGTGAATATGACAAAATCTACGAAAAGTGGATTGGTGAAAAGCCGAAAAACTAAAAAATTTCAATTGTAAACAGATGAGCGGGTTCCCTTCCGCTCATCTGCTTCTTCCTAAACAGTAAAGGGGGACAAGACAACAAGATGCTGAATTATTCTATTCTTATTGAACATTGGGATATGTATATGCAAGGGTTTACAAACACATTAAAAGCTAGCTTTCTTGCCCTAATCGGCAGCTTATCACTAGGAACAGTCATTGCCGTATTCCGCATCGCACCAGTGCGCCCTTTGAATTGGCTAGGGACGGCGTACGTCGAATTTATACGGAACATACCACTCATTCTAATCGTATTTGTTTTCTTTGTAGGCCTCCCTGCAATCGGAATTCGTTTCGATTCGTTCACGGCCGGAACTTTAGGGCTTACCGTTTACACCGCTGCTTTTATCGCTGAAGTAATTCGGGCGGGAATTCTTGCTGTTCCGAAAGGTCAGATGGAGGCAGCGCGCTCATCTGGGCTTACCTATTTGCAAACAATGCGCTATATTATCTTACCTCAGGCAATTAAAATGGTCATACCGCCACTGGGCAATCAATTTATCAATCTCGTAAAAAACTCATCTGTCCTTGGTGTCATTGCTGGACTTGACCTCATGTATTTTGGGGATTTAATCTCATCAGAAACATTTGTTACATTTGATGTTTACATTTTTGTGGCCATGTTTTATCTCATTTTAACTGTTCCGCTGAGCCTTGGCGTCGGTTTTCTCGAGCGCCGCTTGGCCAGAAGCCGATAAAAGGAGGAGTGACAAGTGGATTTTATCGGTGCATACTCCCCTGCCCATCTTACATTTTTGCTTGAAGGTTTTTCAGTTACGCTTGAGGTCGCTTTTATATCGATTGTGCTCAGTTTTGCAATTGGAATTATCATCGGAGTGTTACGCTACGGGCGAATTCCTGTCGTTTCCCATGTTCTCGCAGTAGGAGTTGAAACGATTCGCAATCTGCCATTGTTGCTCATTATTTTCTTTACGTACTTTGCTCTTCCTGAGGTGGGCTGGAAACTCGACAAATTATATGCGGCTATTTTGGCGTTGGTCATTTTTGAATCAGCGATGCTGTCAGAAATTGTCCGAAGCGGATTGAATTCGGTCGAGAAAGGACAGATTGAAGCCGCACGTTCCTCAGGGCTTACCTATATGCAAACGTTGTGGCATATTGTACTGCCGCAGGCTCTGCGCCGTATGGTTCCACCGATTGTAGGGCAATTCATCTCTTTATTAAAAGACACATCGTTAGCAGTCGTTATCGCTTTACCGGAGCTAATGAACCACGCTCAGATTATTAATGGTAGAAATGTGAATTATGTGATTCCTATTTTCTTGCTAGTTGCTGTTATGTATTTTATAGTGAATTACTCATTATCATTGATTTCTAGGCGGCTAGAGCATAAACATCTATGAACATTTCAATTTCTAATATATACCAATCTCCATTTCCTGTATAATAGGAAATGGGGATTATTATTTTCGGGTGGAAAAGGAGAAAACGATGCGTGATCGTCTTTGGATGTTAGTGATCCTCATATTAGCTACTGCCTTTTTCGGAGAAATGAAAGTGAATCCATTCGGTAGCTCATTTCGATTCTCATTAGGGAGTGCCGTCTTCTTTTTCGGTCTCATCTGGTTTCATTCCATTCCCCTTCTACTCACTGGTTTTTGCACTGGGCTATTTATTACGGGATTTCGAATCACAATCGATGTACTGATGGGACAAACATTATGGTTCGATAGTTTACTAACTCATTTTCCGGCCGCTTTTTACTACGTTAGCTTTGCTTTATTTGTGCATGTAACTAGGATTCGTCAATACATGGAGTTTCCGATACGAGTAGGATTGGTCGGAACGGCGATTGATTTCGGTTCCAATATGATCGAATTACTCATTCGACAGCTCGTTGGTGAATCCCTTATTATCATGCGGGAAACCATTTTTATGTTACTTTTGTTCGGAATTTTACGAAGTTTCTGTGTGGTGGGTTTGTACAATATTTTATTCATTCGTCAAATGCGGGCTTTGGGGGAAGCACGTCGTCAAGAGTTGGAACGTCTTGTCATGATTAATACGAGTCTTTATGAGGAAGCGTTTTATCTGCGTAAGTCCATGAGCCATATGGAGGAAATTACGCGGAAAAGCTATCAACTTTATATGCGCTTGATGGAATCGAAAAAAGTAGAACCAAGTACAGCCCTCTACATTGCAGAACATGTCCACGAGGTGAAAAAAGATTCGCAACGCATTTTAGCCGGTTTGTCCAAATTAATGAGCCAAGAACAGTTGAATTTGCGTCTTCCTATAACTGATCTTTGTGGAATGGTTATCCGCGCCAATCAAAAATATGCCGAGCTGTTAGGGAAATCGATTCGCTTTGATGAGAAATGCAGTGTGAATTTGTCCACTAACCATGTCTATGCACTTCTTTCTGTGTTAAATAATTTGGTGGCTAACGCAGTAGAAGCGATCTCAACTTCAGGATGGATTGAGCTGCGCGTTGAGTTGGACAGCGGTGAAATCGTATTTTATGTTACTGACTCTGGACCAGGGATTCCTAAGGAAGACTGGGATTGGGTGTTTCAACCGGGATTTACTACAAAATATGACGAAAACGGCAATCCATCAACAGGAATTGGGTTAACGCATGCGCGAGAGATTGTTCACAGCTTAAATGGTTCTATACAATTAACGAATGACGATTACGGTAGAACCCAGTTTCAAATAAGAATTCCGACTGATCAACTGCTTCGAAAGGAGGTCACCTAATGTCGCTTCGCTTTTTCCTCATTGAAGATGACGGTGTTGTTCGGAAGATGCTAGAGAAAATCATTACCGAAAGTGGACTAGGCGAAGTAGTAGGACAGGCGGAAGATGGACTTCACGTATCAATCGACCAGTTATACTCAGTCGATGTGGTGTTGATTGACCTGCTGATGCCAGGGCTTGATGGGATTCAAACAATGAAAAAATTAAAAGCGGAAGGGTTTACTGGTCAATTTATTATGATTTCTCAAGTAGAAAACAAGGAGATGGTGGGTCAAGCTTACCTCCATGGTGTAGATACATATATTCAAAAACCAATTAATCGTTACGAAGTCGTATCGGTGTTGAAAAGGGTGGCCGATCATATTTCCCTCGTCTCTTCACTCGATTCCATCCGCAGATTGTTGCAAGTATTAGATAAAAAAGAAAAAAATCACCGTGATTTCGATAACAAGAACTCGGTTTCTTTGCATTCTTATGAGAAAAATAATCTTGAGCAGAAAGTACGTCAACTTCTTCTTGTGTTAGGTATTGCTGGAGAAGCCGGAGCGTCTGATTTGTTGCTTGTGATGCAGTGGCTAGCTGAGAAAGAACAGCGGGGGCAGCCATTACGCGATTTGCCACAGCTGAAGGAATTATATACGCAAGTATTGCAGCAGATACGTGGCAACCAAGATAAGAATTCGCTACAAAAAGAGATGCGCGCTATGGAGCAACGAATACGCCGGATGGTGTTGCAAGCTTTTACTCATTTGTCTTCGCTTGGTCTAACCGATTATACGAATCCTACCTTCGAACATTTTGCCCCACGCTTGTTCGATTTCGAGGAAATCCGCCTGCGCATGCAGGAACTAGAGGCTGGCAAAAAGACAACGAAATGCAGGATTAATGTGAGAAAATTTTTGTCTGCCTTTTATATGGAAGTGAAAGGATCATAGCATACACCGCTAACGGACTTTTAGAGCACTCACGAAAAGATGAGAAAAGGAACTAGAGAGGTTGCAGCTCTAGTTCCTTTCTACTAGATTTTATTCAATTATTTCATTCATCTTGAAAGGCAGGCAATCGTTTTTAATTATTTACCACTTCATGTTCGTAGTATTGTTGTCATTTTTTAGGTGTATGAAGAATATTAACATAAATATATTTTTTATGTTCTTCACCCTATTATGCATTCTATAATACATTACGGTTGTTTGGTCAAATATTATGATAGATAGGAGACTTTGTTATGAAGGAAAGAATATTTTTAATTTTAGCAAATTTGTTTTGGGCGGGAAACTATGTATTTGGAAAGTACGTCGTTACCGAGATGAGTCCATTATGGATTACTTTTACTAGGTGGTTTTTAGCCTTAGCGTTTCTCATTCCGATTTCTTATTTCGTTGAACGGCCTAATTATCGAGAAGTATTTAAACGTTATTGGTTACCATTAAGCTGCATGGGGCTTCTTGGTGTTATCGGATATAATCTCTTACTTTACGGAGCATTAAAATATACATCACCGATGAACGCTTCATTAGTAAATGCACTGAATCCAGCTATGATCGTTGTTTTTTCTTTTCTTCTATTGAAAGAAAGAGTGACTTTCGTTAATGTTGGAGGGTTTGCTCTTTCCCTTATTGGAGTGCTTTTGATATTAACGAAGGGACATTTAGAATGGATCTTTCAAACAACATATAACCGCGGGGATTTAATGATGATAGTGGCTAATTTAACCTGGGTCTTTTACTCGATTATTGGAAAAAGATTAGCCGTTCCTCCTATTACGGCAACAGCTTGTTCGGTTCTTCTTAGCGTCATTTTTTTATTTCCATTTCTTTTACTGCAACCGTTTGATATGACCCAATTAAGTGCGAGAGGAATTATCGGAATCATCTATATGTGGCTATTTCCATCGGTCTGCTCCTTTGTTTTTTGGAATATCGCTGTAAAAAAAGTGGGACCTAGCCATGCGGGTGTGTATTTAAATTTGATTACGGTATTTACTGCCATCATTACATTGATTTTAGGAGAAAAAATTCTCGCATCACAAATCATTGGCGGTGCTCTAGTACTGAGCGGAGTTTATTTTGCTACAAAAATACCTAAACCAAAAGAGAAGGTCATAAGAAGCGCACAATTGTAGATTTTAATGATTGCAATTCTTGACCAAAAACGACAGATATCGATAGACGATGTTGGTTTAGTTTTTCCATTATTTACAAAAACGCAATCACTATTATTATTTCAAATAAGTCGATATATATCAATCATTAAAGAGTTAAGGATACGTGGAAAAATATTTTAAAAAAACTCTTTGTTTCCGGCATCATGAATTGACACAATAATGGGATCGTAGGTTATCAAATGTCAGAAACACATGATGTTCAGCTAGTGGAAGATTGATTATTATATGCTTTGGAAAATAAGAAAGATGGATGATTCGTTCATTCTTCATACCGATCAAAGAATGTCATATCGCTCTACTAGATTACACGGAGTATGTCAAGAAAAACAAATTGCTCTTTGTTAAGCTTTTTCTCCTATCTGAAAGCAGAGATTCAGCAGGAATGACAACAAACAACCAAAAACATGATTCCATTCGACATGATCATCATCAATGTATACAAGTATCAAACATCGGTTCAAGATGCACAAACAAGTTAATAACAAACACAGGAGGGCTATGATTTCTCCTCCTCATCTTGACCGCCTTTCACGAAAAGGTGAGAAGAGAAAAGGAACCAGAGCAGTTTCAACTCTGATTCCTTTACCTAACCGATTTTATACTGTCTACTTTTGGGATCGCTATGCATTTCATTTATCCTGATATCCATTCGAAATATCTATAGTTTGGATGCATTTTTAGCAATTCTGATACGGTGACAAATTTGTATCCTCTCTTTTTAAGCTCAGGTAAAATTTGCTTGAGCGCTTCGATCGTTTGGCGACGATCCCCACCGTAATCGTGAAATAAGACAATATCACCGTTTCGCGCATTAGACAAAACCTTTTTTACAATATTCCTGACGCCCGGCTGTTTCCAATCTAATGTTTCTTGATGCCATGACCACATCACAACTGTATATCCTTCTTGGTTTGCAACATTAATGATGGTTTCATTATAATATCCTCCTGGCGGGCGAAATAATTTAGGAGAAAATTTAGTCAATTCAACAATGATTTGTTTTGTTTTTCTTAATTCTTTTCTGATTTCTTCTTCGGTAAGCCCTCTGAAATTTGAATGATTGTATGTATGATTAGCTAATTCATGACCCTCTAAAATTTCCCTTTTTACTAAATCGGGTTGATCTTTTACACGAGAACCAACTACAAAAAAGGTTGCCTTGGCTTGGTATTGTTTTAAAACATCTAGAATTTGTGGAGTATATGTTGAACTTGGTCCATCATCGAATGTCAATGCAATAACTTTCTTTTTGGTTGGTACTTCCCAAATCGCTTTTCCTTGTTCTTCATAAAACCATCGTCCTTTATTATTGTTCGCTGTTATGGGTAATACACAAATAAACGATAGAACAACCGAACAACCTATGATAGAGATGAACCATTTGAAAAACGTTTTATTTATCATTAAGCATCAACACTTTCTGTATGGATTCGTTGTTTGTGTTAGGATACTGAAAAGGTAATCATTTCTTCATTTTTATACTTTCTGACAATCATTCTTTTTATGTTGGTAATTCTCCCCAATGTCAGTTCGTGGATAACAAATAATAGAAGTTAGTTCTCGTCAATATCGATAATTAGATGTTTCTTAGGGGAAAACGGGGATTCTCTCCCCTCCTATTGTGGACACAACTCTTAATGTCCGGCACAGTAACTTCTGTACAAGTTTCCTGTTAAATGGACTTTGAGCATCACCCTACTTTCTATTGGTAGCTCTTCCTTTTCCCTTCGGCATGCTCTTCACTCTCTTTATATTCATGTATCCTTTTTTGTTTTTATGAAAAACCTTTACAGCGAGATTGAATTTCGTCTAAATCCGCTATGAATTGCTTTATTTCTTCCTGTGACAATTTCACAGGCATTTGATCATAAAGAATGAGGATTTGTTCTTCTTCGTCATTTTGATGATTTTTCAGATAGTCTGACAGATGTTGTAGCTGATGTGGTTGGAGAACGGATTCAACGAAAAACTGTTTTAACTTTTGAATGGTGAAGACGTTCATTTCATTGTCATATTCACCGGAAATAATGCGTCCTTCGATCCATGACATACCGGCTTTTCCTCCTGTTTTTGTTTACATTAGTGTTTCCCAAAATCAATTTTTTATTGAAAATCATGTCAAACCAATAGACAGTGTTTTAACAAACCATTGACTGGATCGTTATATATTAGACTACCTGTGCGTACAATAAGAAAATGGAACGACTTTTTTGTCACTCAACATCTATTCTTAAACAAGGAATCACTTCATGTTTCTTTTATGTGTATTTGTAAATTTACCCAAATACAGCAATGAACCTCTCCCACCTACACTTCACTTAGAGGTGGGAGACTTCTCGGTGAACATGTTAAAATAAAAGCGCCAAAACCCGCATTCAGGTCTCGACGCTTTTTCGTACTATTTATTTTGTAAGAGATGTTTAGATCCCGCAATGCCAGGGCGGGTCATCTCGTATGGATCTAAAATCACGTCCAATTCTTGTTCTGTTAATAGATTATAAGATATACATAGTTCTCGGACAGATCTCCCAGTAAGCACAGCTTCGCGGGCAATGCGAGATGCTGTTTCATAGCCAAGGTAAGGATTTAAGGCCGTAATGACACCGACACTTTTTTCCACATATTCCTTTAATTTCGCTTCGTTTGCTTCAATTCCTGCTAAACAGTAATCGGTAAATACGCGAAACGCATTGTTCATAATACTAATGGACTGAAGCAAATTAAAAACAAGCACCGGCTCCATGACATTTAACTCGAACTGCCCCGCTTCTGACGCCAAACATATTGTGTGATCATTACCTATGACTTGGAACGCAACTTGATTGATGACTTCAGCCATGACCGGATTCACTTTTCCTGGCATGATAGAAGAACCAGGTTGTCGGGCCGGTAATGTAATTTCAGCGAATCCCGCACGAGGTCCCGATGCCATTAATCTTAAGTCGTTGGCGATTTTCGACATATTAATCATACATACTTTCAATGCGGCGGAAACTTCCGTGTAAGCATCCGTATTTTGCGTACCATCAACGAGATGTTCGACACCAATGAGCGAAAATCCGCTAATTTCGGAAAGATGCTTAATCACGAGTTCAATATAGCGAGGATCTGCATTCAATCCCGTGCCAACCGCCGTTGCTCCCATGTTGATCTCATAAAGATGCTCCCGAGATCGTTTAATCCGTTTCATGTCACGAGCTAAGACGCGCCGATACGCTTCAAATTCCTGTCCTAACCGAATAGGTACGGCATCTTGCAAGTGCGTGCGACCCATTTTAATGACATGGTCAAACTGTTTCGCTTTTTCCGCAAAGACATCATGCATGTGATCCATAGTCGCCAACAATTTCTCTAACATACTTAAAACAGCAATATGAATTGCAGTCGGAAAAGCATCATTCGTTGACTGTGACATATTTACATGGTTGTTTGGGCTTATAATATGATAACTTCCCTTCCGTTCACCAATTAGCTCAAGCGCTCGGTTTGCAATCACTTCGTTCGTGTTCATGTTAATGGACGTACCAGCCCCGCCTTGAATCGGGTCAACAATAAATTGATCGTGCCATTTCCCTTCGATAATTTCTTGTGCCGCCGTAACGATCGCGTTGCCAAGACGCGAATCTAATCGCCCTATTTCCATGTTCGCTAATGCGGCGGCTTTTTTCACCATCGCCATCGCCTGAATTAAAGACGGGTGAAGACGATATCCTGTAATTGGAAAATTTTCAACCGCGCGCATCGTTTGAATTCCATAGTAAGCGTGCTCAGGAATTTCTTTTTCTCCGAGAAAATCTTTTTCCCGCCGGCATAATTTCATTTCGATCATTCTACTCCCCACTTTCTTTTTTCTGCCTTCGGAGTAATGTCCCTTGCAATTGGGGTTTCCATGATTTTCTTTACTTCCATCAGGTTGTTTGTTTTTCCTAATGCCCACATGAGCTTTGGTACAATCGCTTCTGTATTCATATCCCCTGAAAGAATCACCATATTTTGCGCAACTTTCCGCCCCACTTCATAAAGGGTTAAGTCTTCCCCTTCCTCCAAACATTGAGTTGTGATGACAACTGCTATTCCTGAATCGATCAGTTCTTTTATTTTTGGAAGCAAGTTTCTTTCTTGAAAAGGCACACCGCCATTTCCAAAACTCTCAATAATAACTCCCTTGTAAAGATGTTTTATGTAATCAAACATTTCCGGTTTTGTTCCAGGATAAAGTTTTAGCAAGAAAACATCCGGACATAACGATGTATCGAGCTTTACCTCTCCTTTTACAGGAGGAATTTTAAAATGGTACGTTATGTCTGACCGCTCGATATAGGCGATGTACGGATGATTAATACTCTCAAACGCATCATAGCTTTTTGTCCGCATTTTCACTGCTCTTGTCCCGATAATCACTCTGCCGTCAAAGACGATATACACACCACCAATCTCCTCGCAGGCAAACCGAAGCGCATCAGCGATATTCTTTTTCGCATCCGTTTTCTTAAACCCAATCGGTACTTGAGAGCCTGTAAGAACAACCGGTTTACTTAAGTTTTGCAGCATGTATGAAAGCGCTGCTGCTGTATACGCCATCGTATCCGTTCCATGGGTAATGACAAAGCCATCGTAAGCGTCATAGTTGTCATAAATGGCTTGGGCAATTTTTATCCAATATTCCGGCTGCATATTCGTACTGTCAATGTTCATCAAAATTTTGCTTTCTATTATGTATTTTTCATCCTGTTTCGGTAAATAGCTGATCAGCTCTTCTGCTGTCATAGCCGGTGTTAAACCATTTTCTCCTTTTACCGAAGCGATCGTTCCGCCGGTAGCTAATAATAATAACTTTTTCATCTTCTCCCCCCCTTTGAGAAAAAATCGATTCAAAAATAGAGGATTTATTTTTTCGTAAATAAAGAGAACGAATATTCCAATTGTTTTCAAAAGACAAATTAGTGTAAATTATAAGTACCAATTGTACGCGCTACGCGACCAATCGATTAAAATTATAGTCATTATTGATAAGGATAACAAGTATTTTTTATTCATTTCGCGAACATTATGATTGTTATTCAATTTCCATAAAAAAGACGAATGATATGATAAGACGAAAGAAAGCAAGGAGGGCAAACCGGTGATATCGAAACGATTATCGGAATTGAGAAAAAGGAAAAAGTGGTCATTGCAATATACAGCTGATCGGCTTGGAATTGCGAAAAGTACATACGCTGGATATGAATCGGGATACCGCCAACCTTCTTTGGAAGCCATAAAAGAGCTTGCGAGTCTGTTTGAAACATCCGTTGACTATTTATTGGGCGTAGTGGACAACTCCTCCTTCGAGCTAAAAGACAAAATGAAGAGCTTGGAACTGACAGAAAAAGATCTATTAGCTAAAGTTCGTTTAACCATCGATGGCAAGAACCTTTCACCAGATGAACTAAACCAATTCATTGCCTTTATTCGAGTAAAAAGAGAAATCGAAGCAAAATGATAAAATTTATGAAAAACGTCATGTTATTTAATTGTTCTTTTTTCTAGTAAACATAAAAAGCGTCGACACCTATTTTCAGAGAGCGACGCTTTTATGTACCATTTATCTTTATTTTTCTTCCATCCTATTAACCTGTTTGCCTGTGATTCGATTTATGGAAGCGTAACAAGCTTCCATCCGTATTTTTTGTTTTACAAACAGTCCTTATGAAGCCTTTTTCTGTCTATTATCTCGTTTAATATGTATCTCAAGCCATCTTGACACACTGCCAAGGCTGCGCTGCTCTTTATAAACAGGAACACATTCCTCGAGGAGACATAGTTTTAAGATTTCAAAACCTTCCAATTGTTGGATTGTTTGCTCGATTTCTTTCTTTTGTTCCATCCCTATTAAAGAGATCGATTGTTTCGGTTTAAATTCAATCTTTAAGATTCCGCTTTGAATTTGTTCCTCCAACGATAATTTTGATGCGGCTAATTTGATAAACATTCTGTTCAGTTTCCATAAGTTGATTCCATGAATGCTCTTCCAAAATGCTAACATAATTGCTACCCCCTTCTTTTCTACGCTGTCTACGCAAAAATATTAAATTCGCTTGTTTATCTTATTTTTAAGGGGTAGATCAAAATATTTATTATTTCTAAATATTTTTTATTTCAACTTTCTTATTAATTGTCACCATCGCTGCCATGGTTGTTGGACTCCATAAGTTTGCTTATGCCGAATCTTTATTTTGAGTAGATTGTTTTGTATACCCCCTATTATTTTAGAAGGACCATCAACAAAACCTAATATAATATCTGAAATACTATTAGAGTTTATTAAAAAATTCATTGTACAAGATTTTATCAAACGTTGATTATTTCCACACTACCCACCTTTATCGAACGTACCAACTGACAGATCATAAAAAATCCCTTCTGCCATGGTGGACAGAAGGGATTTTTAGCTTTTAGTTACATATTAATTAAATCATTTTTTCCATTTTGGCTCAGTCACAACACCATCAAAAGCGGATTGATAAATGTTTCTTATATCATCCTCTAGCAAAGGTAAAGGGCTTCGCGCTAACAGCCTCTTTTGCTTAACAGCATCTTGAGCTAAACTCTCTAAAGCTGTTTCAGGTATATGAAAACCACCGAGCGTACTCGGAATTCCTACATCTTTCACTAATCTTTCAAGTTCTTCGACACATTTATAAGAAGCTTCTTCCTCAGAAAGGTAAGTTGAATTTCCACCCAATGCATTCAAAATATCAGTCATCCGTTTTGTGCAGCTTTGTCGAATATATCCCATTACATAAGGCAATAACACGGCGTTAGATTCTCCATGAGGAATATGAAATTGACCGCCTAAAGGATAGGCAAGAGCATGGACACCAGCTACACCCGCATTGAAGAAGGCTAGCCCAGCCAGATAACTACCGTTACTCATATCAATTCTCGCTTGTTTATCATTTCCATTTTCTACAGCTTTTCGTAAAGAACGCCCAATGAGCCGGATTGCTTGAAGAGCCAAACCATCCGTTGTCGGATTTGCATTTACGGATACATAAGCCTCAACTGCATGAGTTAGCGCATCAATACCAGTAGCCGCTGTTACACGAGGAGGTACAGAAACGGTCAATTCCGGATCAACAATCGCCACATCCGCTAGAAGATAATCATGTGTCACTACATCTTTCGTGGTCTCTAAAGAAAGAACAGAAATGTTCGTCACTTCGGAACCTGTTCCCGAAGTAGTCGGAATCAATATTTTAGGCAATCCTTTTTTATGCACTTTTTTTGTTCCGGTTAAGTTTAAATAGTCGGCGACAGTCCCCTCATGCACAGCCAAAACCGCTGCCAATTTAGCCAAATCCATAGCGCTTCCCCCGCCGACACCGATGACCATATCAAACTTGCCTTGACGTGTAAATGAAACGAGCTTTTCCCCTATTTCTAATGGCGGCTCTGGAATGACATCCGTATATAGTTCTACATGGTACCCATGTTCGATAAGAGGATTCGTTACTCGTTGAACCAAGCCGATTTTCTCAAGTGCTGGATCTGTCACGACAAGGATCTTTTTTGGAGAAAAATTTTTTACCTCAGGGAGCAATTGTTCTAAAGCTCCCCAGCCGGTATAGCTCAGTGGGGTGAAAACTAGTTTGGCAAAACTCATGATTTCCCCTCCTTTTTTACTCATAATATCCTTCGGTCGATTTTCGGAACTTCTTAAATTGTTCAGAATCATGACCAAACCAGACTTGTGAATTTGTTTCCTTGGCAAGTCTACGTATCTTTTCAACGGTATTCGCATATCCAAGAGAATCATAAATAATCCCAGGTGGCTTAATCGGCGGGCCATAGCTTTCAGCCGTATAAATGGCATCAGAAGCAAGAATAATCCCACCTGTTTCAGGCAACTCTACGTGTAATCCGAGCATCCCCCAGGCATGTCCGCTGCCAAAGTTGAGAACTTTGATTCCCTCTGCAAGAATAATATTATCTTCGTGACGCTTTACTGTACGCCATTGAAGGTTATTTTTAATCCAAGCATCAATATCCGCCCAAATGTATGCTCCTTCTTTTTGATTACGCGCATAACATTGAAGTGTACCATTTAGCTCATCCTCGTGCACAATAATCGTCGCGTTCGTAAACATTTCTAAGCATCCAGCATGATCAAGATGAAGATGTGAGGCAACGACGAACTTAATATCTTCTGGTCTGACTTTTAACTGCTCTAAACGATTGTGAAGATAACATTCTTCACTTGCTGTCCATGGAAACATTTGTTGGGTAGATTCCGCCCAGCGACCTTGAGGTCCCATGGATTCAGGGTTACAAGCCGTATCAAAAAGAATTTTTCCTTCTGGGTGATCGATTAAAACTGTATAAATCGGAAATTCCACGAATTCTGTTTGAGCATTAGGATTGTGAATGGTCGCTGGATTGTGCATAGCAATCATCCAGTTTTTATCCATTCTCATCCGACCGTTATCCATCACATAAAGCTTAGGATGCGGTTTAATAATGTTCGCCATTGAAATTCCTCCTCGTATAGTAGTTTAGTTCCTCAGATTTATAGAAATCATTTTAATTCTTTGATTAATCTCTCTAAAACGTTGACTCCTTTTTTACACTTCCAAAAGCAGATTATTTTCTCTTACAGACTATGCTTGAATCTATAAGAACAGAACTTTAGAAGTCTGTTTTAATAGAAACAAATTTTAATTCTGTCATTTCTTGTACTGCATATTTAATTCCCTCTCGTCCGTACCCGCTTTCTTTTACTCCTCCATAAGGCATATGGTCCAATCGGAAAGTAGGTATGTCATTGATAATGACTCCACCTGCTTCAATTTGCCGAGCAGCATACAAAGCATGATGGATACTTTGCGTATAAATTCCGATATTTAGCCCGTATACTGAATCATTGACCATAGCAATCGCTTCTTTTAATTCTTTATATGGAGCAATAGAAACAATCGGGGCAAATACTTCCTGACACGATACGGCCATATCTGTTGTTACATCAAGTAAGACAGTAGGGGAATATATGGAACCATCACGCGTTCCCCCTAAACCAATCCTAGCACCGGACTGCACAGCTTCCGTTACCCACGCTTGAATTCGCTCGGCCTCTCTGCGATGAATCATCGCGCTTATATCAGTACTTTCATCTAACGGATCTCCGATTTTTAGTTGTTTCGCCCGCTCAATAAAACGTCCGCTAAATTCAGTGTAGATAGATTCATGCACATAAATGCGCTGAAGCGAAATGCATACTTGACCGGCAAAGGAAAATGCACCTTCAACACATCTAGGAATGATTTTGTCCAAAGGGGCATCAGGCTCTACAATTAAAGCCGCATTTGAACCAAGTTCTAAAGTTACCTTTCTTAATCCGGCCTTTTGCTTAATAAGTTTTCCTACCGATGTACTTCCTGTAAACGTAATTTTTTTGACCCTTTCATCCGTTAATAAAGATTCGCTAAGTTCTTTACCACTTCCCGTTACAACTTGCAATGCACCATCTGGAAGTCCTGCTTCTTGAAAAATTTCAGCAATCGTTAAAGCACTTAAAGGAGTTTGTTCCGCTGGTTTTAACACAACCGTATTGCCTGCAGCAAAGGCTGGACCGAGCTTATGAGCCACTAGATTAAAAGGAAAATTAAAAGGGGTAATCGCAACGACAACGCCTAACGGTTCACGCCACGTTATCCCTATACGTCCTTCCCCTCCTGGCGTTGCATCCATCGGAATCGTTTCCCCGTAAATCCGTTTCGCTTCTTCCGCAGCAAATTGATAAGTAACAATCGTCCTCTCTAATTCCCCTCGTGCTGTACGAATTGGTTTACCCGCTTCCTTCGCTATAACTCGGGCTAACTCTTCCTTTCGTTCTTTCAATAATTGTGCGACTCGAAACAAGATTTCCGAACGTTTATAAGCGGGCATATTCTTCATTGTTTGGAAAGCTCGTTGCGCTCCAGCAATCGCTTTTTCTACATCACCTGCATCAGCCATACTGATATGTGCTACTAATTGTCCATCATAAGGAGCGCGCAATTCATAGGTTCTTTGCTTTTTTACCCACCTTCCATCGATAAACAGCCCTTTTGTTTCTTGTAACATTCGCTTCCCTCCTTTCGTTCTATTCATTTTCGATTACTTGCAAATATCGTGCCAAGCCTGAGGATATACTTGTAATGCAGAATTTTTAAAATATTACTTATAAATAAGGTGAAAAAAATCACCATAAAAAAGGAGAATCTTAAATGAACACCGAATAGGTGAGCAGTGATTTTTTTCACCACATGTTGAAGTTTTTCACCATCAACAAAAATACGGAGGTTCCTCTATATGAAACAAACAATAATCGATCCCTATATATTAGAAAACATTTTTTCCTCTATCCATAACGGGGTAATTGTTGTAGATCGAAACAGAAAAATTTTATTAATCAATTCTTCTGCGAAAAAACTTCTCCAAATAGAGAACGAACATTGGGAAGGGAAAGATATTCGGGAACTTATTCCAACAACCCAGCTTCCGCATGTGTTAGAGAGCGGAACAAGCTCGATCGGTGTAAAGATGAACATAGCGGGACGCCAATGTCTCGTTAATCGAACTCCTTTGTACAGGGATGGCGAATTAGTCGGAGCAATCGGCGTTCTCCAAGATATATCAGAAATGGAGCACTATCATTCTCTTTTTAAGCAAATGGAAACCATCATCGAGTTTTCAACGGATGGAATTTATGTAGTAGATAAGGAAGGAATTACATTAATGGTGAACTCCGCTTACGAGGAAATAACAGGCTTCCGTAGAGAAGAGTTAATAGGTAATCATATGGAGAATTTAGTTAAAAAGGGGTATTTTGACCAATCTGTATCTCTTCTCGTGTTAAGAGAGAAAAAATGTATTTCCATTTTACAAAAAATAGGCGGGAAAAAGGATGTCATTGTCACGGGAAATCCTGTTTTTAATAAACAAGGTGAAATCGAAATGGTTGTGACAAGCGTAAGAGACATCTCTCATCTTATCAAGATGAAAATGGAATTGGAGAAAGCCAAAAGTTTTTCCGAAATGAGCCATAATCGATATACTTTCTCTATTGATGGTTCGGATGAAAAAATGATATTTCTAAGCGCTCCTATGAAACAAATTTTTGAAAAAGTAAAACAAGTGGCCCCTTATCCCACAAGCATTCTGTTAACCGGTCCATCTGGTGTAGGAAAAGAAGTAATTGCTAATCTCATCCACAATTTAAGCAATCGGAAAGACAAGCCGTTTATTAAAGTGAATTGCGGGGCCATTCCTGAATCGTTACTGGAATCAGAGTTATTTGGTTACGAAAAAGGAGCATTTACAGGAGCGCGGCAAGATGGAAAAATAGGTCTATTGGAATTAGCCGATCAAGGAACGATTATGCTTGATGAAATAGGTGAAATGCCCCTATCTCTGCAGGTGAAACTGCTGCGCGTTTTACAAGAAAAACAAATTCAAAGAATAGGCAGCCATAAAGTGAAAAACTTAGACATTCGCATTATCGCGGCAACGAATCAAAATTTAAAAGAACTCATTTCCAAAGGAAAATTTCGTGAAGATTTATATTACAGGCTGCAAGTCATCGAAATGTATATTCCACCATTAGCCGAACGTCCTGAAGATATCGAACCATTACTCGACCATTACTTTTCATTTTACTGCAAGCTATATCGCATTAATAAACATTTATCTCCTCAGACAAAAGAGATTCTGCAACATTATCACTGGCCTGGAAATGTAAGAGAACTGAAAAACCTTATGGAAAATATGGTCGTTTCCGTCCCTTCCCAATTCATCGAACCCCATGACCTTCCACTACACATTTATGACCGAACAAATTCAGGTACTTGTCTGACACTTAAACAACGAGTCGAACAGTTTGAAAAACGAATCATTCACGAGGCGATTCAAAAAAATCCATCTCTTCGAAAAGCCGCTGAACAATTAGGAATTGATCATTCCACTCTTGTAAAAAAGCTCAAAAAATGGAACATGACTATTCATAAGTAATTTATCATTTATAGAACGTTCCATTTAAAAAAGCCTGTCACTGTCCGAGTGGTTTTTGAAAGAATTCGGTAAAACTCGGATAGCGACAGGCACTTTATGTGTAATTATTTGTTTAATAACTTAATAAATTCGCGCATAAATACAGGTAAGTCCGGCCATGCATGAGCGGATACAAGGTTGTTGTCAACGTGAGTGGTTTCGGATACATAGGTTGCACCTAACGCTTCGACGCCTGGTTTGCAAGCAATATAGGCTGTCATGCTACGCCCTTTCACAACGTCAGGAATCGTTTCAAACACAAGTGATGCATGACAAATGGCAGCAATCGGTTTATTAGCCTCGAAGAAGTGTTTGACAATTTTTTGTAGATTTTCATCTAGACGAATGTATTCAGGCGCACGTCCTCCTGGAATAACAAGTCCGTCGTATTCTGTTGGAGCGACTTCTGCAAATGCTGCATGCGCATCAATGAGATAGCCCGGCTTTTCAACATACGTATCCCAATCAGCAAAATCGTGAACTACTGTATGTAATTTCTTTTTCTTTGGTGCAGCAATTGTCACCTCGAAACCTTCCTCTAATAAACGATAATATGGATAATACACTTCTAGCGCTTCCACCGCATCTCCTGTCACAATTAACACTTTTTTACTCATCCTTGCAACCTCCTCGCCCATTTACAATTTTTACACTTTAATCATATCGAAATTATGAAGAAATTGAAAGCAAAATGCTTGTTTTTTGGATAAATACCCCAAAAAACTTCAGTTGTGTCCAAGTTTCACTATTGTTTTTCATTATAAAAATGTCGATATTCATCGCCGCAATGACGGTTTCTTTTTCGTTTGCTAGGTTGGGAGCAAGATTGTTAATTGTTTCGTTTTAACATGGGCAGTTGCGTTACGAGAACGTAGAAGGTCCTTCCATACGTCAATATTTTCAATCCACCCTTCCTTAAACACTTGTCGCATTAGACTTATATAAAGTGCCAATTTTTTTGTTATTCTATAAATGATGTCATTGCAATTCACTTTTGACAAACGTTAGGATGGTGAAGTTATGTTAGCAGAATGGCTAAAAATGTCTAGTTATACAGTCGTGCTTACAGGAGCTGGAATGTCAACGGAAAGCGGATTGCCTGATTTCCGTTCGGCACAGACAGGATTATGGAATAAGAAAAATCCACAACAGTTAGCGAGTACATATGCACTAAAACATAATCGGGATGAGTTTATTAAATTTTACCAATATCGTATTCGTACACTTCAACAATGTAAACCGCATGCGGGACATATCATTTTAGCCGATTGGGAGAAACGAGGGATTGTACAAGGCATTATTACGCAAAATGTAGACGGATTTCACCAGCAAGCAGGCAACAAAAACGTCATCGAACTTCACGGGTCATTGAGAACGGTTCACTGTCAATTGTGTCATAAGGTGTATGCCAGCGATATGTATATAAATGAAAAATTTCATTGTACTTGCGGCGGTTTTTTGCGCCCGTCCGTCGTCTTATTTGGCGAATCTCTGCCGGCAAATGCGATAGAGAATGCATGGTCTGCTGCACAAAAAGCGGAATTATTGATCGTTTTAGGCTCTTCTTTACAAGTATCGCCAGCCAATCAACTTCCACTCATAGCTAAACGAAACGGGGCCAAGCTGGTCATTGTAAATATGGAGCCGACGGAATTGGATGAATGGGCGGATATGGTCATCCATCATCGAAAAATCGGTGAAGTTCTTAAAGAAATGGACAATGAGTTAAAAGTGGGTGAATAGAAACATGAACGTTTCGTCCATTTTGCGAAAAGCGCTTGACAAAATAGGTGACCGAACAGCGGTCATCCAATGCAAAAGTGTATCTGGCGGTGATATTAACTCCGCCTATTATGTGAGAAGCGAGTACCGTTCGTATTTTGTAAAAGTAAACAAAAATATTCCTCCTCGCTTCTTTCAAAGTGAAGCAGCTGGTCTCGAATTACTTGGGAAAACAAATGCCGTTAAAGTTCCAAACGTATATTACGTCATGGAAGCAGAAGATGGGGCCTATGGCTTGCTTTTGCTTGAATGGATTGAAGGGGAGAAAACGGAACAAACAGCCGTTTTACTTGGTCAAGCGGTCGCTACACTTCATCAGTGTTATAGCCAGCATTTTGGGTTAGCCGAAGACAATTATATCGGTTGGCTGCCGCAAAAAAATGGATTATATGAAAATTGGATTGATTATTTTACCGAATGCCGGCTTCTTCCGCAAATCCAATTGGCACAACAAAAAGGAAGAATGCCGACATCTAGACGAAACAAACTAGAAAAATTGTTAGTTTCGCTTGAACGGTGGCTTCCACAAAAATGTCACCCTTCTTTGTTGCATGGTGACCTTTGGGGAGGAAATTGGATTGTCGGGGCGAAAGGAATTCCTTACTTAATCGACCCTTCTGTGTTTTATGGTCATTACGAATTCGAGATCGCGTTCACTGAATTATTTGGCGGATTTCCAAATCAATTTTATGAATCGTACAATGAGATTCAACCGCTTTCCCCAGAATATAAGGAAAGAAAAGAGCTGTATCAACTGTTTTATTTGCTTGTTCACCTCAATCTATTTGGAGAAACATATGGTTATTCCGTCGATCGAATCTTGCAAAAGTATGTCGGATAGCTCAAACATTCTCCTTTGTTTGTTAAAATGAAGATGAAACAAAAAATCAAGATAGAAAACAGTATTTTGAAGCGTAGAAAGAAGGAGAGCCAAGCATCTTTGCGATGGGGCTCTCCTTTTCTTTTGTTCTATCAATCTTTCAACAAACTTTGGACACATATTCTTTCTGCCAACGATTGCTATTTCAGCCGTCCATTAATTATTGTATTTGCCATAATGCCTCCGTTAACGTTTTCACTAAGAATGAGAGATCTTCCTCTTCAATATTCAATGGTGGTGACAATGTCAAAACATTGTTATAGCCAGCAACCGTCGCACCGTTTTTACCGATAATGAGTCCATTTTCTTTACAAATGCCGATTACTTTATTGACGAGTGACACATCCAGCGGCTCTTTTGTACCTTTATCGGCTACTAATTCAATTCCGATTAACAAGCCTTTTCCGCGAATATCGCCGACATAAGAATGATCTTGCAGTTTATTTTTTAACTCGCTTAACAATCGTTCACCGACTTCTCTCGAACGCTCGAATAAATTTTCTTTTTCCATAATTTCTAGGTTTTTTAAAGCGAGTGCGCACGCTGCCGGATTGCCGCCGAACGTGTTGACATGGCGGAAGTAATCGTATTCTTCCGTTCCTTTGAATACTTCGTAAATCTCTTTTCTGACGGCAGTTGCCGATAACGGCAGGTAGGCGCTTGTAATTCCTTTCGCCATGGTGACAATGTCCGGTTTCACACCGTAATTCATGAATCCAAACGGTTTGCCCGTCCGGCCAAAACCGCAAATGACCTCATCAACAATGAGCAAGGCACCGTGTTTTTCACACACTTCTTTCACGGCTTTCATATATCCCTCCGGTGGAATCAGCACTCCCCCGCCAGTGATGATCGGTTCCATGATCACCGCGGCAATCGTTTCACTTAACTCCCATGTCATTACATCATCGATTGCTTTCACCGACTTCAATTCTCTCGGATTCTCCGCCTGATCATCGTCACGGTAGCTGTCTGGAGGCGCTACGTGAATAAAACCGGGAGCAAGTGGTTCATATTTATATTTCCGCTGCGCCTGGCCTGTTGCGGCAAGCGCCCCCATCGAATTTCCATGATACGCCCGATAACGGGAGATTATTTTATAACGATTATACTCGCCTCTTTGTTGATGATATTGTCTTGCGATTTTAAACGCCGTCTCGTTCGCTTCTGATCCGCTGTTCGAGAAGAAAATGACATATTCATCGCCAAGAAGTTCGTTCAATTTCTCCCCCAGCTGAATCGCAGGTACATGACTTTGCGTGAGCGGAAAATAAGACAGTTTTTTTAGTTGTTCATAGGCCGCTTCGGCCAATTCCTCGCGTCCGTACCCGACATTGACACACCATAAACCTGCCATGGCGTCTAAATATTTTTTCCCAGTATGATCCGTCACCCAACAACCTTTTGCTTCCGTCACTACTAACGTCGCATTAGGATTGTACGGTTTCATCGAATGCCATATATATTGGTCATCTTTGGCCAACAACTGTTGGCTTTGATCCGTTTGAACCATCTATTTCCCCTTCTTTCTACCCAAATTAAAAATCAAATCGAGATGTAATCATTTTTTTGCGCGTATAGAAGTTCACGCCGTCTTTTCCGTTTACATGAAGGTCACCGTAGAAGGAATCTTTCCATCCGGAGAACGGGAAGAACGCCATCGTCGCCGGTACGCCGACATTGATCCCTAACATCCCTGCATCTGCTTCTTCGCGGAATTTACGGATCGCTTTCGCGTCTTTTGTATAAATCGTCGCGCCATTTCCGTATCTAGATTTGCGAATATACTGAAGCGCTTCATCCAAATCCTCTGCGCGCAATAAGCTGAGAACCGGGGCAAAAATTTCTTCTTTGGCAATCGTCATATCCGGTGTAACATGGTCAAAAATCGTTGGCCCAAGGAAGTTTCCTTCCGGCATTTCGTTCATTTCTTTACGTCCGTCACGAATTAATGTCGCTCCTTCTTCAATGCCTTTTTCAATGTATCCTAACACTTTCTCGCGATGGGATTGACGGATGACAGGAGTTAACAGCACGTCTTCATTCATGCCGTTGCCGATAATGAGTTCATCTGCTTTTTGTTTTAAAGCCTTCACAAACTTGTCATTATCCCCGACGACTACGACCGCGCTGCAAGCCATGCAACGCTGTCCTGCGCTTCCAAAAGCTGAACTGATGATATGCTGTACTGCCGTCTCTATATCTGCGTCCGGCATGACGATATGATGGTTTTTCGCACCGGAAAGCGCTTGTACGCGTTTACCTTGGGCTGCTGCACGTTCATAAACGTATTTAGCCACAGGTTGGGAACCGACAAAGGAAATGGCTTTAATATCCTCATGATCAATAAGAGCATTTACGACATCATGAGCTCCGTGAACGACGTTCAGAACTCCTTCCGGCGCACCGGCTTTCGTAAATAACTCGGCCAATTTGTTAGCTAAGATAGGAGTTCTTTCGGACGGTTTTAACACAAACGTATTTCCGCAAGCAATGGCTAATGGAAACATCCAAAGCGGCACCATCATTGGGAAATTAAATGGAGTAATTCCACCGACAACCCCTAGTGGATAACGAAACATCTCCGAATCAATATCTTCGGCAATCCCAGAAAGTGACTCCCCCATCATTAAGGTTGGGGCTCCAGAGGCGAATTCCACGCACTCAATCCCACGCTGAACCTCACCATACGCTTCTTTGTATGCTTTTCCGTTTTCTTGAACGACAAGTCTCGCTAACTCTTCATGATGTTCATTCAGTAAATGATGAAATTTAAACATAATCCGCGCCCGCTTCGGAACTGGAGTATTTTTCCATGTTTCAAACGCTTTTTTCGCGGCTTGAACAGCTTTCTCTATGTCTTCCTTCGTAGAAATAGGTACTCTTGCCAACACTTCTCCCGTCGCTGGATTCGGAACCTCCAACGTTTCTGTTCCGCTCGATTCTACCCATTGTCCGTTAATAAAATTTTTTAAGACCGTTGTTTCGTTCTTCGTTACTGTCATAACGGTAGACCTCCTATTTATTCGATTATTTAAAATGATTTGATTTTAATAAAATTATCTCTCAATTTGTAAAGGTCTTCATTAGACACAATGTAAAAATTCTAGATACATTCATTCCACAATATGACAATCACCTTTTGACTATTCATGGAGTTTGAAAAAGGTTTACGCCCCCTCCTAAAACTGGATAATGTGCGAAGCAACCAAAAATAAAAACTCCCCTACTTTTGTAGAAGAGTTTTATTGGTCATTTTGAATATATTGATTTTCGTCGCTCGGCGTTAAATATTCGTATGCCTTAATCATAAATTCAATCGCTAAACGTTTTTCTGGATTCATAAAGTCGTCACCCAGCAATTTTTCTAGCTTTTGAATACGATGATAGAGCGTTTGTCTGACTACAAATAATCTTTTGGCCGTTTCTTTTTTCGAGCCGTTGCATGCCAAATAAATTTTTAATGTTTCCATCAGTTTGCCGTTGTACTTTTTATCATATCGGATGACAGGTTCTAAATATTCCATCACAACTTCGTGCAAGTCGCTGTGTTTATGAATAAGCGAAATAATTCGGTACATATGTAAGTCTTCATAAAAATGGCTATTTGCTTTTTTCCCTAGCTGGTGTTGAATTTTAATCGTTTCAAGTGCGGTTCGGTAACTTTTGTCCATATGAGAGAGGTTTTCCACAAATTTTCCGACACCCAAAAAGAAACACGGCACCCTTTTTTTATTGACAAAATCAGACTCCATCAAGCGTTGAATTCCCATTTTCATGCGATGTTTCCATGTTTTTATGCCGCGTTTGTTCAGCATAATGAAGATGACGCTGTTGCGAAGATCAATGGAAAATGTATAGAAGCCTTGTTGTTCAAAAATCGTTCGAAACAATAATTTAAAATACGTTATATCCAAGTTCGAGTATTGTCTCAATGATTTGAATTTACAAACGCTAACAAACCCGCCTTTTGGTTTTAATTCCGGTTCGTGATCTGTTAAATAGTCGGAAATGGCTTCGTTGCTATGCTCTCCTTCCAGCCATCCCTTTAACCACTCATTTTCTTGCGCCCGCTTTTTTTCCTCGACATATAAATCGCGTAATAAGTGTTGGGCCAGAGCGGTAGCGGTCCGGTCTAAAATAAGAAGGTCGAATTCACTGATTTCTTTTTCTATTGAAACAATGGACAATTCGGCATATTCGCTGCCAAGAAGCTGTATCGGTTGAGAAACCGTCTTTTTTGATTGTTGGGACAGTTGATCTACTGCAGAAAGCTCCACATGTTCTGGTACAAACTCCGCTTCTTTTCCGTTCATCCGAAAAACAACTTGATGGCCTAAATAGTTGTGCAGAAATTTTAAAATCTCATCATAATGCTCAATCGACAACAATTTTTTGTTTAATTGCTGCGAATACGATTCTAAATTAGAGATCATTTGATAATGCTGATTAATTAAGTAAGCGTGGATATCTTGGGTGATTTCGACGAATGGAACTTCTTTTAAAAAGAGAATGATTGGAAAGTGGTGTTCATTAGCCAAATCAATGATTTCCTGCGGAATAGAAGAAGTATAGGTTCCTATTTCAATGCATAATCCTGAAGCATCGCATTCAATCAATTGCTTGAGAAAAGATATAAATAACGATTTGTTTTCCTTCCATCCTACTCCAGTGGATAAGATAAGTTCTTTCCCGTTTAATAGTTTATTAATTTTTGCGACCTCAACAATATGCACCCATTTCACCGTGCGGTTTAGCCCCTCATGTCCAGCCGCCACTTCAATATGTTCAAAATGCTTCCTTTTTAAAATATCTGAAACAGTGAATTGAAAATTTTCACGCACCTCTTTTCACCTTCTTAAACTATAGAAATGGTGTATAGTAATAATATTCAGCGCAAAATTAACAGATTCCTGCTAAACAGAAAAAGAGGGACTGGTTGCAACCAATCCCTCTTATTATTATTGATTCATAGGAATATAGACTTGAATTTCTTTGAGCATCCAATCGAACTGTTCTGGGTCTTGAAAATCGTCACTGCTCCAATTGTCAATAATCCATTGCACAAGTTCTTCCGGCGTGTTAAATACTTCCCCGCTCGTATCAGCTTTTCGAATCATATACCTACCGTTGTCCTCATCAATCGTTACTTCACACGGAAACGCACAATCCTTCGCTTTTAAAGAAAATTCCACGGTGATTCCCCTTCCGAAAATATTTTTAATATTCAGAAATTAAAAGATACACTTGAGGGCGACTAATGGTTACTGCGCTTGTTTCATTTGTTGAATTAATAGAGTCGAAAAATATTTGCGAGCATCAGCATTTTTGATGTGCAATGTTTCTGTAAAATTCTTTTTGCCGGAAGGATCCGGTTCTTTTAATTCAAATTCCACAAACGCTCCGCTTAAATTTTCTTTAACACTTTTGATGTAATACCTCTGTTGGATCAAATAGTCGATTTGATCCCTTTCAACCAAAAATTCTTGATAAGACATCCCCATGACCTCCTTTAGTCTAACGAAATAGTTGTATTCTCGCTCGTTTCTGCTACGACGACGGAAGATGATACGACATCGTCATCTTCAATTTGCCAATCTCTGCCCACAGTAATCCCTAAATATTTTTCATCATCCGGATCTTCAATTTCTGCTTGCTTATATTTTTGGAACCACCAATATTTCGCCAAAAAGTAATAACATACCGCACCAACGAGGAAGCCGACGACAAATGAATAGTTTGCAAGGAAATAGGCTGCTGTTCCGCCGATTATCCAGGCGATAAATCCAGCAAGGTTAAAACCATTTAAATAACGGAACTGCCCGTCTTCTTTATAAAGGTCATATACATTCACACGCCGTTTGCGAAGCAAATAATAGTCCGCAAACAAAATCCCGACAATGGCTGATAATACACCACCACAGATTAACAACGCTGGAATGATAATGTTAAACAAACTCCAAGGTTGAACAATGGTCCCGATAATTCCTGCGGCAAATACCCCGGCCCAAAACGGAAACTTCGGACCGCCGACATTCGAGAAAATCGTCGCCGCTGGAATTACATTCGCTGACGTGTTTGTTGACCATTGTGCAAGGACAATCATGAGTAACAAGACACCTAGAACAATTCCGCTTGCTGCTTTTTGAAGGGCAGCCACAGGATCATAGTTTTGGATCGCGATATAGGAAACTGCTCCGATGACAACCATAAACGTTTGGGTAACGGTTAAAGCTACTATATTACCGGCAAGTGACGCTTTATTCCGTCTAAACCAACTTTTTTCATATTTTGGCGCTTTAATGAACCTTGAAATCGAAGGCATATCCGCAGCTAATGTAGACCAGAATCCCATATTGCTCATGATTACAACGATAAATGCTGTGACAGCCGCCCCACCAGTGACGGGATTTTCCACCCAAGACCAAATATAACGACCTTCTTCTAACGCCTTTTCAGAAAGCGTTGTGTACATCCAAGCCGAAATGATAATAATGACCGGAGCGGCCAAATCGGCAAATCGTTCAATCGCTTTAATTCCTAAGGCTGTATTGATTAATTGGACCGCCGCAAAAATCAGATAGCACAAAAACCAGTTATCAAAACCAAACAAAATGTTTAATATTCCGTTTATGGCTGTCGATCCGAAATACGTATTAATACCGAACCAACATGAAGCGGCAAATCCGCGAATGACAGAAGGGATGTGTGTGCCAATTGTTCCGAACGGTGCACGCATATAGACCGGGAATGATAAACCATGCTCAATGCCGATATCTCCAATGATCGTCATAAATAAACCAATCGCAGCTGAACCAATGATTGTCGCCAAAATGACCCAACCGAGAGATAAATTTTGCACACCAGCGCCGCCAATGGCAAACGCTGCAAGCACCACTGCCATGCCAACCCAAATTAACGCGAACCCTAATGCGCCAATGGTTTTACCACCGTGTGGGATCGGCAAAAGATCCGGGGATTTTAAATAATTAGATTTTTTACTCATACCATCACTCCTTAAATAAGGCTTTTTATTAAAACCTTTACTTGAAGAACATCGCATTTGCTTGCCTTATCATCATTTGGCAATAAACGCACATTTCCATCTGTGAGGGGTTCCACGCTGATGGTTTGTTCAGACAATTTGGTTCTAAACGGCGGTAATCTCCGACCTATAAATATAAAGGAGAAAGACTTACCGCCGATTAGAACAGGAGCAAGGCCAAGCAATTACATGGAGTGATTCATATTTAGTTATAAGATTGATCATTTAGAGTACATCCTGAGCAACGTACGTAATGAATCGTCGATCCTAGTTAAATGGTTAATTTCTCATCTTGCTTAGAAACAACATATTTTCCGTATTTTTCTCGTTTTAAATATTGACCATAACCCGGCTTTCCAACAAATGTTTTGTCACGAATGACAAATTCTCCTCTAGAAAGTACGGACACCGGTTCGCCCGTCACTTTCATTCCTTCAAACGCATTGTAATCGACTGCCATATGGTGGGTTTCAGCTGAAATTACCCGTTCCACATTTGGATCGAAAATAACTAAGTCTGCGTCAGATCCCACAGCAATAGTGCCTTTTTTCGGGAATAATCCAAACAGTTTCGCGATTCTTGTAGACGTGATGTCGACAAATTGATTTAATGTAATTCTTCCTTTCTTCACGCCTTCACTAAAGAGAATACTTACACGATCCTCAATGATTGGCCCGCCGTTTGGAATTTTCGTGAAATCGCCTCTGCCAAGTTCTTTCTGACCTTTAAAGTCAAAGGAACATTGGTCGGAACCTAACGTTTGTAGTTGACCGTTTTTCAAGGCATTCCACAACACATCTTGATGCCATTTTTCACGGAGTGGAGGAGACCAGACGTATTTCGCTCCTTCAAAGTTCGGCTTTTCTAAGTAAGATTGGTCTAGAACTAAATATTGCGGACATGTTTCTCCCCATATGTCCAATCCTTTGTTGCGAGCTTCAGCAATTTTTTCAACGGCTTGCGCACAGGAAACGTGAACGACATAAAGTTGAGAACCGGCGAGCTCCGTTAATTGGCATGCGCGTCCTGTCGCCTCTCCTTCCACTTCCGGAGGTCTAGTTAGCGCATGGTAAATCGGATCGGTGTTGCCATCAGCGAGCGCTTTTTTCGTTAAATAATCGATGACATCACCATTTTCGGCATGAACCATCACAAGTGCGCCAAGTTCTTTTGCAGCTACCAACGTGCGATATAAAGTGCCGTCGTCCGCTTGGAATACATTTTTATACGCCATGAACACTTTAAACGATGTAATCCCCTCTTCTTCTATGATTTTCGGCAGTTCTTCCAACACATCGTCGTTAATTTCACTAATCATTAAATGGAACCCATAATCGATGACCGCTTTTCCTTTTGCTTTGTTATGCCAAGTTTCAATTGCTTTTTTCAATGGCTCGCCTTTATTGGTTAAACAAAAGTCAATAATCGTTGTCGTTCCGCCAAATGCCGCTGCGATCGTTCCCGATTCAAAATCATCTTTTGTTACCGTGCCGCCAAACGGCATATCTAAATGCGTATGCGGGTCAATGCCGCCCGGAAATACGTAACATCCTTTTGCATCAATCACTTCCGCGTCTTTTTCGTCTAAATTTCGGCCAATCATCGCAATTTTCCCGTCTTCAATCAACAAATCAGCTTTATACGTATCGGTTGCCGTGACAATCGTTCCGTTTTTAATAATCTTTTTCACTTGGCATCCTGGTTACTAAAATCTATAAAAATCGACATATCGCGATGGAACCAGAAAACATCGCCTGCCGCCCGGATTTTCACCGAGTTCCATCAGGAAGGGAATCCTAATGTCTCACCTATTGTGAAAGACACCCCGTGGCTCGCTGTTAGCGACGGCACCTGTCGTGCACCATTCCTTCCATCGGTCAGTACACGACAACGATTTTCGTAACCAGGTTTACACCTCCTTCAGTTGAATTTGATACTGGTTCAGCCAACAACATTTGTGCAACACATTCCATAATGACCATTCATGCTCTTGTTTGAAGTTCTCTATTTTGCCTAACATCATCGCGATCAATTGGCGTTGTTTCGTTCCGCTGTTCGATTGCTTGTAGGATTCTTCCATCGACCCTAACATGGCCATCAAATAGCGTTTCACTTTACTTTTTATGGTGTCAATGAGTTCCTTTGGTAACCGTTCACGATATCCTAATCCTCTCCTGCCAATCACCAAAGCGGCACTTTCATGAACGGATAACCCATACTTTTCATATACTTAAAACGTCCGATGACACTTGTGTACGCCGGATTCACCTTTTTGATTCGAAACCCAAGCCGTAAGCCCCAACGAAGGATGGTGTCAGTCAGTTTTTTCTTTTTGAAAGCGTGTGTCAATCGATTGAATCGTTTGTCCGTATCGTGCTGCTGTCTTAGTTGAATGTTTTCGATGACCACTGCCCCCACATTCTCTTGAAGCAGCCAATCATACATATCACGCACGGTTTCGCCAATGATGTTGTTTCTCTTATTCGCTCTTACGTATTCCAGTTCATGACAGTAAAACACTTTTGATTGAAGAAAATTTCCTTGTTTTGAAACGATACTCACCGCGATTCGGTCAATGTTGATATCAATCCCAGCAATTCGCTCCGCTTGAATCGGTTCATCGTAGGGAAGTTCTCTGCCATACACTTCTTCCTCATAAATGAGATGTAGATAATACTCTCCGTTTTTGCGTTTGATTTCGACGGTGTACGGTTGATATTCCATGATAGGCTTCCCTTTTGAATTCACGCCCACCTGCTCACCCATGATGACATCGATGATTTCCTGTTCATATTTTTCAGGAACATCGACCGAAAATCTCAAGCGGGGAGCGTGTTTCCCTTCTTGTTGTCCAAGTGGATTCGCGATTTCCACATAACATTCATAGGTGTTATCGTCATACCCGAATCGAATATTTAAGTTCCCTTTTTTTCTTTTATCGCCTCTTGCATACAACTGATTCGAGCGTACATCTTTCCATTCTTCGTTCGTGATGTTTCCTTTTAGACGCTTATAAAAGTGTTGTTTTCCGCCAAAAATCACTTTTGGAATGGTACCGGCATTTAAATGATCTTGCAGCTCAGCTTCTTTGGCTTTTAGCTTTTCTAACCGCTGGTGCAATCCGTCTTAAACACGTTTGAAGATCAACCTTCTTTGGTGTTTTTCTTCCATGTTGGTATTCATCCATTTTCTTCGCTGTTTTTTCGATTTTCGCCTGCACATCCTCCAGACGCATTGGAAGTGACTCACGTTGAGAAGTAATCAGTGATTGAGCCAGCAAGACCGCATCTTCGGCATACCGTTTGTTGAGCCAAAATTGGTGCGGAAGGTGCTTGATGATGTCTTTTGCATTCCTTCCCTCCAGCAAACGGTTGAACGCATATCGCTTCGCTGAACAAAAGACGCGCAATAATTCATCCAATGAACGAAGTTGTGATTCATCATGAGAAACGATTTTTATCACCCGAACCGTTTTCATCCCTTACCGTCCCCCTATGTTTGGATTCTTTAGAACATATATTCGCCAACTTTTCTTCATTTCCTTTTTACATGAGGAAGGGGGAGATGATTTTTTATCATAAGACGGGAGACGATGGAAAAGATGGAGAACATCCATCCCCCATGTTCAATCACAGGAGATTTTTACATGATTTCATACATTTTTATAGATGTTTAACAAACTGCTTATACCTCCTTTTTTGTTTGGATCTAGTCATGTTAAAAGTTTATTTTACGTCAACATTGCAACTGGCTAATGCGCCGATGGCGGCTTGCCGTTCGTTCCACGTCATCGGCGGATGTTCACTCGGAATTTCGACCATGTCGATGGCACCGTCAACTGGACATACGATGGAACATAAATTACAGCCTACGCAATCATCTTCGCGTACTTTTAAATATTCTTTTCCATTTTCATCCGTTAAGCGGTCAATGCATTGATGGGATGCATCTTCACAGGCGATATAACACTTGTTGCAGTTAATGCAGACGTCCGTGTTAATGCGCGCCGCCACTTTATAATTGAGATCAAGATTGCCCCAATCCGAGTATTTATGGACGGACTTTCCGACAAGATCCATGACAGACGCAATGCCTTTTTCATCGAGATAATGGTTAAGACCTTCGATCATATCCTCAATAATCCGGAAGCCGTGATGCATCACCGCTGTACACACTTGAACGCCGGTTGCTCCCATCAGCATAAATTCAACCGCTTCCCGCCAGCTTGATACACCGCCCATGCCGGAGATCGGCACATTAATCCGTGGATGGCGCGCGCATTCTGCGACCATGTTCAACGCAATCGGTTTGACGGCCGGACCGCAATAGCCTCCATGTGCTCCTTTTCCAGCAACGTGCGGAATGGTGTTCCATGTATCTAAATCAACCCCCATCAAACTATTGATCGTATTAATCATACTGATGGCATCGGCTCCGCCTTGTACAGCAGCTTCGGCTGTCGCGGTGATGTCCGTAATATTCGGTGTCAGCTTGACGATTACCGGAGTCTGTGCCACTTCTTTTACCCAATACGTTTGCTTTTCAACGAGTTCAGGTACTTGCCCTGAAGCTGAGCCCATTCCGCGTTCTGCCATTCCGTGAGGACAGCCAAAATTCAATTCCAGTCCGTCTACGCCGACATCCTCTACCCGTTTTACAATTTCATGCCATTTTTCCCGTTTTGGTTCGACCATAAGCGATGCCACCAATGCCCGATCCGGAAAACGCTTTTTCGTTTCATAGATTTCTTTTAAATTAACTTCAAGCGGGCGGTCGGTAATTAACTCAATATTGTTAAAGCCGGCGACACGCTGTCCGTTGAAGCTTACTGCAGCGAAACGGGATGACACGTTTAAAATCGGTTCGCCGAGCGTTTTCCAAACCGCTCCTCCCCAGCCAGCCTCAAACGCTCTTTGCACTTGATAACCGGAATTTGTCGGCGGTGCGGAAGCTAACCAGAACGGATTTGGAGACTTTATCCCCGCTAAATTAATGCTTAAATCTGCCATTTTCTAGCCCTCCTCTTTTAAAAATTGCTGTATCAGGCAGTTTCACTCACTGCTTGTGTTAAATGTTGATGGATAGCATAAGCCGATTCTTTTCCTTGTTGAGCAGCTGTGACAACCATTGCTTCGCTTTGTCCTTTGCCAAAAATGACATCACCGCAGGCAAACACTTTTTTGTTGGATGTTTGATAGTTTTTCGGATCCACTTTCACCACGCCGCCGTTATGTTCTAAGCCGAATTCCTCAATGAGATCAAGGTGGCGCGTCTGGCCGATCGCTTTAATAACAACATCTACTTCCATGACAAATTCCGATCCTTCAATTGGAATTGGACGGCGGCGTCCGTCTTGGTCCGGTTCACCTAACTTCATACGAATGCATTCAATATGGGTGACCTTGCCGTTTTCATCACCGATAATCCGCTTCGGAGCCGTTAACCAGCGAAACTCGACACCGTCTTGTTTAGCAAATTCGTATTCAAAATCATAAGCTGTCATTTCTTCTTTTGTGCGGCGGTATAAAATTTTCACATTTTCCGCCCCTAATCGTACCGAACAGGTCGCACCGTCAATTGCGGTGTTCCCGGCACCGATCACAACGACTTTTTTACCCACCAGCTTATCGGTCAATTGTTTTGTTTTTGTTTCTTTAATGAATTCAATCGCATCGTATACGCCGTCCAAGTCTTCTCCTTCAATGCCTAGCATCGGTACTTTGCCCATTCCAACAGCCAAAACAACTGCATCATAGTTGTCTAAAAGTTCCTGAGCGGGAACGTCTTTTCCCACTCTTGTATTTGTACGGATTTCTACCCCTAAACTTTTGACTTGATTCACTTCCCAAAACGATATGTTTTGCGGTAACCGGAAGGAAACGATGCCGTACGTATTAAGTCCTCCAGCTTCTTTTTCTGCTTCAAAAATCGTGACCTCGTATCCCATTCGCGCCAATTCTCTTGCTGCAGACAATCCTGCAGGACCGCTGCCGACGACAGCTACCGTTTTTCCGTTTTTCTTTCCAGCCTGGAACAACACTTCTTCATTTCGAATCGCCCAGTCTGTTGCATAACGCTGCAGATTTCCAATCATGATCGGTTTCGTTGAATGGTTCAGCACACAGGCACCTTCGCACAATTCTTCCGTCGGACATACTCTTGCGCAGCTCGCTCCAACAGGGTTAGACAACATAATTGTTTTTGCCGAGCCTTTTAGGTTTCCTGACGCAATTTTTTTAATGAAAGCTGGAATATCAATCCCGGTGGGACAAGCTTTAATACAAGGTGCGTCGTAACAATACAAACATCGGTTGGCTTCTTCAATGGCTTCTCGGTCTGTCAAACCCGGTTCCACTTCTTGAAAGTTTTTTTTCAGATCGAGTAACGAGATGTTCATACCAAACAACCTCCTTTTCAGTTTTAAAAAAAGGGAATAGAGGTGAACCCTAATCCCTTTTTTGGATTACGCTTTATGGCAGGAGCGCCGTCATTTCATTGTAAGTTTCAGGGCGGCGGTCTCTGTAAAACTGCCAAGTATCGCGAACTTCGCGAATCAGTTTTTTGTTCATTTCGCCGATGACAACTTCGTCTTTGTCACGGCTTCCCATCGCAACAAAATTGCCTCTTGGATCCACTAAATAAGATTGGCCGTAAAACTCTCCCATGTTCCAAGGCGCTTCATATCCGACCCTGTTAATTGCGCCAACGTAATATCCGTTCGCGACGGCATGAGAAGGTTGTTCGAGTTTCCATAAGTATTCTGATAGACCGGCTACTGTTGCCGATGGGTTAAAAATAATTTCCGCACCTTTTAATCCTAGAATTCTCGCCCCTTCCGGGAAGTGGCGGTCATAGCATATGTAGACCCCTATTTTGGCGAACGCTGTATCAAATACCGGATATCCTAAGTTTCCTGGTTTGAAATAAAATTTTTCCCAGAAGCCATAGCCGTCGTTACCGACGCCAACATGCGGAATATGCTGTTTCCGGTATTTTCCCAAATATGTGCCATCCGCGTCGATCACAGCCGCTGTATTGTAATAAGTGGCAATTCCTTCTCTTTCATAGATTGGCAGCACAATGACAACACCTAATTCTTTCGCTAAATCTTGAAATCTTTTTGTTGTCGGTCCGTTCGGAATTTCTTCAGCGGCATCGTACCATTTTGTATTTTGTTCCGCGCAAAAATACGGGCCATAAAAGATTTCTTGCAAACAAATGATTTGCGCTCCCCGGTCTTTGGCCTCCTTGACCAGCTTTATATGTTTTTCAATCGCCTTTTCTTTGTGCACTTGCACTGGTTCATCCCCATGAACATCATGCGATGCTTGAATAAGACCAATTTTTACTTGATCTGACATTGTTCAATCCCTCCTACTTTCTTATATTTTGAGAATGGATCATTTCTTACTCTATAAATCTACGAAACGTAAGCGCTTTCAATTCCTTCAAAACAATAGAAAAACAAATACCTCCCTTTTGTCAGTTATTTAACATAAAAGCGAGAACTTTAAGAATATTTTACTTAGGCAAGATAAGCTTTTCATTATACACTTTGTTAAATAAATAGGGGGAGTTGTTTTTCATTATGTAAAAGTTTTGCCGCTCTATGATGAAACACTGCCCCGGTAAATAAAGAACAAAGCCGCCAACATAAGCCCTAGACCAAGCAGGCGGTTTACATTCATCGGAATTTTTTGCACACCGAATAAACCAAAATGGTCAATGATCATGCTGATGACAATTTGGCCAATGATTGCCGCAAAAATGGTTAAGGCCACTCCTACATTCGGTACAGAAATAATGACGACAGTGACGAAAAGTGCCCCTAACAAACCGCCAAGCAAATTCCATTTAGGTACTTGAAATAAATGAGTGATTTGCCCTTTTCCAAAAAATAAGACTAAAAATGTTAAAAACAGTGTTCCAACAAAAAATGAAGTAAACGCTCCTTCAAAACTACCAATTTTTTTACCGAGACTTCCGTTTATAGGGGCCTGAATCCCCACTATCATCCCGCCCAACAAGGATAAAATGATATATAACCATTTCATTTTACTTCCTGGTTACTAAAATCTATAAAAATTGGAACCGGCAAAACCGCTTGCCGTTCAGGAAACACTTGGGTTCTCTCAGGAAGGGAATCCTAATGTCTCACCTGCTGTGAAAGACACCCCGTGGCTCGCTGTTAGCGACGGCACCTGTCGTGCACCATTCTTTCCATCGGTCAGTTCACGACAACGATTTTCGTAACCAGGGCTACACCTCCCTTTCATAATGAAGATATAACATATTTCAATAATAAGCTTACATTTATTTTATTAATTATAATAGTTTTTATTAAACATTTATTTTATATAACAATTTTAGGATTCAATCATTTTGTAACCGCCTATTCAATCTACCTTATCATGTGTCCAAATTCATTCGGGGGCTAATGAGATAAAGCACGAAAAAAAGGGGCTATTTACCCCCATTGTTCATTTTCAATGCGCCGATTGACAAAACCAGAAATGATTTTTAATTTTCTGTAAATTTTTCACCGAGTTCTTGACTTAACTCGTTCAATTGTTCTGCCATTTCGGAAATTTGTTGGGAAGCATTTGAAATTTCCGCAAACGCATGTTGAAAGTCTTGGATGAATGAAGCAAATGCGTTCACTTTTGAGCAGCTGGACTTAACGGTATCGACAGCTTGATCTAAAATGGTTCGGATATTTTGGTTCATCTCTTTGAATGTGGCTGTTTCACTGACGATTTGCTGGAAAGTTGCTTCGAATTGTTGAATCGTCTCTTGTACAATACTAATATGACCTTGAATGTAGTCTAATGATTGCTCCGTCTGCACTGCCAATTTGCGCACTTCACTGGCCACAACAGCAAATCCTTTTCCATATGCCCCTGCACGAGCGGCCTCAATATTAGCATTGATGGAGAGAATATTTGTCTGGGTGGAAATGTTGCGAATGGCTTTAACAATCTCGTTAATTTTTCGCGAGCTGTCCAACAATTCGTTTGTCAACGCTTGCGTCTCCTCGATTAAATTTACGACATCGTGAAGCTTTGATAACGCATACGTTACCTCTTTCTTTCCTTGTTCAACCTTTACGGTCATCACGTTTGATTCTTCTTGAATGTTGTTAATTTCCTGTAAGATCGTCCGAACGTTTTTTTCGCGATCTAAGATAGAAGCGGTCGTTTCTTCCGCGGCCGCAGCTAACGTGGTGGAAGATTCGCCAAGCCGGCTCTGAAGCCCCTCAATCTCGTTCAGTTTTATCATTGAAGACGTATACGAATCAATATATGTATGAATCGCAATTTGCATATCCAATGAACAAAGTTTTAAGAACGATTGAAAGATGATGAAGGATTCCTGAGGCGGTAATTCTTTTGTAAGTACTTTCAGAACTTCAGATTGAATGATCGTATAAGCGCTGAGATACCATTCAGGAAAAAGTTTTATGCGATTATGAACATTTCCGATTACTTTCCGCCGTTCAATGTAGTTTTGCCCGATTTCCCCGGATACCATATCAAGCAAATATCTCTGCAATGTTTGCTTAAGGCGTTCAATGCTGGAATGTTTGTGAATAATCGCTATGAGCGAAGGTATCTCTCCTACTCTTTTGTAAAATTCGTCAACGATTTGCTCCACATATTTTTCAAATATCGGTCTTGCATTTGTAAGGTTTTGCACATCTTCGACAGTGAGACCGATAAATGAAATTTTATCCGCTTCTTTGCTGCGGATCAGTTCTTTATAATAGGATGTTAACGTCGTAGATACATCATCATTAAGAAGAGACGTTCGTTGTTGTTCATTTTCTATTTTTCTTTTTTTCGCAAATAATTGAATCATCCCTTTTTCGTTATTAAAAAGAGCATGAAATGGACACTTTGACATTTTTTACCTCCCGTGAAATGAATAAAATATCCCCCGATAAGTATAGCACACATAATAGGAGAAATTGACTATTTTCTATGAAAAAAATGTGAATAAAAGAAAAATTAAACAGAAAATGATGCGTTACGTGAGGAAATAACGGGTTGTTGAGGATTGTGATCATAGTGGTTGTTGGTGGCAATTTAGAATAATCTTGTTCAGAGGCAAGCAAAGATGAAAACAATCGCGCCCTATAATAAAGCACCCTCTCCAGTATATCGTGCTCATGAATAACTCGAATCTCGACATTAATTCGAATCGTCTTATCTTGCCATCTTTCGTTTCTTCCCTAGGCTCCGTAATTTCGCAATGCAAATCAACAATGTGATCACGACCAACTCAGTGAAACAAACTATTCGAAAACTCAATCGTAATCATTTTTCAGCTTGGATGACCAAACAACTGCTTAAACATTTTAGCTCAAGATAAAAAAGGAGAGCTGATTCCCTTTATGGTGAAGCTCTCCTCTTGTTTTATTCTATCAATCTTTCAACTTTTTTCGGGCATGATCGGTACGCGCTTCATTTAAAAGCCATTGTTGCTTTTACAGCTTTTTTCCACCCCTCATATAATTCGTTTCGTTTTTCTTCACTCATAGAAGGTTCAAATGTACGGTCAATGTTCCATTGTTTCGCAATCTCTGATTGATCTTTCCAGTATCCTACCGCCAAACCTGCTAAATAAGCCGCTCCAAGCGCTGTTGTTTCATTTACAACAGGACGTTCGACAGGTACACCTAAAATGTCACTTTGGAATTGCATGAGAAAATTATTTTTTACCGCACCGCCATCAACACGCAATGTTTTCAAGGAAATGCCTGAATCCGCTTCCATAGATACCAACACATCTTTTGTCTGATAAGCAAGGGACTCTAGGGTTGCACGAACAAAGTGTTCTTTTTGTGTTCCTCGTGTCAGACCAAAAATCGCTCCTCTTACATTGCTGTCCCAATATGGCGTTCCTAACCCGACAAATGCTGGAACAACATATACACCATCTGTTGATTCTACTCGTTCTGCATACGTTTCGCTATCAGCGGCATTTTTAAACATCCGAAGTCCGTCTCTTAACCATTGAATGGCAGATCCAGCGACAAAAATACTCCCTTCCAACGCATATTCGACTTTGCCGTTTAATCCCCAAGCAATCGTCGTTAGAAGCCCATGTTTAGAAGAAACAGCTTTTTCGCCTGTATTCATTAGCATGAAGCAACCAGTTCCATAAGTATTTTTTGCCATTCCTTCTTCATAGCAAGCCTGACCAAATAATGCTGCTTGCTGGTCACCAGCCGCTCCTGCAATTGGTACTTCTTTTCCAAAGAAATGATACGGTGCTGTATGAGCATAAATTTCTGAAGACGGGCGAACTTCCGGAAGCATGGATTTAGGCACCGTTAAAATTTCTAACAGTTCATCATCCCATTTTAGCTCGTGAATATTGAACATTAATGTCCTTGACGCATTAGAATAATCTGTGACATGTGCCTTTCCGCCCGAGAGCTTCCAAATTAACCAAGTATCAATTGTTCCAAATAAAAGCTCTCCTCTTTCCGCTTTTTCTCTCGCCCCTTCAACATGATCCAAAATCCACTTTACTTTCGTGCCTGAAAAATATGCATCAATTAACAGACCTGTTTTTTCACGAAATGTATCATTCAATCCTCGAGCCTTTAACTCCTCACAAATTCCGTCCGTTTGCCGTGATTGCCAAACAATGGCATTATATATAGGTTGACCTGTATTTTTATCCCAAACAACCGTTGTTTCGCGTTGGTTTGTAATCCCGATACCCGCAATTTGCTCCGGTTTTATTCCTGACTCAGATAGGGAAGTTGCGATAACAGATAAGATGGATCCCCAAATTTCATTTGCATTATGCTCTACCCAACCAGGTTTAGGAAAATATTGCGTAAATTCTTTTTGAGAAATGTGAACGATTTCCCCTTGTTTGTTAAATAAAATGGCTCGTGAACTTGTCGTTCCTTGGTCTAAGGATAAAATATATGTTTCCATTTTCTCCACCCCGTTTTATGAAATTTTTAACTTAAAGCATTGCTTTCGGTTTCTTTGAGACATCCAAATTTTGTTCTTTATTGCTTACAAATGCTGTCACAACGATAGCGACCACAATTACGGTTAAAACCCAAAAAGCAAAGGCACTAACTCCCTTAAACACGAATTTGTAAAATACCGCTCCATAAGTTCCCCCAATAATAGGTCCTACTACCGGAATCCAAGAATAACTCCAATTAGAACTTCCTTTACCTGCAATCGGCAGAACAAAATGAGCAATTCTCGGACCTAAATCACGCGCAGGATTAATGGCATAACCCGTTGTTCCGCCTAATGAGAGACCAATTGCCACGATTAAAAATCCCACAATAAATGGGTTTAACCCATCCGTAAATTTGTTTGCTCCAATTGCTAACAATCCAAGCACTAAAATGAATGTACCAATGACTTCACTTAAAAGGTTAGCTGCTGGATTTTTGATTGCCGGATCTGTTGAAAATACAGCTAACTTGGCACCTTGGTCATCTGTTGCTTTCCAGTGAGGCAAATAGTGAAGGTATACGATAACACCCCCGATAAAAGCCCCAATCATTTGGGCGATAATATAGGACGGTACATCACTCCAAGGAAATGCCCCTATTGTAGCTAATGCGATGGTTACAGCCGGGTTAAGATGGGCACCGCTGATTTGGCCTACAGCATATACCGCCATTGCTACTGCAAGTCCCCATCCCATCGTGATGACAATCCATCCTGAATTTTCTGCTTTTGATTTTTTGAGAACGACACCTCCGACAACACCGCATCCAAAAATAATCAAAATCATGGTACCAATTAACTCACCTAAAAATGCTGACATTGAAGATCCCCCTTTTATTAAAAAATTGTAAGCACTTACAATCCAGACCGCAAAATGATAGTAGAACTCGATAAAAAAGATCCACAACAAAAATTTCCCACTGCACGCGGGCGTTATAGACAGGGAATTGCTGTGGATCTCCATTTCTTAGTTATAAATATTAACTTACCTTCAGATTATTACAATTATTGAAATGTTTTTATGATGTATGGATTGAAAATCTGTTAAGTTCTCATCGGAATGATTCCACATGATAACCCAAATATTCACTTTTTACACAAAACTCATTAATTTTCAATAAGCTCCAAAAAAGTGCAATAAAGCAAAATGATTGAAATGTTTAAAACTATTCTTTACCTGATTGAAGGAAAGATTCGACAAACGCTAAAACTTCGGTCTCATCTTCCCCATCAGCAATCACTTTGATCGTTTGCCCTTCTTTAATAGCAGCACTCATAAGATTAAGAATACTTTTCGCGTTAATCCTCTTTTCGCCGTTTACTAACTCAATTTTGCTTTTATACTGGTTTACTTTTTTCACAAAATCTGCTGCTGGTCTAGCATGAAGGCCGTTTTCAATCATTACGCTAATCTCTTTTTCTATCATTTTGTTCACTCCCATGTATTCTCGTTAGCCATTTAATTTAACAAGTTCCTTTGCACTCTCACTAGCTCGAACGACCTCTTCAATTGAGCTTCCGCAACCAGCTTCAACAATAGCTGCATAGGCTCCTTCAACTAGCGGAGCATCTGCTATTACAATGTTTTCTTTTTTCTCAAGCATCTCAATAGCCATTTCCGCGTTTATTAGCGCACTGCCCAAATCAAACAAAATGACAACGCCTTTCTCAGAATAGACCGATTCAATTGCTTGTTTAATGTCTAATGCATTTGTGCCGATATCTCCCTCCGCGCCGCCGGCGATAGCTACAGACACATCCGGTTGAACTTGATTCAGGAGCTTTTTTAACCCGCTTACAATTTCATAGCTATGTGAAATTAATACGAGACTCACATATTTCATGATGCCAACTCTCCTTCATCCAACACTTCGGCCAAAGTAGCAAACAATAAATACGATGAAGCTGCCCCCGGATCAATATGGCCAATTGAACGCTTTCCTAAATAAGCTGCACGCCCTTTTTTGGCCTCTAACTCTTTTGTATATTCCATTTTCTCTTTGGATAAAACAGACAGCTCTTTTGCTTGAATCGTTTCACTGTTTGTCAAAAATTCAATAACGGGCTCCCAAACATCGATCATCGTTTTATCTCCTACTTGCGCCTTGCCTCTAGCTTTTAAACCATCTAATGATGCGACTAATGCCTCAACTAACTCCTTTTCATCGGCTTCCTTCTTATCTTTTAAAGCAAGAGAAGCTTTCATAAAAGCTGTTCCATATAACGGACCTGAAGCTCCGCCAACCTTAGCGATTAAAGTCATACCAACATCTTTAAATAAAGATCCTAGTTCGTCATAATTGACAGAAGTGATTTTATTTACGACTTCCTGCAATCCCCGGGCCATATTCAAACCATGGTCACCATCGCCAATTGCTTGGTCTAGCTCCGTTAAATACTCCTTTTGTTCTTGGATTTTATCATTAAATTTACGAATCCATTTTTTCGCCTGTTCAACACCGAATGTCATGGTCATCTCTCCTCAAAAATCCCTTTTAAAATAGACTGAAAGAAAGCGAGAATGCTATTTTTTGAACGCGATTGTATCCGCTGGTGCATCTAACAATTCAATTAGTTGATCATCTAATTTTAACAATGAAATAGAGAACCCAGCCATTTCAAGTGAAGTCATAAATTCCCCAACAAATGTCTCATGTACATGTATGTTCTTTTCGTTAAGAATTTCGGAAACCTTTTTGTTAATAATATATAATTCCATTAACGGCGTTGCACCGAGACCATTAATCATTACTGCAACCTTATCGCCTTTTTCTAGTTTTAAGTCATCTAAAATCTTTCCAAGAAGAGTTTGTGTGATTTCATCCGCAGGTTGGATTTGTGTTTTTTCAATTCCAGGTTCTCCATGAATTCCGATCCCAATTTCTATTTCGTTTTCCCCAAGTTCAAATCCAGGTTTTCCTGCTGCTGGAACAATGCATGGAGTCAACGCCATTCCCATTGATCTCACATTTTTAACAACTTTATTCGCAACTGCCTCTACTTCTTCTAATGTCGCACCTTGTTCAGCTAATGCACCGGCAATTTTGTGAACGAAAACAGTCCCCGCAATCCCACGTCGACCTGTCGTATATGTACTATCTTCCACAGCTACATCATCATTCACAACCACTTTCGCTACTTTTATACCTTCTATTTCAGCCATTTCCGCAGCCATTTCAAAATTCATAATATCCCCAGTGTAATTTTTAATAATAAGCAATACACCTTTTCCGCTATCAACTGCTTTAATTGCCTCAAGAACTTGATCAGGAGTTGGGGAAGTAAAAACCTCTCCGCATACCGCCCCATCTAACATTCCTTTCCCAACATAACCGGCATGTGCAGGCTCATGACCACTTCCTCCGCCGCTTACCAAGCCTACTTTTCCTTGAATAGGTGCATCTTTTCTTACGAGTACAGTTGTATCCGGCAACAGCTTCATTCGATTGGAATGTGCGGCTACCATCCCGGTCAACATGTCTTTTACAACTTGATTAGGATCATTAATTAATTTTTTCATAGAAACTCCTCCTTTTTGAAATTTCACTTTTTATTAATGCAAGAATTATACCAAAAATGAAACCGCTTTCTGAATACGTTTTCAAATCAAAGGAGTAAATTTGTTGGTAACAATTATCAATCCCCTTGATACTTTTTCCCAATTAAATGCTCCAATCCATATTCTCTTATTTTTTTAGCCGCTGTTTTGTGAGTGATACCAAGTGCTTTTGCCAATTGGTTATAGCTTGGATAATATTGACAAGCAAATGAAAAAATTTGTTTTTCATATTCTTTTAAAGTCAGCACTTTACTGCCAAACGTGATGTACTGATTTTGTTTAGGTTCGTTCAATTGAGGGTTCGAGATGTAATGAGGCAAATCCTTGCAAAGCAAAATATCTCCATCTACGAGATTAAATAACCGTTCCATAACATTTTGCAATTCCCTTATATTCCCTGGCCAGTTGTAACTACATAAAGCCTCAATAAATCCCTTTTCATACCCTTTGATATTTTTTCCCAACTTCGCATTCAGTTGTTTCCGGAAAGCCTCCACCAAGAGCGGAATATCTTCTTTTCTTGCTCTTAAAGGCGGTAGATGAATCGGCACTACGTTTAAACGATAATAAAGATCCTCACGAAAACTACCCTCATCCACCATTTTTTTGAGGTCGCGGTTTGTAGCGGCAATCACTCGAACATCAAGCTGAATCGTAGCGAAACCGCCTATTCTTTCCACTTCTCTTTCCTGCAAAACTCGTAAAATTTTTGCTTGTAAGTCCAAACTTAAATCTCCAATTTCATCTAAAAAAATCGTACCTTTATTAGCAAGTTCAAATTTCCCGCGATGTGTTTTATACGCGCCGGTAAAGGCTCCCTTTTCATAGCCAAATAATTCGCTCTCAATTAATTGAGGCGGGATGGCCGCACAATTCACACGGATAAAAGGATTGTTCTTTCTCTCGCTCGCTTCATGTATTGCCCTAGCAACAAGTTCTTTTCCCGTTCCGCTTTCCCCTGTAATGATCACCGTAGAGTTTGTTTTTGCGACTTTTGCTGCTATTGTCAAGGAATCCTTCAATGTTTCACTATTTCCAATGATCTTATGAAAGGCTATATCGAATCCTTGGTGTTTGGACAGTTCCTGTTCTAAGTATTTCGTTCTTTGTTCCATCAGGTCAATTTTATCTAGGAGCTGTTTAATGTCATCGAAACGAGTCATGGTCGTAACAGTTCCACGAAACTCATTGTCAACGATAATCGGATTTATTTTTGTAATATAACTAGATTGATTATGTACTTGAATCACTTTCATAAACTGTTTTTGGGAGTCTTTTATATTTTCCCATATGTCTTTACCAATGAATGATTGAATATTTTTTTCACCGTTTAATTTGCTTAACAAAACATTCATTTCATCGTTCCAGTATATAAAATCTCCATTTTGATCCGTCAACCCGATTAAATCAGAAACAGACTTTAAGACAAGATTTAATCTTTGTTGCAGCTCTTTCACTTCATTCAATTCTTTGCTGATTTTCTCAATGCTAGAAATATCTTGGAATATAGCAACAGCTCCAATCGTTTTTCTGTTAAAAATAATGGGGGAACGGGTTGTCAACAATGTATGATTCTTTATTTTTTGTTTTTTGGCTACTTCCACTCTTCCTGTCTTCAATACTTTATGCAATCTTGAATGAGGAATCACTTCGTCAGCACGTTGATTGATAAGTTCATGCATATCTTTTTCCAACAGTTTTGCTGCGGCTGCGTTTACATAAGTGATCATATTGTCACTGTTCACAACAACGATCCCATTTGGTAAGGCTGATATAGCCTCGTGAAGAGTGATCGAATTTTCCATGAGAAGACGATCTGTTTCTGCTTGTTGAGAATCTTCTTGATCGGTTTGTTCAAAAAAATTTTTAATTTGATTGACAATGTCCTCATCTACTTTTTCTTCAAAATGAAGAATAAATTCCTCTCCTTGTCCAATTTTTAAGGAAACTAAAGATAATAGATTGTTAACCTGCACTTTTTTATCACGGTATAAAACATACGTTTTTTTTAGTTTTTCTTTATTTTGAATTAGGTTTTGCAGCATTGAAATAAATGCTGCGGCCATACGAACATGAAGACCGTTCTTTTTGTAAACTCTTAATTTTATGAACATAAAAATCCCTCCTCATTCCTATTTTACTATAAAACGGTAGCATTACTTGAAGTTTTGATTTATCACAACAAAGGGTTCGATCAGTTGGTTTTTTAATAATAACTATTTTATTGTTTAAAAAAAATTCCACGGGGCCCAGCAGGTAAATGAAATAGACCAGAAGACAAAGCTACCTTTTCTTTCATTTGACACCTTGACTTTCCATTCAACTTTAGAAATAATAACAATATTATCCGGATATTATGGGGGAAGAAATAGTGGATAAAAAACTTACTTTCCGTGATTTGAAAGAACAAGAAAAAGAAGCGAGAAAGCAGTTAATTATAAATGCAGCTATTCGGCTATTCAGCCAAAAATCAATTTCTAATGTTAGCATACGCGATATTGCTAAGGAAGCAGGAATATCTCCCGCTTTAATTTATCGTTATTTTAAAGATCGGGATGACTTATTTGTAGCATCTTTTCTACGTAAATTTGAGGAAATGCTGACACAATTTCAGGAAGAACTTCAGATAGCAGGTGCGCTCAATCCTGAAAAAATAGGGCAAACGTTCGTAAACTTTTTAATAGAAAATGATTTATTTTTTCGCATGATGACTCATTTTATGCTAGATACTTCCATAAAAGAAGATGCAATGAACACGGTCAATAATAGTATGAAACAGGTGTTGGAGTTATTTGACCAGGCTTTTGAATCAATCGGATATCAAGAACAAATCCGCTTACATTCCCATGCCTTTTTTGCGGCACTAAACGGAGTTTTAATTACATACCGCCATTATCCAGGACGATCAGAAACCGATGTACAAAAGCATATTCAAAGGCTTGCTTCCATTATTAGCAATAAGTTCTCCTCATAAAATCAAGTCTCTTAGGAGATAGTTAGTTAAATCTGTTACTATCGGGCAGAAAGACATTAGAGGATCAGAATATAGTATAACTATTTTTAAGCAACCACAACAAAAGAGACCGCTTATTATAACGGTCTCTTTTCCCTCAAGCTTCTATCTCATGTTTTTGTTTTAACAAATGTTTCAAAGTTTTTCCTACAGCATTACGTGGGAGCCGCTCGACAAATTCTACTTCTTTCACGCATTTATATCCAGCCAAAACGTTTTTGCATGTTTGTATCACATCTTCTTTCGTCAAATCTGCACCTTTTTCTTTGACAATAAACGCTTTTGGGATTTCTCCCCATTGTGGATCAGGAAGACCAACTACCGCCACTTCCACTACCCCAGGAATTGTATTAATGACCGCTTCGAGCTCAGCTGAATAAATATTTTCTCCTCCACTAATAATCATGTCTTTTAAACGGTCAATAACATAGAGATAACCATCTTCATCCATTTTCCCTAGATCACCTGAATGATACCAGCCGTTTTTCAAGACATTTTTCGTAGCATCAGGATTGTTCCAATACCCTTTAAACACCTGCGGACCAAAACAAACAATTTCTCCAACTTCACCTGTCGGCAATTCTTGGCCGCTTTTTGGATCAACGATTTTTATTTTTCCTCCAAAAACAGCCTTTCCCATTGAGTGGAACTTATGTTCATCCATCTCTTTCCGCCAAAATGATACAGCTCCTGTATATTCAGTAATGCCATATACTTGTTGAATTTGTATACCTAAGTCTTCATATGCTTTAATTAAATTTGGTGAAACAGCTGATGCTCCGCATGTTATATTTCTCAAAGATGAAATATGATATTGATTTTGGTTAAAAGAGCTCAACATAAATGTTAACATCGTAGGCACAGACATCATCGTAGTAATCTGTTCTCTCTCTATGATTTCCCATACCTTTTGAGGATGAAATTCTTCCATCAAAATGGTCGTAGCTCCTACATGTATATTAGCCATTATCGGCATAAAACCACCAATATGGAAAAAAGGTGCGACAGCTAAAAAACGGTCTTGGTACCACCAATCAACCGTTGAAATTAAGCCTACTGATGCGGAATACAGATTTCGGTGGGAAATCATCGCCCCCTTCGGTTTTCCTGTCGTTCCAGATGTATACATTAATAAAATTATTTCGTCACCGCCGCTTACCATAACCGGCTCTTCTGTTGAAAGAGATGCCATATAATAGTCCATTTTATCTGTACTCAAATAATTTTTTAAAGATGTTCTTTCTTTTAATAGTTCGATGATGTTCGAAAAATGGTCATCATAAATTAACAGGGAAGCAGCACTGTCTTGTAAAATAAACTCCATTTCATTGACAGTTAAGCGCCAATTAATCGGAATCGTAATGACGCCGATTTTAGCAGCGGCAAAAAACACTGTAATAAATTCCTCGTTATTTTTGCACAGCAGTCCCACTCTTTCTCCTGGTCTTATACCAATGCTTCGCAAAAAAGCCGCAAACCGATTCACCCGTTCATTCATTTCTGCAAACGTATATCTTTTTCTACCAACAAATCCTTCCTTTTTAGGTGATAAAACACTGCGATGTAGCAAAAATTCACCAATATTCATTTCTTATTTCCTCCCTTAAACGGTTACATTTTCGCTTGATACAATAGGTTCGTTTCCAACTTCTTTCAATACCATCCTTTGATATTCATAGAAAAGTTGTTCACAAAATAATTCCCATTCTTTTGCATTGGCTACCGTTTCTTCTGTGACTTCTCCAAAAATCGGCACAGATAAACAGCGTTTCAACATTTGCACTAGTTCTTTTACAATCCCATCTTCTGTATTTGACAAAAGATTTCGAACAAAATCTTCAGGGCGATACCATTCTTCTGCTTTTTTTAAGTCACGGTAAATTTGGGCCAGAAGAACGTTTCGAGGGCCTTCCCATAATTCATTTACGATAGCATCGCGGAATAAGCGAGGAATAGAGGAAAAATCTTCCATGACTCCATGTCCTCCGAAAATCGAAATAGCCTTTCTCAATGATTCAACCGCTTCCTTGGAAGCACAAATCTTTTGCAATAAAATCAATTCTCTTACTTCCAATTGTGAGGATCTGTCTGAATCACGATTTAATTGGTGAAACAAATCGTGGATTTTGAATGCAGTAACTGTCACCCGTTTTGCTGCTTCTTCCATTGCTTCAAGTTGTCCCTTTGCTAACGGAAACTCGTCAATCTTTCTTCCAAATACTTCCCGAAACTTAGCATACAGCTTTGTCTCTCTTGCTGTTCGCATTAAAAAGGCTCCACTGGCTAAACCGATATCTAATCTTGAACGAGTTAACACGATACTTACAGCAATGGCTACACCACGATGTAACGGACCAATTGGATAAGCGATCGCTCCATCATAATCAATTTCAGCAGTCGGCAATTCGCAAGTGCCCAACTTCCATTTTAAGCGGTTGATAACAAATCCGTTTCGTTTTTCTCGCTCTTTATCATCAGGTAACCATGAAGGAACAATAAAAACGCCAATTTGGTTTGTACCTTCTACTCTTGCAGTCACAACCGCATAATCGGCGTGAACAGCAGAACAGAAAAATTTATTGCCGTAAAGTCTGTAAACTTTCCCATCCGGCACAGCTTTTAACACATTCGCTGGAATATTTGAACCGCCTTGAATTTCCGACATATACTGTGCGCCGATTCCAAAATCGCCATCTATTCCTTCCTTACAGTGAAGAAGAATTTGCTGTAGTTCTCTATTTAATTCATCTTGAAAATGCTCCAACAAAGCAACTAAACCATCTGTGCAGGCAAGCGGGCACATAATTCCCGATTCCCCATTTTGATGAAGAAGGTAACGTTTAAACATTTGTTCTTTTGGAGAGGTTTTGCTGGAAAATAGTCTTTCTTGAAATACTTCTTTTTCAAGTATTAACATCTCGTTGGGGCGAATAATTCGATCTATACGCTCATTGTAGGCATTAAAGTGTTGAACATGAGGACGAACTTCGATGCGGGCAATTTGTTCTGATAGTTTTCTGTATCGAAAAGAAGTCTTTTTTGAAAACGAAGATAGCGAATCATGCATCTCCTTCCAATCATCCTTAAAAAAATGTTTCACCACTTTTTGTAAAAAAGGATTGTCTGCATAATCATCATAGCTGTCACGTTTTTCTAAAAACTCTCGAAAGCTATACATACTATTTCTTGTCCCCTCTCGACACAAAATTCTAAAATGTATAACAATCATAATTTTACAAAAAATAACCTTCTTTAGTCAACAAAGTTTAAATATGTAAACATTGTTTACATATTATTGCTTGAGAGGATTAAATGAAATCCGGCTCTTCTATCCCCATTTTCATAAACGAAAAGGTTTTTATGGGTTAAAACAAAAAAGGAAGCCTAAACGTAAATTTTAGGTTTCCTTTTTATCAGTGAATTTGATTCACCCCAACATAACGGTTTGATTTTCATTTCACTTTCATTCCCACATTTTTTCAAAAATCGAACTCATGAAGACAGACATCGATGGCAACCGATCATTCGGCAGAATTATTTAAACAAAGACGGTATTGTACTGCTCTTGTTATTGTTTGTGTGAAAACAGACGCTTGACCTTAGTCCCTCCTTTATCTTACCGAACAACAAATAAAAAGAATGTTGAAACTTGTCGGAAAAAAGATTAAAAGATTCATAAAAAGGAAATGGAATTATTTATCAATGATGTGCAAAAATATAATAAAAGCAGGAGGTGAGAAAAAGGGGTGGGGCATATTCATTGCCGGACTGCTTCTCCTAGGGTTCTTGATTGATCTTATCGCTAAAAAAGAAATATTCAAATCGATTCTGAACAAGGAGCAAAAAATGCTTCAGATTCTGAAAGAATTTACATCGAAACTTACATGCACATCACAAACATTCTGACACCAATTTTTTATAATCCTTTTTCTGTCTGAGCGTAACAGACACCTTATGAACGAAATAATAAATGTTTTTTCAGGGTATGTACAGGTACCTGACCCTAAATAATCTTCTAACAAAGATAGGAGTGGGACAATGAAAACAGCTGCTGTATTCGGAGCTACCGGTGGAATGGGGAATGCCCTTGTGGAAGCTCTTGTGAAAAGAGGGATTTCCGTCATTGCTTTTGCACGCTCAGAACACGTCTTATTAGAAAAACAAAAAAGATGGGGAGCTTTAGCCATCCCGATGATCGGCGATGCAATGAATCCGGAAGATGTTAGGAAAGCCGTCACAAAAGCTGATCTTGTCTTCCATGCCATAAACATACCTTATCAGCATTGGGATCCTAACCTCACGATAATCCTCTCTAATATTCTGGAAGCATGTCGGTTTGAGAATAAACCTTTCATCTATGTTGACAATATTTATTCCTATGGAATACAGGACCGCAAAACTACTGAATCTGCACCAAAGAATCCACACACAAAAAAAGGAAAGTTACGGTTAAAGCTATTGGAACAAATCGAGCAGTCTGGAGTTCAGTACTTAATTGCACACTTCCCCGACTTTTATGGTCCAAACGCCGGCAATACGCTACTCCACTTTACTTTTCAGCAGATGCTAAAAAAGAAAACGGCTTTCTATGTTGGAAATACATCCATTGAAAGAGAGTTTATCTACATAAAAGATGGAGCCGAAGCATTAGTAGAGCTGTCGCTAAGAGAAGACTCCTTTGGGCAGGCATGGAACATTCCTGGAGCCGGTACGATTTCTGGAAAGGAAATTGCCAAGATAGCTGGAGAATATTTAAAAAAAGAAATCCGCGTAAAGCCGATATATAAATGGATGATTCAATTCGTTGGCTTATTTAACTCCTTCATGAGAGAATATGCTGAAATGATGTATTTGAACGAAAAACCCGTTGTATTAGACGGCAGCAAGTATGAAAGATTGATAGGTCCCGTTCCGCGAACGCCCTATGAGATAGGAATCAGAGAAACATTAAAACAGATGAAGTCGTAAAAAAGAGCCTGTCACCTCCCGAACGTCTAGAAATCTTCAAAAAACTCGGATAGTGACAGTGTACGGTGTCAAGTAAAATTTTTTGATTTTTAGGTATGCCAAACGGGAGTGAGCCTTCAAGGGATGCCCTATCGATCTACTAGATGGAAAACATGAATAGAAACCTTTTCGATTACACCAAGTATATCAAGAAAAGCAAATGCCCATTGATAATACGTGTATCGAAAGCTTTTTCTCCTATATGAAAACAGAGATCCAATAAGAATGACAAGCGTTGAAAGACCTAGAGGACGCAAAAAGCCTGATTCATGATTACATTCGGTATTATACCAACGTATACAAAAGGTTTTCAGTTATCAAACACCGGCTCAATACGCGCAAGTAAGTTAAAGAACGAGCATAGGAGGACTATGTTTTCTCCTTCTCATCTTGATTACCTATTCTTAGAACTCCGAAAAGATGAGAAAAGGAAAGGAGCCAGAGCTGTTTAGACTCTGACTCCCCTACTTAACTGATTTGTATACTTTCGGGTCAAAATACACAGACACAAGTTCAAACAATAGGCCGATCTCCTCATCTCACTTTTTCCAATTTTCGATAAGATATTTATACTGCTTTTATATTTAATAGTACTTTAGATGTTAACTTAGCAAATGAGGAGATGACAACCATGAATTTCACATTTTTTAGGGAAAAAAGAGAAAATTCAAATGCTGCTATCGCTGAAGTTCTGAGCAGTCCAGCTTCTCCGGTTCGCCTTCAAGATGCAGTAATGGATAAACAGCTAGAAATGATTGAATTAACAAAACGGGATTTAGCTCTGTTAACGGAGTTAAAACCATTTATTGAGGAAAAAATCGATTTTATCGCAACACGTTATTACGATACTTTACAAAAAGAGCAGTCTCTACTTGAAATTATTAATCGGCACAGTTCTGTCGATCGTTTGAAGCAGACACTGAAAATCCATATCATCGAAATGTTTAGCGGGAAAATCGATGAGGAATTTATTTCAAAACGGGCGCGCATTGCTGTTACTCATTTGCGAATCGGCTTATTGCCAAAATGGTATATGTGCGCGTTTCAACAGCTGCTTTTATCCATTTTGGAAGTGATTTCACCGCACATTCGCGATCCGCATATGCTAATGGAAGCGATAAAATCGATTACGAAAATACTAAATTTCGAGCAGCAGCTTGTCTTAGAACAATATGAGAAGGCAAACGAAGAAGCTCGACTTCAAACAGAACAGTTGAAAAATGAACTAAAAGAGCAGCTGAAAGCAACAATGCAAGAGCTTTCCAGTGTATCAAGCGAAGTGAGCTCTTCCGTTTTTGAATTGGCTAATCAGGCAAAAGGAATTTTAAATTTTGCTGAAGAAGCATCAGCCATTGCGGATTTGAGCGAACGTCAGTCTGTTGAAGGACAGCAGAAATTACAAAACCAACTGTCAACAATCAACAGTATTGAAGCGATGATGACGAAAATCCAGACAGAAATGCAGAGTTTACAGCAGTCCGCTAATAAAATTGAAAACATCAATAGCCTTGTCACTGCCATTGCCGATCAAACGAACATGTTATCGTTAAATGCTTCCATTGAAGCGGCACGAGCGGGGGAACATGGAAAAGGATTTGCTGTCGTAGCGAATGAGGTACGCAATTTAGCGTCACAAACAAAACAATCGGTCTCTGGTGTGACGGAAATATTAAATGAAATCAACAAAAAAATGAACATCATTTCTGACTCATTACAATCGATGGTAACGTTAGTTGCGGAAGGCACGGATGATATGGAAAAAATCAATCAATTTTTTGATACATTTGCGGCATCTCTCAAACAAATTCGCGAACAAAACCGTCGCATCGACCATGAAATGAAACAATATGTTCACATCGTAACAGAAATTAACGAAGCAGTCTCTAATGTGGCTACTTCAGCCGAACAATTGGAGAGAATGACTTACCAATTATAAAAATACCTGCCACTTCCCAAATGAAAGCTAGGGAGTGGCAGGCAACAGAGTCCCCTTTCCTGAAAAGACCTCATGAAAACCTCACTCGTACCATAATCAAAATTTCTTGTCACCCATTCTTTTATGATTATAACTGTATTTGAGCAAATTAAATCACATAAATTTACAAACAAAAAATGGGCTAACCCGGTCATGAAAACAGCTCTGTTCAAAGCTTAATTTCACAGAAAAGAAACTTTTCTACAACACGACTCAATAAAAAATCGGTCACGGACATCATCAAAATTCCTGCTGAAGACAAGAAACTCTTTGTTTCTGTCATCAATAATGGGATCGTAAGCTACTAAATGTCAGAACATACAATGTCCAACTGGTGGAAGATACACTCTTATTTACTTTGGAAATCAGAAACATAGGTGATTCATTCTCCATTCTGACCAAGACAGCTATGTTTTCTCCTTCTCATCTTGATCACCATTTACAAAAAAATGAGAAGAGAAAAAGAACCAGAGCTGTTTAGACTCTGATTCCTTATGGCTAGCCAAATATACTGTTAACTTTTCCATCCACAATGCGCAGACGTTTTATCAAAACATTTGCCGCAATATGAGCGCAAACAGCGCTACTTCGCTTGGCAAATGGTATAGCAGGCGTTTTATTTTGGTGACAATACAAGGGTGTCACCTTCTTTTAATTCGGTTAGAGTTGTCGTGTGATATTTCCCTTCGACCCAATCGTTTATTTGGTCATGATACCAGCGGCTTTTGAAATGCCCCGCCTGCCCCGGTCCGACAATATGCTGACCGTTTTCAATATCGCTTAAATCGATCACGAAACGCCAAGATGCGCCATGATTGACAATACCATCTTCCTCAAAACTTGCCGCTTGAACGGTCACTTGGCTTCCACCGATTGGAATCGGCTTTTCTCTATTAAAGAAAAATTTTAGTAAGCTTGATGACGCAGACATTGGATGAGCGAAATACAGCTGATGATAGTCTCCCCATTTCCACTCAGACGGATCATCACCGTATTTGTCGCTTAATCGTTTAAGAACATTGTGAAGAGATGTGTATAATACTTCTGTAAACCCTCCTTTTTCTGCAAACCATGGCGATACATCTCCACTCGCCGCTCTCCTGATCAATTCATCGACAACGGCTTGCTTTCCTTCAAACAATTCATCCATTTGTTTTGGAATTTCCTCTTTAAATAAAACGTTTGGAATTTCTTTCATCCAAAGATGGAAAATGAGTGGAGCTGCTTTGTCAACACTGTCTACATTATTCCATTTTTCTAACTGTGCAATCGCTTTTTGATCGATTTCTTCAAGTGATGCAGATTTTAAAGACTTTAGCATAATCGGAAGAAACTCTTCCGCCCATAAATTTTTTTGATCCATTTGTAACTTTTTCATATCGGCAAGCGTTAAATCATTTTTGCTCTCTAAATATTGCGCAATGCGCATGTAACGGTACGGCTGCGCCCAATGATGGCTAATATGATACGGGTAATCATCGCTGACTACTTTATTGTTCGCTGTTGCGATAAACCCTTCTTTAGGATTGACAGAACGTGGAAGTTTATCATAAGGAATGAACCCTTTCCATTCATATTCATCGGTCCATCCTGGGACAGGGAGTAAGCCATCTCCTTTTTTGCGAATCGGAATTTTTCCGTTTGCTTTATAAGCAATCGTTCCGTCCTTTGCCGCAAATACGAAGTTTTGCGTCGGCACATGAAAATGTTCCAACGCCTTCTCAAACTCTTTCCAATTCGTTGCTTTATTCATCTCTAAAACGGCTTGAAGTTCTAATGAAGGATCCAGCGCTGTCCAACGCAACGCTAAAACGGTGTGATCATCTGATTGATGGGCAAATTCGGAAATCACCGGTCCATGTCGAGTAATGGTCACCTCATACGGAATCGTCTTTCCGCCTTTCACTTGAATTGGCTCCTTAACAATCGTCGCATCTTCCCATTTTCCGTTATATAAAAACTGATTTTTGTTGTTGGGATTTCTTTTTTCGATATATAAATCTTGAACATCTGGACCCGTATTCGTGACACCCCATGCTACATGTTCGTTATGTCCTAAAATGATGCCGGGAATGCCTGCAAAAATGACGCCGCTAACATTCACGGTCGGAGCTTGCAAATGCATTTGATACCAAATCGATGGCGTACTTAGGGATAAATGAGGATCATTTGCCAATAGGGGTTTTCCGCTTTTCGTTTTCTTTCCACTTACGACCCAGTTGTTACTTCCATTAAACTCTGGAGGGATGACGGCAGACGCAAACGCTTTTTCAATAGATAAGTGTACGTCTTTATACGTTTTTAAAATCGTCGGTGCGTCTTTTGGATAAGATGGGAATAAATCATATGCTTTTTCTTTTGGGAGGTTTTTTAACGCCCAATAACGGAATGCCTGCCCTTGCCAATGTCCACCTAAATCAAATGCCATATACTTTCCAATCGTTAACGAATCAATCGGTGTCCATTTTTCAGGTTCATAGTTTAAAATTTTAAATTCAATCGGCAATCGTCCTTCTTTTTTTGCAAGGGAAATATAAGCATTCACGCCATCGGCAAATGCTTGCAGAACTTGTTTCGCCTCTTCGCTATACGCATCATAGGAAGCTTCAGCTGCCCGACGCAATCCTAACGTTCGAAAAAATTTATCACGATCAACCGTCGCTTCACCAATGACTTCGCTTAATTGACCGGATGCCTGTCGCCTGCTTAAGTCCATTTGAAAAAGACGATCTTGCGCTTGAATAAATCCTTGAGCAAAGTATAAATCATGCTCGTTTTTCGCTGTGATATGAGGAACCCCCTGTTCATCTCTTACCACGTTCACCGGCTCTGATAAACCGGAAATGGAAATATCCCCTTTCGTTTGTGGGAGTGATCGATTGGTGTAAACGTTTACAAAAATCATACCTCCCATTAGTAATAATACGAAAAACGCCAAAGAAATCGATAAAACTTTTTTCCATCGTTTTGATTTTGTCTGTTTGCGAACAACAGTTTCCATCCAATCCCCCCTTTTTCTTCTATAAAAATAGTATATTAAGGATTTTAGATGAAAAACTCTTTTTTTGTTTGAAATATTTTTTATCTTGGCTCTGTTATTGATTGTTGTTGATTTTCTTGTTCAACTAACGGTCCAGGCTAGTTGAAGAATAGTGATGGTGAACTCCTCAACAATCGGGCCAGATTGTTGAGAAAGAGAAGGAATTCATAGAAAATAAATCGAAATTAAAGAGAGGATATTACTTTATTTATCCAGATGGGCACTTTTGTACAATTGCATTGGGGGTGCTAATTATATATACAGGAATATTACTATACCCTAGATTTAGTGAATATGAATTATCAGTGCTTTTATCAGTACTAAAGCAGGGGCAGAAACCAACAGTATATATTGGTTTGAATGACCAATTAGTTAAAGGAGAGGCAGGACTGCCAAGTATTCCTGAAGTAACAGTTAATGAGATTGATATTAATCAATTAGATAGTATTGTACTTCCTGGAGTGGATGATTTTGAACATTTAGTTGATCATCGTGAGCTGACCCAATTCTTAAGAAAATTCCAAAAAAAGAATATAGTGATAGGTGCTATATCCAGTGCACCGTATCTATTATCTATGAGTGGTTTGTTGGATGAAAGAAAATATACGACTGGATTAACAGCTGATCAAAGAAAATTCTTAGGAACTTTTAACGAGGATAATTACTTAGATTCACCTGTTGTTATTGATGGAAATCTCATAACTGCAAGGGGATCAGCTTTTGTAGATTTTGCAATCAAGTATGGAGAGTTACTAAATTTAAATTTTGATAAAAGCTGGTACACAATAAAATAAAAAAATATATTATCAATCTTCAATTAAAGGGCGCGATGCTTAAAATAAGGGGCATCACCTTTGTTATTTAACAAATGGGCCAGAATAGTTTAATTAGGATCTACTCGCTTTGAACTTACCCCTGTCAAGTAGACAGTAAATAAAAAGGGATCTTACCCGTGGTGCTAGTTGAACCTTAACGCTCAACTAGCCCAAGAATGACGAGTGAATAAGCTAGTAAAATGCCGTCCAAAGCTGATTCAAATCCAGAAACAGAGTTGGCTCGAATCTCCGTGATCCGGTACTGATCAATGA
>JBHGYD010000010.1:0-8336 GCA_041920415.1 Anoxybacillaceae bacterium
GTAGCAGCGAAGCGTACCCACCCACTGTCATATATACACAGATTTAAGAAATAAAGTTAGAAGTCGTGTCGAAAAATATTTTTTTGACACCCCTGAAACGGCTACAACCGTTGATATATCAACATTTATAGAGGGAGGAAACTAATGAATTTAGAGTTGCAACAGTTTAAAGCGGATTTTTTCAAAGCACTTGCCCATCCTTTACGGATCAGGATTTTAGAGTTGTTAGCCGAAGGAGACAAGAACGTAAACGAGCTTCAAACACTCATTGGTGTGGAGGGGTCTGCTGTTTCCCAACAATTGAGTGTGTTACGGTCTAAAAATATTGTATATGGAACAAAAGATGGCAATCGGGTGCTATACTCTCTTCGTGACCCGATGATTATTGATTTGTTAAACATTGCTCGCCAAATATTTAACAATCACCTTATTGATACTATATCAATGCTTGATAAATTTAGCGACGATAAAGTGAAAGATTTGGAAGAATGAACGGTTGCTACGTGTTTCCACTACCAATGGTGTTATGGAGATTTTTTTACAATAAATTTAGATAATATTTAGACCCTTATTTTGGGGTCTTTTTTGTTTTGTAAAAAAGTAAGGGGGACAAAACACAGGGAGATTAGTATTCGTTATAGGATGCCTGGTGCGGTTTGGAAGTTACACAATGTTTATAGATGAATAATTGGATTTTGTTTGGAGAAAATAGGAAAGTGTTAAAGTAGACAATTAATGATTGAAATGGCCAATCAATAAAAGCAAGTGGGTAAAATCCCAAGCTGTATTAAACCTTTGGTGCCTTGCATGAAAAAACAAAACACACTTTTTGAATTGAACCTTTAGTAACAGAGCTTGGATCTTATTTTGGAGGAATTATAATGAGTATAATGACATTAAAAAGGGTATTATTGGGTCGTCCATTAAAAACGAGCGAAGCAGAAGCTGAAAAAATGCCAATGTGGAAGGCATTACCGATTTTGTCATCGGATGCTCTTTCTTCTGTAGCGTACGGGACAGAAATGATTTTGCTTGAACTTGCTACTGTTGGAGCATTTGCATTCTCTTTTTCATTACCCGTTGCTATTGCAATCATTTTATTAATTACGATTCTTATTATAAGTTACAGACAAGTGATCGATGCGTATCCTCAAGGCGGAGGAGCCTATATGGTCGCAAAAGAAAACTTGGGAATGATGTGGGGACGTTTAGCAGGAGTTTCATTACTTATTGACTATACGTTAACTGTAGCAGTTTCTGTATCCGCGGGTGTACTGGCAATTACTTCCGCTTATCCTGCTGCTGTGCCATATATAGTTCCAATTGGACTTATTTTTACCTGGTTTATGGTATGGATGAATCTTAGAGGAATATCTGAATCTGGTACCGTATTTGCTTTTCCGACTTACTTATTTATTTTTTGCATGTTAACTTTGGTAGGAAAAGGGTTGTTCGACTGGTTAACTGGTGCGGGTCAGGCAACTCACCATGTTTCTATTCCTACAGAATTACCAGCAGGCTTGACTTGGTTTGTTTTGTTGAAAGCGTTCTCTTCGGGGTGTTCGGCGGTAACAGGAATTGAAGCTATTTCTAATGCTGTGCCCCACTTTAGGAACCCTGCCCAAAGAAATGCGAAACGAACCATGGTTACATTAGGGGTGTTATTATCTGTAATATTTGGCGGAGTAACTATACTTTCGCAGGCTTATGATATTCACCCAGATCCAACAGGAACCAAAACGGTTCTATCTATGGTTGCAGAAGATGCCTTTGGACGGGGAGGATTTTATTATATTATCCAGTTTGCAACGATGATGATATTAATATTGGCTGCCAATACCAGTTTTAATGGATTTCCAATTTTGGCATCTATTATGGCAAAAGATAAAAATTTACCTCGAATGTTTAGCAATCGAGGAGACCGTTTAGCTTTTAGCTATGGAATCGTCGCACTGGGAATATTAGCAAGTATTTTACTCATTGTATTTCGCGGTAGAACGGAGGCACTAATTCCCCTTTATGCCATCGGTGTTTTCTTATCATTTACTATGTCACAAGTAGGTCTTGTCCTGAAGTGGCGTAGAGAGAAATCACAAGGATGGCAACGAAAAGCTATTATTAATGGAATAGGTGCCGTAGTAACATTCTTTGTCGTAATTATTTTTAGTATTACCAAATTTGAAGAAGGGGCTTGGATAGTAGTTGTAATAACGCCTATATTATTATGGTTAATCACAAACATTAGTAAACACTATGATAATGTAGCTAAGCAATTAAAAGTTGATTTAACGAAGCCTATTCCAAGTATGGATACAGTGATAATTGTTCCTGTTGCTGGTATTCATAAGGTCGTTGTATCGACAATTGCGTATGCCAAATCTCTCACCCCGAATGTTGTAGCTTTTTATGTTGCTTTTTCTCCTGAAGATGCGAAAAAGATGGAAGAAAAATGGGATGAATGGAATCCAAATATTCGATTAGTTGTAGTCGTATCACGTTACCGTACAATAATAAGGCCATTAATCGAATTTATACAACGTGTTGAGCACCTCTACGGTAATCAAAAGAAAATTACGGTGTTATTACCTGAATTTATTACGCATAAGTGGTGGCACCGCCTATTACACAATCAAACAGCATTTCGTATCCGTGCCATACTTTTGGCTAGGGAAGACGTTGTCGTTTCGACTGTTCCATTTCATTTGAATGATTGATACCTAACATTGTAAGTCCAATGATTTTTCATTGGGCTTTTTATTATTAATTGTAATTGATTAAAACGAATGAAAAAGATGGAGAACGGAAAAAGTATGAATATACAGGTGTTAAGGAGTGTGGCGTATGGAACAAGTATGTAATATTTGTGGGAATGGTAAAGAAGAGATTGAAAAAGATGCAGAATTAACGGTTTTGGTAATTTGTGAAAATTGTCTAAGAAGTGATAATCTTCCTCCGTTATTAGATCAAATTTTCCTTCATTAAAAATATTTTTAGGTTGGTTAACGGGTTTAATTGAATAAGCACAACCTTTAGAGGACTTTTTGTTGGTGCCGAAATGGTGCCGTTCGATAAATTCGGTATAACCTAGCGAATGTTCAAATTAGTAAAACCTTAATATATCAACGTTTTTTTTATGTTAAAGACCTTATCTTTCTCAAATAAAATTCCCTTAACAGGGTAGAGGTCACGCACTTCGAGCCTAGTCGGAATCATCATACGTTAGAAAAACGCGTCAAATCAACGTTTGGCGCGTTTTTTGTTTACCGTGCGTCGACTTATCGTTGACTTGGCGCAGGGTAGCGGTTGCCCCCGTTACCGTTACACGATGGCGGTCGACTGCAACGGGTCAGTTCGTGGCTCGTTTGCTCACTAGGTTGACACGGAGTTCATATTGTCTGGCAACCAAAGATTTGTTTCTTGTTTCGAATGCTTCTTTTGCAATTTGAAGTTTAAACTCTTCTGAATATATCTTTCATTTCATAAAAAATCCCTAACACCCGTTAACTCTAAGTATAAAAGAAATTACATCTGAGAGTGTCCAAGTTCATTTGAAGGCTAAAAAATTATTATATCACAGTAAAAATACTTACAAAAAGAGACAAGAAAGCATTCCTTCGATAGAATAGTTGTACCACAAACCATTCTGGGAAGGAGCTTTCTTATCTCATGAATAGCTTAGTATGTCAACGTGAGCTGCATGGAACGTGTTCCTGTACTACACTCTACTTCACAGTACCTTTTTAAAAATTCATTCCATTTGGTGATTCAGATCGAGCAAAAATCGAAATATGTCTAACCTTCCATTTTTTCGTCCTTAGTAAAAGACTTGTTAGCAACCAACAGTACCTTCAGGGAGAGCAGGAGTGATTAGTGTAGCCTGAACTTGCATTTGTTGGACTTGTAATACTTTTACAGTAAGGTCCATTACGATTTTTTCGCGTAACGTGTTAAATTGCCCTCTGATGTCTACCTTAACTGGTGAAAAATCAAGTTCGTAGAAATTTGCACCTACTAATTCACCATATGGTTGTTCATTATATTTGACGAGATTTTGGAAGAAATATTTATCTAAGCGAGGAGTTAAGTCGTTTTTCTCATTAAGGAAGAAAGCTTTGCTTTCTTCTGAAATGCCTATAATTGGGAAAGTGAGGAAATCGCCCTGTTGAAGTTCTGTAAAACCAGAAAACGGAACTTCCGCAATTCGATCCTGAAGTGCTCCATTACATGTACCGGAAGCATATTCAATATCTTTACGAATAAATCCTGATACAAATAATTTAGCTCTTGTGACTCTAAAAAAGTCAGTGTTGTCAATACGCACAAATCTAACAGGTACAAGTTTTACTTGCTCTAGAAATACATTCTTTGTCACTCTCTTAATTTCAGTTGCTGCTGGACTAAGCGGAATGTCTGCTTCTACAACAACTTGAATGGTTCTCTCTGCTAGTACAACCGGAACTTTAAGAATTGGCGTAAGACCTGGTGTTTGGATTATCGGGGTATTTTCATTGGAGAATGGTGTTTGTTCTGTTGCTGTTACTGGACAAGCTTGGGTAATCTTTTGATTCGGTTGTCCACTATTATTGCAAAATGGCACATTGCCCATAAAAAATCCTCTCCTTATATATTTTTTGAGCTTTTTTCAAGCTCTATGTTAATACAATATTCAGCATTTATTTTAAAGTATGGGGTAGTATAATAGTGATTTTTCTCATTTTTAGATTATTAGTAGATACGTTCGATTATCTTCTAGATCCCTTTGTCATCATAACTGACTCGAACTGGTTGTACTTGTAGTAAATGAATGATTAAATCCAATACAATTTTTTGGCATAATTGATGTAAATGAGTTACCGGGTCTTTTTGTATAGAACCCGTATTTCTATTGGAAACTGCAGTATACTCAATATTTTGATGTATATATCCTTCTATAAATAAATTTCCTTTTAATGCCGTACATGTTCCATTACCCAATGATGGAGAAAATTGAGTAGGTATAAATTTGCAATTTGTCAGTACGACCTCTTTAGAGATTTCGTTCACTTTTATAATCTCTTCTTCAAACACAACATCTTCTTCTAAACATATTTCAATTTCGTATTCCCCGACTACAACTGGAGCTCTAATTTTTATAAAATCATGAGAAGTGCAAGATTGATTATTTGTTTCTTTTGTTTTTGTAAATAGTGAGTCATGTACGGGAACCACAACTGATTTATAAAGATTTTTTTTATTATTCGTACCATAAGTGCGAACTGTGTCAGTGAAAAATATCATTTCGTGAATTTTAGAGGAAACTAAACAACAATAAGGCTGTTCAGGATAATAAGTTGTCGTATGAAGTAGTTTTGTGTCTAATTGAGGAGTTTGTCTGTTGTTTAGGTCAAGAAATTCAGCCGTATGTCGAACTGTACCGCCAAAGACAGGAGGATGAAGAAAATCGTCAATTTCTACAAAAGTGGAGAATGGATTTTTTATAGTCATAGAACGTATTTTTCCATATTTATGAGATTCATCCGCATCATCAGCACGATTGGTTTTATCAATATCCTCTCTAGCAAGCATATTATTCATTTCATCCGCAAAACCAGATTCAGAAGCACGCACAGATTCCAAAGCAGAATCGATTGGGCGCTCATCATTTGTTTTATCGGCATGGCCAGTCTGAAAATCAGTGGAATCAGCCGTTTTAGAAACATGATTAGCTTCAGAAGCCCCATCAACTTGGGAATTTTGCTCAACTGTATCAACACGGCTTGGTTCAGTATCTGATTCGTAAATAGCAGGATTACCCTTTTCTGTACTCTTTTTGTTTATACATTGAAAACAGCGGGTTATAGATTTTTTTTGAACTTCTGAAGATTTAAAGTTTATTTGTTTAGCACGTATTGGCTTCATTCTCTCATAGTCAATCCTTTTCATTACATTTCACTCCCAAATCGAACTAATCGTTACTGTTATTTATTTATGCTTTATTTCTATTTTTGTCCATATAAAAAATCTGAAAATTTAAAAAGTGGATTTCTAATACATAAAATACCCTGTGTGGTATTTTTAGAATCAGATTATTTGACAATATTTCTCCAGAAGAGATGAATAAATGGGCACACCATGCCTAAATACGAGAATATACGATTATCCAAATGCCTGAGATGGTTCGGGATAGACTTTATTTTGTAAAGGAAGGGGGGTTACGTCTTTATACTGTCAATACGGAGGGGAAATAGTGTCGGTATTTTAGGGAAAGGGAGTACGTTTGGTGAGATCGATTCTTTCACATTAGGTACCCATGAAGTGTATATCGAAACGCTGGCAAACAGTGCTGTCACTGTTTGCTTAATTTTAATAAATGGAGCGATTCTCTTTTATATGTTTTTAAAAAAGAAGAGGGTGATCCTTTAAAGGAAATGTTTAGTTCCTTTTGGGTCATCCTCTTTTTTGTTTTTATCTTTCATACAGCGAGTAAGTAGCGACAAAATTCGTGTCAGGCATAACGGTTTTTTATTTTAAGTGTTAAAAATAGAATCTTGTACTGAGATTTTCTGCTCTTTAAGTAAAACATATTCGAACTCAACAAAAGGATGATTATACTGCGGTAAAAAGAAACTAGATTTTTGTTAGTTAGTTTTTGTATAATACTTATTTTTATTATATTATTAACTTACATAATTCAAGTTACTTTACAAAAGTAAGTTAATTGGTTTAATATCAATTTGTACATATTGTTGCTACTGGATTAAGTTGTTAAAGTATTGCAGCAATATTTACGGAAAAAATAATAGCGATTTTTCGAATGAAAACAAGGAAGGAGAAGTGTAAACGATGGCAAAAGTATTGTATATTACCGCCAATCCTAAAACGGAAGACCAATCTTTTAGCTTATCCGTTGGTCGAGCATTCTTAAATGCTTACAAGCAGCAAAACCCACAAGATGAAGTAGTAGAATTAGACCTTTATAAGATCAATATCCCTTATATTGATGCCGATGTATTTAGCGGATGGGGAAAGCTTCAACAAGGTACAGCATTTGAACAATTGTCTGCTGATGAAAAAGCAAAAGTAGCTCGTTTGAACGAATTAGTGGACCAATTCGTAAGCGCAGATAAATATGTGTTTGTTACTCCAATGTGGAATTTCAGCTTTCCTCCGCTTATGAAAGCATACATTGATGCTATTTGTGTCGCAGGAAAAACATTCAAATATACGGAAAATGGGCCAGTAGGACTGCTAAATGGTAAAAAGGCGGTTCATATTCAAGCGCGCGGCGGAATTTATTCTGAAGGTCCAGCAAAAGAAGTGGAATTTGGAGATCGCTATTTGAAAGCAGTTCTAGGCTTTATTGGTATTACAGATGTTCAATCCGTAATTGCGGAAGGTATGGCTGCGTTCCCTAATGAAGCTGAAGGCATTAAAGAAAATGCGATTAAACAAGCGCAAGAAGTCGCTAAAAACTTTTAAAAAACCCTTTGTTTCTCGAGAGCACTACAAAATCGGTTCCTTTAGCATAAAAAATATCAGCCTCCAATTTATCTTTTTACATAAATTGGGGGCTGTTTATTTTTTTATCTTTCCAATAAATTTTTTGAAACGCCACACATAATAACAAATCAAATGCTGATATTGTCTTATTTGATTCAGTAAAATCAAACCTTTTAGTCATCTGCTCAAGAAGGATCCCTTTGAATTTGATATACACAATATGGGAATTCCACTCATTCAAAATTTACGTTCATACACGGATAATGGAGTATACAATTTGTAAAAATAAAACTGAGTTACACACAATAAAACGCATTAGGGTGTTTATAAAATGGAGGATATTATACATACGATAATTAGGACAGCTATATCATTTATTTTGCTCATGCTTCTAACGTTCTTTGTTGGAAAACAAATCAATTCCCATAGAAATTATTTTAATTTTGCACTGTCAATTACTTTAGGCTCATTCGTAGCAAATATGGCGTTTGATATAAACATAAAATTTCTTCCTATGTTGTTTTCTTTTTTTACACTTGTTGTAATCTACTATTTATTAACCATAACATCATTTAAAAGCAGGCTACTTCGAAAATGGATATCTGGGGAACCTATCGTAATGATCGAAAAAGGAAAGATATTGGAATCCAATATGCGAAAAATAAAATATTCCTTAGATGATTTGAATCGACAGCTTAGAGAATTAGAAATATTTGATATCAGGCGTGTTGATTATCCAATAAAATCCAAAGAGCATAGAAAAAAGAGCGCCTTTCCTATAGAATGTAAGTAACCACACCAACAAACCCAGGAAAGAGGTGCTCTCTATGAACAAGCATACCACACTCCCGAATTTG
>JBHGYD010000013.1:0-75187 GCA_041920415.1 Anoxybacillaceae bacterium
TCATTGATCAGTACCGGATCACGGAGATTCGAGCCAACTCTGTTTCTGGATTTGAATCAGCTTTGGACGGCATTTTACTAGCTTATTCACTCGTCATTCTTGGGCTAGTTGAGCGTTAAGGTTCAACTAGCACCACGGGTATATTATATTATTCATTATGTTTTAATACATAATAACGATGAAAAATACTTTGACCCTTTGTCGGCACTTTTTCTATCGCTAAAATATCTTTATCGACTAAATACTCTAACATAATAATAAGATCAACAGAGTAAACTGCCAATTCCGGATGATTGATAATTTCCCCAATGCTCCATGTCCCTTCTTTTTGCTTTAATACCTTCAACAAATGAGCAGAACCCGATGGTATACGGGAATGGATTAAAAATTCACTCGCTAAAAATAAAAGCTCTAATCTTTTATCTAAAGGTTCTTCACTTCCGACAAGCTCTTCATAAAGTTTATAAATTTGTGCATCAATTTGTTTCACTTGGTTCCACACAGTTACTTCAGGGTAAAAACCTTGCTCAATAACCGCTAGCCGCGCTAAATGGTGTAGCGCATGGATAACATGATTGTAAGCATCTAACAGTTGATTCGTTTCAAGAAATACTTTGCCATCCGTGTATCTTCGAATTAACTTAGCAAACTCCAATCCCATTTTTAATTGTCGCGTTTCTTCTGGAAATTCCAGCATCCGATTCCGTAATCGTTGCACATATTCATTACGGTCAAATAAAACCTTTCCATTTAAGACCCAATCAATTACTTTCCGATTAGAACCAAGAAGAAGCCATTCGTTTAGTTTTTTTTCGTTGACAATGTACAGTGCTGCCTTTTGCTCTTTCGACATGTAATGTTTGATAAAAACAGGAGATTCCGTTTCTTTAGCAACCACTAATAAAATGACATCAAACGTATCTGTAATTGCCGAATTATTAAACTTTTTTTCGACCATTAAAACCCCTAATGTATTACGATGACTTGCTCGCTCTTGATAAATGGGACGAATTAAATCCTCCATACTTTTTTCCTCCATATCCCTAATACTTTTATGGCTTATTCGACAAAAATCGCAAAATTCCTCTTTATGAATTTGTTCAAAATCAACGTTATAGGCTAAACTTTATGATATAGTTGTGTGTAGGAGGGAATGATTTATGGGCATCAAATATTCGAGTAAAATTAACAAAATTCGCACGTTTGCTTTAAGCTTAATTTTTGTTGGCTTCATTGTTATGTATATAGGGGTATTTTTTCGCACTTCCATGTTTATTATGACGTTATTTATGATTTTAGGATTACTTTTTATTATTGCCAGTACGGTTGTTTATTTTTGGATTGGAATGTTGTCGACAAGAACCATCCAAGTCGTTTGTCCGACATGCGGTAAAATAACGAAAATGCTTGGAAGAGTGGATATGTGCATGTATTGTAACGAACCATTAACATTGGACCCTGATTTAGCTGGCAAAGAATTTGATGAAAAGTACAATCGCAAACAAAAAAAGAGCTGATAGCCCAACTTCGCTATCAGCTTTCTAATGTTGACGGTATCCATTTTGACAATCTGGGCAGACACCGTAAACTTCCATCCGATGGTGACTTACTTTAAATCCTGTCACATGTGCTGCTAACGTCTCAACTTCATCTAACCCCGGATAGTGAAAATCGACAATTTTGCCACACCGTTCACAAATGATATGATAATGGTCAGAAGTAACAAAATCAAAACGGCTTGATGAATCACCATATGTTAATTCTTTTACTAGTCCTACTTCTTTGAAAACACGCAAATTATTATAAACTGTTGCTACGCTCATATTCGGAAATTTTCCTTCTAACGCTTTATATATTTCATCTGCCGTTGGGTGTGACATCGAACGAATTAAATATTCCAATATCGCATGACGTTGCGGAGTAATACGTACTCCTGTTTGCTTCAACGTATCAAGCGCTTCTTTTAACAGCTGGTTTTCGGACACCGTCATGCACCTCGCTTTCTTTAAAAAAAATTATTATTTTATAATTTTTATAATTAGTCTACAAGTACTTCATACGCTTTGTCAATATTCCTATCATTAATATATGAGTTTGTTCGCTTTTTTAACATAAAAAATGTGCGGAATCATCTTCCGCACAAACACGATTACATCTGAGGAGGTATGCCCTACACTATTTAACATACTCTTCTTCTCATCTTTTCGTATAGACTTCTACCTAATTTCCGAAAATTATTTACTTACATTTTCCGCTATGTATGCTAACGCTTCCTCGACATGCCCTTTAACTTTTACGTTCCGCCATTCTTTTACTAACTTTCCTTCTTCATCGATAATAAACGTGGAGCGTTCAATGCCCATGTATTCTTTCCCAAAATTTTTCTTTAGCTTCCAAACCCCGTATTTTTCCGCGACCTCATGATTTTCATCAGCTAGCAATAAAAACGGCAAATCATATTTTTCAATAAATTTTTTATGTCTTTCTACAGAATCTGTACTTACTCCTAAAATCACGGCGTTTAAATCACTGAATTTACCATGATAATCACGAAAATCACATGCTTCGGTTGTACAGCCAGGAGTCATATCCTTTGGATAAAAATACAACACAATATTTTTTCCGCGAAAATCTGAAAGTGAAACCATTTCTCCATTGCTTGCCGGCAATGTAAAATCCGGTGCTAGTTGCCCGACTTGCAGTGCCATCGTTTTCCCTCCAAATATAATTGTTCTTTTGCTTTTAGAGTAGCGAAAGGAACGATCAATTGCAACGATTAGCGCTATCCCGGTCCATCATCGTACGAGCAACAAGCACAGCTGGCATGATATAGCCTAACAACGCTTCAATGATCGCAATCCATCTTCCTATTCCTGTCGGAGTAACATCTCCATATCCAACCGATAACAACGTCATCCCGCTTAAATAAAGGCTGTCTTGAAGTATAGAAAAACATTCATTAGCTGTTCCATTGGCAGATGGGGTAAATACGTTATGCCCATTAAGTTGAAGCACCATGTATATAAGCGCGAAACCTAACATCATCGTGATATACCATTGAATAAGAACAAATAAATTTTCTAAAGAAATACGACGGGGCGTTTTTATACTTGTCGTCCAAATAGACGTAATGCTTCCAATTAACACCGCTGCTACAATTCCAACGAACGCGTACTCCATCGCTCTCACCTCATACTTGTCCATAACCATATATATAAAAACAAAAAGTCAATTATTCATAAAAGATAATGAAACATGAAAAAAGTGGAGAAAGTAATGTAAAATTAAATGCTGCCTTTTCCCGGTACATCAATCGGAAAAAGGCCGCAGCATCTATACACAGTGCTTAACTTAATAACAAACTATAATTATCTACATTCCTATGATCGAAAGAACGTATGTCCATACTCCCACAAACAACAGCAGAATTAGGCTATAATAAACCGTCATTTTAAACAAGGCAGATTCTTTACCTGTCTCTTGCACTGCAGCGGTTGCAATCGCGATTGATTGCGGAGAAATGAGTTTTCCCATAACTCCCCCGCTAGTATTAGCAGCAAGCAATAACGAAGAGCTTGTCCCTATTTGAGCTCCTGTAACAGCTTGTAAATGACCAAATAAGGCGTTATTGCTCACGACAGATCCTGTAATAAACACGCCAAGCCATCCTAATAACGGGGAAACGAATGGAAATACATCTCCCGTCTTCGCTAATGCTAAACCAATCGTAGAGGATAAACCCGCATAGTTGGTTAAGTTGGCAAATCCCATGATAAAACAAATTAGTTAATACAGAGGAATAAATAGTTCTTTACACGTTTCTTTTAAACTTTGTATTCCCTCAGCAAACGTAATGTTTTTGCTAAACATGCCTGTAAGCAATACCGCTAATAAAATCGCTGTACCTGTTGCTGACACAAGATCTAGCTTGAATATTGCATCTAATGCAGTCTGTGCCGGTGCCACCGGAGGAGTTTTCACGACTTCCCCATGCAATAATGGCACTTTAAACAAAAGCGTAGTTTGACGAAGCGCTCCACCTTCAGCAAACAGAGCTTTAAAGCTCGGCAGACTCCATATAATAACGATTACCGTTAAAATATAAAAAGGGGACCACGCACTAATGATTTCTTTCAAGCTGTATTTAGATTTTTCTACAACTTTCCCATCCTGATTTACTCGATATATATGTGACGGCTGCCATTTTTTCAAGAAAAGAGTCAGTGCCCCCATACTGACAAGCGCCGCTAAAATATTGGCCAATTCAGGACCAAGTACAATGATGGTGAATGCTTGTACAATGGTATAACTTACGCTTACCACTAAAAGAGCAGGCAATGTTTCTTTAATACCTTTCCATTTATCTAAAATAAACACTAATAAAAATGGAATGATAAACGTGACAAACGGTAAAATCCAAGCAAGTGTACGAGACAACTCAATCGGAGTTAAATCACCCATTTGTGCTCCAACAATAACCGGAATCCCAATTGCTCCAAACGCGCCAGATGCAGCATTGGCAATTAAACAAAGAGCAGCGGCTTTTAATGGATGAAATCCTAGTTCCGAAAGTAAAGCAGCCGAAATGGCAATCGGAACGCCAAATCCCGCAGCACCTTCTAAAAATGCGTTAAAACTAAAACCTATGAGCAACAGTTGAAGCCGCTGATCCTCAGAAATATTTGCGATACTCCCACGGATAATATCAAATTTCCCCGTTTTAACAGCAAGTTTATATAGCCAGACAGCCATGATCACAATATAACCAATGGGCCATAAACCGTTCGCGATTCCATAGCTGGAAGCAGCAATCGCCTTTGAAATCGGCATATGAAAAAACCAAACAGCTGTCACTAATCCAAAACAAAGAGTGAGAAAAGCGGCTTTTATTCCCTTCATCTTAAACACCGTTAAACATAATAAAAATAAAACAATTGGAAGCGCCGCAATAAATGCAGAAAGATATGTATTATGAAAAGGATTGTAATGTTGTATCCACATGATAATCACCTTGTTGTTATAGTTAGTATTTAATTACTTTTACATCATCAAAATAACGTGAAAGAATGTCTTTTAATATGGTTACGCTATGATGAAACTGCTGTTGTTCTGTTTCATTCAACTTCATTTCCATGACCTCGCGAATACCCCTTCGGTTGATAATGGCAGGCACGCCAATATAAACGTTTTGCTCATTATATTATATTGACCGTCCAGATAAGCCGAAACAGTTAATATAGCATTTTCATTGTGTAAAATAGCACGTGTAATGCGGACTAGCCCCATCGCAATACCGTAATACGTTGCACCTTTTTTCTCAATAATTTGATATGCCGCATCACGAACATTAACAAAGATATTTTCTAAATCCTCTTTTCTGTAGCTATCGTTTTGCGACAATATTTGCTCAACTGGAATACTTCCAATTTCCGCATGACTCCAAACAGACAGCTCTGTATCCCCATGCTCTCCAATAATATGCGCATGCACATTGGTTGAAGCCACTTGAAAGTATTCACTTAGCAAAAAGCGGAATCTTGCCGTATCCAAAATCGTTCCCGAGCCGATTACCCGTTCTTTCGGTAAACCGCTAAAATTCCAAGTAGCATACGTTAAAATATCTACCGGATTCGTTGCAACAACAAAAATGCCATCAAAACCTGATTTCATAACAGAATCGACAATCGTTTTAAAGATATTAATATTTTTCCCAACGAGATCGAGTCTTGTTTCCCCTGGCTTTTGATTAGCACCTGCACAAATCAGCATCTTGACAATCTTGATAATCTCCATGCCATATATTCATTGGCTTCGGCGCGAACACTTTTCCGTGATTTAAATCCATCACGTCACCCTTCGCCTTTTCTTTATTCACATCAATCAACACTAACTCATCCGCTATTCCTTGATTCATAAGTGCAAATGCATAGCTAGATCCAACAAATCCTGTTCCTACAACTACCACACGATTCACGTCTTGCCTTTTCATAGCTGCTTGTTGTCCTTTCAAAAAATGAATTTGCGAAATTATTCACAAGTACATTGCGCATTATTCCAAAAACTTTGTCTAGTATCAAAAAGAAATTTGTCTTTTTTGTTAATATTTTGCCCACACAACAGTATTTTTGTATCGTCACATCCAATTCATAACATATTACAGCAATCATCCAATAAATGAAAAAAATGTTCTGTCATTATATTCTCCGCATACATACTATATATACTCATTTTCATAAAAAATAAGAGGGCAATCCGTTAAAGGAATTTTTACTTCCTTTCGGATCTCCCTCTTTTTAATTCCCCGCACCTCGATATCGTTTCACTCCCGCATTCCATAAGAAAACGGAAATTGTAAAGAAAACCAGTCCCATCACCGGCGTCAAAAATGCGTATCCATACCATTCTTTCTTACCGAGAAAATAAGCGGAAGGATACACACCAACAAACGCAAATGGCAACACCCATGTTAATATATAGCGAATGACGCGGTTATAAATATCAATCGGATAACGACCGTAGTTGCCGATATTGTACATCATCGGCATAATCGAGCTTCTTGCGTCCGACCAAAAGCTAATCGTTGCGAGTGAAATAAAAATTCCCGCGTAAACAAGCGTTCCGCCGAGCACTAAAAGAATAAAAACAAAGATATCATACCAGTGAAAAACTAAATGTAAACGGGAGCCCGCGTAAATCATAATAATCATTCCCGTAATTCCACCGAGAAGCGACTCAAGCTCCATACGCTCAAGGATGATTTGGAACAAGCTATGCACAGGCCGCGTCAACACTCGATCCATTTCCCCGCGCACAATATAACGCTCATTAAAATCCCAAATGTTAAAAAACGCCCCGAACACAGCAAACGGCACTAAGAAAAAACCATAAATAAAAATGATTTCATCACGCGTCCAACCGTTTAACAGTTGTGTATGACCAAATACAACGAGAATAAAAATTAAATTGACCGCTTGAAACATAAAATCAGAAACAAATTCAACAATTAAATCCGTCCGATATTGCAACTTTGTTTTTAAATATTGCGCCATATATTGAAAAAACACTGATACATAAAACATGATCTCATCCTCCCTGAATCACAAGCTGTTTTTTCGCCGCTCTCCACAACAGCTGTATCGGGATGAGCAAAATTACGCTCCAAATCAGTTGAAACATTAATCCATCGATAATGGCTTGTCCTTGAAAACTTTCCGTAAAAATCATGCTCGGAATATAGCTAATCCCTTGAAATGGAAAGTATTTCATCATTTCTTGGGCCCAAGCTGGATAAAAACTAATCGGCAAAATCAAGCCGGAGAATAAATCGATTATAAAACGTTTCGCACGCAATAATCCTTCACTATTGAGAGTAAAAAATGTAACAATACCAGCAAGTAAATTCAGCTCAGAATTAATGATAAAACTCAAAATAATCGAAACCGCAAAATATCCCCATGTGCTTATGTTCGTTGTCAGATGTAAAGGGAAAATCAAACCGACAATGATCATGCCCGGTAAGGAGAGAAACAACAATCGGAAAATCCCCTCTCCTAACCCTTGCATCGTTTTCATTCCTAAATAGCTGTAAGGACGGATTAACTCAGTAGCGACTTTCCCTTCCCTAATTTCCATAGCAATTTCACGGTCAATATTATTAAAGTAAAACGCACGCGCCATCCAAGCAATGGCCACATACGTCGTCATCTGCCAAACGGACATCCCTTGAATTGACGGCTTGTTACCGTAAATCGCCGACCATAAAAAATAATAAGCACCGATATTAATGCTATAAATAAGAATGCCGCTGTAATAATTGGTCCGATATGCAAGCATCATTAAAAAGCGAATACGAATCATTTCGATATATTTATCCATGCACAACACCTTCTTCATAGATGTTGCGGATAATTTCTTCCGTCGAAATCTCGTTAATGTTAATATCTTTAATCTCATATTGAGCGACAACCCGGCTAATCACATCGGATATATGTGTCGGTGATACATGGGCAGTCCAAATGTTTTCCCGCTCTCCCACCTGCCACTTCGCTGGCAAATCGCTTGTTAACCGCTTTAATTCTTCATACGTTACTTCTCTAGAAAAAGCAAACTGAATTTGTTTTCCTTCTCCCCAGTTCGCCTTCAATTTTTGCAATGAACCATCATAAATAATTTTTCCTTCATCAAGCATAATGACGCGTTCGCATAATGCTTCAATATCGGAAATATCATGTGTTGTTAACAAAATCGTTGTGTTGTACTTTTCGTTGATTTCCTTCAAAAACTTACGGATTTTTAATTTTACTAATACATCTAAACCAATTGTCGGTTCATCTAAAAACAAAAGCGGTGGATTATGAATAAGGGCAGCCGCAAGTTCACAGCGCATTCGCTGCCCAAGCGACAGCTTGCGAACAGGCTTGTCTAATAGCGGACCAATATCAAGCGTGTCAATGACATGTTCCATATGCTCTTTATAATCTTGGTCAGATACTCGATACACTTTTTTTAACAGACGGAATGATTCTTGCACCGCAATATCCCACCATAACTGTGAACGCTGTCCGAATACCACGCCGATCGTTTGCACAAATGCTTCCCGCTCTTTATGCGGATTCATTCCGTTCACAATGACTTTCCCCGAAGTGGGGGTCAAAATGCCGGTCAACATTTTAATTGTCGTTGATTTTCCCGCACCGTTTTCCCCGATATATCCTACCATTTCTCCTTGTTTTACAGTAAAAGAGATATCATTAACGGCGCGTATAATTTTATAGTTTCTTGTAAATAAGTCTCGAAATGCTCCCATTAAACCGGAGCGGCTTGAATATGAATTGAATTCTTTGCGCAGTTTTTCTACTTCAATTGCATTGACCATATCTCATTACCTCCACATAAGCATAGTTTATCCGAAGTAGAAGTGGGAAACAAATTGTATGCTTGAACAAATATGTTAAAATAAGAAGCGGCAAAGAAACTCGTTTAGGAGGCTTTTAAGCATGCAATTCACCAAATCCGAACAGCTATATCAAGAGGCGTTAGAACATATCGTTGGTGGTGTCAATAGCCCTTCCCGCTCTTATAAAGCGGTCGGCGGCGGTGCCCCTGTCGTGATGGAACGCGCGCAAGGCGCTTATTTTTGGGACGTTGACGGCAACAAATATATTGACTACTTAGCGGCATACGGACCGATTATTGCCGGACATGCTCACCCGCACATAACAAAAGCGATTCAACGCGCCGCGGAAAACGGAGTATTATACGGAACACCTACCCCTTATGAAATTACGTTTGCCAAAATGCTTAAAGAAGCGATTCCTTCATTGGAAAAAGTTCGTTTTGTGAACTCCGGAACAGAAGCGGTCATGACAACGATTCGTGTGGCGCGCGCCTACACAGGAAGAGATAAAATTATTAAATTTGCCGGCTGCTATCACGGACATTCTGATCTTGTGCTTGTTGCTGCTGGATCTGGTCCGTCTACGTTAGGTACTCCTGACTCTGCCGGCGTGCCGAAAAGCATTGCCCAAGAAGTGATCACGGTTCCATTTAATGATATCGATTTGTTTAAACAAGCCATTGAGACTTGGGGAGACCAAGTAGCGGCTGTCCTTGTTGAACCAATTGTCGGTAACTTTGGTATTGTAGAACCGAAACCTGGATTCCTTGAAACTATCAATGAACTTACTCATCAAGCAGGCGCGCTCGTGATTTACGACGAAGTCATTACTGCGTTTCGCTTTATGTATGGAGGCGCACAAGATTTACTTGGAATCAAACCAGACTTAACCGCACTTGGGAAAATTATTGGCGGTGGTTTACCAATTGGGGCATACGGTGGTCGCAAAGACATTATGGAACAAGTCGCTCCACTTGGTCCTGCTTATCAAGCAGGAACAATGGCAGGAAACCCTGCTTCCATTCTTGCAGGAATCGCTTGTTTAGAAGTGTTGCAGCAAGACGGAGTTTACGAACATCTTGACCGCCTCGGTGCGATGCTTGAAGAAGGCATTTTGACCCATGCTAAAACATACGACATTCCAATTACGATTAACCGTCTAAAAGGTGCCTTAACCGTTTACTTCACAACGGAAAAAGTAGAAAATTACGAACAAGCCCAACAAACAGACGGTGAAATGTTTGCAAAATTCTTCAAGCTCATGTTAAAACAAGGAATCAACCTCGCCCCTTCAAAATACGAAGCGTGGTTTATCACCCTTGCCCATACAGAAGAAGATATTCAATATACAATTCAAGCAGTAGAAAATGCATTTAAATCATTAAAAAATGAATAATTATACAAAGTCAATGGAGGGGATTCCCCTCCGTTTTTTATGACAACATATTGAAAACGTTTACAAATAATCACGCTATCTTTATTTTAAAAAATGAATATTCCATCCAAAAAAGTGAATAAATAATTGATTTCACCTCTTGAACATGGTAAGATAGACTATAAATTCTGAAAATTTTTAGTTGAATATCGTTTATGTATTTTCACATTTCTATAGAAGATTGCGTGCAGGAGGTGAAAGGCAAAAAGGTGGGTCATCCCCACTTTAACGCCACTCAATATGAAACAACGTTGGAGTCCGAGTCTTTTTAAAGATTTTCATCACTCTGAACACGATGCCTGCGGAATTGTCTCCGCTATTGAAAAACGGCGCATCCCAACAAGGGAAAATATTATGACATGTATTAATGCCCTTGTAAAAATGAACCATCGCGCCGGCTTTATTAACGGTGAAGGAGATGGAGTCGGTATTCATATTGATATACCGAAAGCTCTTTGGATGGAGAAATTGGCAAACGCAGGGCAAAACCCTGAAATAGCGAACGATGACAGCTTTACAGTCGGGCATATTTTTATTAATCGAACAACGGATGTCGAAAATGTAAAGACTACAATTAAAAATTTGTTCAAAACATTCGGTTTATCACTCATTTTCGAATCCGATCGCGTCACATCCTCTCATGCATTAGGACCAATTGCGTTACAGCAAGAACCTGTCTTTTGGCAAGTCGCTCTTTTGCCAAATCACTGTGATCGTTTAGCTCAACGTCTCTTCGATTTGCTCATTGAAATTGAACAAGACGAAAATGTCCATGTTGCCTCATTAAGCAACTTCCACGTCGTCTATAAAGTGATGGGAGCAGGTGATATTTTACCGAAATATTATCATGATTTGGCCAGCCCGCTCGTTGCTTCGACGATGACATTAGGTCATAATCGTTATTCAACCAATACGCTCTCAAACTTTTTCCGCGTCCAACCGTTTAGTGTGTTAGGACATAATGGAGAAATTAATACAATTGCGAAACTTCGTGATGAAGCAACAATGATTGGCGTTCCGTTAACAAATGGCGGAAGTGACTCACAAGATTTAAGCCGCACAATGGAAACGCTCATTTGTCGTCACGGTTATAGCTTATTTGAAACAATGGATATGTTGTTCCCGCCAATTATTAATGAAATAAAAGCATATCCGGCTCATCTTCAAGACTTATATACTTACATTCGTGAAGCATGGGGACACTTTGCTCAGGGTCCGGCTGGAATTATCTCCCGCTATGGAGATGAAGCGGTATTTAGCGTCGATGCACTTGGATTACGCCCGCTTTGGAAATTAGAAACGGAAGAGCGTTTTATTTTCTCCTCTGAGCCAGGCATTATTCCATCAAGCGAATATACGGGAGAACCAAAACCTCTTGCACCGGGCGAAAAAATTGGTCTGAAATGGTCAGATCATGGCGTCATTCAAGTATTTGAATATGCCCAATTCCAAGAGGAAGTATATGCGCGCTTTTCGAAGCGATTCGATATTACGAACTTCCGAAAACGTCTAGACCCTCCTGCTTTAGAAAAACATGTATTTGTCGCAACTCCAACAAAAGTACACAACGGTCAATACGCTGCGTTCGGATGGGACCGTGAACATATTCAACTTTTAGAACAAATGGCGGAAAAAGGAGCAGAACCGATTCGCTCCCTAGGTCATGATGCACCGCTTGCAGCGATTGACCCAAACCGGAAAAATCTAGCTGATTTCATTAAAGAAAGTGTGGCCGTTGTTACAAACCCAGCGATTGATCGCGATCGCGAAACAGAACATTTCTCAACAAGAACCGTTATTGGAAAGCGGCCGTCGTTATTTGAAGCACAAGAATCATCCTATGTTATCGAGCTTATCTCACCGATTCTTATCGAAGGAAAAATTGGTTATGACTGCGCAACTCAATTGCGTCATCCTTCATACGATCAAATCGTTCATTCGTTCCAATCAAAAAAACTAGCATATATGCTTTCGGCGACTTTTACAATAAACGAAACAATCAAAGAAGCATTACAGCGCCTGTCGCATGAAGCATGCAAAGCCGTTCGTTCCGGCAAAACATTGCTCATCATTGACGACTCTGAAGCGCACCAAAATGGAAACTTGTGGATTGATCCACTCTTAATTACATCTGCGGTCGACCAAGCATTGACGGAAAATGGCTTGCGCCGCAATTGTTCGATTTTGCTTCGTTCCGGTGCCATTCGCTCACTACATGATTTTATTGTTGCCTACGGATTGGGAGCAAATGTCATTAGTCCGTATTTAATGTTTGCCACTGTTGCATCTGAAGAGTCGATAACACCGGTTGTGAACTTGTTTAACGCTCTCAATAAAGGTTTGGAAAAAGTAATTTCAACGATTGGCATTCATGAATTACGAGGATATAGCCGCCTCTTCTCTTCTATCGGCTTGCATGATGAAATCGCTGATGTATTAAAAATTGTCAACTTCTTCGGCTCTGATTCGCTAAAATATGATTTTCAAGCATTAAAAGAAGATGCAATTGCTCGTGCAGAGGATTATACAAATGAAAATGCGAAGCCAGGGAAAACGTTCCATCTCTTCCCACGTATTTGGAAAGCGATTGGGGAAGTCGCACAAACTGGCTCGTATGATCACTATCGCGAAAAATTGACCGAGTTAGAAACAGAAACCCCAACAACGATTCGCCATTTGCTTGATTTAAAGAAAACGAGAAAAGCCGTCCCTGTTGAAAAAGTCGATATTAGCGTTGGTGACCATAGCTTGCCGTTTGTTATCGCTTCGATGTCGTTCGGTTCACAAAACGAAGTGGCGTTCCGTGCTTACGCTGAAGCAGCAGATCGGCTAAACATGGTCAGCTTAAATGGTGAAGGCGGCGAAATTAAAGATATGCTCGGCAAATATCCGCGCACACGTGGTCAGCAAATCGCTTCTGGTCGTTTCGGTGTCAATGTTGAGCTATTAAACTCTTCGAATCTATTAGAAATTAAAATTGGTCAAGGTGCAAAGCCAGGTGAAGGCGGTCATCTCCCAGGCTCAAAAGTAACAGCAAAAATCGCTGAAGCCCGTAATGCGACGATCGGTTCTGACTTAATTTCACCGTCGAATAACCATGACATTTATTCGATTGAAGATTTAGCGCAAATGATAGCGGAGCTAAAAACAGCCAACGATAAAGCGAAAGTAGCCGTCAAAGTACCTGTCGTTCCAAACATCGGAACAATCGCTGTCGGTATTGCAAAAGCAGGAGCAGATATTATTACATTAAGCGGTTTCGATGGCGGAACAGGAGCTGCCCGTATTCACGCATTGCAGCACGTAGGGCTTCCAGTCGAAATCGGCGTAAAGGCTGCGCACAATGCGTTATTAGAAGCAGGCTTACGAAATAAAGTCGAAATTTGGGCAGATGGCGGCATTAAAAGTGCGCTTGATGTTATTAAAGTGATGCTTCTTGGCGCAAACCGAATCGGGTTTGGTACCCTTTCGATGATTGCGATTGGCTGTACGACATGTCGCGGTTGTCATTTAGACACTTGTCATGTTGGTATCGCTACGCAAATCGAGTCAGAAGCGCAAGCAAAAGAACATGGATTGCGTCGCTTTATCCCGCGTCAATTTGACTCAGCCGTACAAGGAGTCGTGAACTTGTTTACCGCATTCGGAAACGAGCTTAAAGCATTAACCGCGGCACTCGGCTACGAGAGATTACAAGACATTGTTGGTCGTTCTGATTTATTAGAACAAACAAGAGGCTTAGAGCAAATGAATTTAACAAACTTACTTAAAGTACTAGAAGTCGAGCAATTTGCGCAAAAAGAAATCGCAGCAAGCATCGAAGAACCTCAATTGCTTGTCGCCGCTGGAGCGGAATATCTCGATTATCGCGTTGAAGATTTACACCGTTCTCGTGAATTTACGACCGTCACTTCCGAACAGCGTGTTCTTGGTAGCCGTGTTTCTTGCCATCGCGTTCGCGGTCGCCTTGATGGATCTTACAAAAAATTGCCAAACATCACATTGCGTTACCAAAACGGTTCTATTCCAGGAAATGGTCTTGGTGCTTACAATAGTCATGGAATCCATATTCATGTCGATGGTGGAGCACAAGACGGAATCGGTAAAACAGCATTTGGCGGCAGCATCCTCATCTTCAAAGCAAAAGGAAAAGATGGAAAGTTTTATAATGGTTCGGTTGGAAAAGGATTTGGCTATGGTGCACAAAAAGGACTGTTAGTCGCACAAGGAAATGCGGACGCTCGTGCCGGCATTCGCCTCTCAGGCGCAGACATGATTATCGGCGGTCAAGTGACAACACCAATCCCAGAAGTGGAACACGGAAATATTGGTGCACGCGCTAATATTAAAGGGTTTGCCTTTGAATATATGACAAACGGACGAGGTCTTGTTCTTGGCGACCCAGGTCCATGGATTTGCGCTGGTATGACAGGCGGAGTCGTTTACTTACGCCATCAGCCGGAGATGGGATTAACAAAAACGGCGCTTGAACGTCGAATCGCCAAAGGAGCGCAAGTGCGCATGGAACGGCTCAGTGAGCGCGGTAAAGCAGATGTGCAAGAATTATTATCCAAATATATCGCTTTACTCATTGAACACGAACAACATGACGAAGCGGAGTCATTAAAACCATTGTTGGAGAAACCAGAAGACCACTTCTTCCAAGTAATCCCAACTAAAGAACAAGCCGATCCTTCCGTTTCAACTGAGTAACGTTATCAAAAGGGGCATCTCATTTAGAGATGCCCCTTTTTTATCGGTTCTTCGCCATAATATACGCTTAAAGAATACATAATAAAGTATGATTTACGATGGTATGTTAAAAATACAAATACTTGTGTATTGAATGAACAAGCGGGTGTTGCATATATATAATATCGTTGCTTTTTCTTTTTCAATATCGCGCTCATTTTCCTACTTGATATCCTCTTATAAACCATGTATATTACTAAATTGTTTGCAATCATTTTTGTCTAAATAGCTATACGAACGATTTTTGAATAAAAGGAAGGATTTGGATTTATTATGAAACTCGGTGCCCGCATTTTTAAAACGGGAATTGCCATTACACTAGCACTATGTTTAACAAAACTATTTCACCTTCCCTCTCCATCATTTGCCGGTATTTCCGCCGTCTTTGCAATGCAGCCGACCATTTATCGTTCTTATTTATCTCTTGTTGAACAAGTACAAGCAAACATCATCGGTGCCTTTTTTGCGATTATTGGCGTTCTTCTATTCGGGCATAATCCATTTATCGTCGGGTTAACTGCTATTTTAGTGATTGCCCTTTGCTTAAAGTTACGCTTAGAATCAACGATTTCGGTTGCTTTAGTTACCGTTATCGCGATTATGGAGTATACGGAAAATAGCTTTATTCAATTCGCGGTTGTTCGTTTTTCAACCATTATGTTAGGCATACTAGCTGCGTTTTTCGTTAATTGTATATTTATTCCGCCTAAATACGAAAAAAAGCTTTATCATAAAATTGTTGAGAATACCGAAAACATTTTAAAATGGATTCGAATGAATACAAGACATGCTTCGGAGCATCACGTTTTAAAAGAAGATATTGAAAAAATAAAAGAAGACATGATGAAACTCGACCAACTTTATTTGATGTATAAAGAGGAAAGAATTTATTTTCAAAAAAACCGTTATCAAAAATCACGAAAACTCGTTTTGTATCGACAAATGATTGTAGCGACAAATCGAGCATTAGATACATTAAAAATGCTTCACCGCCTAGAAAACGAATTGTACCATATGCCTGTTGAATTTCAACAAACGATTCGTTCACAATTAGATTGTTTGCTTCATTACCATGAACAAATATTACTGAAGTTTATTGGCAAAATAAAATATCAGCCGGAATCCCAGATTGTGAGTGAAGTATGCAATGAAAAAAAGCGGCTTGTCGAGGCGTTTTATCAATACAATCAGCAAGGAAATGAATATCATCTTTTCTCTTTAATCGGAACCATTATTAACTACGGAGCACAATTAGATCATTTAGATAAGCTGATCGACAGCTTCCAACATTATCATAAAGATGAGGATTCATTACATCTTTATCAACAAGAGGCTTAACGAACGAATCAAAGGGCTATCTCACGAAAAAGAGATAGCCCTTTCTTGTTAACTTTTCATGCGTGGATCTAAGGCATCACGCAATCCATCTCCCATTAAGTTAAAGCCTAGAACCGTTAGCATAATCGCAAGACCTGGAAAAATCATCGTCCACGGTGCTTGCGTTAAGAAATCTTTCGAATCAGCCAGCATTTTCCCCCACTCTGGATTCGGTGGCTGCGCTCCTAGTCCAAGAAAACCAAGAGCTGCTGCTTCAATAATTGCCGTTGCAATCGCTAACGTCCCCTGAACAATAATCGGGGCCATGCTGTTTGGCAAAATGTGATGAAATAAGATACGTGTGTCACTCATACCAATCGCTTTTGCTGCCGTAATATATTCTTCTTGTTTAATACTTAATACGCGCGAACGAATGAGACGACCAAAATTAGGGATATTAATGACAGCAATCGCAATAAGCGCATTTTGTAAAGATGGACCTAATACAGCGACAATCCCAATCGCAAGTAAAATACTTGGGAACGCTAACATGATATCAAATATGCGAGAAATCACTCCATCTATCCATCGTCCGTAGTAGCCGGCAATAATGCCAAGTAGTGAGCCAGCAATCACCGAACCTAACACAGAAAAAAAACCAACCCAAAGCGAAATTCTCGCACCATAAATTACACGTGATAAAATATCTCTTCCAAAATCATCTGTTCCAAATAAATGCTCTTTTGATGGGGCCTGCAAACGCAATGATAAATTTTGTTCATTAATCCCATAAGGAGCAAGGAAAGGAGCAAAGATTGCCAATAAGATGAAAAACAAAACGATTCCCGTTCCGACAATTGCCATTTTATTTTTTTTAAAACTGCGCCATCCTTCTCGCCAAAGCGAAAGCGATTCTTCTTTTTCTTGCATCGTTGGCATCGATGCTTGATTACGAGCCAGCTCGGCCATTTTCGTTTCACCCCTTTGCAAATTTAGTTATATTTAATCCGTGGATCGATCGCTGCATAAAGAAGGTCAACAATTAAGTTAATAAAAATAAAAATCGTCGCCACTACTAAAATTCCTGATTGAATGACCGGATAGTCACGATAACCGATTGCCTCATAAATATACCGTCCAATTCCAGGCCAACTAAAAATCGTTTCCGTTAAAATGGCACCACCCAACAATAATCCAGTCTGTAAACCAATGACAGTCAATACAGGAATAATCGCATTTTTTAAGGAATGCTTATACACGACCCAAAACATGCTTAATCCTTTTGCTCTTGCAGTACGAACATAATCGGATTTCATTACTTCTAGCATGCTAGAGCGAGTAATCCGCGCAATAATGGCCATTGGAATTGTCGCTAATGCTACACTTGGCAATACTAAATGTTGTAGTACTTGAATAAACTGTTCCGTATTTCCTTGTAGCAATGTATCAATTAAATAAAGATGAGTAATCGGTTCAATTGGATTTCTTACTTCTTCTCTCCCAGACGTCGGCAACCAATCTAAATGAATGGAAAATACCCATTGCTCCATTAATCCAAGCCAAAAAATAGGCATCGATACACCAATAAGAGCCAATACCATCGCAATATAATCAAACCATGAATTTTGGAACCATGCACTAATAATCCCGGCGTTTACACCAATAACAACAGCAATGAACATGGCCACAAGCGACAATTCCAATGTCGCTGCTAAATATGGCCAAATTTCGTGTGACACTGCCGCTCCTGTTCGAATGGACTCCCCTAAATCTCCTTTTAATAGACCACCTAAATATTTGACGTATTGAATATACCACGGCTGGTCGAGTCCCAATTTATGCGTTAACGCTTCTACTGCTTCTTTTGTCGCCTTTTGTCCTAAAATAACTTGTGCAGGATTTCCCGGAATGGCACGAATCATAAAAAAAACAACAAGAGACATGCCTAATAGGACGGGAATAACCATAAAAATTCTCCGCAACGTATAAGCAACCATTCAATCTCACTCCTTCCATACCGCTACATCTATATAAAGACTTAGTCAACCAAAAAGGGAGAGGATGCACTCCCCCTCCCTCAACACAAATTTATTGAAATTCTACTTTTGTAAATTTATCAGAACCAGTTGGATGTGGATTAAATCCTTTAATATTCGCTTTACCAGCTAACAATGGTGTTGAGTGTACAAGCGGGATCCATGGTGCATCGTCTTTAATGATTTCTTGTGCTTTTTTGTAAAGCTCATTCCGTTTGTTTTCGTCGCTTACTGTTTGCGCTTCGACTAAAATTTTGTGAAGCTCATCGTTTGAGTAATACGTATAGTTATTGCTGCCGATGCTATCTTTATCTAATAATGCATATAAGAAGTTATCGGCATCGCCGTTATCTCCCGTCCATCCAAGCAAGAACGCATCCGCTTCCCCTTTTGCCGCTTTATCTAAGTAAGTCGCCCATTCATAAGTAACGATTTTTGCTTTTACGCCGATTTTCGCAAAATTCGCTTGAAGGGCTTCAGCTACTTTTTTCCCATCTGGCATATATGGACGCGGAACAGGCATTGCCCATAATTCCATTTCAAATCCGTTTGGATAGCCTGCTTGAGCAAGAAGCTGTTTCGCTTTTTCTAAGTCAAAAGGATAATCTTTAATATCATCGTTATAGCCAGAGATGCTTGGAGGCATTGGGTTTTTCGCCGGCTCTGCTTGACCTGCGTAGAACGCGTCGATAATCGCTTTTTTATCCACCGCATAGTTTAACGCTTGACGAACTAATTTGTTTTTCAATGGACCTCTTGTTGTTGTTAATCCGACATAACCAACGTTCATGGATGGGCGTTTAAAAATTTGGAAATCTTTATTGCCTTCAAGCTGTTTTAAATCTGTTGGGTTCACATCTTCCATTAAGTCAATTTCGCCTTTTAACAACGCATTTAAGCGCGCGGAGTTATCAGGAATCGAAACGAAGATTAATTGATTTAACTTCGGATATCCTTTTAACCAATAATTTTTGTTTTTCTCTAAGACGATGCGCTCGTTGCGTTTCCATTCTTTAAAGACAAACGGGCCTGTACCAACAGGATGTTCCGTAAATTTATCACCATACTTTTTCACCGCTGCTGGACTTGCAATCGCGAATGGCGTCATCGCAAGGTTTTTCAAGAATGGAGCTTGCGGACGTTTTAAGACAAATTGAACTGTGTAATCATCCACTGCTTTTACTTCTTTGATTACGTGGCTCTCATCGTTCTTGTAGCCACCGAACATCGAGCCATAGTATGGGAATGTATCGGCATTGCCATTTGCCCAGCGTTCAAAGTTAAATACAACAGCTTCAGCGTTAAAATCGGTACCATCATGGAATTTAACACCTTTGCGAAGTTTAAACGTATACGTTAGACCATCTTTCGAAATTTCCCATTCTGTCGCTAACGCAGGTTGTACAGTTGTGTCACCGTCATTGTAATCTAAAAGTGTGTCAAAAATATTTTTCGTTACTTTTAAAGACTCTCCATCTGTGACGGTTGCTGGGTCTAATCCTACCGAATCACCCCCGCGGCCATACACAAGCGTACTTTGCGTAGTTCCTCCTTTTTCGCTGCTTGTCTTTTCTGATTTTCCACAGCCGACAAGCGCCATCGACAATGCCAGCATAAACGCAAGCAATGTCACGAGTGATTTTTTCTTCACGGTTTTTTCCCCCTTTTATGTAATTTGTATAATTCGCTGCTTATCGTCTTATTCGTAAAGATGACAAGCAACGTAATGACCTTGTTCCACTTCTTTGAACTCTGGACGAGTCGTTTTGCAAATGTCCATACAAGCGCTGCAGCGAGTATGGAAGGCGCAGCCCTTTGGCGGATTTGCTGGGCTTGGCAAATCGCCGGATAACACTTGTTTCTCTTGCTGGTGCTCAGGGTCGGGAATCGGCACAGCAGACAATAGCGCTTGTGTATACGGATGTTTCGGTTTTTCATACAACGCGTCGCTGTCAGCGAGTTCAACAAGCCTGCCTAAATACATGACACCGACACGATCGCTAATATGACGAACGACCCCTAAATCATGTGCGATAAAAATATAGGTTAATCCAAATTCTTTCTGTAAATCTTCTAATAGATTCAACACTTGAGCTTGAATGGACACATCAAGTGCAGAAACAGGTTCATCAGCAATAATCAATTTTGGTCGAGTCATAAGCGCCCGAGCGATGCCGATCCGCTGACGCTGCCCACCGCTAAACTGATGAGGATAACGTTTTGCGTGATAGCTGCCGAGCCCGACCACTTCTAACATCTCTTGCACTCGCTTCTTTCGCTCTTGTTTTGAGCCAATCCCATGCACAATGAGCGGCTCTTCTAAAATTTTTTCAACCGTATGACGCGGGTTTAATGAAGCAAAAGGATCTTGAAATACCATTTGCATATCTCGTCGTATTTTTCGCATCTCCTGTTTCGATAAACTTGTAATCTCTTGATCTTCAAAAATAATCGAACCTTCTGTTGGTTCAATTAAGCGAAGAAGCATTCGTCCTGTTGTTGATTTACCACAACCGCTTTCTCCGACAATTCCTAACGTTTCTCCTTTATATACCGTGAAGGAAAGGTCATCGACCGCTTTTACTTCGCCAATTTTTTTGCTTAAAACCCCTCCCGTAATGGGAAAGTATTTTTTAAGACCTTTCACCTGCAACAACGGTTCGCCCACGGTTTTGTTCCTCCTCTCTTAGCTGCAAAAAGCAACGAACTCTATGTCCCTTCTCATCTGTTTCGTATAGTTGCGGATTTTCCTGAAAACATCGTTCAAACGCATGTTTACACCGCGCGGCAAAGCGACAACCTTGTTTGATAGAGCCAGGCTTTGGCACGTTCCCTGGAATCGAATAAAGACGTTCCTTTTTTTCACGAATATCAGGTACGGATTGAATAAGGCCGATCGTATAAGGGTGTTTTGGATTTTTAAAAATGGTATGTACATCGCCTTCTTCGACAATTTTCCCTGAATACATCACGACGACGCGCTGGCATACTTCTGCGACTACCCCTAAATCGTGGGTAATCATCATAATCGCTGTGCGGAAATTTTGGTTTAACTCTTTCATAAGCTTTAAAATTTGTGCTTGAATCGTAACATCTAAAGCAGTTGTCGGTTCATCAGCAATAAGAACCGCTGGACGGCATACCATTGCCATCGCAATCATGACTCTTTGCCTCATCCCACCAGATAGTTGATGGGGATATTCGTCGATGATTTCCTCCGCACGTGGAAGACCGACAAGTTTTAACATTTCAATTGCACGAAGGCGAGCTTCTTTTTTATTCATATCGGTATGTATACGAATCGCCTCGATGAGTTGATTACCAATCGTAAACAATGGGTTTAATGAGGTCATCGGTTCTTGAAAAATCATCGCTATTTCATTTCCACGAATCTCTTTCATTCGCTTTTCTGTCGCACGAACAAGATTCTCTCCTTTAAATAAAATTTCACCACCAACGACTTTACCAATCCCTTTTGGCAACAACCCCATAATGGATAAAGAGGTTACGCTTTTTCCGCACCCCGATTCTCCGACAACACCTAAAATTTCTCCTTCGTTTATATAAAAATCGATATCATCCACCGCAGGAATTTCTCCATCATCAGTAAAAAAAGAAGTTTTTAATCCTTTGACTTCCAGCACTCGCTGTTCACTCATGTCGTCACCCCCTGCCTAAGTAAACACAAAAAGAGTTGTATCATTATTCTGTCATTTTAATTAAAATTATGCCATGTATAGTAGAATAATACAATACATAATATTTAAAAAAATTAAAATTATCTAAATAAAATTAATCCATTTTATAGAAACATGAAAAAAGTGGTCTTATCTACCGAAAGACCACTTTTTTCCTTATGTTTATTTACTTTGTTTACTTTTTTCTAATATCATAAGTATTTTTTTCTCACTTTATTTCTTTATCACAAAAAAGTATGTACAATCTGATATTTATTGCAATATATGAAACCGCCTTAAAAGCAGAAAAACCTGTTTGCTACAATGAACAGGCTTTTTGCTTCCACGCATATCTACTTTCGATAAGAAAGAAATTTTTCGTACCATGTATCAATAAAATCTGGGGCAAATGGACCTTTTCTTTGTTGAATCCAACTGATAAGCTTTTCGACATTGTTTTTTAAAATGCGATCAATCACGCTTGGATAGTTCATTTCTCGGCGATGTCGTTCGTATTCATCTTCATCAAGAAGAATATACGTCATATTTGGAAATACTTTTACATCTAAATCATAATCAATATATTTCAGCGCCTCTTTATCCCAAACAAACGGAGAGCTAAGATTGCAATAATAATATACTCCGTCTTCACGAATCATCCCGATGATGTTAAACCAATGTTTTGCATGAAAAAAGCAAATCGCAGGCTCCCTTGTAATCCATGTTCGTCCATCCGCTTCCGTGACAACCGTTCGATCATTGGCAGCAATAATATAATTAGGTGTCCCTTTTAACACAATCGTTTCTTCCCAGATCCGATGAATAAAGCCGTTATGTTTGTAGCTATGGATTTGAATGATTTCCCCTTCACTAGGATAACTCATCATATTTTCTCCCTACTTTCACCTGGGCACTTCTTTTCTTTATTATAACGGTTCGAGCCACAAATGAAAACAAAAGAGCCATCAACTCGTCAAGATGACTCACAAGTATGGTGATAATAACGTTGATAAGATTGAATAACTTCCTCTGTTTGTTTTTCAAATATTTGTTGAATTTCTTTTAATTGTTGTTTCATTTGTTGAATCTCTTCTTGAATCGATTGCAATTTCGCTTCGTTTTGCAATTCGATTAACTCTTCTTCAATCGCTTGGCAACGCTCAATTTCCGATTGTAAAAACAGTAGCTGATCCATCGTCTTAAGCTGTTCGCTCACTAAACGGTCAAAAGGCTCCATTTTCCTCTCCCCTTTCAACATCCTATAGTGATTACATTCGGGAAAGAAGGAACGATTTCCTTTGACTATATATGTAGAGTCGTGATAACTTTTGTCGAGAGAATGATGAAAACAAGCAGGCACCCCTGCCGAAAAAAGGAGTGCCTGCTTATTGTTGTTATTTGCTTGTATTTTGCGCTTTGCGAGCTTCCGCTTGAGCGTTTTGTTGTTTTACGTCTTGCGCGTTTGTTTCTGACGCAAATTCTGTACCGAATTGACCTGCTGCTCCAGCTTGTGCAGATTGCGCGTTTTGTTGTCTTACTTCTTGAATGTTAGTACCTGCTGCTGATTTGTTTGGTTGTTTTGCCATTGTTATCACCTCCACGACATTTAATGTGTCCAGAAGGTGACGGATCTATCCATAAAAATTATAAAAGTAAAGATCTTCCACCATCGACAATAATCGTTTGACCACGGATCATTTCCGCTTGTTCCGATAATAAAAACATGACCGCATGAACAATATCTTTCGCCTCTACCATTCGTCCTGCCGGCGTTTTTGCTACTGCATCCGCTAACATCTCTTCACGATTTGGAAAATGTTTCAATGCATCGGTATCGACCGCGCCACCTGAAACGGCATTGACAGAAATATTTTTCGCTGCTAATTCAACCGCTAAATAGCGGGTTAATGACTCAAGAGCCGCTTTCGAAACGCCAACCGCCGTATAGTTTTCTAAATAACGAATAGAGCCAAGTGAGCTAATGCTCACAATTTTGCCGCCACCGACCTTCTCCATTCGTTTCGCTGCTTCTTGGGCGCAAAACAATAATGCTTTACTGTTAATATCCATCGTCCAATCCCAATGTGATTCTTCTAATTCCATTGCTGGACGAAGCACTCCTGAAGCGGCGTTGTTAATAAGCACATCGACACGACCAAACACGTCATCAATTTGTGCAAACATTTCTTTAATTTTCTCGACTTTCCCGACATTCGCTTTTACAACAAGCGCTTTTTGACCTAATGCCTCGATTTCTCGCGCTGTTTGTAATGCCGCTTCTTTACTGCGCGCATAGTTTACGACAATATGATACCCTTCTTTCGCCAGACGAAGCGCAATCTCTTTACCGATACCTCGGCTACTTCCAGTGACAACTGCTACTTTTTCGCTCATTATCTTCTCCCCTTTGTTTTTATGTATAAATAAACGGACTGTTTTTTAAACTATGGAAAAAAGGAGGAACAGCCCATGTATGTTGGTCGTGATATGACAGAACTTTCCATGTTGCCGAAGTCGGAATGGAAAGATAGTGAACTTGCCTTTTTTCATCATTCGTTTCAGCAAATTACCCCTTATTTAAATGTAGAAGGACAAACGATTCACCGCGAAATTATTGAAGAAATCGAAGCGCGCCGCGGTTTGAAGCGGAACGAAGCAGATTATACACACGGAACACAGATGTCATATGACTAAAAACAGGTGGAATCCCCACCTGTTTATTTCCTCTTGTACTCGTGCCAAATGCGCTGGTGAGAAACAGGAAACGCATAATGATTGATGTCGTGTTCATCAACAAGCTTAAATCGTTCCGTTTCAACGATACCGCCCATGATTTTACCATAATAGACGACTATATTCCAAATTAAATGGGAGAAAACATGCTCCAGAGCGGCAAAAGGTTGCTCTAACTGTACCTTTACTCCGTACTCCTCATTTAAAAAAGTTTCTAGCTGCGTTTTTGGATTTTCTGCTAGAGGGAGGATTTCGCAGTTCGGAAATTCCCATAAATTCGCCAATAATCCTTCGTTGTCACGTTTATGAATGAGCACTTTTCCGGTTTCATCTTCGATCACCGCAGCGACGATTGGTACCTCTTTTATTTTCGCTTTTTTCGTCTTAACGGGAAGCTCCGCTTGCACTCCTTCATGGAACGCGCGACAATGAGCTTGGACCGGACAAAGTAAACATGCCGGGTTTCCTGGAATACAAATTAATGCTCCGAGTTCCATCAATGCTTGGTTAAAGTAAGAAGGGTTTTCTTTATCAATAATCGCTCTTACAATTTCTTCAAAAAGTTTTCTCGTTCTTACTTTGGCGATATCTTCCCATATTAAAAAAATTCGCGATAACACACGCATCACATTACCATCGACAGCCGGCTCTGGAACTCCGTACGCAATGCTTAATACTGCTCCCGTCGTATAAGGACCGACTCCCTTTAATTTTGAAAACTCTTCAGCCCGATTCGGTACTTTTCCGCCATATCGTTCTTTCACTTCTTTTACAGCCGCATGCAAATTGCGAACCCGCGAATAATATCCAAGTCCTTCCCAAGCTTTTAACACTTTTTCCTCATCCGCATCTGCTAATGCTTCTAAAGTTGGAAATTGTTCAATAAACTGATGAAAGTATGGAATTACCGTTTCCACTCTTGTTTGTTGCAACATAATTTCCGATACCCAAATTTTATAAGGGTCTCTGTCTTTTCGCCATGGTAAATCGCGCTGTTCTTTTTCAAACCAGCTAATTAAGTCGCGCTGAAAAGATTCAATCGCAAATCCTTCCACGAATTTCCTTCTTTTTTCGTTCACGTCTGCTCCTCCAAGATGGTAAACTAATGATGATAGTCTGTATTAATATCGATTACTGTACGTGATTATATAAAAAATTTCAATGATTTTGTTACGATGATCCAATCTCTGCATGAAAACATGGATATACTATGAACTAGAACAATGAAGGGGGCCAATTTCATTGGATACAGGAACACATATTGTCATGGGAGTTGCCTTAGGAAGCATCGCTACCTTAGATCCGGTCGTTGCCCATGACTCAGTTTTAGCACAGGCCGTGTTAGTCGGCACATTAGCCGGTTCACAGGCACCTGATTTAGATACAATCTTAAAGTTAAAAAATAACGCAAAATATATTCGAAACCATCGCGGAATTACACATTCGATTCCCGCTCTATTCGTGTGGCCTCTTTTGATTACAGGGATGATTCATTATTTTTATCCGAACGTGAATGTATTTCATCTATGGCTATGGATTTCCATCGCTGTTACTTTTCATGTATTCGTCGATATGTTTAACGCTTACGGAACGCAAGCCTTACGCCCATTTACAAAAAAATGGATTGCTTTTGGTGTGATTAATACGTTTGACCCGATTATTTTCGCCCTTCACCTTGCTGGAATTGGAATGATGTTTCTCGGTGCTCATCCCAGCTATACGTTTTTAAGCATTTATGTCGTATTAATCGGTTATTATTTCGTACGGTTTCGTCAACAAGCGAACATAAAAAAAGCGGTTTATAAACAAATTCCTGATGTAGAAAACATTATTACTGTACCGACGTTTCGCTTTAATGAATGGCATTTAGCAATTACCGCGAAACATTATTTTTACGTCGGTCGCGCGAAAAACGGTACGATTCATATCTTAGACACATTTGAAAAATGTCCGCTACCAAATCATCCAATTATTGAAGCAGCGAAAAAAGATGAAAATGTATCAGCGTTTTTATCGTTCTCCCCTGTCTATCGCTGGGAAATAAACGAATATGATGATCATTACGAAGTGCGATTTACGGATTTACGCTATCGAAGTAAAGGCTATTATCCATTTGTTGCCGTCGTTCAGTTAGATCTTGACTTCAATATTGTCAGCTCATATACTGGTTGGATTTTCAGCGAAGGAAAATTACGAAAAAAACTCGAGCTCATTCCAAACTAACGAGCGGTTGGCGTCGGCCAATCGCTCGTTTAATGTTTTAGATAGTCGTTTTGATTAAGCAAATGCTTATATTTTGGGTTCGTTGTTTGAAACTCATGCAATCGCGCGCCATATTGATCAATCCATTGTCGTACCACTTTTTCCGTTAATTCTTTCCCTTTGTAAGAATATCCGGCGCGAGCATAAGTCGTTTCAAAATCTTCCCATAGCAATTCGACCCATGTTCGCGCTTGAGCATAGGCAAGTGAATTGTTTTTTTCAAGCAAATAGTTCGTTAATCGTTCAAAATACTCGTTCATTGTCATCTTTTTCTCACCTCACGTACCAATATTTGAACACATAAGACGGAAGAAAAGTCCCATAATAAAAATACGTGTTGACCACCAACACGAGTGATGGGAAGGAGGAAGTAAAGCGATGCGAAATAAAGAGAGCGGCTTTCCCAACCAAAACAATAATAAATTAGAAGGCGAACCTCGCGCAAAAGCAGAATATGCTTCTAAACGTGCGGATGGTACAACTAACACCCATCCACAAGAACGAATGAGTGCTTCTGGCAAACGAACCGAACAATTTTAAAGCTTAAACTTATCCCAATCGGGAGGTGTCGCGTCATGGGTCGTCATTCTCGAAAAAAGTTTTACGATAATCTTTACTCAAATCCGTTTCAACAACCATGGGCCAATCCAAAACATGCCCATTCACAAGTCAATGGTGAAACACAACAAACGCTTCATTCAATGATTCTTGAACGTCAAACGCGAAAACAATCGTAGCCAATGGAAACCAGAGAATCCCATTATTCTCTGGTTTCTTTTACGGTTTGACTAATAAGGAAATCGGCAATGCTTCCTCTTTTCCATCTCCATTCAATCGATATCCCCATGCAAATACACCATTTAAATAGCGAATTTTAAAAAACGAACCGGGATCTCCATCTATTTCGTATATATCGCCCGGTTGAAAATCTTCCGGATTTAATAAATACGCTTTTGCCATTGCGATTTTCCGTTCATACACAGCAAATTCGTTCACCATTCCCATTTGTTCCGCTTTGCGTGCCTTTTCCGTCAACGTTGCGATTTCTTGTTTTAACTCGTGTTCTGTCATTTCACTATAACGTTTTTGTTCATGCCACTGTTTCATTATGTATTCCCCCTTGTTTTTATTATATAATTAATGGGAGTAAGAATCACGAAATGGAGATGTAAACATGGAAGCAATCGTAATTACAGGTGCTGGTACAGGTTTAGGCAAAGAATTAGCGTTGCAATACGCTCGTAAAGGATATGCCATTATTTTGACAGGAAGACGCCAACAACCACTTTTAACCGTAAAACAAGAAATTGAAAAAAACGGCGGTCAAGCGTTTGTTTATACATTGGATATTCGCCGTTATGAAGAAGTAAACAAGATAGCAGAAACCATTATTCAAAACCATCTTGTTACATGTTTAATCAATAATGCAGGAATCGGTCATTTCGGACCGTTATCTTCGCTTACTCATGAACAAATTGATGACATGATCCAAACGAACGTAAATGGCACCATTTATATGACAAAGGCGTTTTTACCTTATTTTCAAACTCTACCGAAAGCAAAAATAATCAACATTATCTCTACGGCTGGCTTAAGAGGAAAAATAAACGAATCCGTGTATGTAGCCACTAAGTTTGCGATTCGCGGATTTAGCGAAAGCCTTGTGAAAGAACTAGAACAAACGAATATTTCCGTCACAGCCGTGTATATGGGTGGAATGGATACACCATTTTGGGAAGGAACGGATCATATCAAGGATCATTCTCGGCTTCGTTCCCCTCAAAAAGTAGCCGAACAAATCATCGCGGAAGAAAACGGACAAGCAGAAATCATCATCCAGTAGGAGAAACGATTCTCCTACTGTTCCTCTTTTAACGTCTGTAAAAACTGTTCAATCATTTCAAGTGAAAATCCTTTTCGATAAAGTGCTTGTTTCATTTTTTGTTCATACATATATCCGTCGTATTTTTCATAACGGCGATGAGCCTTACGCCCATGGTATTCAAGCGCTTCCCACTCTTTTTGTTCGTCTTGTGACTCGCTGTATGTCGCCAGTATATTCTCGATAACTGACCATGAAAATCCTTTGCGTTGCAACAATTGCTCGATATGTTGTTTCCACTGCTGGGAAGAAAGTTTTTTCTTTTGTTTTTTTGCTTTTTCGTATAGCTTTCTCGCCGCCTCAAGTTGTTCTTCAAACGTAAATGTCGTAAGACTTTCCTCTACTAACTCTGCAGCAATTCCGAATTTTTCAAGCTCCTTTCGAATAACATGCGGTCCTTTCGATGTTGTCTGTTTTTGCGTACGAACATACGCATATGCAAATTCGCGATCATCAACATATCGATTTTCTCGCAGCCGATGTAATACATCGCGAATGATCGCTGCATTCACTCCTTTTTTCTGTAAATAATCGATGATTTCTTTTTCTGAACGCATCCGATACGAAAGAAAATACAATGCAGCATGGTACGCTTTTTTAACGTCATCGGCATATACTATTTCTTGTAGAGTAAATTCATCAATTTCCATTCCCTTTTTTAATCGAAATTCGATGAGTACATCTTGGTCGACACTAAACACAACTTCCTCGCCATTTCCTCGCTCGACAGAAATAGTAAAACGCTCTTTATTATCTTTTTGTACCTCAATTTTTGTAATCACAGCCATCTCAAACACCCCTGATTTATCGTATCATACTTAAAAAAAGGAATAGGGCATAAACAAGGCGAAAAATGTAGAAAAGAAATATGAAAGAGGGTTGGCCATGAAAATTGCGATTGCTGGAGGAACAGGATTCGTTGGCAAGGCATTAACAAATTATTTGCAAAGCCAAGGTCATGATCTTTATATATTAACAAGAACTTCTAGACCATCCACTACCTCAAATGTTCACTACGTCGAATGGCTCAAACCAGGAAGTCACCCCGAGACAGAGCTTTTCTCGTTGGATGCAATCGTTAATTTAGCTGGGGAATCGATTAGTAGCGGAAGATGGACAAAGAAACAAAAAGAGCGCATCGTTCATAGCCGCGTTTTCTCAACAAAGGAGATCATCAATCTCATTACCAAATTACAACCCCCGCCCAAAATCCTTATTAATGCAAGTGCGATTGGCATCTATGGAACGTCGTTGGATGATATTTTTACCGAAGAAAGTTCGCACATCGGCAATGATTTTCTCGCCCAGACAGTCAAACAATGGGAAGAGGAAGCTAAAAAAGCAGAACAGCTCAGCGTTCGTACCGTTTTTGCTCGATTTGGCATCATTCTCGGTCAAAACGAAGGTGCCCTGCCGCGAATGATGACTCCTTATCGATGGTGGATCGGCGGTACAATCGGATCCGGAAAACAATGGGTATCATGGATCCATATTATCGATGCTGTCCGTGCGCTTGAATACATCTTACACAATGAGCATCTTTCTGGTCCGGTTAATATCACCACCCCATTCCCAGTACGCATGAAACAGTTCGGAAAAACGATTGCCCGCGCGCTTCATCGACCGCATTGGCTTCCTGTACCAAGTTTGATGCTTCAATTTCTCCTTGGGGAAATGAGCCTTCTTGTTCTCGAAGGGCAACAAGTATTGCCAAAAAAACTAACCGAATCCGGTTTTACTTTTTCTTTTCCTTCTCTTGAGGAAGCTCTTCGTGACATAATAAAATAACAACATGACATTACTTCAACAATAGCAAGGGAGTTAACAATGAAGAAAACATTACTGAAAAACGCAACAATTTATCCTATTACATCTGCTCCTATAAAGCAAGCTGATTTACTTGTAGAAAATGGGAAAATCAAAGAAATTGGATATCAATTATCCGCCGATAAACAAACAGAAATCATTGATTGTCGTGGTCAATATTTATTCCCCGGATTCATTGATGTGCATACGCATTTAGGGTTATATGATGAAGGCACTGGCTGGGCAGGAAATGACGCAAACGAAACGGTCGAAACGATGACTCCGCATATTCGAGCGATGGATAGTGTCTATCCGTTCGACCCCGGCTTCCGTGATGCCATCACTCATGGGATTACAACCGTTCATATTATGCCGGGAAGTGCCAATGTCATCGGCGGCACGACATCGGTTATTAAAACATACGGCAAAAACGTTGTCAAAATGATCGTGAAAGAAACAGCCGGGCTCAAAATTGCACTTGGAGAAAATCCAAAACGAGTTCATAGCAATGGCAATAAAGAATCAATTACGCGCATGGGAATTATGGGAATGTTACGGGAAGCGTTTTATAAAGCAAAATATTGCGACCATCCTGAAGACTTACGCGTCGCTCCGATTATTCGCGCTTTAAAACGAGAAATTCCTGTTCGCATTCACGCCCACCGCGCTGATGATATTATTTCCGCGATTCGGTTTGCCGAAGAATTTGACTTAGATTTACGCATTGAACATTGTACGGAAGGGCACTTTATCGCCGATGAACTAAAAGAAAAAAATTTGAAAGTCTCTGTCGGTCCAACATTAACAAGACGCTCCAAAGTCGAGTTAACAAATAAAAGCTGGACCACATACCAAGTACTCTCGGATGCAGGAGTCGAAGTATCCATTACAACCGATCATCCATATACACCGATTCAATACTTAAATATTTGCGCTTCCATCGCTGTCCGCGAAGGTTTAGACGAGCAAAAAGCGCTTGAAGGAATTACAATTCTTCCTGCACGCAATTTAGGAGTAGACGACCGCGTTGGCAGCTTAGAGGTCGGAAAAGATGCTGACATTGTTTTATGGAATTTTCACCCTTTTCACTATCTCGCCAAACCAATTTTCACGATGATAAACGGAGAAATAATATACAAAAAAAATTAACAAAAAATCTATTTCTTTTTTCTCAACAATCATGTATGATGGAAGAGACTTTGTTACCATACGAAATTCATTCGCTCACAATCGGATATAGACATCGAATAAAGGGAAGGCAAATGGTGCGCCACCAGCGATGATGCTGGTTCTAGTGGGTTCGATTCCCACCCCGAAATTTTTTGATTGAGATACATTAAAAAATTTCGAGGGTGGTTTCCCCACGTGTAAACTGCCCTCAGAATAGGAGGGAAATATGATATTAAAAAAACGTGAGTTACAAGATTGTCAAGCGCTTTATGAATTAATGGTGCACCCGGAGGTCTTCCCTTTCGTGCGCCAAAAAGCACACTCATACGAAGAGTTTTTATTTATAACAAAACAAACGATTGAAGCAGAAGAACGCGGAGAACTAATTTCACGGACCATTTTAGATGAATGGGGTAATCCGATCGGCACGATTAGTTTATTTGATATACAAGATGGCGCTGGTTTTTTAGGTACATGGCTCGGAAAACCGTATCACGGCAAAGGATATAATCAGCGGGCCAAAGATGCTTTTTTCAACGAACTGTTTTATGAACTATCCATTCAAACGATCTTTATGCGCATTCGTAAAGTCAATGTCCGCTCCACGAAAGCTGCGGAAAAATTACCGTATGTCACGTTAGCGAATGAAACAAGAAAAAGCTTATTAGAGCAAATTAATAATGGAGAAGATATTTACAATTTATACGAAATTTCCAAAGATAACTATACACTTTATACGATGCGATGCCCTTCGATACTCGAAGAGGAACAACAACGTAAAGAAGCATAACAAAAAGGAACTCTCACAATAAGTTGAGCTGTTCCTTTTTCTTTTTATGTGTAAAAAGAAAATAATTTGGAAAAAATATAAACAAATAAATTTTCATAAAGCGAGGTTATGGTAATGGCCGAGAAACGAAAACGTGAAAAAACAAAAAGTACCTTAACACGTACTCAAGAAATGGCATACTCCCGTGATTTTAAATTAGCAGACCAAGCAGGCGGCTATACAGCAAAAAAAGCAAGACATTAACCAAATACTTCTATTTATACTTTTTTGACGAAGTGTCATCCTAATTGATGAATCCTGATGATTCACATTATCATTTTAGGGGGCATTTGTCATGGGTCGATCTCGAGGACAAAAAACACGTGATAAAAACAAAGCTTCTCTTCCACAAGTACCAAAACAATTGAAATCAGACGGCTTAGATGTCGAATATTCCCGCGAGCTTGCTGACCATGAGGATTTAGAAGCAGAAGCTCGCGCAGCAGCGGCAGGAATTCGCCAAAGTAAAACAAGAAACAAGTAATGCGCAAAAGAGGCGGTCTCACCATTTTAGGAGACGGCCTCTTTTTGCTCACAACATCATTCACTTTCATCTGTTTGTAAATTCGGCAACTCCGTTACAGTTTGAACTTGAATCCATTCCGGTTTTAGCCGATACTCTTTCGCCTTTTGCACCACTAGCTGTTCAATTGCCTTTTCCGATGAGTCGGCATATATAAGACTTCTTCCGTCTAAAACGCTTCCATCTTCGACTACAGCGTACCAACATATTCGATAGGCTCTCATCGTTCTCCCCTTCCACAGAAGCTAAGATTAATCCTCTGTTTTTTACGATATATATTACAATCATTGTATCCTTATTTCATCATACACCTACTTAGTTTTTGCGTAGCAAAAAAAGACTATCCCACTCATTTGGAGATAGCCCGTCGCACATAAGTCTCCATCTATGAAATCGTCAAGTAACGTTGACTCTTACGCAAATTGAGTGAAAACATAAGATAATGAAAATCGAAAGTTTAAAAGCCACTCATTCATTTTAACTATATAAAAGGATTGTTGTCATGATTCTGTCTAATATTGTGCATATAAGTTTCTACATAAATTCTTTCAGAATCCGAAACATTTTTTGCTCCCTCTTTAGGGTCTATTTTCAAATTTCTTTTTTTGACGATAAAATCCATAATGCCCCCTAAGAGAAGCAGTCCACCGATTAATATAATCCAGCCCATTTTATCTTTTATCACCTCCTGCTTTTATTTTATTATATTTTTTAACACTTTATTTGTAAACAAATCCATATAATGGATAAAAAGAGCAGCCTAATGTAGAATTACTGCCTGTAGGTGAACAAAAAAGCGATCCCTCTTATTGAAGTATCGCTTCCATTAGACACCCATGCCGCAGTTCGTGGCATCACAGATTATGTAAGAAATTCTGTTCTTCGATGGGAGTTCATAAGAAAATATTCACATTTTTAATTTCCATCCTGCATAGACCCCTGCTAAAAATATTGTAATAATCACAATGAAATGGAATATAATCCATCCCCATCTTCCATAGCGAAAGGATTTAGATTGTATAGGTTTTCTTGAATGAGTTGGAACAATTTTTCCACCAATCCACTCAAAAAGAAGTAAATAAATCCACCACCACGTATAAGAGTCCCAAACATCCCAATGTTCTTTGTAAGTCATTATCTTAACTGGGTGGAATAACACTAAAATTTCTAAAAGCATCGCAATATGAACCATTCCCCAGTAAAAAGGTATCTTCCATCCCCATTTAACTGGACTATATCTCACTCCGAAAAGAACATAAAAAGGAATAGCTGTAAACATTTCTATTATAGGTATTGGTGACATAGGGATAAGCTTAGCAGGGAAAGAATAAAATCCGATAGAAACAAATAGAAAACAAAGGAAAGCTCCTGTCAAACCACTTATTAAATAGAGCAACCCATATCGTTTAAAATTGTTTCTTAAGATAAACAAACTTCCAATCATACTAAGAATAACTGCTGTTATTTCTATAATTTGTGTCGCTTTTAACCCATATATCATAAATACTTACCCCTTTGCAATGACCTCAGTTTTATAATATCCCCAATTATCAGTTATTTAATTGAATTTTTTGCCTCTCTGCTTTAGGTATTAATTTTGTCATTAAAAATCTCTCCATCGCTATATTTCATTCTTTCGCCCTGTTACAGGATGGTGTTAATTTTCTTGTTTAACAAACGAGCAGAAATATAGAATAGACCCGAAACCTCACCCTGGGCTAAAACGTATAATTAGTAAAAAGTTGTAAAACAGTGGGGTGAGTTGAGTGAAATACGAAACGAAAGAAAAAATCAAGACTTGGTTATTAATTGTGATGATAACAAGTCTTGTTGGTTCATTTATGTTATTTTTTTTAGGATATTATAAGACCGCTTTTGGAGTTGGTGGGGTATTTATGTTTTTAGCCACTTTTTTAGGTCAATGGTATTCCATGAAAAAGGTGGATTATTGGTATAGAGACGTGTATAACAGAGATAACGACAGAAGATGTTAGTCTAAAAAATGGACACAGAGAACAGAGAGATTATAATAAACTTAATTACAATAGGTTCGAGGTGTCCAATCATGAAAAAGAGAGCATTTGATCAAGAATACAAGATTCAAGCCGTTGAGTTATGCTTGGAGGGGGACAAGTCTATCTCCCAAGTGGCAAAAGAACTAGGTTTGGCTTACAACACTCTTCACCGTTGGGTTAAAGAATATAAAGAAAGCAATGGCACAAGCTTTGTAGGTTCAGGCAACATCAAGCCACAAAATCAAGAAATCATCGAGTTACGCCGTCGCAATCAAGAGTTGGAGGAGGAATTAGCGATCCTAAAAAAGGCGTTAGGCATCTTCACCAGAAACCAGAAGTAATTTACGCATTCATTTTTCAACACCGAAATGAATTTCTTGTTGTGAAGATGTGTCAAGTACTCGGTGTTTCAAGAAGTGGGTATTATGCATGGCTGAAGCGCCCAAAAAGCAACCAAAAAGAGAAAAAAGAACAACTAACTCAACAGATTCGAAATGAGTATCTCAAGTCACGCAAGATTTACGGAAGTCCGAAAATTACGCAAGAACTACGCAAACAAGGAATTCGTGTGTCTCAAAAGACAGTCGCTCGTATCATGAGCGAAGAAGGATTGAGATCGATTACGGTGCGTAAATACAAGGCAACGACCAATAGTAATCACCCTTACAACGTGTATGCGAATCTGTTAGACCAGAACTTCCAAGCAACGGCTCCCAATGAAGTATGGATGGCGGATATCACGTACATTCCTACTGATGAAGGATGGTTATATTTAGCGAGCATCATGGATTTATATACACGAAAGATCGTAGGTTGGTATATCGATACACGAATGACCAAAGAGTTAGTCATCAAAGCATTACAACGAGCGTTAAACAACGAGAAACCAACAGGGAGAGTCCTCCATCACTCGGATCGTGGGAGCCAATATGCTTCGAATGACTATCAGCAGCTCTTACAGGAACATCACTTTCAAGTGAGCATGTCGAGACGTGGGAACTGTTACGATAACGCTTGTATCGAGTCGTTTCATAGCTTAATCAAGAAAGAATGTATCTATCCGAATCGATTCCGTACGCGAAAAGAAGCGAAACAAGCCATTTTTGAGTACATCGAATGCTTCTACAACCGCAAAAGAAGTCATTCAGCCCTTGGCTATGTGTCGCCATGTGAATTTGAGGCTGCTTATTACGCTAACCAGAGAAAAATAGCTGCATAAATTCAGCTATTTCTCTCTGTTTAACGTGTCCATTTTCTTGACATAATACCATTAGAAATTTGGGTAACATTATTACACGTTTCACTTCGTATAAAGATAATCGTTATATACTGACATCGGATTGACCTTCTAATTTTAAACACATCCTATCTTATTCTAGGTTATTCTTAAAATTTCTCGTTTTTTCTTGGCAAGAAGATACAATCCTCTTGCCTTATACTCAAACTTCTTTCATCATCAACGTTTCTGTTTTCGCTCTTTTGTGAAATTCATACGACGAAAGATCAAGGATCAAATGAATCCTTCGTTCATTATAAAACCGCGTATACTCCATCACAGATTGATAAGCCTCTTCATAGCTGTTAAACACTATTCTCCCTAGACATTCCTCCTCCAGTAAACGATGAAACGCTTCGATATGGGCATTCATATTGGGCATCCTCGTGGAAATTCGTTCATGCTCGATTTGAAATCTCTTACAGGCAGCTTCAAAGGCATGTGAGATGAATTGCGGTCCATTATCGGTTCGTATCACCGGTTTATCCTTATGCTCAAATAGCTTCTTGAGTTGTTCGTTTTCCTCCTCCAGCCTTTTTACTTCAGTTGAAGAGGGGTGAGTGGCAGGTGCTTCCGGGGCTAATGAGATACCATATTCATGTGAGGTTGACATAACATGTCATTATCAGTAGTTAGCGTATCTATGAAGATATAAGAAGCAAAGCCATCCTAAGGATTGACTCCTATTGAAAATGGACGAGCTCCGACAGGAATGGTAGCAATCACCGTATTGGTTACTCCATCAATTACGGAAACGGTATTATCATCCTGATTTGTTACATAAATACGATTGGTTAATGGATTAACTCCTACTCCGTTTGGATTATTCCCGACAAAAACGGTAGTAGTCACACTATTCGTTAATCCATCAATCACAGAAACATTATCAGTATCTCGATTTGGTACGTAAATAGTGTTCGTAGATGTATTAACTCCTACTTCACCTGGAGTTATCCCGACCGGAACGATAGCAATTACCGTATTGGTTGCTCCATCAATTACGGAAACAAAGTTACTAGTGAAATTTGATACATAAATACGATTAGTTAATGGATTGACCCCTACTCTAAATGGATTAACCCCAACTGGAATAGTAGCAATCACGGTATTCGTTCCTCCATCAATTACCGAAACGGAATCAAAATTAAAATTTGCTACATAAATACGATTGGTTAATGGATTAACTCCTACTCCAGTTGGAAGAGACAAACCTCCGATAATAATGGTATCAACCACTGTATTGGTAAATCCGTCAATCACGGAAACAGTGGATGGGTTCTCATTAAAATTTGCTACATATATGGTATTGGTAGCGGTATTGACCCCGACCGCACTTGCTCCATCTCCAGCAGGAACAGTAGCAATCACTGTATTAGTTGTACCATCAATCACAGAAACATTATCACTGTTCAAATTTCCTACATAAATTCGGTTGGTTAATGGATTGACGCCTACTCCCGCTGGATTAACTCCTACTGGAATGGTAGCAATTACCGTATTGGTTGCACCATCAATCACGGAAACAGTATTATCATTAAAATTTGCTACATAAATGCGATTGATTGATCCTGGAGGTCCTGGTGTTACAGGTCCATGTACTGTCACCGCTTGCCCATTAATACAACCACATCTTACCCTTGGCTTATTGTTACCATTACATTTTTCTTTCCAATGTTTTGACAATATGTTTCACCTCTTTAATAATTGATTCTATTTGAAAAAATCAATCATCCCCTCAATTCCCTGGTGTACATGAAATTGAGGGGCGATTGATTGAAACAATTTCACTTTGATTTTGTGAGAGTTCCATATCCGTTCGAAACTAATCTAATTTTTTAAGGACAATAGAAGCGTTTACGTTTGCTTGTGTGCCTCCTACCACAGACGCAAGGCCAACTGCTGCAGCAGAAGAATGATTTCGAAGGGTAAGAACATCGCCGGCTGCTATGGCGATTATAGCCTGACCGTTGTTTTGCTGAGTGCCGGCACCTGAACCGTAGACTGTTCCCGGAACCACCACGCCATTTAAAAATAGTGCGAATTGGTTGGGTTCTGTACCCGACACGGAGAAAGTAACCTCGTAGTCTCCCGGAGTGGTAACTACAATTTGAGCGGTTCCGGGGACATGCGTAATTCCAGGTGTAAGTATTCCATTTGAATCAAAAAGGACATCAGCCTCTACAGCTACCGTTTGAGGAGTTAGGTTGTAAATATACCCGTATTCGGATAATCCACCTGGACCTGGTGGTCCCGGAGGTCCTGGAGGTCCTGGAGGTCCTGGTGTTACAGGTCCATGTACTGTCACCGCTTGCCCATTAATACAACCACATCTTACCCTTGGCTTATTGTTACCATTACAATTTTCTTTCCCATGTTTTGACAATATGTTTCACCTCTTTTCACTAGGATACTTCAGTATATGAGCAGGATAATAAGTTTGATTAGACAAGTTATAGGTTAAGTGTTTATATATCAAAATTAGGCGATTTAATATTCGGAGAATAAGATAACCAAAAGGAGGTATTGCCTCTTTCTCTTGTAGATTTTTTCAGTTCATAGAAGTGGAGTCTTTAATCCATATGTTACAAAAAAAGGGGCCTTGCAAAAATTCATCAGCGGGGACATTTCAAAGGAAGATTATCACGACTTTGTTTGTATGGTACAGGACAAGTTACAACAACTAGAGAGTGAAAAAGCAGAAATAAAAAAGCGATGGTTGACAGTCAGTCCATCGCCGATCTATCAACCATCAGAAAACAATTAGATGAATTTCTATCCTTCAAAACACTTACCATTGAAATGGTTTTACGGTTTATTAAACGGATAGAGGTAGATAACAACCAAAATGTTAAAATTTACTACAAGTTTGCGCCGATTGAGCGTGTAAAAGTTTAAATACGCTCAATCATTTTTTTGTTCAGTAATAATAAACCCTTGCTACTCTCCACCCCTTCAACCCTTATTCCTACGCCACCTATATTTTTCCATTCATAATAAAGTCGTGCACAAATCACTCATTTTCTCGATTTTTGATTCGATTTTTTCTGCCATAACTTTATTATGATTAAGAATAAAGTTGTGACAGGGAATGAGGGGAAAGGCTTGAGGAACAAGGGTTTTCCTTTTCTCCTATCTCCTTTCCCCTGCCTTGCTCCTGCCCTTTTGCACAACTTTGTTTTGATTTTTGCAAGAGTTTATTGTGAATGGCAAGAGTTTATTTATGCTTTACATAGTAACAGGAATAAGTGGAAAGGGAAAAGTGTAAAAAATTTTAATTATGATTGTACTTAATATAAACTAATTCCTTAATTAAGTTATTCTTAAATCCAGATATATACATTTATTACTATTTTAATCATTTATCTTTTTATATATTTTTCCTTCCATTTCAACTTTTCACCTACTATAAGGAATTATTTTTTCAATATTAAAAATAATTGTTATAATATTATCTATGAATTTATTTAATGAAAGAAGGGAAAAGTAATTGGAGAAAATAATTATACGTAAATTGGATAAGCCCCATATGTTTAAATACTGCGATGAGATAACTAACTTAATAAACGAAGGCGAAAAAAGTTTTTGGTTAGATTTTGAAGGAACTAAATTTTATGAACCCTTTGCAATGGTTTATTTTTTGTCCTTTATCAGACGTTGTCAGAATGATTTGAATGTTAAGTTTGAATATACTGTAAATAAATTTACCCAAGCCAATAGTTACGCAAATTTCATTGGTTTTTTTGATATCTTAGAGGGGAAGAACCCTGATATCCTCTCCTTTCAATACTCTGGAAAATCATACATACCAATACATTCAATAACAAAAAAAGAAATTAGACAATTTGAATTTGAAAACGGGATTGACTTATCAGATGCAGTGACTAACTTTGCTTTTCAAAGAGCACAGTTCCTGTTACACGATAAAAATACAGACCCAAATGTATTAGAAGTCCTCACCTATTCTATTAGAGAAATTTTCAGAAATGTAATTGAACATAGCGAAGCTAAAGAAATATGGTGTGCTGGACAATTTTGGGGAAGGGATAATTCCGTTGAATTAGTCATTCTGGATGAAGGTGTTGGGATTAAAAATACCATTACAAAAAATATCCATATACGAGAGCTAATTAATAACGACTTAGAAGCTATTAAATATGCCTTATTGCCTGGATTGTCTGGTGTAGCATTTGAAAGAAAAGGTCACAAAGCACCTGATTATGGATATCCTGAAAATTCGGGCTACGGACTGTATGTAACAAGCGAAATATGCAGAAATCATGGCGAGTTTCTTATTGCAAGTGGAAGTGCATATCTAAGGATGAATCCTGCAGTTACAAGAACAAGAACAATTAATCATAAAGGTACTGCTATTTCTATGAAATTAAACTTATCAACTATAAACGATTTGAGAATAGCAGAAATCGTCGCAAAAGGGGAAGAGGAAGCAAAAAAATCTAAATTTAAAGCGAATAAATCTGCCTCTGTGTTATCCAAGTTCCTATGATGACGTTAAGTTAATTTATTTAAAAATCTTAATTAAACAGAAATTAATTTACAATTTTAAACATCATTAAAGAAAATATTGATTTACATATACAAAAAGAAAAAATTATGGATGCACAAGATTTGATAGCGTTTAAAACAGCTATAAGTCTAAGTATAGCTGATGTTAAAAATGAACTTGAAAACTTACGAAAAGATTTAATATATCTACAGAATAAATAAATTTATAAGCTCCCATAAGGGAGCTTTGCACATTAAAATAATTTGTCGGATAATAATAAGAGAAGGTTCGTTTTAATCATTCATTATTAACATCAATATATAGGAAATTTCTCCATACTTTTATACTATTTACTTTTACATAAGACTCTGGATTATTCCTACTTGGATGTCGAGGTCTTTTTTTGTTTGTAAGAATTTTTTCTATTTTTTCATATTTAAGAACATATGTACTTTTTTCTAAACCATATTTAATGATTAAATCATACATCATTAACACTTCATGGGAATGGAATCTTGCCTTAACTTTTTTTGGAACATCCCCCCAAGCCAAAACAACATAATTCGATTCCGACAATGCAGTATCAAACGCAATTTTATTTCTTTCTTGCATATATTCTAACTTTCCATATTTTATGATCTCATCTAATTTTTCCTTAACATCTCCTGAATTTGGTTCATATGCTGGAAAAATATTTATAATATTTATATATCCAATATTACTGACAGGAGAATTGAGGTTTTTTTCAAAAACAAATGATATCATTTTGTTTATTGTATCGTCAGAACAGTTTTCATTTGCTTTACTTGGATTCATCATTGCAATTGTTAGGATATTTGTAAAATCATTATTTAGTTTTATCTTTAATAAATACCTTCCTTCTATATTATCGGTAAGATTCTCTCTTTGACACATAAGGACAGAATCAAAATGCTTTTTTGGATACGATATACACAAACTATATCACCTTTGATTTTTAGATTTGATGTTTATTCTCCTTAGAATATGGTCTAATAATTTCTCTATTAATCCTCTAATTTCTTTATTCCCCCCACCAAATCCTGCTTTCAATTGAATTTTATACGCCGTCAATTTTTCACCATTTTTAATCAATTCATCTATCGCCCATTTAATCTTCCGCCCCCGATAACTATCTATATCTTCTGTTACTTCTTTGAGATACTGGTGTGTTTTAACCAGCTTCTCATGATAAAACCATCTTTTAGCTCCTATTACTCTTCTAATATTTGCTGGGATAATTCGTATTGGCTTTCCTTCTGTCTTTAATAGTTTTTCAACAGCATTTTTCGCAAGTGCTAAACATTCTTCATCTCTTTTATTCCAGTCAATCGTTTCTGTTCTTTTCTTTCTTGTTGTGACCCTTGGTGTTACTTGTTCATACCAGTCTCTATCATGAGTGTATATCCAAGTGTGAAGTCCTTTTCCTATGCTTTTTAATTCACTACGGGTAGCGCCAGGATTATTCCTAATTATTTTCAGCCAATCTTGCCTCCTTTTATCAAGTTCAAAAGACGGGCTACGTTTTTGGACTACAGTTCTTTTTCCAATTACCTTATCACAATGGAACAATTCTTGGATATCAACATCTAAAAATTGCATAAAAAGAAGATGTCTTAGCGGACTTCTGTTTTTATTGTTGTTCCTGACAAAAAGCCTCAACCAATTTGTTTCTTTTTCAACGTCAATGCTACTTTGCATGAGCTCTAAGTATTCTGATGGATAATAATCCACAAATGCCTCTAATAGCTTGTTTATATACAAACTCCCGCCTTTGGAAGCAAAGCCTCTCTCCCGCAACTTATCAATATAAAAGCTGATAATAAAGTTTAAATTCTTCCTTTTTTGATTTTCAAACAATAGATAGATAGCATTTTGAATATACTTTAAATTAAGCTCCTTAATCCTTGGCGAGTACAAGTCATCAACTGTTGTCTCATTACAAGCATCCTCATCTGCACAGCAATAATCCACTCTACTATCTGTGCTCAAAATATTACTGTTTTTCAAAAGAACTTGGTGTTTGAAACAATACAAAGCTCCTGGAATCTGGTGAATCCTTCTCCAATAACTTTCTCCTAAAATCTCCATATCCTCTTTAAAACAAAGCGGACAATATTTCAAATAATCGTTTTGCTTAATTTTACTTCCAGCTATGCCAACCATGTTTTCGATACTTTTTCCACTACCTTCTGCCATAAAGTTAAATATTTCTTCTGTTTTCTTCTGGGACAAAAAAGCAGTATAAAAAGGAAACATGGTATGGTTCATAATTATCTCGTTTGTGGTTATCTTTGAAGTGGGAGGAAAATTGCTCACCAGTACATTTATGTATTGTGGAAAGAATACAGATGTCATATTTCTTCTCTGATTAAACAAATCTCTTTCCAATGCTCTTTTGCTTATCATCCCACACATCCGCTGATATCGGGATATCATACTAAAAAGCAATTCATCTTCATAAACAATAGGCAGGAAGTTCATCATGATGCACCATCTCCCTGCCAGAAACTCATATCATCTATATATCCTTTTTCTAATAGAAGCTGATATGCAGATTTTTCGCTTTTCTTTGCTTGAACAAATAAATTTCTCAAATCACCCTCTGCATAATCAGCAAACTTTTTAATATTTTGTTTAACTGGAATGGCCAGTTTATTTTGAAACTGATGTTGTTTTACCTTCTTTTCTATTTGAATTATTCTTTCTTTTTGTAGAGTAGTCATTTCTGTATTCGGGGCATTGTTCGCCTCTATCCTTCTTAAATCCTCGAACTGGGCAATTTTATAAGGATTTTTCGATTTAATTGCATCCAGCATCGGTTTCATTAGCTTAAACTGCTCTTTTGCTACTTTCTTTACAATGTTAATTGTGATTTCCTCTTTACCACTTGAAATTGCTATATACTGAGCATTCACAAATAACTTGACGATTAAATCGGAAACTCCTTGTGTTTCTTCGTAAAAAACCTTTATCATTTCTTCATTTAACGGAGTAAATTTTCGGTTCCACTGATATTTCCAGATCGATGCTAAAAAGAATCGAAATTCTTTGTCATTCTCCATGTTATTCCATATGATTTCCCCGTTACCCGTAACCCTTCTTGCGATTCTGAATTCGTTTTGAAAAATGGAATAGGAGGATGGCGTCCCTATAAAAATGACAGGAACACCAAACGAGTTTATCAAGGTAACAAAGTAATTCATCATCTGCTGTATGCCACGATTTTGTAAGTGTTGAATTTCATCGATTATTAGCATACCTAAGCCTACATTTTGAGCCACTTGTCCCATTAAAGGAAGCATTGCATCCGTAGATAAATTCCTTGAGACATATTTTTTAAAGTTATTCGTGCCAAGCAATTCGTCAATTTTCATAAAATACTGTAACGATAATGCTTTTAGACTGGCATTATGGGGCGTTTCAAGCTTTAGCCACGTTAATTGAATGTGGTTAAAATGCTGACTATTGTATTCATTATGTACAATAATTTGCGGAATACTGCTGAGTATCCTATTTACTGTTGTCGTCTTCCCCATACCTGAAAATCCTATAATTGTTCCACAACTTGCTGTTGTTCTAAAATTTGCTCTGCTGTTTATATCATAAGACCTATGAATAATTTGCTTACCTGTTTGATTGATATATTTTCTGTAATCCTTATCGAAGGGATTTCTTGCTATGTACCCCTGGTATAACAAAGAGAAAACCATATTCCAAATATCTATATGAATCGGTAAAGGCTGAAAGAGCTTATATAATCTTTGAATCATATGGAGTCTATAAGAACTGTCTAAGTTCCGTTCTTCTACTTTGAAAGAAATGGGTAACATTAATTTCTTGATAATCGTTTGTTTGTCCATCAATGGGGGAAGTGCTTGTATAAATGGGTTACTGTTGTATTCCTCCAGGGGAAATTCATTGTAGGAAGCCATATAGGCTTCCATTCCATTATCCAAAAAAATTTTATTGGTCATCGTCACTTTCCTCCCAATTTTCATCTGATATTTCTCTAAACAAGGCAAACTCATCTAATTCATCGGTAAATTCATCAAAAATCTCTTTCATTGCTAATTCTTCTCTTGCCTTCTCACGTTGTAATAATCTCTCATTTTTTTGATTTTCCTTAATCCCTTTAATTCTTTGAGACTTGCTTTTACTGTAGTCTCTTTCAGATCCTGTTTTTTCTCTGGCTTCTTTTACAATGTTCTCTATATCGCTATAAAGTTTGATCTTTTCTTGCAGTTCCTTTTCTTTATTCTTGTTATCCATTTCTTGTTCATACTTTTTTAATTGTTCTATTTCATCTAACCCTTTATTTGTATACATAGAAAGGTGGTCTAAAAGGTCAAACTTACGTAGACCTTCACCATTCTCATCAAAAATATAAATAGACGATAAATCAGAGGGGTTATAACAAATCTTTACACGCCAACTACCATTGATTCTTGCTTTTGGAAACCAACCATTCTGCAAGGCATAATCCGATGCGTATAATAATTTTCGATAGGATACACCCCTTGCAGTTACAGTTGCATAATCTGAGGGAAAGAGATACGTTTTGATTACTTCATCTGGAAGAATTCGCAATTGACCTTTTTTATGCTTCAATCCATGCTCCCATATCCTGATTGGGATTTTCTCTACTTTCTCTTCCAACATCGTTTCGTCTAAGACATAATCATTCAAAACGTGGTGGGTATTATGAAATAAAATGCACTTGATGATAATTTTTGTGAATTCCTCAATTGTTAGAGTAGCCTTAAGGCGGTAATCCTGCTCTCCACGCTCTTTACCTTTTTTATTCCCATCAATAACTACTCCATCCGCAAAGGGCTTGACCTTTAGATTCAGCAAATTGAAGGCAGATTCTATAATCGCTTTATAGTCTGCGTGGTATGGGGGAGTTTGTTGTATAGTTATCCCTAAATTCTCGATTGCATTTTCTATTTGCTGACCAACAAGCTCACCCCTGTCTGCCAAAATTCGTTGTGGTACACAGTATGGAAACTCTTCATCAGTAATATCAATGCCGAACTTTCTGCACAAACCCTTTTTCGATGTCATACTATTAGCAAGAGCTAACATTGCCCCAGTATATGAGTTAAGTGATTCAAAACTTACATTGAATCCTAAAATCACACGAGAATACACGTCTACTACCAAAAACAAAATAGGTCTACCAACAATTATGTCCCGATTAAAAGATGAAACTAAATATATATCAAATACGGTGCTATCAATTTGCCAAAGCGTTCCAGGACCTATTCCAGCATCCTGAGTCGAATCCCCAATTATACTTCTGTAATTTTGTTGATATACTCTTGTACCGCTTCTTCTGATGATTTCTTTCTTACTATTGTTCATCTGCTTAAACCAATATAGAAATTGGTTATAGGTTGGCAAGTTGTCTGCGTTAGGCAATATCGGTATCTTAACCCCATTTTCCTGCATTGATTCAGTTGCAAAAAAATCCCTCAAAGTTAATTCATAGGCTGTTTTAAGAGAATTTTTCCTTTCATTGTAGTAGTAGCGATTCAAACCCACTCTAAATATTTTCTTTATCCTATCGTCAATATTCACTCCGCCATTTTTATTGTTTAATCGGGGACGACCACGTTTTTTCTCTCCAACCTTTCGCTCCTTCCCCTTCGCACCGCATCTAAAGAAGTTTGGTATCAAACTGCTTTTAGTCCTTCCCCCCTTAAAATATCTGATTAGATAATTCTTTAATCCGTTGTAACTTATACCAAAAGTAGCCATTGTTTCCTTCATTGCCTTTTGCCGATATTTGCTGATATACATGTGTTCTTCATCTGTCAATGTGTTTTTAAAGTACATGACAACATCCCATGAATAGTCTCTTTTCAATTTTTCAATTTCACTTAGCTCTTCTTCAAGAACCACTCTGCTATAAACGTCTTCATCCATCGCAATAATTTCTTTGTTTTTATGAAGGGTTAGGAACGTTTCTTTTTCCATGGAGTATGGCCATTTGTTGCTGTCCATATCAATTACGTATACAATAGAGGTAATTTGATTGATATATAGAACTCTTATCACTTTTCCACTACTGTATTTGAACAACATATTCTCTGCCAGTTTCAAAACGCTACACCCCTTTTGGCTACAAAATTATATCTTTTACCTTAAGAGCAAGATTGATTTTTTCATTCATATTCACTTTGATTTCTTTCTTTGCAATTAAATATCGAAAGAGGTATAACCCTGTTCCAGTATTAATGCCTTCTGCCTTGTCGAAATTTTTTAGCAACTCCTTTAAAGGCATTTCAAGATTACTTAAAAGAAAATTAAGCAAAATCTTTGATAGTGGTCCTTTATCGACCTCACTATCCTCCAGCAAAGTTTCTCTGACCCATTCAATATTTTTGGCAACTTGTCTCGGCAATTGTTTATCGGTAATTATCTTCCAATCTACCCCTTTAGCTTCCCAATATCTTCGCTCTATCTCCAGCTTCTCGAATGTAATTTTTTTATTCAGCTCGGAAACATTTTTTATTGTTCTTGCGACATGTTTTTCATTTCCGTCAGAATCTCTTAGTGTTAAAACAAAGTTTGTACAAATGACTAATTGCTCACCTGTCTCTTTAGAACAAAACTTATCGAAGCGTAAATTTTCTTTATCATCAATGACCTCCATGACGTCGAGGAGTGGATAGCTCTCCCTAATGTCAACCACTTTATCTAAAAATTCAAAAATAAGAAAAGCTCGTAACTGGTTATCTGAATGCAAATGATGAATTCTTCCCGTTTTTATTCCCATTATTCTTGAGGACCTTCCTTTCGATGAAAATTCATGTATTTTCGTCCAAGGAACGTAATCCTTACCTGTGCCCAATTGCCCTCTTCCTTCTTTAAGGTATCTTTTTATTTTTGCTTCGTTGAAACTTGCCATGATTACCTCCTTAACACTTTTGTCAATAAAAAGAAGCATCTTGCATTTAGTCGATTTCTCTAATTTTTTTTTAAAGAGAAATAACTAAATACAAGATGCTTCTATTAATTTCTTAACTATATGATTCGCTTAACTTCTTGTTCTGTCCATATACACATACAAAAATTTAATTATGAATGCCTCTAAATGAGTCAACTTCGAATTAAATTTGTTCAATAATAGCATAACTTTATTTTATCAATTCAATTTACTGCATTCAATTGATAAATATACCTTTTAATTTTTTCCTTGTTGAAATATGCCATGACCACTTCTAAATAATTTAATAAATAAAAAGATGCAGTTACATCTAATTCATTTCCCCTTTTTATAAGGAAAAATCCCTATAGCAACGGCAATATAAAACAATATTTACTTTTTATTTTCCACAACACTTTTTATATTTATTACCACTACCACATGGGCAAGGCATGTTCCTCCCAATTTTCTTTTTGCTTTTGACTTTAGGTTTAGGTAAGTTCGGATAATCATACTCTATACCATGTTTTTCATAATATATTTTATCCATTAAATTTACTGATGGATTCATAAAAAATATCTTATCAGCTTTTTTAAATCTATGGAAATCTCCCTCTATCAAAAATTCTTCAGCAATTTCTAATTCATCAAAACAAATAAATTTCGCATGATACATGATTCTCTGTCTGATATATTCTATAAAATCATCAGACGTTCTATTTAAATATAAAAACATCTCAATCAAATTTTCAAAATCATATAAATTACATGACCAAGGATATTGTTCACCATCCTCTGGCTGTAGTAGGGAAGACATATTTACATTCATAGGTCCAAATTGTTCTGCGGTTATCACAATTGTTAGTATGTCGGAAAAATCCTTATGTTTTATTTTAAAAGGAATCTCTTTGTCATGGTACAATGTGACTTCATCTTTTGACATAATAAATTTCTTCAATTTTATGGCTTGATAATACGCTCCGCCAACTCCTGATTTACTAAAGAAATTGTCTTTAATTCTAATATATGCTTTTTCTGGTGTACGCATTGGTGCTTTTATTTTTGAACTTTTAACTTCGACTATGAGTAATTTATCTTTATATTTTATCAAAAAATCATGCTCTTCTGATTTTGGTATTTCACAGACAGACCTATATACCGTTGCACCTTCTCCTAAGATTCTTTTAAATAATCTCTCGGTTACTTCTTCTGTCTTGTCCCCTCTAAGCTTATAAAAGTTTATTTGTCCTTTATTGTGCATCTCTTCCAAATTGTTAATAAGAAAATTATAAATTGCTTCCAATACATACTTAGGATGAACTACAAAAAACCTATCATCTCTTACTTTACATAATGGTTTTAAAAATATTGGATTTTCTTCTGTATAATAACTAAAGTCTCTACTTTTTCTTTCTATAGACAGATAGCTTAAAATACGGTCTGTCTTTATATTTCCAAATTCATTAGCAATATCTTTGTATGATATTGTCATCATATTATCCATTTTTTCCTGAAGGATACGACCTGACTCAACTAAAACTGTATCCACTTGCCCTTTAATTATATTTTCATATATTTCGATAATATCTTCTTCATTGGAAGCCTGTTCAACTTTTTCAGCAAGTTTTCTCCACTCACCAAAACCCTTACTAAAAAAAGTAGTAGTTGCATCACGAGCTTCATCAAGACTTTTCAAAAATTTCTCTTCAACAAATCTGTAAAATGATATTAATGTTGTAGAATTTACTCCAAGATTTTCTTCTAAAGGCCCATCGAAAGGTGACACCCACTCCATAATTCTATCAATTATTTGTTCTTCGTATCTCAAAACAGCCATATTAAAATATGATAAAAACATAGGCAATGAAGCCTCTATTTGCTTTCTTCTTTCTTCATCGATTTCGTTTAGTTCACCTATATCTTTGGGAATAAAATTAAAGATGTAAGAGTTCGTTATTTCTTTTAATAATGAAAATATTTCTTCCATCTCTTTTTCAAATAATATTTCTTCTGAATGTGTTTCGTATATATTTCTCTCAATATGTTCTGTAAATTCATTAGAGGTTTTTGAAAGCATAGAACCTTTTTCCTTCTTAGACAATATATCTGTTCCAGAATATTCAGTTGACATCAATAAACCTATTAGATAGAGAAACTGTTTATGAGGAGAATCTAAGTTAGTTTTATCTATTAAATCTGAAGATTCGGCTATAGATTTACCATCATTCCCAAATACAATCATTTTAGTAGCAATATAACCTAAAATTTCCTCGGTCTTGAAGTTCGATAACTTTTCTTTTAATCTTTGTATTAATTCTTCCATAGTATTCCCACCTTATAATAGTTCTGCTTTGCGCTTCATTTCTTCACGACTTGGGTTTGTATAAATTAGTGTAGTTTTTATATCTCTATGCCCTGCTTGATAAGCAACCTCATGAACTGAATAGCCCATTTCCAGACAGTGAGTTGCATAAAAGTGTCTGAGCATATGCGGTGTAATTGTCTTACTGTATTTCTTAAAATGCTTGTTAATTACAGTTCTGTCTACCTTTTCACTTTGTCTGGAAACAAATAGATAGTCGCTTTCTGCTTTTCTCGCCTTCAAGTATTCCTTTATAGCATTGACTATCTTGCTGTTCAAATAAACAATTCTCTGCTTATCTCCCTTGCCCCTACGTACAATTAACTCTTTAGCCTCTAAACTGTAATCCTGTAATTTAATATCTAAGGCTTCACTTATGCGAAGTCCAGCATATGCCAAAACGGTAACCAAAGCATATAAACGTTTATCTCCCGACTCAAGTATTTTTTGCCTAAACCTTTCTACATCCGTTTTAGTGATGGTACAGGGGTTAGCATAATCTATTTGAACTTTAACAAAGTCGGATTTGCTCAAGACCAATTCTTCCTGAACTTTATGGCTAATCAGAAACTTGTTGAAACTGTATAAGGCACTTAGCTTCCCATTAACAGTTTTACCATTCAAGTTTTTGCCATTATGCTTTTTGACATTGAGAAGATACGTTTTATAGTCCAAAACATTTTCACGATACAGTTTTTTGCACTCCGCATCGTATGTTTCTTGAAACCACTTAAAGTATTCTTGAACTTTCGCCATATATGTATTGACTGTATTCTCACTTTTCCCTTCATCTAAAAGATAAGTACGAAACTTTTCAATATACTTGTTCAAGAACCTATCCTCCTGTTCTTATCAAGAATTCTGTTGCACTTAGTTTTCCACTCAATCGTGGGAACTCTGTTGCACTGATGACCATCATCATAACTCCAGATGAGCTTAAGTGCAACACAAATCTTATTATGTTGCACTTAATGCACACTCCTAATAATTTTGAGACTCTATGTCACAAAATTATATTCTATTAAAGTCGATTATTATTTTCATCGTAATTAAAAGAGCTATCCTGCTCTTATTAAAAGGTTCTCTTTCTAATGACTACTAAAGAATGGGTATTCACAAAGAGACCCCGTCCTGCTGGTCACTTTTTATTCATTTCCATTCTGTTTCTAATTCTTTTACTTAGTTTGTAACTAATACTAAATGCAACTGTGCAAAAGACTAAAACTATTCCTGTTAGTAATCCACTCCAAAATGATGCATCCTTGGTTACAAAGTCACTAATGTCAATAATCACAGTAAGAATGATTAGAACAAATAACTGAATTCGATAACTTTTTAATATTTTTAGCTTTTTATTATCATCTTCCATCCTTTCGTTCGCAAAATTATTCCATCCATATTTAGCATTCATTCATATGCCCCCTTTTTTATCATCCTGATTTACTATAGATAAACTTGTCTCAATCTATTCTTTGGAGTTTTTTCATCTTCTCCTAATCTAATGAAATTCGCTATTAATCACCTCCTCATACTTTTTAGTCAACAATAAAAAAAGAAAGCCCGAAATCGATAAAAAACTTTTTTTTAAAATCAACTTGGGCTTTCTTATTAAATTTCATATTTTTTTAAAAGATAATTTCTCCGATAAATAACGTTACACTTGAAGATTTTTCTCTGAAAGGATTCTTATTTAAAGAATATCTCCAATTTTATAAAATTGCAACAAAAGTCTTCTTCTGTTGTAATATTTTTCATTCGACCTTCTTCTATTAATACAACTAACTGTACATCTTCTTCCACATATTTATTGTTCAATATATTATCAATTTTCCGATTACCACTTATAATTGATAATATGAAATACTTTGGAGGATTGTATAAAATGGACAAATTCGATGACTTAATGGATTTGTGGAGTATTAGAAAAGCGTATGATAATCACCTCGGAGAAAACAGAGATTCTATCAACAGGCTTTACGAATATTTACAGAATCAGTTGAAAGAGAATTTTTTTGCTGGATATCGAGAAGGGTATGAAAACGGATACGACAATGGAATAATAGATGCCAAACTAAAAATGTTGGTAAAGTTGGCTTTACATACCGATTTATCAGATAATGAAATATTAGAGATTTTAGAAAAAGAAGGCGAACAACACTTTGTAGATGCACTAAAAGAAATTCGCCAAAAACAAAGTACACAGGATTAAAATTAAAGGGAACAAGATTTAACTCAACCACTCTATATCATAAATTTACTTCTGAATAACTCCTTAATAAATAAAAACAATCTCCTCTCTACGTAGAATTCGAGAGAGGAGATTTTACTTTTTTATCAAGAGCTTAAAGAGTTCTTAATTCATGTTCTCTAATCGCTTCAAGAGCAGAACATATGTTAAACCACCTTCTAAGAAAATATGCTTGTCCAGTAGCATCACAATTAATCAAATCCATCATCGAATAAGTATGATGGAAATAAATCTCCTCACCCTCATCTTCAAGATAAATTGTATATTCATCTTCATTTGGATTAATAGCCCATTCGCACTCGATTCCAAATTGAAACTTAATAATTGAGGAAATATGGTCAAGTTTTTCAGTCGCTAACATTTCTTGCAATTCCATCATATCTATTGCATTATCACTTTTATTTATTGTTCTCATTTTAACTGGTATCTCCTTCTTAATTATTCTGCAAATTATTAATACACCAATTTGAGCTACACTACAAATCTATTATGCAAAGTGGTTTTTCACAAATTCCATATTTCGCTCCACCATTGCATCCAGGTATTCGTCATCTGTCAATCTATTAATTAATTGTTGAAGGTCTGTTACCCCATTAATTGTATAAGAAACATCGGAGCATTTTTGGTTTTCTTCTACAAAGTTATCATTTAACGGACTAAACTTAGTGATACGTTGTCTTCGATGCGTTTTTTCTGTCACAATCCCTGAAATCCCACGAATATGCGGATGGTTCGTATTCGTTTGTGCTCCACCAAAGCGAATGAGTAAATTTTCTACACCTTTTAACGCTACCCTAATACGCTTTTTGATTTCTTCTTTATCTAAGACATACACTTGTTTTTCATCGTCAAATCCAATACGATGAAGGTCTAACTCTATTACCATTGCATATTCCGAAGAGCGAATCGGAAGGACATCTTCCTGTCGAGTATCTGTTTTGGCAATCGCCCAAGAAAAAGAAGCAACGGTTTTTCGTTTTTCCGATTTGTTGTCTTTTTCCGCATTCATAAACCCTGAAATATCACAAATCGGACATTCTTTGACTCGATTTCCACTGGCACTAAAGCGTTTATCTGGATTTTTAATTTTTCCATTTTTCATAGGTGATAGAAGTTTACATTTATCACATTTTTCTTTTGGCGTGATTAATTCATGAAGATACGACACATAAACATGCTTAATGGCATTGCCTGTAATGGCATTACGGATACTTCCGTCTTTTAATTGAATGGTTCTTCTTGCAAATAAACTCCTATTATCTCTACTACTATTTAATACTTCTTCTACATCTAACAACACCATAAAATCCAATTGCCACAAATAATCATTTTTATTCAACACGTTCTACCCCTTCTTTCTTCTATTTTTTTCTCTATATCTTCTTCGATTTAAAGTTATTAAGAATTTGATTAGTTTGACTGTTTTAAATCTAAGAAAGTTTTCTCACTTTATAATTTCTAAAGCTTCCTTTCTTAAGTGCCATGAGTGCATCAGCAATACTTTCAAACTGTTCAATTACGTTTATTTCTTCATTCTCCTCAAACTCATAATGTTCCCGACTTAAGTGAACGAGAACCTCATCAAAAAGTGCCTTAAATTCTTTTCTACTCATCTCAGCTCTTGTAGCCACAGATGACATTGGGTTATACATAATAAACTTATATTTACTCACTTTCTTTTGTTTGTTCACCAATACGCAAACCCCATCAGGAAATCGGCAAACATATACGTTACCAGCCTCTATAGCTTTAATAATGTCATCGAAATTATTGGTTAAGAAATTCATGTTAATTATTCTTCGATTGTTCATAGCGAAACCTCCAAATATTATTTTTAACTTAATAATTAAAGTCGGAAAAATTTTGCACTTGGCTTTACATCTTAAAGTTTTTCTTCCACTCCAAAAATTAAATTCAACTCTTTTCTAAAATCTTAGTAAGTCAGTCGTTTTAGCCCTTAAAATCTACATTTCGGTCTACTAACCTTTTGTCTAAAGAAACAGTAATACATTGTTCCTCATGAAAGTTGTGCATAATCGTTTTCCTCCAGTTTTATGAAAAATTTATAAGTAGGATGATTGAGAAATTATAATCATCCCCTTATATAAAGATGAAATGGTGAAAAGTGAAAAATATAAGGTTTTCATGGAGCAGGAACAACAAAAAAAGACTGAATTACTTGAGTGTGTTTAAGTTAATATAGACTATATCTATAACCAAAGGGCAAACTAACCCCTATACTACATTCAAAAGGATAGACTTACCCCTTTTGAATCGCGGTTATAGATATTAAGCTCTATATATAAACAATACACTCAAGTAATCCAGCCTTTTATCCTGGTTACTTATTATTATAAAATAAAGGATTTAAAAAATGGTTAAATAAAATATATTGAAATATTATGGACTATAGGTAAAAATTACATATAAATAACTTGTGAGATTAATCTATCATATCTCTATGAATAAGTCAATAATTATTTTAATATTTTTTAGAGAAAATATGATTTTATTCTAATAAACTATTCCCTGACCATTCCTACTACATCTCTTCCCTCATCTTTTGAAAACATCCTTAATTCATTCAAAATCTGTTCGTGCACTTCTCGTTCCAATTCAGTCTGTTCTTCCCACTATAATACTTCTTGCTCCATTTCAATTTCCAACTGCTAATCTTTCATTTTATGTATGCCCCCTCATTTGTTTCCATCATTATAGAACAAATGTTCTAAATTATCATGGATGAAAAAAGGGAGCGAGAATACTTTACTATGCTACTTCTTCTCTTTTAATTTTCTTCATCATTGCGATTAGCATTCGTATAATTTCTTGTATGAGGTTGTCTGTCTTTTGATATTGTTCCTGTGTTATATACTTATTTATTAACGCCAATTCTAACCAATAGCGACATTCTTGGGCACTACCAAGACTGTTGTTAAGGAACGTAAGCTCTTTCGCACTATATATCTGTCCGTTCCCTTCGCAGAGATTCGCCCCAATCGATGTCGCACATTTAAGAAGTTGAATCGTCAAATTTTTATTTTCTATCCATGGAAATTGCTTTACAAGCTGATATACCAATTTATTTAGCTCCATAGCCTTCTCATATACTTTTAAACTTTTGGGATTTTTTACTATAATCTCATCTACTTTTTTCGTCAACTTCTTCTTCCTCCTTTAATTTGGATTATGCTATTCGATAAAAACTTTCGAGTCTCCTTACATCCTCTGTAGTGTCTTCATGTAGTTTTTCTTTAATGCTGATTGCAATATTTAAGTCAGTTTCTAACAGGCGAAACCTAATATCATCCAATTCCTCAATTTCGCAACCTAAAAAAGAGAATTCTAAAAACTCTTCCTTTAAACTTCTAATTTCCCCCTGAAGTTCTACCAACTCTTCTACATTTAAGTTATAAAGTGAATCGAGCAATAAATTTTTTTCAACTTTTTCAAGGTTATTTCTAATTTGTTCAATCGTCAAATTCTCACCTACTTTCTATGTTTGTTTACCCTAATTCAATTATAGTAAAAATCAAGTAACCTTTGGTTCAAAAGTAGTCGAACCATGTCTGACCCCTTTACTTTCTCTTGTTCTCCCTTCCCGAACTACAGCGACAGTCCCTGAAGTTAGCATTTACACACCAAACACAACAATGAGAACTTTCCTACAACATTTACTTTATTACGTTAAATCGATAAAATAATGTTAAAGTTGTTTGACACGTTCGTATGAGAAAAGCAATGAACCCAATTATGTTTACATGTTCCCCAAAAAGTTGTGAAATTTATCTATTTATATAATGAAAAATTAGAATTCTACACAACTTTTTGGGTTCTTCTCTCATAAATTAAAAAAGTTTATCTAAACCATAGATATATTTTCATAAAACAAAAATCTACTTGAAATGTGCCTATAGCACATAAAAAAACAATAATATTCAAAAATCTAAGTTCTCTTAAAATAAGGGAACTATAACAAAAGCCTTCGCTTTACAATTTACTTGAAATGTCGCAGTTTACTTAAAAAAGGGCATTGTGTTACCAAAAGAACTTGCAACAAAGCCTAATAACATGTTGTCGCACTAAACCAGTACAGTAAAGCTAATAACAAAAAGCTGATACATGAATACATCTACACAGAAATTAACGACTTACACAATAATACACAGTTCCTTTGATTATTCAACATAAAGCAAATGGATAATAACATCAACGACATGTTTAATCTGATGTCATGTTTTTCATTATCCATTTGGCTTTGTTATCGTCATCTTTGTTTAAATATATCCAGTGTTTTGATATAACAAAAACCTTTAATATAAAATAGATATACTGAAATATAACTATGTTTTTGTTGCAAAAAGAAAGCAGATGACTACAGTTCAAAAAAATCAGATTAATATGGTACTCCACCTTTTAACCTAACCAACGAACGTGCTTTACAACTGTTCATAATTATATAAAGAAAAGGATGCCTTTAGAGACATCCTTTTAAGAAGAGTAATATTTATTTGAAAACAAGCTTTTGCCCTTGGCTTTCGATATGATTAATTTTCAGAAATGGTTCAAGTGCCTTTAGAATTTTGGCAAATTGAGATTTATCCAATATACCAACTTGCTGTCTAATATCCTTTTTGCGTATGCTACTTGCTTTGGATTTTTTTAATTCGATAAGAGTTTCTTGAACTTTAGTAACCTTCTGTTCAAAAATAGACTGCTCTTTTCGTTTCGTATTATCATATTTTTTGCGCTTTTTCTCTACTGTCATTTCTCGCTTAACATATTGTACGTTGTTTAATTGATTTAAAACAATTTCTACCGCCTCTTTATTGCTACAAAAAAGATACATATTGGCATTCTTGGATAAATCGCGATTTATTCTTTTTAAAGATTGGTAAATTTCACCAGAAACCATCGACTTTCTAATCTCCTCAACCTGAACATGCTCAAAAACACGAATGTTATCTATAGGTCTTCCACTTAGTTTTTGATAATAAAGGTACATCAAGGAATAATCGAGATATGAGTAGTTTGGAGTTTTGAGTATGGCTACCGTATCAAAATCCCTGTAATCATTCAGACCAATGATGTTACCAAAATATTGTATTTCTATCTTAATTCCCAAAACATCCTCTATTTCTTTCAAATTATCGCCTATATGAGCAAATTTTATAAGAAGAGCTTCCTGAACCTTTTCTACACTGTCTTTATCTGTAACAAACAAAATCTTACTACCCCTATTAAAATCTATCTGTTCAAGAGAATTTTCAAAAAATCCAATATATTTCTCTAAATCCCCTTTCCCTGTTTTAACTTCGTAGTGATAAAGAGTTGATTGAGAATAATCGAATATTGGAGGCTGTTTTTTAATGAGGAACATATCTTCAAAAAGCTGATAAGTGGCATCAAAGTTTCCATTAGCATCTAATATCAAATTATTTTCCAACATACAAAAGGAGATGTCCTCGAACGTGTGGAATTTATTTTCAAAGAAAAATCCACCGTTTTTCAATAAGTTCTGAACTCTCATTAAAAGTTTCTTTTGTTCTTGGTCAGTCACAGAGTTAATCAACCCATCAATTGCCTTTCTATATTTACTATAATCATCCTCTTCAAAATGTACATATGACATTTCCCTTTTGCTTAGAGGCCCTAACAATACGGAGTAATGATAAAATTTTTCTTTGAGTTTTTCTGCTAATTCTTCGATTAACTTTCCTGAATTGTATAGGTCGAAGCACCCCCACAGTTGGCTAATATCCGCAATTGAAATGGACATTCTTTCAACTAAGTCCATACGTTCATCGATAATTAAAATTTCCCGTTTGGAAATCAGTTCAGGATGATGCCCCCGACAAATTTGCTTATACATAGAGTGACTACAGACAAGAACTTGAGCATCTACTGCCTGTTTCCATTTCTTTTTATTTTTCTTATCTTCTCCTGTCACTCCAACAGCAACAATCTTTTCAGCAAACTTATTAATTCGGTTGACCGTTTCTTGAAGTTGATTATCTTTTATAAATCTTTGCACATATAAAGCCCTATAGAGGTACTGTTTTGTCATTTCACCTAAGAACCGTTGAGTTTCCCTTGATTTTCCACTCCCAGCTTCAAAAGGATATACTACAAACACATCATTTCGCCATTTATTTTTTAGGACAAGTTGTTGGCGTATTTCTTCAAAATCATATTTCTTAACAGCACTATTCATTATTATTTGTCCTCCTTTGTAAAAAATTTCTTTCTTACAAAAGAGTATTAAAATTTCAAGACACTTTATATAGCTTATTGGTTCCACCTTGCTTTACCTAAAATTTTACAGTCATCAATTGATATATGTAGTCTTTCACTTTTTGTAACTGTTTCATAGATTATGTATAAAAGTTCATACCTTTTTATGAACTTTTGCATAAATTTCTATGAACTTTTAAGAAGAAGGATTACTTTTTACAACTTGAATTTTTTGGTATTTTAGAGTTTTCGGCTTCAATTTAGGTTTACTTAGTACACTACAGGAATAGCGATTCTATTGTTTATTGGAAATGATGTTTTTGCTCAAATGTGTCTTTTTGAATAGTACTTCCGCAAATGTCGTATTTAAAAGTGGAAGTACCATTCCACGTTTATGTTATAGTTATATTTTCTTTTCAAGTTTATTTTAGATATTTCATAGATAGCATTATCATTCCTTGATTATGTTATATTCCCGAGGAATTTTGAAATTTATCACGACAATTTTTGCGTATAGAGTTCTTAAAAAGTAATACGACATTTGCTATTTACTTTTGTGTTTATCCGCAAAAACATTTTAATGCACCTTAGTCTTTTGAAATGGATTTTATATGTTTTTGCGTCTAATATAGGTTTATGTTTTCCGAAAGTTGTTGAAGCGAAAAACCCTTCATATGACTGCATTTCCGAGCATTTTCTTCAAATTTTACCGCACTATTAATCGAGTATTTTTTCTAAATACTATGATATATTCAATCTCCATTTATTCCACCCATTTAGACATTCTTCGCACCTGTACATAACTTATTAAACCTTTATAAGTCGAATGCTGTTATAAAGAAAAAACATGCCTACTATAATAGTAAAAAACTTTTTTTAGAAAGGAGCGATCAACATAAATAAAGACACTTTCTTTACGATGGACCCTGATATAAGAGCAGAGAAAATCAATTCTTTACTTGAAAATAGTGATTTAAGAGGAGTCTCTCAGATGCTCGACATTCCCTACTCAACTTTCACAAAAGAGATGCAAAAGGGCGATTATGTTTATATAGCAAGAGAGAATAAGTATTTCAAGTTTATAAGAAATAAAAATGCCTCTGTTACTCAAAAGTCTTCTTTCAAAGAAACAGAGGATTATACAGAGGAATTGGCATTCTTAAAGGAGAATTTAGAAAAGCTAAAAAAATTAGTTGCTAATTCTGAAGAAAATAAAATACTCATTTTGGATAAAGCTATTTACGACACAAAAGCAAAGTTTGTAAACAAAAACCTGAAGGTGAACGAAGCCATTTATGAAAAATTTTCTAAGCTCTGTGAGAGTCAGTTCCCCCATCTGAAAATCCAGGATATTATTGCTCAGAGCCTTCTTGATTTTATCAATAAATATTCTTAATTAAAGCCTCTTCTTTACCTGTACAAGAGCTTATCTAATAATAATTCGCTTAATTTTTATGGGAAAGATTAATGGCAGGGGAAAGCTATAGTATAGAGAGCATGAGGAAATATTGAAAATTGAAAAAGACGAAACTAATAAAAAACTGCTGGTACGAATCACCAGCAGTTTCTTAGCACTAACTTTAGAAATTAGTAAGATAACTTCCTGTTAATTAGGAATGACAGACACCAATTATGTCCTATTGTTTAACCCCTCATATACTTCATCGAACATAAATTCCATAATGGCATTTTTGAAGTCATTGTCTTCAAGTATTTTCATAAAGAACTTTTCATTTTGTGCCATTCTATCGATAACAACATCTAAAAATGCTTTTTCGTAACTGAATTTAAAATTCTCTTTTGTATTGTTTTTAGCTTTTTGGGCTAAATCATCATTATTAATGATATCTTCTTTAATTTGGTCATAGGCGAGTTTATCAGTAGAAGTAAAGTCGGTTCCGAATCGCTGATTAAGTCGTTCGATAATTGATGAAAGTTTTTCTTTTTCCTCTTCTTTTCCTATTCCTTTTCCATGTGAAGTCGGCTTTAGCTCCGACCCTCCTTGGACAGTCAGTGAGATACTGCCCTCAAAAATTTTTTCGTTTCGATAATATTCAAGAGCTATATCATCAGCCAAGTGAATGCCCTCGGAAATGTTTTTAGGCAGTTTTTTCAGAAGATAGTTCAAATACACATACAATTTATGCAATTCTACATCGGCAAATGGTCCAATTTGTAATATAAATGAATATGTTCTTATATACTTCGTGGAAGCTCCTTTAAATACGTCTTGAAGCTCTTTAGATAACTCATTTTTAAATCTACTCACTGCTTTATCCAGAATAGAATTCAGCTTTTCTTGAGTCTTTGTTGTTTTTTTCTTATCGCTAAACTCAAGTTTACAAACTTCGTTTATCTCTTCTTCTGTATAGACTTGACAAGCATCCAACTCTCTTTGTAGGTCGTATAGGATATTCGGATCAGTTGTACTTTCGAGATTTGTGACCTCATAATAAGGCTGGAAGGCTTTTTGGATATCTTCAGCCTCGTTTACAAAATCAAGAACAAAAGTATCGTTTTTCCCCTTGCATATTCTATTTAATCTGGAAAGAGTCTGAACTGCTTTGATTCCATCCAGTTTTTTATCTACATACATGGTGTGAAGCAATGGTTCATCGAATCCAGTTTGATATTTTTCAGCTACTAAAAGAACTTTGTACTCATCCGTGTGAAATTTTTCTGGTAGCTCTTTCTCTCCAAATCCGTTCATTTCTGCTTCTGTATAAGATATACCATTATCTTCAACTGTACCTGAAAAAGCGACAACTGCTTTTAAATCATCATATCCTTTTTCTTTGACATATTTATCAAACGCTTGTTTATATTTGACTGCATGAAGACGGCTTCCAGTCACCACCATCGCTTTTGCTCTGCCACCAATTTTATGTCTTGTCACTTGTCGGAAGTGTTCAATCATAATCTCAGTTTTTTGAGCGATGTTGTGAGGATGTAATGATACATATTTGGCGATTGCCTTAGACGCTTTCTTACTTGATACTTCTGGGTCTTCCTCAATTTTCTTTGCAATTTTAAAGAAAGTTTTATAGGTTGTGTAGTTTTTTAATACATCTAATATAAATCCTTCTTCAATAGCTTGGCGCATTGTGTATACATGGAAAGGATGAGCCTTTCCGTCTTCTCCAATTGTTCCAAACTTCTCCAACGTTTTAGCCTTTGGAGTAGCAGTAAAGGCGAAGAAAGATATATTATCTTGCTTTCCGCTTTTAGCAATAGTCTCCACTATCTTCTCTTCGATATCTTCCATATTCTCTTCAGCTAATCTATCGGCTTCCAAAGCTTCTTCTAATGTTTTATTTGACAAAATATTTGTCATAGCCGTAGCCGATTTCCCACCTTGGGAGCTATGGGCTTCATCAATGATAATGGCGTATTTCCCCCGTTTGAATTCGCCAACTTTCTCAATGATAAACGGGAACTTTTGTAGTGTTGTAATGATAATTCTTGTTCCGTTGACGAGAGCATTAGCTAATTGATTAGAATCTTTATCAATTTTTTCAACCATTCCAGCTTTATGTTCCAACTGGTATACAGCATCTTGAAGTTGTTTATCAAGTACTCTTCTATCTGTTACTACGATTACGCTGTCAAATATCGGTTTATCCTCGTCATCATGTAATTTGGCAAGTCGATGGGAGAGCCACGAGATACTGTTGGTTTTGCCACTTCCAGCCGAATGTTGAACTAAATAGTTTTTGCCTACCCCATGTAACTTAACATCTGCTTCAATTTTTCGTACAACATCCAATTGATGATAGCGTGGAAAGATGACCGTTTCCTTTTTATCGATAATCTCTCCTGTGCTATCTTTAATCTCTTCCTGTTTCACAAACACAAATCGGAACAGAATATCGATTAAACTGTCCTTTTGCAAGATATCCTTCCAGAGATATGATGTTTTGTAATCGTTATATACGATTGGATTTCCTTTTCCGCCATTGCAACCTTTGTTAAAAGGTAAAAAGAAAGTGTTTTCTTTATTGATGTGTGTTGTCATATACACTTCTTCAGTATCTACTGCAAAATAGACAATGGCTCTCTTTTTAAACTGGAATAAGAGTTCCCTTGGATCTCTCCTCATATACTGTACTTTCGCATCATCGACCGTTTGATTGGTTAGAGGATTTTTTAGCTCTAACACGGCTATTGGAAGTCCGTTAAGAGAAATCAACATATCAATGCTGTTGTTGTTCTGACTGCTGTAATAAACTTGTCTGCTTACCGTAAAGATATTTTTGTTGTATAAATCAATAAGAGTTTGGTTCATTGAGCTGACTGGTTTGTTATAAGCAAGTTTTAAAGTAACTCCATAATCTTTAATCCCATGTCTTAAGCAATCAATCATTCCACGTTTATCAAGTTCTCTCGTAATCCTCTCTAAAATCTTTCCTTTGTAGTTCTCTTTATACACCTTTTGAAGCCTTTGAAGCTCCTTTGGTTGACTACTCTCTAAGAACTGAAACAGCATTTCCACATCAATTGCATACTTCTTGAAGTCCTCTAAAGCTTTTCCTTCAAGTTTTCTCTGTAGGTATCCAGAGTTGATAAGGCTCTCTTCTATATTTGTTTCAAACCCTTTTTCTGTGTGGTCGATTGCCATTGCTCTCCTCCCTTTAGACTCTGACATAATCCCTTACATCAATCTTGCCTGTTACTGCTTCATATATGAGAGATTGGCGGTATTCTTTTAGTTTTTGGATTTGAAATTTTATTTCATCAACTAATCCATCTATTTTCTTCAACTCATTATCAATATATTCTACTATCATTTTCTGTTCATTTATATTAGGTAATAAACACTCCATCATACCTATTTCAGTAGATGTTATTGCTGGATAACTTACACCTATAGACCTTTTTACAATTTCATCTATATATTTAGTAGACCTCATTAGATAAGATAAATATTTTGGATAAATGGTTTCTTTAGGTGATAAAACTGCAAACCCTGTTGAACATATTAAATTTTCTTCAACTTCTTCAAACCATGTTATTGCTTTTAAATATGTCCTTACAGTCGATATTATTGTATCTCCTTTTCTTAATATTCTCCTTGCTCTACTTGGTGCATTCTTGAAGTAATACTTTTCAATATTTACTACTTCACCCTTGGAATTTACACTGCTGATATCAATATACTTAATTTCCAGGTCTTCATCCGTATTTTCACTTAATGTATATTTATTAATATCTGCTTGATACTTTATTTTACTTACATCCCACCCCTCTGGTATCTCTCCTATCCATTCAACTCCAGAGTCCTTCATCTTAACATTAGGATTTAATCCTTTCGTAACTGCTTCTGTTATAATCACCTGTCTTTTTTCTTCAAGTAGTTCGATAAGCTTTTCTTTGTCTACTATTAGTGAGTCTATTTCATGAACCTTTTCATCAAGGAAGTCAGATATCATTTTTTGTTCTTGAATAGTTGGAACAGCAATATATATTGAACCAACTGTATCAGTATTTAAGTTCAGTTGGGTTCCCAATTTTCCCAACCCTCTATATGCTTCTCCTGCTTCAAAAATATAATATAAAAACCTTTTATCTTCACGATAATCTGGAAAATATACAAATCCATCGTGGATACAACATTTAATATTTGTAATACAAGGTTTTCCAACAGTTCCGGCTATGCTGAGAAATAATTCACCTGGTTCAAGCTTTACACTTAAACTACTTCCTAAATTAGAAAGCTTTTGTTCTGTCTCTTCAAGATACATGTTGGATTTTGTAACATCAGAAATTCTAACCCATGAATATTCTCCATTATCATCAAAATATATTGGGTCATCGATTGGTCTTGGGGAAGCTCCTCTTCTAACTCTCGTTAATCTCTTAATTTGTAATACTTGCCACTCACTTGGAACTTCCCTTAACCACTCAACACCACTATCCTTGTATTTTGGATAATTTTTTAAATTAACCATTACCCCAACACCTTCTTTAATTTTTCCAAGATACTTCCTTCAAGTTCTTTAATTTCTTTGATTACCTCTTCAGAACTTCTTAGTGGAGTATATTCGTAAAAATATCTTGTAAATAGAATTTCATATCCTATTTTTGTCTTCGTTTCGTCTATCCAAGCATCCGGAACATATGGCTTTACTTCCCGTTCAAAGTATTCATAAATATCTTCTTTAAGTGGGACGTTCTCTGTATCTCTGAGGTCAGGGTCTGGTTCTGGGTTTCCCTTACTATCTCTGCAAATATCCGCTGTTTCGTCTTTTTCGGACAGAGTTGATAGTATAGCTTTTAAAAGTGTCGCATTGACTTTTATGTCCTTTTCTTTAAATAGTTCCTTTATTTTTTTAGTAAATTCCTCCCTATTTTTATAAACGACTCCATCTTTAATAGAAAGTAATGCTTCAATGATTTGTTCTTGAAGCTGTTTACCTTTCTCTATTTCTCTTAACCCTGCTTCCCCTTTTTTCTTAGAAGTTGCTAAGTTTTTAAATGCTGTCTGGTTATAAAGTTCTTTTACTCTTTCTTCGTCTATTTTAAAGTTAAGTCTCAATGGTCTTTCTATTGTTATCTTTTTGTATCCGAAGTCTTCATTGTCGAAAATCTTGCAATGTTGCCCTTCTTTGAAATCTCCATATATTCTTACAATCTCATTGATGTGTTCTTCCGAAAGCTCGTTTCTTTTATCACCAAGACTTTTTTTCATTTTTTGATAAAAATGAATCCCATTGACAAGCTGAATTTTCCCTTTTCTAAGAGGATTTTTATTATTTGTTAGTATCCAGATATAGGTTGAAATACCTGTATTGTAGAAAAGCTGGTCAGGCAAAGCTACGATACCTTCTACTAAATCATTCTCAATGAGATATCTTCTAATTTCACTCTCTCCGCTTCCCGCATCTCCAGTGAATAGAGGACTACCATTCATAATAATCGCAATTCTCGATCCCTTCGGATTTTCCGCAGAAACAGGTTTCATCTTGGAAACAAGGTGTTGTAAGAATAGTAACTGACCATCACTGATTCTTGGAAGTCCTGCTCCAAATCTTCCGTTAAAGCCTTTACTTTCATGCTCTTCTCTCACTGCTTTTTCGGCTGGTTTCCACTCTACTCCATAAGGAGGATTCGTAATCATATAATCAAATTTCATGTCTGGAAAAGCATCTTGGGACAATGTATTGCCAAAAGCAATATTTTTTGCGTCTTCTCCCTTTATCAGCATGTCTGCCTTACAGATAGCATAAGATTCTTCATTAATTTCTTGTCCAAAAAATACAAGGTTTGCGCTCGGATTAAGCTCTTTTAAATATTCTTGCGCTACTGAACCCATACCTCCAGTTCCTGCACAACAATCATAAAGTGTTTGGGTAATACCTGGTTTCGTGAGAATTTCATTATCCTCAATAAATAACAAATTAACCATGAGTCGTATTACTTCTCGTGGAGTATAGTGGTCACCTGCTTCTGCATGTTCTGAGAATCTTCTTATAAGTTCCTCAAAAATGTAGCCCATTTCGATATTAGATACGGTTTCAGGATGCAAATCAATTTCACTAAATCTCTTTACGACAAGGTAAAGAAGGTTGTTTCTATCCATCTTTTCAATCTGTTTGTCAAAATCAAAATACTCAATGATATCCCTTGCCGTTTTTGAAAATCCATTTATGTAATCCCGAAGGTTATCGGCTATATTATCTGCATCACTAAGGAGCTTAGCAAAATCATATTTGCTCACGTTGCTGAAATTTTGTCCTGCGATTCGGTTTAGAATTTCATCCCGAGCTTCCTGTGGAAGATTTTTGTATTTTTCATATTGTGCAAGAACAGCTTCCTTTGTTTTAGCAAGTACACAATCAAATCGTCTAAGAACAGCCATTGGGAGAATTACTTTACCATATTCTTCTTTTTTATATGGACCTCTTAAAATTTCTGCTATCGTCCATATGAAATTCACTTTTTCCTGAAAATTGTTCATTGCTCCAACCCTTTCTATGTCCTAATCATGAGATAATGAATATAAATAATTCCGATATATTTATTTTAACAAATAAATTAAGAATTCTGTTGTCAGTTTTTATGGAAAATAACTGATGAATTGCAGGAAATAAAAAAGCTATTTTCTTACACTTTGTTGCCTTAAAAACAACAAGGTTAGAAAATAGCTTACTATTATTCATAAGATACTATTCAATTCGGACAAAGAAATATAAGCAACCGCACTTCCACGTCCAAATTTTTTCAGCACTTTTTCTTCTGCATTTTGTAACTTTTTCAATATTTCCAAAGGAGCTTCAGTGCCTTCAAAACGTTTTCTTCCCTTCTCAGAACCTTCTTCGATAATTTCCCATTTTGAAGGTTGAAATGCACAAACAACTTTTCCACCACTAACTCCAGCGACATATTGAATATACGGAATTCTGCCTTTATTTATCTTCCAATTTCCACGAGTAGCTTCATAGTAATCTTTACCTTCTTTTAATGCTTTATGGATTTTCAATAACAAGATTTCCTCTTTCATGAGTGACTCCCCCTTTTTTCTTTACAAAATATTATACAACAACAATTATTTATCCTTATAAAACAATAACTCTGTTGAAGACATTTTGCGGAAGGAATAAAACAAAAAGTCACTAAACTGATGGTTTCCTCAAAAACAAATAGACCACTAAAATGATTTAGAGGTATGAACTATTTCGTACTTCTTATGCAATTGCTCTAAATAGTTACTAAAATCGTATGAACATATTATGAACTGTTTATTACTTCTTTCAGCATTGTTGCAACATATTTATGTAACAAACGCCTTTTTAGTGTTCCTTTCTATCCTTACTAAAACAAAAACCCCTTGGCATAACATAAAAAAGGCACTGGTTTTTCCAATGCCTTTTCTCCCTCTTATATTCCTTGACTATGGTACTGCCACATGTGCTCCTCATAGAAATAATAAGTGTAATTCGAGAAAGCAATAATCATTTTCTCAAAAATATCTACCAGTTCTTCTACTGTATCCTTCACGCTTTTTAAAGGCTTGAACTCTACCAAAATTGAGTTATTCTTAAATACAACATTTTCCCCTATTCTTTCTTTAACAAGGACCTCTTTTTCTTTAATAGCGTTGTATATTTTGCTGGTATTCTCGCTAAACCGCAATTCTACGAACGCCATGTTCCGTCTGTCGCTCAAAGAGACAAAGTAATTGCAGTCACTTCGACCAGCACCAAAGCTAATCACACGAATACTATCTAAGTTAGCTTTTTGCCGATGAAATGGAAGGAAATATGGAATTCTCTTCCTTAGTGTTTCTAAGAGATATTCATTGGCATCTTTTCTTAATTCAAAATTATACCTCTTTTCTTTTCTCTCTATCTTCGTTCCTTGTATCGGCTTTACAATGCTATCCTTTTCTAAGAATTGAATAGGATTTGTTATATTTAACAAGTGCAAGTTTTCATAGATTTTTAACTTATGCATCCTATTTAACATTTCAAGAGGATTTAAAATATTAGGATTCAGTTTTATCAAGTACAAATTGATTGATTTTCCAGATTTCAAAATTGTTTGTTGTAGTTCCTTTATGTGGTGCTCTTGAAAATCGTAAGCGAGATAGACAATGCTACCTTTTTCAATCATGTTGATTATTTTTAACACCTTTTTTTGATGCGTTGTATTGCTCTTAAGCAATACATTTTCTACAAATACTTCATTCCCTGTGCTGTCAAATCCATACATATCAATTTTCATACCTGGATAATGTTTTTCCAATTGTACGTTTTCTAAGCTAAAACCAAGTTCCTTCTCAAGAATTCCTTTATATTTTTGCAGGGATAAAGAAAGTATAAATTCTTTTTCGCTTCCCTTAAAACTCATCTCTTTTTTTCCTCCCTGTAATAAAAAGGAGACTTTTTTAAAAAAGCCCCTCTATTTTTAAACTATTTACTTACCTGTTTAAAGTCATCAATCAGTTCCGAAAGGTCAAATAACTGCTTAATTTTACTATCCTCATCCCAAGACATTTCAATTATGAACTCAATTATCTGTACAAGAGCTTCTTTCGCATCTTTACTAATCAGATTGTGTTCATCAATCTTACAGTCATTGTACAAGATTAACTCTGATATCATAGGAGCTTCTTGTACCGAAGTTTCTGTTGTTGAAATATCCAGCAACAAAGAAAGCGGAATTCCAAGAGCCTCGGCAATTTTAGAAGCAACCGGGATGGATGGGGCTCTTCGTTCTCCCTTCTCAAGTCGATTAAGATAACCTGGGCTAACCCCCGTTTTTTCATAAAGCTGTTGTAAAGTATGCCCCCTTTTTTCACGAAAGTACCTCAAAGTCGCCCCAAAATTGTTAGATACTGCCCTGTCACTTTTTCTCATAATGAAATTCTCCTCCTTTTTCATCTGTCTAATTCTGAAGAATTAAAGCAACCTTTTTAATTTTTTCTGCCATATAGAAAACCTTGTTTTATAATTAAGGACTTTATATTATAGATTTTTTAATCTCAAATATTCAGTAATAGGCGGGCTACAACACTCGATTAAGAATATTTTTGTACACTACTAAAAACAACTTGTTTTATTTGAAAACGTATGATGGGAAACTATTCGTGTGCTGTGTGAAGTTGAAAGAAGGCGTGTCAATGAATAAATAGATGAATTATTATGAAGAAGTTAGTAAAAATGATGGATAAGTTATGAAGAATTACGAAAAAGTTATGAAGGATTGAAATTATGAAGGGGTATGAAGGATTATGAAATGTTCATAAACAGTTATGATTAAATGCTGAAAGATTCGTAACAATTATTCAATATGTATGAATCATTGCACCTTATCCCCTAAATCCTATTTCCTTTCTTCCCTGTATCTTAGTTACTACATGTGCAGAAGAAAGTTTACATCAATATCTACAAGTATTAGGTATATGAAAGTAAGAGAGATTTTATCTCCCACTTAATTTTCGTAGTAAAATTATTTTTGTAACGGAACCTTTGTAGTAAATCCGTTTTTGTAACCAAATCTCCATAGTGAACTCATTTTTTTACAAAATCTCCGTAGTAGACCTGTTTTTTGTTACAAAATCTCCGTAGTTCATTATTCTGTTACGAATTTTCCGTAGTAAGTTCCTTTTTTGTTACCAATTTTCCGTAGTTTATTTAGAAATTGTTTTTTAATAAAAATCATCGTTATTCCCATTACATCATTTTTGTTACGAAATTTCCGTAGTTCATTATTTTGTTACAAACTTTCCGTAGTAAATTCGTTTTTTGTTACAAAATCTCCGTAGCCATTACTTTTTATATGAGATTTTTTTGCTTGCAACTTCTTAATGAGCTTAAAAATGCGTCTTAGTATGGAAATTTTAGAACACTTTTAAAAAATGTCGTGTTAGTACGGAGAAACTGGAACACCCCCTCTATGAAATATAGAGTTAGTACTGAGGGTTTGGAACTGGCTATTTTTGATAATTAACAACGGTCATTTTTGAAATAAAAAAAGAAAATTCATCCAAAATATCATTTAAGTGCATTTCTTTTGCTTTCTTTGGCTCATAAATAGAAATTCCATTCACTGTTTTCAGAAGCTCACATATGATGTAGTTTACACTATTTAAAAAATCACTAATTGAACTTTTGGATGTGCATTTCTAAAATACTCTCTCAAAATAAAAATAAATTTACCTCACTCCCCTCCCCTTATTATTGAAGAAACTAAAGAAGACCACCTATAAGCTCAAAAGGTGGTCTCGGTAACCCCTGGGACATAATCTTTCTTTTTTTCCCTTTATACAACCTAAATGTATATACTATGCAAATTTCTGTAAGTAATATATAAAAACAATTAAGTTAGAAATTGGATATCTTTTATTCCTTTTACTATAATCTGTTCTAATCTCGGTTGTGAGTTGGACAAGATATTAGCTGTGGCAAGAGATATGACCAGACTTGCTTCTTTAGAATACTTCATTGCTTCTCTAATATTGTGAGGCGTTATTACCTTTAACATACGACCGTTAGAATCAATACAAAGCTCATTACTATCTCTTATAACCAATTTAGCTTCTCCATTAATATCCTCATACATCAACATAATTCCATCATATAACTGCTTTTCCCCATTAACTTCGATAGAGTGTAAAGGCTCTTTAGATATAAACTTCATGTTGTTTACTATAAAACTCTTTATCTCATTGAATATTTCCTTCTCATTGAAAAACGTCATTACCACAATCGTAGAATCTTTTTTCTTCAAAAATGAAATTTGTAAGTTAATAGACATAATTACTTACTCTCCTTTCTTTTCTTCAATTACTTTGCGACCTACACTTCTTTTTGTTTTTTGTAAAAAATAATTGACAAAAAATTAAAGGCATTTCACTCATCTTTTTTGATGAATGAAATGCCTTTTTTTAGAAATTCTATAAAGATTAGATTCAAAAAGAATCATATAAATTCTCCTCATAGTATTAAAAATTCATTACTATCCTATCCTAACAAATCCTCATGAAAAAAACAACAATGTTTCGTAAATATGTATAGCTATGTATTGTATCAAATACCGCAATAAAGCATTCGTACCTCAAGTGAGAACCTGCAAAATTTTTGCAATAAAAATTAGATTTTAAAATAAACATCAATCTTATCAATTTGAGTTTAACATAATCTCATTGTGTAAAACTCAACATCTTCACTCTGTTTTCATTTAAAATAAAAAAAAGACCACTCAAAGTGGTCTCTTGGTAAACCGATGGAAATGATTTTTATTGTGCTAATTGAAATTGTAACACAAATAATGTAAAAGTAAAGTAAAAGGATGTGGGAAGATGGATATTGTTCCTTCCAGAAAACCTCAACAAGTTACTTATTCGCAATATGAACGGTACATCCCAGAAAAAGTTGAGCTGATAAAAGGAAATTTGCTGTATAGCGAACAGGAACGCATCGAGTTGCTGTTGTTACTACTTTACAATGTCGGATTAGAGACATTCATTCAACACTTACCTAAAGAATCAGTAAGTGAATTGAAATCTTTGTTAGAATGTAGTGAGAAGAAAGATAGTTCGAAAACGACAAAAAAAGGGGGATAAGAAAATGGGGTAAGTTTTGAACAGAAATGCAAAGAGTTATACGAAAAGGAAGTAGCTATTTATCAGGATACAAAAATAACAATCAAGCATGACTACATCACACATGAAAACATTCACATGCTTGATATATTTATCTTGATAGTCGCTTTAGGTTCGATGATATTTATACAATACAAACTAAATAAAGACAATGAAGTAATAGAGAGAGAACAACATGTCATAGGACCCGATTCAGCAGATGTGTTGCGAAACTTGCTGTGGTAAAGAAAGCCCCTCATATTGAGGGGCTTTTTAGACAGTAGTTTTCATTATTCTTCTTTTTCTAAAGCATCCAAAACGGAATAGAAGTCGTCAATCAAGAATGTGTGTTCGTTTAAATCGTCAAAAAAAATTTCCTTTTTGATACGGAAGCTGTCTTCGGTTTCAATTCCCGAATAGCATCTTCTTTCTTCACTTAACATTAGCCAATTCCCCCTCTTTATTTTCATTTTCTCTCCCATATCCCTTCACAAAAAGGGCATTGCCAATGTGTGATTCTATCAAGTCCTCGGTCATAAATTCCAATCTTTAATCGAAAAAAATAAGGCGGTGAATAATGTTCTCTCAAGCTGTAAGGAATTTTTTCTCCAATTAGGTCGGCTCCACAATGTGGACAATGCTCAAATGGTCTTTCTTCCATGCTCCCCCTCCTCAATAGATATTATATACCATATAAAGGAAAAAGGAGAAGAAGAAAAAACTGTTTCGTTCATGCTGTGAACTTAAAATTAGTAGAGTGGTTGGTTTTACTCTCCGTTGCTTAAAGTCTTTCCTATCAGCAAAATATTGCACCCTGATATGTTCGATTTCCACAAGCCTTTTGGAATTATTGTAACTGACCTTGAACTCTTTGTTTATTTATCTTCTTTTAACATTTTTGCATCTTTTTCCTGTTCCCTATTCCCTAAATGAAAAAAGAGAAACAGGATTCCTCCCATTTCTCTTGCAAATTTTTTATTTTTTCTCTTTTTTCATCCTAACTATGTTCAGTAAAAACAAAGTCGTGAGATAAAGACAAGGAAATAAGGTATGCTACAATTTAAGTATTGGATAAGAGTATTTACTTGAACATTAGGGGGACAGGAAAAATGGCATCAGACAAACTTAATAATAAAGATTTGAATCAAAATTTTAAAGTTAAGGGAGTTTGGTGGATTCCTTCAAAAGAAGATAAACAAGAAATCGCAGGGGAACTTATTTATGAAAATGGACATATCACCCTTGAGTTATTCGGTTCATTTGAGGAAGACATTTTTATAGAGCATAAGCATAACGAAGTGATTTTTGGATTTACAAGTCAAGGAGACAAAATAACATTGCTGGATACCTTTCAGATACGCTCGAAAATGAGTTTTCCTGGTTTTCCTACAACAGCTTACACTGCTAATATGATGCTAACAGGATTTCATTTGTCTTCTATACATTCACCTGAAATACATTCAGTTGCCTTTAATATTACTCATTTATCCAAATGGTTATCTATTGCTCCATTTAAAATCTCTGAAACCATGAACGAGGATAATATTTTACAGCAACTTAATGTTCAATATAGATTTCCTGAAGTGTTTTCTTTTACCTGCAATATTAATGGACAACAAACTACCGTACAGTCTACTTACTTTATAAACACATCTGGAGATGGAATAGACAAATTTAATATGAATCATTCAAGTTACCTTAAAATCACACCAGAAAGTAACAAATCAATAAATTGGTTTCGCAGAACCATCTTCGAAATTAAAAGCCTACTAACACTTTTAACTGGACACAGCCTATTATTTAATAAAATAATGGTTTATGGAAACACCAAGAAAATAGATTCAGAAGAGATTAGAGAAAAAGGACTGTTATTCATTAGACAGTTTAAACCATCAACCACAAGGGAATTACAGAGTTATGATTTACTAATTACCTATAAGGATTTGCAAGAAAAATTTCAAATTGTTTTTACCAAATGGTTTGAACTTAAAGAAGAACTCCATCCCATATATAATTTAGTAGTCAGTAATTTTTATCGTGACCCATATTTAGAAACTGATTTTCTTAATCTTATGCATTCGATAGAAGGATTTCACCGAATTCGGTATGGAGGAACATATGTGGAACAAGAAGAATATGAAATTTATCTAAAAAAAATCAATGAAATAATTGATAGTCAAAAATTAAATAATGACCTTAAACAAAGACTAAAAGGTATGTTAGTATACGGAAACGAATTTTCATTGCGAAAACGGATAAAAGATTTATTTAGTAAAATGGATGAAGAAACTATTAAGATTCTGATTGGGAATAACGAAAAGCCTAATGCATTTATCGACAAAATTGTAAATACCCGAAATCATTTAACACATCCTAATAAGAGAAATACACCAAATCTAATACAGACAGATGAACTCTTCCGAATTAACCATCAGTTAAAGTGTCTTGCTATGGTTTTATTATTAACCACATTAGGTGTTCCTGAAAAAATGATTGCTCAGAAATTAAAGGAAAATCGCTTTTATAACCGTTTATTACCATAACAAAAAAAGGTGGCGAGTATTCTGTTTTCGGCTGTAAAATGAAAAATGGCATACAAAATGACGTGCAAACTGACAGCAGTTTCAGTTTTGACACGTCATTTTTATAGCTGGAATTTATCTAAATCTTTATTAGAAATGACATTATTTTTGGCATGAGGATATTTGTCCAATGGCTCTATTATCTCTTGTCAATAAGAAGTGTAAAAGGCAAGCAAACATATTAAACATGGCTAATATGTGCTTGCCTTTATTTTTTAAGAATTTTTAGATTTTAGGTCTTGATAAGACATTAGTCACTTTTTTTATTCTAAAATAAAATTATAGAACAACTTTCCACTATAAAACGTGAATACTGCAAATTATTTGAATAAGCTATTTATCGGACTAAATTTCGCATGTCCCTACTGTACTTCATTACTGAAAAGATTTACATAAACTTTTGTTACTTCCAATGATGTATGTCCAAGTATCGCTTGTAATTGAAAGGCATTTGCACCATTTAACACACACAATTTGGCGAATGTATGACGGAAGGTGTGTGGAGAACAACGAACATTCTCTATTCCTGCTTTCTTTCCATATTCTCTAATCCTATCTTGCACCTGCTTCTTGCTTAACGGTGTGTTATCTTGAGTGATAAATAAGTAATCC
>JBHGYD010000015.1:0-72996 GCA_041920415.1 Anoxybacillaceae bacterium
GTAGCAGCGAAGCGTACCCACCCACTGTCATATATACACAGATTTAAGAAATAAAGTTAGAAGTCGTGTCGAAAAATATTTTTTTGACACCCCTGAAACGGCTACAACCGTTGATATATCAACATTTATAGAGGGAGGAAAAAATATGAAAAACATTGGAGTAGAATTTAAAATGAGAGTACATAGCAATCGCTGGGGACATAAGGATACTTATTCCCTAACGAAAACTGAAAATGGCTGGATACTTAATTCATTAAAGTTTCGTGACATTGAATGTGATAAACACGGAAGTCCCGGCTTAGAAAAAGCTCTTGATTCTGAATCAATTTCATATCCTCATGATTTAGGATATTTCCTTTCTGACATTTGGGACGCTTCACAAAATAGAAGTAAAGAAGAAGTTCAAAGGTATTTCGATGAGCTTGGAGAATGGATTTCTCGTACTGAAGAAACTAAGCCGAATTTCTCTCCATTAAATTTATAATGATTTAAAGGGATTTGTGTTTTATAACTTCTTTAAAAAAGCGTAATAATCCTTACGTATAAGCAGCTAAAAAGGCGTAAACAATGTTTACGTTCTTTTTAGCTGGATAATGTAAATTTTTTCACCTTCAGATTATTAGTTGCGACACTTTGTCGCAATTTAAATATACAGATTCCAACTGTAACAATAAGAATTAGGTACTGAGGTACCATATGTGGGTGTGGGTCTTGCATTTCCTAAACCATATATTTTTAATAATGGTGGGAGACCAGTTATTTATGAAAAAAGAGAAGACAAAAAGTATTTTCCAAAAGATGAATGATGAAAAATTGTGAACTTTGACTTATCACAAAAATCACAAAATGATAATATTATAGAGAGGATACATGAAAGAGAATGACGATTATCTGCGGATGAATTTTATTTTGATCTATCAAAAGCAGTGATTTTATTATCTAACAAAAATGTGTAATGTAAATTTATTGGAAAGTGTCTTCCTGATATTTTAGGAGAGGTTATGGGAAGTATCCAGTTAGTTCTATTGAAATATTAGAAAATTCCCGTTTATATCTAAAAGAAGGTACTATTAAATATTTTCAAGTATACGACGCTTGTTACTGGATTAATCGGGTGCTAGCGGTATTGATCCAATAAGCTTTAAGTTTGTAGTAAATTTGTCACCAGTTCATCGAGCTTGGTGATTTTTTTATGGAATAAACACGATTTTAAATAGCTTATATTATTATGAATTTTTAACAAAGCTACCACTCCTTGTCCTAAAAAGTTATAATTAGAAAGTAAGAATATGCAACAAGGAGAAATAGAAAATGCAACCGTTTTTAAAATGGGCTGGCGGTAAAAGACAATTACTTTCACAATTTAAACCATTTATACCAGAAATAGGAGATAGCACCTATTACGAGCCATTTTTAGGAGCAGGTGCAATGCTTTTTCATCTTCGACCTAAAAATGCAGTAGTTAATGATATAAACAGCGAATTATATAATGTTTACTCGGTAATAAAGGATAAAGAACTTTTTGAAGAACTAATTGAAGATTTAAAAAAACATATAAATGAAAAAGATTATTTTTACGAAATTCGAGCTTGGGATAGAACAGAAGAATACAAAAATATTTCTCCTGTCAAAAAAGCTTCACGCTTCATTTATCTAAACAAAACTTGCTTTAATGGTCTTTATAGAGTTAATAGTAAAGGACAATTTAATGTCCCTTTTGGGAAATATAAAAATCCAGAAATAGTTAATGAAGCAGTACTGAGAGAAGTTCATGATTACTTAAACAATAACAATATTACATTGTTAAACGTAGATTTTGAAGAAGCGGTTAAAGACGCAAAAAGCGGAGATTTTGTGTATTTTGACCCACCATATGACCCGCTTTCAGAAACATCATCATTTACAAGTTACGCACAAGAGGGGTTCGGAAAAGAAGACCAATTAAGATTACGAGATACTTTTAGAGAGCTAAACGCTCGTGGCTGTAAAGTCATGTTAAGTAATTCAGATACGCCTTTCATACGAGAGATTTATCAAGAGTTCAAAATTATAACTGTACAAGCTAACAGAGCAATAAATTCTAAAGCCAACGGTAGGGGAAAAATAAATGAAGTTTTAGTCTTGGGGGATTATTATGAGTTCGGCAGTTAAGCAGGAATTTAAAAATGATGTTGCTTGGAATAAACTCTTTGATAAATACAATATTTTAAGTAAAATTAGTCGAGAAGGTTTTTATGAAATAAGTGCTTCTGAAATTCGTGAGTATCGTGAACCACGATTAATGTGTAAATTTGACCATGAGAACAATTTACCAAAGATTTTCAAGGAAAATAATTTATCAATTTTACCTTTGTCACGTTCAAAATATGTCATTGGGCAATTTGAGATATTTGAAAAAGTACAGTATCAAAAGAAAAAGCCAATTACTGTAAGTATCCCAAAGCATTTAGAAACCATAGATACAAGTAATCTTTATTCTGAAAGTGCAGCTTTACATTGTGCATATGTATCAGGAATGATTCATCATTTACTAGAAGAAGATTATATTGAAAATTTAGGGAATGTATTTCCAACTGTTTCGGGTAGAATGGGAAGTGGCGATTTTTCGTTTCAAGTAAGGTCACCTCGAGGGACATATAAAGATATAAGCGTGAATGGCTCCCAGATTGAAATTGATGGAGGGTACGAAAGCTCAAGGTATTTTGCAATTATAGAAGCAAAAAAAGAATCTGTCACCGATTTTAATGTAAGGCAATTATTTTATCCTTATAGGGTTTGGCAGAACAAAATTAACAAAGAGGTAAAGCCTATATTCTTTACCTTCTCAAACGATGTATTCAGTTTCTTTATTTATAGGTTTAATAATGAAAATGTATTCAATTCAATTGAACTGGTAGACCAAGTCAACTTTGTTATATCACACGATAAAATAACAGTAAATGATATTAGAGAAGTTTATGCAAAGACCAACATTGTACCTGAGCCAGAAGTGCCATTCCCTCAAGCAGATAGTTTTCACAGAGTAATTGATTTACTTGGCTTGTTATATAATGATTCTCTGTATAAAGATTTTATTACGGAAAACTACAATTTCGATGAACGACAAACAAATTATTATACAGACGTGGGTATATATTTAGGCCTAATTCAAAAGAAAAAAGATGCTAATAGACGTATTTATTTTTCATTGACCAGACTGGGTAGAGAAATTATGTCCTTGCCTTATAAGCAAAAATATTTAGCAATTGCTTCTAAAATATTGGAACATGAAATTTTTAATAAGGTATTTGCAGAGTTTTTTATGAAAGAGGAAATTGAAAGAGAAAGAGTCGTGGAAATAATGCAGGAATGTGGGGTTTACAATGTAAATTCCTACTCTACTCTTAATCGTAGAGCTTCAACTGTAATTTCTTATGTCAAATGGATTTATTCGCTGGTAAACGATACTCAATGATTAATTATTCAGAAAATTATTTTCGGTCTATCCTCGTTTCACAAACTATGGTGATTTATAAATATAAACAAACAAATTAACACGGACCTATAAGCTTTGGGCATATGTTAATATTTTTGGATTGAAAAATCAATGTTTATATAGGGGTTAGATTACGGAATGTAAAACTTGAACAATTGAACTCAGAATTCATCGCCATAGTGGCAGATAAGTTGAGACTTGAACATAAGGCATCTTGATAGGTTGATAAATAAGGATTTAAGTGTAAAGGCTAAGCCAATCAGTTTTTGTAAAACGTACTAAAAACTCGGATTATAAACCAATAACTTTTTTCATCTCGGGGCTGACTTTACATCGCTTAAAGGCGATGTTTTGAGTCAGCCCCTTTTGTTTATAAGCTTTTAGATTTACAAGATAAATACTCAAGGATTATTTTACATGTAATTGAAGTGACAAACCTTTTCGAACGCTGGCTGTAAAAATTTGCGTTTTAGGAGGATTTAAGTGAGTCACACTTTCGAAATTATCAAGAAAAATTGGATAACATCTATTACAAAAACGACGTATGATTGAAGAAATTTCAACCATACATCTTATTTTTTCGCTATATGATAAAACTCTATAAGGTTTATTTTTATAAAATATTTGAAAGTCAGGGCGCAGTTCTCCGCTTTTAAGACGTTTAAACAGCAGTATCTGACTATCTGACAGCTCATTATTGATCATATTTTGTATGTTTGCAAAAACTTGGGCGAGTTGATGTTTGAGCAACTTCATTTCCGATTTGATCGTTTGTATATTGATTTCTTTTGATTTAAGCGTATCAATAATCTCCATTTTCTTTTGTTGCAACTGTTTTGCGATTATTTGACTGTTTTGCTGTATTTTCGCTTGTTCAATTCGCTCATTTTGCTTTTGGATCCCCATCTGCAACTGTTCTATTTTCATTGTTAGTTCTTTGAGTTCACGATTAAGTAACTCTTCTTTTTGCTCTAATGTTTCCTTTTCTAATAAAAGCTGCTCCGTTGAAACAGCTGCTTCCTTTTTAAGAGATAATCGATACTCGTTTGACAGTGTTTGTTTACATAGTGGACATTGTTCATAAGTTGTTAGCTCTTGATGTTTTTGCAAATCCAATAGTTTGGAGTTAATTTCTTCCAGTCGTCTTTGAACACTTGCAATCGCAGTTCTTATTTCTTCGTTTTGTCTTTTCATTTTTTCCAAGTTTGCTTCAGTTAATATTTTTTGCGTTTCCATTTTAGCAAAATCAATTTGTTCATCATTCGTTTGCTTTTCGAAAGAAGCGAACTCCGATTCGAGAATGTTAAGCTGACCATAATAATAAGTAATGTTTTGTTTCAGCTTTTTTTCTTGTTTCAGCAAATCTTTCATTCGAGTTTCTAAGGCCTTAATAGTTTCATTGATTTCATTTTGATTAGGCAACAGTGAGAGAAGAAATTCACGGGCTACTTTTTTATCCTCTTCAGGAAATATATCAGGGAAAAAACTATAAATGAAAAGAGTATGGTCTCCAATTAACTGTGAGAGCTGTTTTTGTGTGATCTTATTGTTATTAAGAAGAAGAGTTTCTTTTTTACCGTGAATCGACCGTTCAATTTCTAAAAGTTCGTTATTTAGTTGTATCGCAATTTTGACCGACATTGAGTTTTTTCCTGCTTGAATAAAATCATGTACATACGTCTTAAAACCGTGTTTTGTTACTCCATACAGCGCAAACACAATCGCATCTCCAATCGATGTTTTACCGGTAAAGTTATCCCCGAAGAAATGATTTGTATTCTTAAAGTGAAAGCTGGCATATGTATGATTTTTAAAATGATGAAGTTCTAAAGATACGATTTTCATAATCAGTCACCTTTTTCAATTGTTCACTTAAATAATGTTCTTTATCATGATGGATTCTCCTTCAGAATTTTGTAGAATTTTGGGAAAAATATACTAATTTTGTAGTATAATTGAGTAAAAATGAAATTTTTTACGAAGCAATGATGGAGTGAGAGGTTTATGGCCTATACCATTCCAGAAACAATACGCTCTACAGCAACAGTAGGGGAACGTTTATTGTTTCGGACGTTGAAGACGTATTTGCCAGATGATTATATTGTTTATTACGAGCCAGAGATTCGCGGAAAAAGACCGGATTTCGTCATTATCGGTCCTGACCTAGGGCTTGTTGTGTTAGAAGTGAAAGATTATACGAAAAATACATTATTCCAATTGAACCATGATGAGTGGACGATTATAAGCACAGCGGGAGAGCAGACGACAGTGAAAAGCCCGCTGAAGCAGGCGCGTGACAATATGTTTCACATTGTTGACGTTTTGAAAAAGGACAAAAATTTAATTCATTTAGAAGGAAAATATCAATTTCAGCTTAAGTTTCCTTATGGTTACGGAGCAGTATTTACAAGATTATATCAGAAAGACTTTATCCAGGAAGGTCTGTATTCCGTCATCGATCCGAATCTTTGTTTCACGCGCGATGAGATTGATCCGGATAAGGAGTCTTTTTCTGAAGAGAATTTAATGGAAAAGATATTAAACATGTTCATTGTCCCTTATCGTCTGCGCACACCATTATCAAAGGAAGAGATTGATGCGATTCGCTATCATCTGTTTCCGGAGGTACGCATTAGTGCGGAGTTTAAGCCGCCTGTTCCATATCAGGATCAGTTATTGTTGTCTCTTCATGATATTAAAGCGATGGATCTGCATCAAGAAAACCTGGCAAAACAAATTGGTGATAAAAATAGATTGATAAGAGGGGTGGCAGGCAGCGGTAAGACGTTGATTTTAGCCAGCCGCGCTAAACTTTTAGCCAAACAGCACCCAGATTGGAAAATATTAATTCTTTGCTATAATATTTCGCTTGCACAAGGCATTCGGCAAATGATTTATCATATGTTAAACGAACCGGACAGCTTATTTGACTTTGATTTTACAAAAGAAGACGGAAAAGCGAAAACAAAATGGAACAACATTATTGTCCGCAATTTTCATGAATGGCTTAAATATGATTTGAAAATAACCGAGCGGCAAATTTCTTCTATACTGGAGAAACTTGAAAAAAACGAAGCGATTTTGCCGATGTATGATGCGATTTTAATTGATGAGGGACAGGATTTCGAATCGGAATGGCTGGCTCTCATCAGTAAACTATTAAATCCGGATACGCAGTCTTTATTGCTCGTTGAAGACAGGGCGCAGACGATCTATAAAAGAAAACGCTCTTATCTTCAAGACATGGGCTTGAGTTTTCAAGGACGTTCCAAAATATTGAATATTAACTATCGAAATACGGCACAAATCGTTAAATTTGCTTGGGATTTTTATCAGGCGCATTCCATGTTAAAAAATAAAGTGGCTAGCCGTGAATTTGAAGGGGAAATTATCGCACCGCAAAGCACACGGCGAAAAGGACCGGAACCGGGCATTTTCAAGGCAGACAATTTTGCACAGGAAATGAAAATGGTTGTTCGGCAAATTCAAAAGCTGCACGAAGAGAAAAAAGTTCCTTACTCTGAGATATTAATTCTTTACCGTGTCAAGCGAACACATCGGCAAAATATTATCGATACGATTAAAAGAAGTTTAGAACAGGGACAAATCCCTTATTATTGGCTTACGGAAGATGAAACAGCAAAACGAAATTTCTCGCGAGATGATAATACGGTCAAAATCAGCACGATCGAAAGCAGTAAAGGGCTTGATTTTCAAGCGGTATTTATCGTCAATGTCGACAATATGCCGTTTCCCCTCGAAGAAGATAAAGAGCGGGAAGTTTCCTTATTATATATAGGCATGACAAGAGCGAAAGAATACTTATGTCTGTCTTATTCAGGAGAGTCGGAGTTTACGGAGTATTTTGAGAGGATAAGAGAGGAACGACAAAATTCAAAGGACGCACGTGAGAAATATGTAAGATGAACATATAGGGTATTCAAATACTCCCATTGTCTATAGGTGAACAAAATGACCTGGAACCTAAAAATCGGAGAGATTAAAGAAACCTATTTAACCGAACAGCAAATTTGGCAAATGTTCAATACGTTCTTTTCGCCAAAGTCCAAAAATACAACGACTTATAAATTTGGTCTTATTAAATCGTTAATTGAAAACTTGTATAATGTAAACGAAAATTTAGAGATCAATTATTATCAGTTATTTGAGTCGTTCACAAAAATTTATTGGAATTTAGTAGTGCATCATCAATTGAGACAGAGCAATAGTTCATCAATGAATTCGGGAATTGAAAAAGTATTAGTAAATTTTCAAAAAGAGCACGAAATTCCAAATGATTTTCGATTTGATAAACTTCCTTATGACCATCAACTAGAGCTTGTTCAACAGGTAAAAAAGGTAGGAAAGAAATATGTAATCGGAGCGCTTTATGGAGATTCGCGAGGAATCATTTATGAATTTGACTTGAAAAAAGAGTATATGAAGATGAATCATGTAGTTTACCAGTTTATGTTGAAATATCAAAAAGTACTTACATATTTAACGAATTATCATCTTGCTTTGTTTTTAGAAAAATACAACAGAGCGGAAAATACAGTGCATATGTTAATGAAGGTAGAAAATGTGTCTAAAAGATCTTCATTAGACGGGTTTTATAATATACTCATTTCCTTTGGAGAAAAAACATGCTTTTATTGCGGGAAAACGTTAGATGGACGAACGGTAGCCCATGTAGACCATTTCATTCCGTGGAGTTTTGTACAAACGGATCATTTATGGAATTTAGTGTTGGCATGCCGAAGCTGCAATCTTTCGAAGCGAGATCGAATAGCTAAACAAATATTTTTAAATTCCCTAATTGACCGAAACGAGCAGCTTGCTGCATCGAATGAAGATGTAATAATAAAAGAATTTGAATTTTATCGACCAGAGAAACTGCAAGACTTGTATCATTATTCAATTGTTAACGGCTTTGAACATCAATGGAGTCCAAATTAGTGGTAATCTGGAGTGGAAAATAGTGAAAGTATATAACAAACTCGTCCGTGACCGTATTCCAGAAATCATTAAGTCTAGCGGAAAGTTATGTAAGATTCGGATTTTACATGAGGATGAATATGTTCGTGAGTTGCGAAAAAAAGCATTTGAAGAGTTAGAAGAATACATGTCCGCGAAAGATGATGAGTCAGCCATTGAGGAATTGGCTGATGTATTGGAAATAATCCATTCATTAGCGGAATATCATGGCGTGTCCATTGAGAAGGTGGAAGAAGTTCGCGTTCAAAAAGCGGAAAAGCGAGGGCGGTTTAAGGAAAAAATTTTTTTAATAGAGGTTGAGGATATGTAATCTTCAACTGATTGCAAGTAATGTATAAGTCAAATGTGTTGATTATCAAGAATAGGAAGACTAGTCTCTATATACCTAGCCCTTTCATTTAATAAAAAATGCATCATTTCAGATCGCTAATCGAAGGTAACATTTGATTTTGATGAGGAAGCATTCTCAACATGCCATTTTCGTTAGAAGAAGACAAAGAACGTGAAACGTTACTATTGTACATGGGCATGACGAGAGAAAAAGAGTACCTATGCTTGTCTACTCAGGAGAATCGGAGTTTACGAGAACATTTGGCAAGAGTGTAAAAAGCGAAAACAACAGCAAAAGAAACAGGGCTAAGAACGAAAGGACAATGAAACGTGGAATTAATCCATTTATTGAAAGATAAAGGCATCCTTGTGACAGAACTTGTGAACAAAGGAGAAGATTTGCGAAAGAAGTGGGAAGGCCAATTTGCCAACAGCATTAGTTCGCAAGAAAAAAAGTCGATCTATTTTGACCAGTTTTTATGGCATGTGTTCAGTTACAAAAAGTTGCCTTGTTTAACGGAAGAAGAGGCAATGAACGCTTTTCATAACGAAACAAAGAACGTTTGTTATGTGTTTTACCAAAACGATCATCACGCGTATATGTTAACGAATGCTGAAAACTTAAGGGCGGAAGATTTACGAGATGAGCACGATGTATACGTCGTCGATCAACATTTTCAATGGACGTATGTGCAGACGCATGAATGGTTTTGCGGACCGTATTTTTATCGCAAATAGTGGTGCGGTGTTGCCGCATGTGATCATTTGTCAAGGCAGGAGTATATTGATTGGAGATAGAATATTTAAAATTAAAAAGCGATTACACTAATCACTCTTATTGAGCGGTTAGTGCTTTTTTTTTATTTATAGGTGTCTGTAAAAGTTTATTAAATGGGAACAATGTCATCGCGACTATTACAGATTTTATTACTTTTATCGCATAGGTTGCGTTTTATGTAAATGAAATCTTTATAAATGGTACTAAGAGATATTTTAATGACAGAAGCCAATTTGTGCTTCTGTTTTTTATATGCTGACATTATTCGACAGCGTTTTCAACCCATTTTCGATATGCTCATTATATATGTAGCATCTTTTAGCGGTTGGAGGGAATGGGATGTATCGCTGTCAAAGATGTTTAAAAGTGCTCGTTGTATATCAAGAATTTTGTGATTCATGTAGTCGAAAAAATCGGAAAAAGAAAAAACAAAATATATCCAATCAACAAATAAAGCAACAAAAGAAAATTTCGTTTGGTCGAACAGAAAAAGGAATGAAGGTGATTGAGCACTTTTTATGTGCGATGGAAGAGGTTGAAAAAACACTAAAACTAGTAGAAGAAGTACCTATTTTACATCAGAAATTAAAGGGATTGCTTGCTCAAATGAAAAATTTTGCATATGAATGTAATCGCTATGAAGTTGTAAGTTCGGATGACATGATAAATGAACAGATGCTTACGATGAGCAATACGAAAAAAATACATACACATTCATTTCAGCGTTTCGGGTCACCGCGTTCTATTCATGTATCACCTTGTCACGATCGAGCAGGAAAGTACAGATTGGGCGATGGTACTCTTTGGGATGATTGAGTGAAAATCGGAATCGATATCTCATTCTAGTCATGTATGGACAGATCATATTTCTCTAGAACCCAATCGGCAAACAGCCGATTGGGTTCTGAGTATTAGCGGAAGGAAAGTCGCATTTCTTTGTTGATGAGCTGGCGGTCAAAGACGGTTTCGAGCAGGTGGATCGTTTCAAGCGTTGCTTTGTAGTCGAGCGTTTCGTCATCCGTATGTTCGTTTTGGTAGCCAACGGATAAGTTGACGGATGGAATGCCGTGTTCTGCGAATATTTTCGCATCACTTGATCCGCCTTTTGTCATTTTCCAGTCGGGCATGCCAGCGATTTCGCCTGCTTTTTCGAAAATTCGTCCATAATCTTCCGAACAAAACGGCACAATGCCTGCCCAAGAGGTGACGATGTCTCTTGTTCCGCGCCGATCGACGACGATAGCGGCATCGACGTCTTGTAAAAACGTTGGATCGATATGTCGAGCGCCGCGGCAGCCAAATTCTTCTTCGACGGTGAAGGCGATTTTAAGCGTGCCTTTGAAATGAGTGTAACGAATCGTGTCCAGCAGTTCTAAAATGACGGCGATGCCGGCGCGGTCATCTGCACCTAATATTCCCGCTGAGCTTTTTAAAATCGTGCGGTCTTCAATAATTTCCCGTTGCGGGTGAAAAGTGTACACCGTATCCATATGCGCGGAAAGCAAAATCGTTGGTCCGTCTCCGCAATGGACGGAGGCGAGCAAATTGCCGTATGCATCAATCTCGAGCCAATCGGTGCTTGTTCGTAATTGTCGGTATAAAAATTGACGAATAGCGTGCTCCTTTCCGCTGCTTCCTCGAATAGAAAGAAGTTTGAACAAGCGTGCTTGCAATTTTTCGAGCCGATACGCAGTCAGCATTTCTGGGTTTTTCCATACGGCATATAAACGTTCGGCGATGGTGAGAAGCTGGTCAATCTCACCGTGTTTGTAATAAAATTTCGCTTTTTTCGCTTCGAATTTAACTTTTACATTGCTTGGGGTGCAAGCGCGAATGATCGAGATTTGTTCGTATGACAATTCTTCTAGAAAATAAATAGTTGCCGCGCGTTGACTGTGGCCGTCACAGCTATATACAGTATAAATGTGCAGCATGTTGAGCCAACGGACGATGCCGCGAATGTAAGGATCGATTTGGATGAGTGGAAGTTCATCTTTTGTTGGATCGATAAGGGATTCCATCCCCGGAATGGTATTGTTTCGCCTTACAATGTTTTGAGCTGTTTTTTGCAGTGCTTCCATCCATTCTGTTTCGGAAACGGTGTCGAGTTGTTTTCCACTTTGTTGAAGTAAAATAAATGTGCATGTGAGCCATTGTGATAATGTTCCTTCTTCTAAGTCGTATGGAAGGAATCCGTGGCGAATGAAAAGATTGTTCCAGTTTGTCATATTTTCCATCTCCTTTTTTATGTTTTACAATTTCACTATACACAACGAACTGTGACGGCCTGTCACACAACGTCTAAGGGGGATTGTGTTATGCAGGAGCATTTGTTTCTTCCGCATCATGAAGAAAGAAGATTAATAGAGGAATTGAGAGGGGAGAAGGATCCCAAGCGGCGCCAAGAACTTAAAAAAGAGCTCATCCATTTGTATATTTATTTTGGGGAACATTTCAAAATGACGAATCAGCCCGATCCGCAACAAGCCAAAAAATATTTGCAAAAAGTGTTGAAACTACAAGAGGATCACCCTGTTGCTCACTATCGGCTCGCTCATCTTTATCTCAAAGAGAAAGAGTATACGAAAGCGGCGTATCATTTTGACCGTGCACTCACGGGTTCACGTGAGGAAGAATTAAATGAAACGCAAAAGATGTTGACCCATATGTTTTTAGTTAATTGCGGGATTTTTATTGCGTCCAACGCTTTAGAACAAATCGAACACATGGAAGAGGCTCCGTACGATGAAGAAAAGATTGAACGATATCGAAATCATATTTTTCTTTGGAGAAAAGAGGGGTTAGATAGAGCGTTGTATCGCATTATCACGCCAGAAATAGATGAACCGGTTCCGGAAGAGCAATATTTTTTGCGGCAAGAACAGTTAGAGCCGCATGAAGTGATGCTTTGCATTAGTGAAAGGGAAGAAATTTTCGTTAAATTTCAATCTGAAAAAAAGACTTTAGATATTCAATCTTTTTATCTTTTGTGCATGCTTCTTCGCAGCGAGCAGGCGCTGACGGTGGAAGAGATTAAAACGAAGCTGTTTGACGACTTTTTAGAAAAAGCAGTGACAGATGCCGCGATTCGGAAGATGTTTGAACGATTGCGGGAACGCCTTCCATTTTGGGATGACATCATTGAAACGGTGTCGATTGGCAATAAAGTGGCGCGAAAACGAAAGGAGGGGATTTCCTATTGTATTTTTTGCCGTGCGAGCGATGTGTTTCCAGGGGAATAAAAAGGATGACGAGAAGGAATGAAAATGGACTTAATCGATGCGCTGCGACATAAAGGCATCCTTGTGACGGAATTTATGAACAAAGGAGAAGATTTGCGGAAGAAGTGGGAAGGCCAATTTGCCAACAGCATTAGTTCGCAAGAAAAAAAGTTGATCTATTTTTAATGGCCTCCGTTTTGATGTGCAAAGTCGTTAAAACATGAATAAATGACAAGTCCATTAACACAGTGTTTGACAAATCAAACGGCAGTGAGCGACCCACTGCCTTTTTCAGCTTGCCTCACAACGATCAGTTAGCCATTTCGAACGGTCAATAACACTTTTCCTGTGCTATTTCTGCTTTCGACCCAACGATGTGCCTCTACTGCTTCTTCGAGTGCAAACTTCTTTCCAATCTTCATTTTCAAGCGTCCTTCCGCCAAATAGCGGAGAACATGATCTGCTGCATTATGTAAGAGGTGGGGGCGTTCTTTTCTTGTCGTACCTAAGCTAAAGCCGAGAACAGAGCGACAACTAGAATGTAAATCTTTGGTTTGAAAACGTCCAACGTGACCACTAGAGTTTCCAAAGTGAACTAACCTTCCGTACATAGCGAGGCATTCAAGACTTTTTTCTGATACTTGACCAGAGATCGAATCTAATATTACGTCAGCCCCTCGACCATTCGTTAATTCCATTACTTTTTCGGCAAAATCAACATCCTCGTAGCAAATCACATGATCGGCACCCGCGTCTAAAGCCGTTGCAATCTTTGTGGTACTGCCTACTGTGCCGATCACACAACCCGCACCTAAAATTTTGGCTAACTGGATTGCTGTTGTTCCAACTCCGCCAGCTGCCGCGTGAATAAGAACCGTTTCACCTGGTTCTAATCTTGCAACATCTGCAAGTAACTTAAAAGCAGTGAAAGAAACAACAGGGCAAGCTGCCGCCGTGTCAAAATCAACATTATCAGGAATTGCGAAAGTAAGAATTTCATCCACCACCACATACTCAGCGTAGGAACCCATCTTAGGAAACGCAATGACTCGCTGTCCTTCAGTAAAGCGCTTAACATCAGATCCGACTTTTTCAACAACCCCCGCTACGTCGAGACCTGGAATGAACGGAAGTTTTCCTGAGCCTTTTTTTCCGTATCTGGACTTAATATCAGCAAAATTCACGCTGGTCGCCTCAACTCGAATTAGAACTTGATTAGAGGTTATCGACGGTATGTCGACGGTCGTACACTTCAAAACTTCAGGAGGACCGAATTCAGTAACTAAAATGGCTCTCACAATAATACCTCCAATGATAGAAAGTTTAGTTTATTAAGAAAATTCGTTTTACATATTTTACAACAGAATAGTTGGTTTACGACACAATTAATTTTTAATGAGTATGAATCATAATGAACCTTTTCAAAAACCGCAAAATGAACAAAATCACCCCCGCTATATAGGCGGGGTTTATTCGTAGGAAGAGATGTTGAAAAACAAATATAAATAAAAACGTGACCACCTCGATTGGGAATTATATACAGGAAACGAAAAATCAACTCTCAAGGGGTGGACACCATTATGATTTCGAATGTGTTTGTGTTTACCGGATGCAGCGAAAGGGATGGGGATAAAGGATATTGTCGATCTCACTTGGCTTGTCGAGGAAATTCGAAAGCGGATGAAAGATTGAATGACTAAAAGGTTAGGAATCTCATCGCTCTGCATTCCGCCTAAAGTATGGGTTATTTCATTGACGATGAGACTTGTTATGATATGTTACGTGGTCCCTGAATGATTTTGCCTTTGTTACAGCTTTTGTTTTTGATAGGAAATAATTGTTTTAAAAAAATGACAATAATGTGACAGACAAAATGATATTTACTTTACATTGAATCCTTGTTGTAAGCGCTTTAATATTAAGCTATGAAAGCGCCATACAGAAAAGGAGGAAAACAAAATGATGAATACAGCGGAAAATCAAACAAGCTTCCGTGTGAAGATTCAACGTTTTGGTAGTTATTTAAGCGGAATGATTATGCCCAATATCGGGGCGTTTATTGCTTGGGGAATTATTACAGCGTTATTTATCCCGACAGGATGGTTGCCAAACGAATCGTTTGCAAAACTCGTTGGTCCAATGATTACGTATTTATTGCCATTATTGATCGGTTATACGGGCGGGAAAATGATTTATGATGTTCGCGGAGGAGTCGTTGGTGCGACGGCAACGATGGGGGTTGTTGTCGGTGCGGACATCCCAATGTTCCTTGGAGCGATGATCATGGGACCGCTTGGCGGTTACTTAATCAAAAAATTTGACGAACGGATTCATGGAAAAGTTAAACAAGGTTTTGAAATGTTAGTCAACAACTTTTCAGCCGGAATTCTTGGCGGATTGTTAACGTTAGTAGCGTTCAAAGGTGTTGGTCCGGTTGTTTTAGGGCTAAATAAAACGTTAGCGGCTGGTGTAGAAGCGATCGTCAATATGAAATTATTGCCTCTGGCTAATATTTTTATCGAACCTGCGAAAGTATTATTCTTAAACAATGCGATTAACCACGGAATTTTAAGTCCGCTCGGTGCGGAACAGGCAGCGAAAGCCGGAAAATCGATTTTATTTTTACTTGAAACAAATCCAGGACCGGGACTTGGTATTTTGCTTGCGTATTGGTTATTCGGAAAAGGAACAGCGAAGCAGTCTGCTCCGGGTGCAGTGATTATTCATTTCCTTGGTGGGATTCACGAAATTTACTTCCCGTATATCTTAATGAAACCGATTTTAATTTTAGCAGCAATTGCCGGTGGAGTAAGCGGCGTGTTCACTTTTACGATTTTCCATGCAGGGCTTGTTGCGGTGCCATCTCCAGGAAGTATTGTTGCTCTACTCGCGATGACACCGAGAGGAAATTACCTTGGCGTACTAGCAGGTGTGTTCGTGGCAGCAGCTGTTTCGTTCATTGTTGCATCGTTCTTCTTAAAATCTGCCAAGAATAATGAAGAAGAGGAAGATTTGAATAAGGCCGCGGAAAAAATGCAGCAATTAAAAGGAAAGAAAAGCGAGGTTGCTGCGGCATTACAAACAAAAACAACGATTCCAGTAAACGTGAAAAAAATCGTTTTTGCGTGCGATGCCGGAATGGGTTCGAGCGCAATGGGCGCTTCGATCATGCGAAATAAAGTACAAAAAGCGGGGGTAGACATTGAAGTAACGAATACGTCTATTAATCAGCTTCCGCAAGATGCAGATGTTGTCATTACGCATCAAAATTTAACCGATCGCGCGAAAGAAAAATTGCCAAATGCTTATCACGTGTCTGTTGAAAATTTCTTAAACAGCCCGAAATATGATGAACTGATTCAGACGTTAAAAGAAGAAAGATAGCTATGTTGACAAAAAGGTAAGTACATGTTCGTTACTTACCTTTTTGCATGATCAACATCATCATTTAAAAAATGTCAACAACGTCGAGGACGAAAAAAAACTTTTTATTTGTTGTCATAAGCTAGAAAAAGCTCTACAATTCGTCTTGAAAGGCGATGTTTATTCTAAATCTTGTCAACAATGGTTGCTTAAGACGGGGAGGTGAACAAATGTATATATCTGCGAGAGAAAGAAAAATACTTGATATTTTGTTATCTCACGATAAAGGAGTTACAGTCGGCGAACTTGCAGAGCAGCTAGATGTCAGCAACCGTACGATCCATCGCGATTTAAAAGGGATCGAACGAATATTAGAAGAGTATCGTTTGCGATTAGTCAAAAAAGCAGGAGTAGGCATTCAAATAACAGGGGAGGAAGATAAGAAAAAAGAGCTACAAATCCATCTGTTTCATTTATCCCATACAGAATATACACCAGAAGAACGTCAAACGATGATTTTAATTGCGTTGTTGGAAGCGGTAGAGCCTGTCAAGCTTTTATCTCTTGCGAACGATTTAAACGTCACCGTCGCAACCATTAGCAATGATTTAGATAAAATTCATGAAAAAATTGAAAAACACGGCCTTTCCCTCATTCGAAAAAGAGGTTATGGGGTGGAAATCAACGGATCAGAATCCGCCAAAAGGAAGATGATGAGCCAACTATTATTCCACCATTTCAACGAATCGGAATTTCTTTCATTGATGAAAGAGTCGATTCAAAAAAAGTCATCCGACATGGTGAATACCGTCACCGAAAAACTACTGGGTCTTGTCGATAAGAAAAAGTTGTTCACGATTGAAAAACAAATTGAAAACATGAAAGCAGATCTTCCGTTTACGATTGCGGATAGTTCTTATATTGCGCTCGTCATTCATCTCGCCTTAGCGATCGAGAGAATTATGCAAGGAGAGCCGATTAATTTTGAACAACAGTATTTAGAAACGATCCGTTCGACAAAGGAATATGAAACGGCTAAAACGATTGCGAAATCGCTTGAAGATGCGTTTCGTATTGCCATACCGAAAGAGGAAATTGGCTATATTACGATGCATTTAATGGGAGCGAAACTTCGAGATCGTCAAGGGTATATGTTAGAAGAAGCAAGCCTAGAAATCGGCATGAAAGCACAAGAGTTAATTCGCTTTGTCAGCGAGGAACTTCACGCCGATTTAACAAACGATTATTCGCTATACGAAGATTTAGTCGTTCATTTAAAGCCCGCTTTATATCGCATTCAACATAACATGGGCATTACAAATCCATTGCTTGAAAAAATTGTTCAAGATTATTTTGATCTTTTTTCAATTGTAGAAAAAGGGGTTAAAAAAGTATTTTTTGATGTAACTGTGCCGAGAGAAGAAATAGGTTATTTAGTTCTTCATTTTGCTTCTGCTTTATTGCGGGAAAAGAAAGGGCTGCATGCGTTAGTCATCTGTTCAAGCGGTTTGGGGACAGCAAAAATATTAGCAACCAGATTGAAAAAAGAAATTCCAGATATTGTCCATATTGAACAAAAATCGGTCTTTGAACTGCGGAAAGTGGATACGAGTCAATATGACTTGATTGTGTCGACAGTGCCGATTCATACTTTCGAGAAAACGTATTTTGTTGTTAGTCCGATATTGCAAGAAGAGGAAATTGTTTCAATTAGACAGTTTTTAAAAAATAAGAAGGCGGCATTTCGCAAAAAACAAACGGATCGTTCAGAAAATACGATTCAAAAAATGAGCTCGATTCAAGTGATGAGCGAAACGATTGTGCAGCTTTTAAAAGGGTTTACGATACAGTCGCTACAAGGTAATTCCATCAGAGAGGCACTCTCGGAAGCATGCCATCAACTACGGGCAAAAGGAGTCATTCAAGAGGCAGAACCCGTTCTTACGGAATTATGGAACAGGGAAAAAATCGGGGGATTAGGCATCCCGGAAACGTCTCTTGCTTTATATCATACGCGCAGCTCGGCTGTTCTTCGACCTTCGTTTACGATCTACTCTCTCGCTAACCGGCAAACGGTGATGGGAATGCATGACAAGCCGATGAACATCAATCGAATGTTGTTGCTTTTAGCGCCTAAAGATGCTTCGGAAGAAATGTTATCTGTATTAAGCCATATTAGTTCACTAATTATTAAAGACGAAGAGAGTATCGCGTTATTTTCAGAAGGGAACGAAGAGCAACTGAATTCGTTTTTAAGTTACCATTTAGAAAAGTTTTTTTACGAACATCTTCAACATCGTAAGGAGTGAATAACATTGTCGATTTTAAAGAAAGAAAATATCGTATTACGTGCAGAAGTAACGAATAAGACAGAAGCAATTCGCTTAGCGGGGACGATTTTAGTCGAGCAAGGGTATGTAGAAGAGTTTTATATTGATAAAATGTTTGAGCGAGAAGCGTTAACGTCGACGTACATGGGGAACTTTGTCGCCATTCCTCATGGGACGGAAGATGCGAAAAATCTTGTGAAACAAGCAGGCATTTCTATTGTCCAAGTTCCAAACGGGGTTGATTTCGGAGATGGAAATATCGCGAAAATATTGATTGGAATTGCAGGCAAAAATAATGAGCATTTAGAAATCCTTTCGAAAATCGCGCTCGTTTGTTCAGAAGAAGAAAATATCGAAAAAATGATCCAAGCGACAACGGAAGAAGAAATTCTTCAACTTTTACATGAGGTGAATTAACATGTTAGCTGTTCACTTTGGTGCAGGGAATATCGGAAGAGGATTTATCGGCAGCTTGCTTTCGCAATCTGGCTATGAGGTTGTTTTTGTTGATGTAAATGATGAAATCGTTCAACTATTGCGTGAGAAAAAAGAGTATCGGGTTGTGATTGCTGGCGAATCGAACGAAGAGCAGCTTATTCGTAACGTTTCTGCTTTAAACAGTCAAACACAATATAATGAGGTAATCGATCACATTATAAAAGCGGATTTAGTAACAACTGCAGTCGGGCCGAATGTGTTACCGCTGATTTCTTCTGTGATTGCGGAGGGGCTTCGCAAACGGTTGGCTGCCAATCGAAAACCGGTGCATGTCATTGCATGTGAAAATATGATCGGCGGAAGCAGCTTTTTAAAGAAACACGTGTGGGAACATATTTCGGAAGAAGAAAAAACAGCGTTTGAAACGTATTATGGATTTCCGAATTGTGCCGTTGACCGCATCGTTCCGAACCAAAAACATCATGACCTACTTACAGTGGTTGTTGAACCGTTTTTTGAATGGGTGATTGAAACAAAAAATATGGTAGGAGAAATCCCGCCGATTATCGGTGCTCAATTTGTTGACGAGTTACAACCTTACATCGAACGGAAGTTGTTTACTGTGAATACAGGACATGCGATCGCTTCATATTTAGGATACTACAAGAAGCTTTCAACAATAAACGAAGCGATGAAAGATGAAGAGGTTCGCTTGTATGTTGACAAGGCGCTTCATGAATCGGGAAACGTATTAATAAAAAAATATGGATGGAACGCGGAAGAACATGAAGCATATATCAAAAAAATTGTTCATAGATTCGCAAACGCTTCCATTACAGATGAAGTGATCCGGGTGGCACGCTCTCCGATTCGCAAGCTCGGAGCCAATGATCGTCTCATAAGCCCAGCAAAGCAATATTATGAATTATTCAAAGAAATACCACAAGGTTTAACAACAGGAATTGCAGCTCTTTTACTGTTCGATTATAAAGAAGATACAGAGGCACTGGAACTGCAAAAAACCATCGAGGAAATAGGAATTGAAGGAGCTCTTTTCCAATATTCACAATTAGAAAAAGATCATCCTCTCGTTCAAGAAATAAAAAAACAAGTACAAGTATTGAAGGAAAATCGGTAAACCGAATAGAAAAAACCACCTTCCATTAACGAATCATGACTTTGGATGAGGAAGGTGGTTTTTGTTTTGGAAGATGGCGAGACATTGGCATTTCTCAACCTTGACATCTAAAAAACGTTATCATCGAATTTTATGAGAATTAGAGAAGGTAGAGAACACTACTTTTCTAGACTTACTCTGCCCTCGATTTTCCTAAACAAGTTAAGTTTAGATTTTCTTTCACATAAACTGATAAAGGATAAAAATTATTTATAAGGAGGCTATTACATGTCTTTGGAGAAGTTTGTGGATGCATTACCTATTCCGCCTGTCTTAAAAGCACAAGGTGAACGCGATGGCATCCCATTCTATAAGGTAACGATGAAACAAGTCAAACAAAAATTACATCGTGATTTACCACCGACTACCGTTTGGGGTTACAACGGTATGTATCCTGGTCCTACATTTGAGGTACGCCGCAATCACCCTATTCTTGTCGAGTGGGAAAATCAATTGCCTTTTGAGCACCTGCTGCCAGTGGATCGAACGCTTCACGGTGCAGAACCAGATAAGCCTTCTGTTCGAACTGTTGTACATTTGCATGAAGGTCGCGTTCGACCAGAAAGTGATGGGTACCCGGAAGCATGGTTTACGAGAGATTTTGAAAATGTTGGACCGAAATTCGCGCATAAAGTTTACTATTATCCAAACTGCCAACGCCCCGCGACGCTATGGTATCATGACCACGCGCTTGGAATTACTCGTCTGAATGTTTATGCAGGCCTTGCAGGTTTCTATATCCTGAGAGATGAGGAAGAAGAAAAATTGAAACTCCCTAGTGGAAAATTTGAAATTCCGCTCGTCATCCAAGACCGTTCGTTCTATCCTAATGGTGAACTCTTCTATCCAACCCAGCCAGGTCAGGTGCCACCTCCAGAACCGTCTCCACCAATCAATCCAAATCTACCAAATCCATCCGTTGTTCCTGAGTTTTTCGGAAACACGATTTTAGTCAACGGAAAAGTGTGGCCATATCTTGAGGTCGAGCCACGAAAATACCGATTCCGTATCCTTAATGGCTCCAATGCTCGTTTTTACCGCATGCGGTTAAGTTCTGACCTAAATTTTATACAAATCGGTACAGATGGGGGACTTTTAGAAAAACCCATAACGGTATCTAAAATTATTCTTGCACCAGCTGAACGCGTTGACGTCATCATCGATTTTTCTAACCATGCAGGAGAAAACATCATCCTTACAAATGATGCCCCAGCTCCTTTCCCAAGTGGAGATGAACCTACCGAAGACTTAAGGAATATCATGCAGTTCCGTGTTAAATCAAAAGTTTCGAAACGAGACAAAAGTAAAATACCAGAAATATTAAGTTGTCTGGAACGACTTGATCCTAATCAGGCTGTGACTACACGTCGAAATCTCCTTGTGGAAGAAACCGATCAATTTGGCCGTCCTATCCTTCTGCTAAACAACATGCGTTGGGATGAATTGCCGCTTACGGAAACTCCGTATAATGGTACGATAGAGATTTGGGAACTATGGAATATGACAGCTGATACACATCCAATTCACTTGCACCTTGTTACTTTCCAAATTTTAGACCGCACCGAGTTTATTGAAGGTCCAAATGGTCCTCAACTTAAATTAGAGTCACGACGACCACCTGAGCCATACGAGAGGGGTTGGAAAGATACCGTTCGTGCCAATCCTGGGGAAGTCACCCGCATCATTGCGCGCTTTGGACCATTTACCGGAATCTACCCGTGGCACTGTCACATCCTAGAACACGAGGACCATGATATGATGAGACCATACGAAGTTCTCGATAATCATAACTTTAACCCATGTAAACCAATTCCTGGGATGTGTCCTGATGACTCATTCAGCCAATGTTTTGACTGTGACAAAACCCCTCCTGTTAAAAAAGGTAAACGTCATTAACACGACGATTAAACAAAGTATAGATCTCTAACTATAATTTTATTGACGCTTTTAAAATTTTCGTCATCACATATTTGCTTCTATGGTATTAAAGAAATGTTGAATGGAACACAATAAAGCGATCCATCAGAGCAAGGATCGCTTTTTATATCATCTTTTCCCTCTAATTTTAGATTATAATGATGTAGAGTTTTTAATCGTAACGCTGCATTTGCCAGCGACAAAGATGGCAGTTTGAAAGCCGAATCCCAAAAAAGAAACGAGGGATGAACCGATGTTCATTGCATTAGACATGGACGGAACGTTGCTGAATTCGGATGGACAGATTAGCGTGAGAATGGAACTACTTCTACTTTCACTTCGTTTCAAAGTGGGAGTTTTATCGCCTGTTTAAGATAAACCATTTTTAAGCTAAACGGGTGGCGAATGTTCAGTAAATCATTTTTGTTTACTAATTGCAATAATTATATTTTATGGTAACTAAACGATAAATTTATTTTTAAGGTGTTTTTTATATATTTTATAGGGTAGAAATTAACCTTGCGAGAAAAACAAATTTGCGCAGCAAAACAAACACTTGGGAAAGTGTTTCGCAATGATAGTGAACCTCAAAACAGAGCATTGTATCTGGATGTTTTGCTTCTTTATTTAGAGATCAACAGAGGATATGAGGGAGATGCGGGGAACGAGCTATCAGTCAAAGTGAGTTAGTGAAGAAAAAATGGTGGCGACTCTGGCAGAAGTAATATACAAGATTTTATAGCGCGCTATAAAGCACGCTATGCCTTTGATTCATCCATTTTGTTCATCCATTGAATAAGCATACGAACAAAAAGCGATAGAAGAAAGATGGTTACAAACGAGTACATCCATGTCCATGTATGGTATTTAATTAAATTGGTATATTTTTCACAAAGAACTTCAATGATCGTTAAAGCAGAGGTATACAACGCACATTGTACAACGATGCCTAGAAATTTTGAATGATAAGTTGTTTGAAAAAAGTAAACACACATAATTGGATATAGAAAGGATTCAAAAATAATGCTCGTATCGAAATATTTACTTAAAAATCTTACAGGGTATTCAATCATTTTTTCTTTTGCAACAAAAATGCCAAAAAATGTTGAAAAATAAGCTTTCAATAAGAAAACTAAAATCGTGTCTTTAATTATTGGTTTTCTTTCTTTGATTAATGGCTTTTTTAAACTGAAAAACAATAAGACAATTCCAATGATAAAAAATGACCACAAAATGATTTTGTCCACGGATCAATCAATCTCCCATTGTTAATTTGCTTATTATTTATTCTAACCAAGTAATATTTATCAATGCATAAAAAGAACTTTTTTATGCGGCAGCCAGATTTCGAGAAAAGAATTTAATTATAAAAACTTAGAGCAAGTAGTACAACAATAATTAGCTGCTACTCAAGAAGAGAATGAAAAGCTTCAAGATTGCATCGAGCAAAGATTAGAAAAATGGGATCAACAACTGTTAGAAACAGTTAGAGATCAGCAAAAACAGGAATTAAAACGGAAACGTTTTTTTGATGTGGTATGAGCAGCAATTCATTAATTGTTGCTCTTTTTAAATTTGTTTTTGAATATAAATTATATTAAATCATTAAGGTTGCTTTCGAACTTGATTAATGAAATAGAAACCCATAAAAATGTGGAAAGGATCTGTTGTTGATTTTTTGTTCAACTCCCATGGAAGAACAGAATTTTTTCCATAATCTGTGGTGCTGCGAAATATGAGATAGGTGGCTAACGGACAAGTTAGTTGAACAAAAGGTGTTTTGATCTCATGCCTACTGATTCCTAAATATAATCATCCCACAAATCATAGGAATAATCATTAACATTCCAACCGTTAGAGTAGGCATTGGTAATTGGTTTGCAAATATTGAACCCATCTCTCCAAGAAAACCACCAATAACAAAAGGAATGGCGGTTTTTGTCTTGTCAGCATTGGTTTTTGCGTAATACCATGCGTCCCATACGCAATAAGCATAAAATCCAGGGTAAAATAACATGTAGTCAAAATTTGTCGCCTCTACAGCTTGTTGGTGTAATCCGTTAAAATCGAGGTGAATGGCTTTGTTTATATTTCCTAATGCGTTATCAAAGTGTTCAGCTATTATAAAGAAGACACCTTTCATGAACTGACCATTATATATTTGTCCGAATCCAGGCATAAGCATTGAAAATAAAGCAGCAATATTCCTCATGATATCTCCATCCGTTCTCTTTTAGTGAAAATAGGAAAAATGGTTGCTGGTTAAATTATGCTATTGTTCCTTAGGTTTCTTTTTTTTCTTTATTTTTATGTATATGAAGTTTGTGTTTGGATACGCAGTTTCTTCCACTAATGGGGGACGATCGTTGAACAAGACAGGAAAAAAAGACCAGAGGGGTTGCTTTTTTATATCACCCTCATTCCCTAATTTTGTATTATAATGATGTAAAGTTTTACATCGTAACGCTGCATTTGCCAGCGATAAAGATGGCGGTTTGAAAGCCGAATCCTCACAAAGAAGCGAGGGATGAACGGATGCTCATTGCTTTAGATATGGATGGAACGTTGTTAAACTCGTATGGACAGATTAGTGCAAGAAATCAAGAGGCAATCATTCGGGCGCAAAGGAATGGCCATTTAGTAGCCATTGCAACAGGAAGAGCGTATAAAGATGCTTATCAGCCATTGCAGAGAGTGGGGCTTTTTTGTCCGATTATAAGCCTGAATGGGGCTATGATGACGCTTGCTTATGGGACGATCATCGACCATATTCCTTTGGATAAGCAAAAACTCATTCCTGTACTCGAGTGGGTTCGAAAGCAGCATGATTTATATTGTGAAATTTACACAGAGAACGCTGTATATGTTGGGTTGCATAATCGTGAGCATTTGGAAGCATTCGTGGACAGAGTGGATGATAAAGATTTAAAGAAAATTGTTCAGAAACAGTTCCAACAGGCGCGCGTGACGTATGTGAACGACATTAGCGAGGTGTGGTCACAAAAGGATGTCGCTTTTTACAAAGTGCTTGTTTTTTCGTTGAATAAAGACCTATTAAAAGCTGCTTCATTGAAGTTTGCGGAGATTTCGAATGTAAACGTCACTTCATCCCATCCTAATAATATTGAAATCAACCATAAACTAGCCACGAAAGGTCGCGCGCTAACTAAACTCGCATCGTATTACCATATCGATATGAGAAACACCGTCGTCTTCGGAGATAGTTATAATGATCTTTCGATGTTTGCGGTTGCCGGTTATCGTGTGGCGATGGGAAATGCTGCCCCTGAGGTAAAAGAACATAGCGACTTCATCACAGCGACAAATGACGAAGATGGAGTGGCGCTTGTTTTAGAGGGTCTTGTAAGAAGACATCGCTATTAGTAGACAGAAGATAGACAGTTTTCTATATTTAGTTTAGGGGACTGTTTATCATGAATGTATCCCACCTACACTTCGCTTAGAAGTGGGAAACTTCTCGGTGAACATGTTAAAAAGGTTTCAGAAAATGATTGGTTAAATGACAAAACAGGATGTAAAGAAGAAAGGAATTTTCAAATGGTTTGTTGCTAATTGACAGCACGGTGCTGTTGTTTCGTTCGTTTTACACAACAGCGCCAAGCGGTCAATTTTTTGTTTTATTTTTGAATAAAATTTTAAATTTTCCGTCAATTATTCTGAGTAATTTATCGCGTATGTTAGAATATTCATACATATTGCTAAATAACAATAAAGTAGGAGGGATATAGTAGAGCATACACATGTGAACAAACGAGCAAAAAAAACACACGACATTGGAGGTGAGTTTATGCTACATATTGTAGCCTGTATTAAGCAAGTTCCTGATACAAAAATTATTAAAATGAACCCAAAAACGAACACGATGGATCGGGCGAGCGCCCCAGCGATTTTAAATCCGTATGATGCGCATGCGGTAGAAGAGGCCGTTCGGTTGAAAAAGAAGTACGGAGGAACGGTTTCGGTGTTGACGATGGGACCTCCTCCAGCGGTGAAGGCGATTAAAAAATGTATTGAACTTGGCGCTGATGAGGGATATATGATTTCCGACCGTGCATTTGCCGGAGCGGACACGTTAGCAACAAGCTATGCGCTGACGAAAGCGCTCGAAAAAATCGCGAAATGCCAACCGATCGATCTAGTGATTTGCGGAAAAATGACGATCGATGGGGATACGGGCCAAGTCGGGCCTGGGATCGCTCGCCGTTTAAACATTCCTCCCCTTACAGGCGTGAAAAAAATTGTTGAAATAAATAAAGAAAAAGGCTATGCGATCGTTCATCGAAAGTTAGAAGACGGTTATGAAGTCGTCAAATCAACATTGCCGTGTTTGTTTACCGTTGAAAAAGAAATTAACGACATTTCATTTGCTCCTTTACCGAACATGATTAAAGCCGCGCGTTATCAACCAACGATTTGGACCGCAGACGATTTAGAAAATGTTGACCGCAAACAACTAGGACTGAAAGGATCTCCAACCATTGTATCAAAAGTATGGGCACCGCCAAAGCCACAAGGCGGCCAACTGCTTGAAGGAAGCGCACAAGAACAAGTCAATAAGCTACTTTCCATCATTTTAGAGAAAAAAGAGCTGTTCCAATAGGAGGGGAGTGCGATGAATTTCGACGACTATCGGGGAATATGGGTGTACTTGGAAGTAAAAGATGGGAAAATTGCGCCTGTTTCGCTCGAACTGTTAGGAGCGGGAAGAAAGCTCGCTGACAAAAGAGGCACCGAAGTAGCGGGAGTGTTGATTGGAAGTGATGTGAAACAATTGTCATCTACGGCGTTTGTATATGGGGCGGATGTTGTTTATGTATATGACGACCCGATTTTTGAACATTACCGGACAGAGTCTTACATGAGAGCCCTGCTTGATTGCTGTCAAAAGCATAAACCGGAAGTTCTTTTATACGGCGCGACACCGACAGGAAAAGATTTAGCGAGCGCCATCGCCACCGATTTACCAACCGGTTTGACAGCTGATACGACGGTGCTCGATATTGAAGAAGATACGGGCTTGTTGTTGGCGAGCCGTCCGGCTTTTGGCGGAAACATTATGGCGACGATCTTATGCAAAAAATATCGTCCGCAAATGGCGACAGTTCGTCCAAAAGTTATGAAAGCGCTATCGCCAGATCCGGCGAGAACAGGAAAAATCGTAGAAGAACAAATATCGCTTCGCGAAGAAGAAATGAGAACAAAAGTGTTAGAGATTGTAAGAGAAACCACAAAAAATGTGCGCATTGATGAAGCGGACATCGTCGTGGCCGGCGGCAAAGGAATGGGAAGCAAAGAAGGGTTTCAGCTCATTCACCAGCTCGCGGACGCCCTTGGTGGCGCGGTCGGAGCGAGCCGCGATGTCGTTGAAGCGGGATGGATTGATCACCATCATCAAGTCGGACAAACCGGAGTGACGGTGACGCCGAAAATTTATTTTGCGATCGGCATTTCCGGAGCGATTCAACATCTCGTCGGCATGCAAAACTCAGAGCTCATTATCGCCATCAATAAAGACCCAAATGCCCCGATTTTTCAATCGTGTCATTACGGCATTGTCGGTGATGCGTTTGAAATTGTGCCGCTTATGATTGAACGGATCAAAGAAGAGCTTCCGAACATAAAAACAGCGTCAAAGTCGAAGGAGGAAATACACCATGCCTGAAAAATTTGATTGCATTGTTGTCGGGGCAGGGCCGGCTGGAACAGCTTGTGCGTATGAGTTGGCGAAAGCAGGGGTGAACGTCTTACTGTTAGAGCGCGGCGAGTATCCGGGGTCAAAAAACGTGATGGGTGGCGTGTTGTATCGGAAAATGATGGAAGACATTATTCCTGAGTTTTATAAAGAAGCACCGTTGGAACGACCGATTGTCGAACAACGATTTATGATGATGGATAAAGAATCAGCCGTGACGTTTAGCTATAAAGGGTTAGAATGGGGACGGGAGCCGTACAATAACTTTACCGTATTGCGTGCAAAATTTGACCAATGGTTTGCGGAAAAAGCGGTCGAACAAGGGGCGTTGCTCGTTTGTGAAACGGTCGCTCTTGAATGTATCGTGGAAAACGGTCGTGTCATCGGTGTTCGGACAGACCGTTCTGACGGAGACGTATATGCCGACGTTGTCGTCCTTGCAGACGGTGTCAATTCACTATTGGCAAAACAGCTTGGGTTTCATCGCGAGTGGCGCCCGGATGAAGTAGCGTTAGCGACAATGGAAATTTTAAAGCTCGACAAAGGCATTATTGAGGATCGTTTTAATTTAGAGCCGGGGCAAGGATGTACGATTGAACTGTTTGGCGATGCGACAAAAGGGATATTAGGGACGGGGTTTTTGTATACGAATAAAGATACGTTAAGCATCGGTGTCGGCACGTTACTTTCTGGATTGATTAAGCATAAAATTAAGCCGTACGAACTGCTTGAATATGTGAAAAACCATCCGATGATTCGTCCTTACATTCAAGGCAGCGAACCGATCGAGTATTTAGCCCATCTCATCCCAGAAGGCGGTTATCATTCGATTCCGAAAGTAGCGGGGCATGGTGTGCTTGTTGTCGGGGATGCGGCTCAGCTTGTGAATGCGATTCATCGCGAAGGATCGAATATGGCGATGACGTCTGGACGATTAGCAGCTGAAACGATCATTATGGCAAAGGCATGCAATGATTTTTCAGAAAGCACGCTCGATCAATATCGGATGAAACTGATGGAAAGCTTCATCGGTCAAGATTTGAAAAAATACAAAGATGCGACCCATCATTTTGATGCGTTTCCGCAATATTTCGAACGGTATATTCCGATGATGAACCGCGCGGCGAGCCAAATGTTTACCGTTGACGGAACGTCCAAATGGGAAAAACAGAAAAAGATTTGGCGCGATCTCGGCTCAACGAAAGAGAAGTTCAAGCTGGCGCGCGATATGATGAAGGCATGGAAGGTGATGAAATGATGAGTAAACAGCAAACGATTGAGGAAAAGCAATATTTAGTCCGCTTCAATGCCGATACGAAATCACATCTCCACGTTCTCGACCCGAATATTTGTTTAACGAAATGTCCCGATAAAATTTGTACCATTTTCTGTCCTGCGGATGTATATAAATGGGAAGAAATTAGGATGCATGTCGGTTACGAAGGCTGCCACGAATGCGGTAGTTGTCGAATCGGCTGTCCGTACGAAAATATTAAGTGGGAATATCCTCGGGGCGGTCATGGCATCGTTTTTCGACTTGGGTGATTGCCATGTTTCAAGTGGGAGATTGCGTCATTTTTGCCCTTGACGGAGCAAGAGGCATCGTATTAGATGTTACTAATGATTCTTGCCATGTTATGTGGGAAGATTATTTCGTCAGTTGGGAGAAAAAAGAGCTGTTAACGGTCGACGAGGAATTGACGAAAGCCCAGAAAATTTCCGTTCCTTCGAAAGTGAGCCATCCTTAAAGGGTGGTCTTTTTTTGTTCATATCGCGTTATAATTCATCTAGACAGATGAACCTCTCCCGCCTACACGTTGTTTAGAGGCGGGACACTTCTTGGTGAACATGTTAAACAGAGTATAGATTTCGCTGATAATAGCCGTTTCTTATATTCGACGTTCCAGCTTGTTCCGTTCCGCGGAAATTTTTTATTTCTTCACGCATGATTCGCCCTAATTTTTCCTTTACAAACTGACGAATGATACTTTTCAGTTAATTGGCCCAGTCTACATTCGGTATACTTTTAGACATGGGTAGGGTACTCCTTTCTCTGAAATGTGTTATGGCCAAATCAGAGAATACCCTACCTTTTTCTTTTAATCTAGTAAAATGCTTTACACAAAATTTTAAACATCATCAATACATTATCATCTACGAATCACTTAACATTTTTGAAAATGAGCCGATAAAAAAAGTAAGAGTAGAAAAATATTGTTCAATTTTTCTTTGTCGCTTCTCAGTAAGAAGATAGAAAAAAAGAGAAATAGGTGAGAACGAAAAGATGAAAAATATAGGAAAAGCTGTCGTTTTATCAATGGGGCTTTTAGTTGCTTCTACGGGGGGTTCTATGATTCCGTGGAACGTAAGTACAGTAGAGGCAGCGAGTACGGTAAAATTAAACAAAACAACATATCAAACGACTGATAATCTCTACATGCGGTCGGGAGCGGGAACGAATTACAAAGTGATCATCACAATTCCGAAAGGAAAAACAGTCACGGCGACAGAGAAAAAAGGTAGTTGGTACAACGTTTCGTACCAATATATGTCGGAAGGGAAAAGCTATACGAAAACAGGCTGGGTAAGTGGCAGTTATTTAAAAGAATATGATCAATATATAAAAACGAGCGGTACATATTATTTTACAAAGAAAGAAGCTAATCTTTATAGTACACCAAATACGAAAAATAAAGCTGTTACTAGATTAGCCAGTGGCAACGGATTATATTCAACGAGAAAAGTAGTAAATAGTGTTGGCCAAACGTGGTACGAAGTGTCTTTTAATGGAAAAAAACTATATATCATAATCAGTGACGTAGAAAAAGTTTTATCCAAAAGTTTTATAGAGACGAAGTATATAGCGAATAAGGAAACGTTTTTATATTCTTCCTTTGGAAGTGGATACGCAAAGTTAGAGAAAATTGCAAAAGGAACGATTATTTCATCTAGTTTTAGTGTTGGAAATTGGTATAAAGTTACCTATAAAAATAAAACTGGCTATATTTATATCAACGATTTTGCTCGTTACACAGGGGACGCCGTTCAACAGAAGCCGTCATCGCCAGCGCCACAACAATCAACGCAAGAGCAGCAAAAACCAGAGCAACCACAACAACCGAATCATTCATCCAATGCTGCTGTCACAGAACAAGAGATTTCTGGCAAAACGTTTGCGGTAATGGCGAATTTATTAAATGTACGAAAAGAACCGAATACAGACTCCACTATCCTTACAACGATTTCAAAGGGAACGATTATTGTACCGACCCATAAAACGTCCAATAATTGGTACAAAATAACATATAATAATACAATCGGTTACGTTTCTGGGTATTATGTAACGGAAGTCAAAACAGGAGCTCCTTTAAACGGAGTGCGGGACGGTTATCAATTTATTGATTTACGGACAACCGCTTCGGTTACGGCTCAACAAATAAATCAGTATATCGAAAATTATGTCAATTCAACAAATAAGCAAAGCGTTTTACTAGGAAAAGGGCAAGCGTTTATCGATGCCGGTAAAAAATATGGAGTTAATGCGTTATATTTAGCCGCGCATGCGATTCATGAAAGTGGTTTCGGCACTTCGAGACTGGCGCTTACGAAATACAATTTATTCGGTTACGGAGCTTATGACGCGACTCCGTTTGTTGCCGCTTACCGTTTTTCATCGGTGGAAGCGTCGATTGAATATATTGCACAAAGACTGAAAGCAACGTATTTAAACCCGACCTCTTCGTATTTTAAAGGAGCATATCTCGGGTTTCGCACCAATACATTAGCGGGAACACGTGTCGAGGAGAGCAGTGAAGGCATGAATTTTTACTACGCCAGCGATCCATATTGGGGGCAAAGCATCGCCCGCCATATGGCCAATATTTTGAAGTATGATAGTAATTATTACAAATCCGCTAAACCAAACGAAACGGTGCCTGCATCACCAGATATACCACAAGGATCGGACGTGTTTCCGGCAAATATTGTGGCGGTGGCGAATCAAGACCTTCCGTTATACGGTCAAAAAGGAGCGGATAAAAGCATAACAACTTTGAAAAAAGGATCTACATTTACGCTGCTGGAGAAAACGAATGATTACTGGGTTCGTTTAAAATACAACAATCAAGAATATTGGACGAATTCCATTAAATTTTATGACTATAAAAAGTACATTACGGTCAAAAACTTAGGCAGTGTCAGTGCAAACACATTAAATGTAAGACCGACGCCGTCAACGGAAAAGGATCCAATCGGACAGCTAAAAATGGGGGAGTATGTTCAGTTGTCGTTAACAGACGATGGGAAGCTGGAAATCCAAAATTCTTGGTATAAAATCATATTAAAAGATGGACGTGTGGGCTGGGTCAGTTCGCAATATATTACTAGAGAACTAAATTAATTGCGATTTATCCATTTTATCGACGAATGACGATAAAGATTTTCGTAAACCCCCTTTATAGGTAGATATGAAGATTTAAAAGCTACCTATAAAGGGGGTTTTTTAGGCACAACAAATCTAATAACGTAGGGGATTTTAAAGATTTCGTAGTTTGAAAGCAAAGTAAATACGAACGAATTGAAGGAGAGATTATAAGATCGAATGGAGAACGATCATCGGGGAAGCAATTGTTACGATTGTCTTTGTTGTTAGTACTGTTGCTGTTGTTCATGATGTGAAACAGATGAGGCAGAGGTGAGTGTGTTGACGTTGAGATCATTAAAAGGAAAAATCGCCATTGTAACAGGGGTCAGCCGGATGAAAGGAATTGGCGCTGCTATTTGCGAGTCGTTAGCCGAAGCGGGCGCGGATATTTTTTTCACATATTGGAGCGCATACGACGAGTCGATGCCGTGGGGAATGGAGCGAAACGAGCCGCAGTTGATTAAGAGAAAAATAGAGGAATTGGGTGTCACGTGCCATTGCCTCGAGATGGACTTATCAAAAGAAGATGCACCAAGACAATTATTGAAAACGGTCATTGATACGCTAGGAGAACCAGATATTCTAGTAAACAATGCCTGTTATTCTTATCATTCTGATTATTCATCGTTGACAAGTGAGATGTTGGATCGTCACTATTTTATTAATGTAAGAGCTCCGATCATGCTTAGTGTTGAGTTTGCGAACATCTTTCAAAAACAACGAGGCGGCCGAATCATCATGATGACATCAGGGCAATCGTTGGGACCGATGCCGAAAGAGTCTGCCTATGCTGCCACGAAAGGCGCGATAGAGGCGTTTGTGAAAACATTTTCTGTTGAGGTCGCGACAAAAGGAATCACCGTGAATGCGGTCAATCCAGGACCAACGGATACAGGCTGGATGAACGAAGAAATCAAACAACAACTCCTCCCAAAATTCCCGTTTGGTCGAATCGGCACACCGCATGATGCGGCTCGGCTCATTCGTTTTCTCGCAAGTGAAGAAGCGGAATGGATTACGGGACAAGTGATTCACTCGGAAGGCGGATTTATAAGAGGATAGCGGTGAACGCTAAATCGACCATGACGGCTATATGTGATGGGTGCCTAGCATTTGTCAAACGATTCAGAAGGTGGGTTTATACGAAACTAGCGATGGTAAACGCCAGCCTCCGATGTGGAGGCTGGCTGTTTTTTACGCCCGAATTTGTCCCGTTCCGTATACAATCGATTTTGTTGTGGTGATGGCGCGCAATCCCATTGGGCCGCGGGCGTGCAATTTTTGCGTGCTAATGCCAATCTCGGCTCCATAGCCAAATTGTTCGCCATCGGTAAAGCGGGTCGATGCGTTATGGTAAAGAACAGCGGCATCGACCGTTTGGAAGAATAAGCGGACGTTTTCTTGATCCTCAGAAATAATCGCTTCGGAATGCTTTGTTCCATATTGGTCAATATGGTGAATCGCTTCTTTCACATCTTTTACAAGCTTCACGGCTAAAATCGGTGCTAAATATTCTGTGCTCCAGTCCGTTTCATTGGCTTGATGAACAAACGAGTACGAGGAGAAAAGCGTGTGGTCTCCGCGAAGTTCGACGCCTTTGCTGTGTAGAGTTTCCAATAACTCTTGAACGTGAGGCCAGTTTTCGTGAATTAAAACGGTTTCGACAGCGTTGCAAACGGATGGGCGCTGTAGTTTAGCGTTGAGGACAATGTCAATGACCATTTGTTTTTGTGCGGATTCATCAATAAAAATATGGCAATTGCCAACTCCGGTTTCTAAAACAGGAACCGTTGCGTTTTGAATCACGGATTGGATGAGGTTGGCACCTCCTCGCGGAATTAATACATCTAAATACTCATTCAGTTGAAACATTTGCTGTGCCGTTTCGCGGCTTGTATCTTCCAAAAGTTGGATTGCATCCGCAGGAATCGGCGAATGGGTAAGAGCTTGTTGCATCACGTGAACGAGCGCTTTATTCGAATGGAGCGCCGATGAACTCCCGCGCAACAGTACCGCATTTCCTGCTTTTAAACAAAGGCTGGCTGCATCGACGGTGACATTTGGGCGCGCCTCATACACCATGCCGATGACGCCAAGAGGAACGCGAATGTTTTGAATCCGTAATCCATTTGGCCGGGTCCATTCTTCGATTGTTTCGCCAATTGGATCAGGAAGGTGGATCACTTGGCGAACGCCATCGACGATTTGCATGAGGCGTTCGTCGGTTAACTGTAAGCGATCGATGAGAGCAGGGGAAAGCCCGTGTTCTTTTCCAAGCGCGACATCTTTTTCGTTTTCCTGAAGAATCCATTCCTTTTGTTCAATTAACGCATCGGCAATTTTGGCCAATGCTTCATTTTTTTCATTCGTCGATCGAACGGCCAATGTTTTTGCTGCTTGTTTTAATCGTTGGGCTTTTGTTAGTAACTCGCTCATTTTATAAAACTCTCCTTTCTTACGGGTTTTAAGAAGGTATAAACATTTTAAACGGGAAGAGTACCTTTTTCTAAGTGTCCTCAATGTCTAACCTCAAACTAGCATCCTCCTCCGTTTCGCTTTCTCCGTCGAAAAGCAAGCATTTCTTCGTCGAAAGCTCCAACTTCGGTCGGATGCTTCCTTGGCAAATGCCAAGGACCGTTTTCGGTTTTTCTCAATGACACCCAATTATCGCGATGAATCACTTCCGCGCGGTGATTGATCGAGTATGGCTTTGCCTGATCACTTGGACATCCTTTTACTTTTTCTAAGTCAGTCGAAGAGTAATATACTTGCCCTTTGCCGATAACGGCTCCTTTTTGATTGACGACTTCGACAACATCAAGCGCTTGGAACGTGCCGAAAATGTTTGTTACACCAGCTGGCAGCAAACTTTTTCCGCGCCGCAAAAGGGCGGTTTCTGCCCCTTCATCGACTTCAATTTTCCCGGCAACATGCGCGTGATAGGCGATCCACTGCTTTCGCATTTGCATGTGGGATTGAAACGGGGCGCCAATATACGTGCCATCACCTTTTCCTTCTAAAATGTCGCGAAGCTTTTCTTTTCCTTCACCTGTTCCAACAAACACGCTCACTCCAAATGAAAGAGCTTTTTGCGCTGCTAATAGTTTTGATTTCATCCCTCCGGTTCCGACCGATGAACCGCTGCCGCCTGCTGCCTCGATTAAATCGTCCGTGATTTCGGCGAGAAAGTTGTATTTTTTCGCATCCTTATTCGTTTTCGGATTGCAATCGTACAAACCGTTAATATCCGTTAAAATGATTAGGGCATCGGCATGTAAAAACCCACTAACAAGAGCGGATAGCATATCATTGTCGCCAAAGGTCAGCTCCTCAACGGAAACGGAATCATTTTCATTAATGATGGGCAATACCCCGCGCTCTAACAATTTAGACATGGCCGAGAATAAGTTATGAAACCGCTCCCGACTATAAAAATCTTCTCGCGTTAATAACATTTGCCCTGTAACAATGCCGAATTGCCGAAACGCGGAAATGTAGCCTTGCATAAGTATTCCTTGACCGACAGCGGCAGCCGCTTGTTTTCCAGCTGTGATTTTCGGTCTTGATGGATAGCCAAGCGGACCGAAACCAGCAGCGACAGCCCCTGAAGAAATTAAAATGACGTCATGACCTAACTGCTTTAAATAGGCGAGCGCTTCAACATGATCGAAAAGCTTTTGTTCAGAAAGCGCACCTCTCTCATCGGTGAGAGAACTGCTGCCAATTTTCACGACCACCCGCTGTTTTTTCATCACATCACCCTTTCTTTTCACAATAAAAAAACGCTTTTTCCTTCCTGTAAAAGGACGGAAAAAGCGTTCCGCGGTACCACCTTTTTTGGCGCATAAGCACCCAACTCTTGACCCGTAACGAGGGAAAGACGGCTTATGTTTGCATAAGCGGCCATCTAGGGCAGGTTCAATCGACTTTCCGTGAGGAACCTTCCAGCCTATGAGTTCCACTCTCTTGCACGTTCCATCGATTTACTCGTCCCGTACCGTTTCCATATGAACGATTTTTTCAGAATTATCTATCGAAAAAGAAATTTTGTCAAGACCTATCTAAAGCGAAATAATCGACATAGCGCTCGATCCATCCTCAATGTTACAAAATTATAAATCTAGAATCTTATTAATTGCTTTTGAATGTCCATATTTTCTGTTTCATGACCATATCCCATACCACTTTCACAAGAAAAATAAAGAACATTACGTTCAACAGTGAAGTAATGATCATCGTAAAATTGTAAGGTACACGCGTCGAATGATTAAACAAGAGTCTAGCATAAAAAACCGCATACGTATTGATAAAAATCGTCGCGCTGAATCCAGCTGATAACCAAAGCAGTCTTTTGTCCTTCCAATAGATAAACGCGAGTATAGACAGGGCCGCAGCAGGGAACAAGTAACGTTCGTGCATGCTGACAGAAAACGTGAATACACCAGCAATTTGCAGAAGTGCCGCCACAGCAGCCCATTTTGCGCTGCGTCCTTTTATATAAATGAACCATGAAAAAGCGGTAATGATGACGATGAACATCATGCCCCACGTATGATAGCTAAATAGAAACAGCGTAGACGTATTGGGTACATAGTTTGCCCCAAGAAGACTGTAGAAGTTAAAGGCGTTGACAGACGCATATGGATATTCCCCAATCGTGTTCGCAAATCGTTTGAAAATCCAAAGCGGCTCTTGCTTCAAGGAAAATGGAAGAATCACGACGAGCGTCGTGACGAAACTCGTAACGGCTGCTGCCAAAAAACGTTTGACGCTTTTTAACCTCACGAGCTCAAAGAAAATCACAGGAAGAAAAATGATTCCTTGCGGTTTCATGAGCACAGCCGCTGTGAAAAGCACGGTGGAAAGAAGCACTTTCTTCTCGGTTAGCGTGAATATGGCCAGCACCACGATCAATGTAAAAAAGGAATCCACTTGTCCCCAGATAGTGGAATTCATAAACACCGCCGGATTAAACATGTAAAATACGGATAGTAAAAGGCAGATGTCTATCGATACGTATTGGACGGCCATTCTGTAAATCACGTATGCCGTTATCATATCCGCTAATATGGACGGCAGTTTAAGCAGCAAAGTAAAATAAGCGCTCATGTCAGGGATAGACGCAATTTTACCGATGATAAACAAAATATAGATATACAACGGAGGATAATCGCTCGAACTGTTCTGATAAAAATCACTAAGACCTTTGGTTGCGGCAATGGCCCAGTGTTGAAACAAATGGATGTCTGTATGCCCCTTTATCCATGGAGCGGCAGCAATTCTCAAAAAAAGCCCGACTCCTAATAACGTCCATAATACGATCTTTTGATGATCCTCTTGAATTTTTATGTTTTTACGAACAAACAAATAGTACATAGCCGCAAATAGACCGAAAAATAGCACGCTGTATACAGAAAGAACGGTGGCGTACTGCTCGTCTAAAGTTTCCACCGAAAACTCCCTGCCGGTGATGTGATGGAAGAAATGATTTTCTCCTTCCCGAAAAATTTGTTGCGGCATATGATTCGGCATAGAGATCGAATCGTTGTGATAATTCCAAATGGAATAAAAGCTCAATAAAATGGTCGTGAGAAGGATGAAAAACAAGCTAATGTTTCGTTTATCTTTCAATACGAACATTGGCATCTCCCTCCCAATTTTTCATAAACAAAAAATTCCATGATTAGCTTCAAAAACTAGTCATGAAAGTGGGCGTACTCGCTTCGGGGGGATCACATATTTGCCGTAAGTAAGTCGTTCCTTGCGGCGCGCATTGATTACTTTAAATCTTAAATAGAGAAAAAATGGTGAAAAAATGCTAAAAAAACGCTAAAAATTAAATATGAAGTTTGAAATCTCATTTACGAAGTTGGCATATCAGTAGGGACATAGAATCATAGCGTTTGTGTAAAGAGGCGATTTTGCGCGAGTGGTTCGGAGCGACGAGAGAAACCATGTTTATTGAGCCGACGTTTCGTTACGATGGATGATAGAACATTCACGTCGGTGAGAATTTTGACATTTTGGATGTGTTATTTTGGAACTTATGTAAGTAATTTTGAATGAATTACATTTACAACGAAAGAGCTACTAATCAGCAACTATAAGGTTAAAGAAGAAGCGGTTGATAATTTTTCTACAGAGCAAAAGTTATGGTAGGATCAACAAAAAAAAACGGGGCATCTTATATTAGGTTTCTAGGATGCTCCGTTTTTTGTTCCGAAATATGTGGAATAGGGTACAGTAAAGAACGTGAATTTGTATCACGTCGCTTTTTATAACGATCACACAGTTTTTACCTACTAAAGCATAAAAGGCGTTTTGTTTATGAATTGATGGAACGCTTTTTTGTGAAAAATTGATAAACCGTCAAACAAAGGTAAAGATAAGGAAAGGCCAAGAAAAATCCTGCTACTACATCAGATGGATAGTGAACTTGTTTGGCCAAGCGGCTGAGACCTGTTAACAAAGCAAGGACGCCGCACATTATATAAATCGCCCATTTGGACGATCTTTTTTTCACTTCATGACCGACAAAGTAAGCGATTAATAACAGATAAATGCTTCCAACCATGGCATGACCGCTTGGAAAACTAAGACCGGCTTCGCCATGCGAAAACGGCGGTCTCTCCCGACCAACCCCATTTTTGATGATTGTATTGAGCCCATAGCTACCTCCAACAGCAGCTAATACGAGAACCATTCCATAAAAATCTTTCTTTCGAAACCATAAGAACAAGACCAATCCGATACTACAAAGTCCAATAGCCATTTTCGAGCCGAATATAGAAAACATCCCCAGCCAATCCCATTTCCCGAACTGTTCTAATAAAGTTTCATCCCAAGAAAGAATCCATTTGTTTTTCACGCTGACCCATACAGCTAGAAATAACAAAAAAGACAAAACGGACAGAACGGTAAGACTTTTTTTCATCATTTTTTCTCCTTTTCTTTCTCTATATGGAATATGTAACGGTTAATGGCAAATAGCATTATTATTTTAGCAAGGCAATCATTCAACAAACAAGGAAAATGTAAATATTATCAGAATAAACAGATCCGTTTTGCTGGCCAACGTATAGAGCCATTTGTTAAATATGGCGGAAATAGCGAGATCGTTTCAGCAGTCGACCAAATTTGCAGTAGAAAAATAGGTTGTAAAAAATGATTTTTTTGGAATAGGCGAGCGACCTGTTGCATAAGGTGCCACTAGTAAAGAAATTGGTTAATGTCCCGAAATAAAGTCTGTAAAAGAGGGAATTTTCGTTGAAAATGACCTGTTCGATTGCCAATGTGGAAATCGCGATCGTGTTCACTGCTTAGGAGGTTGTTTTTTAGTAACTTCCAAGACGTGTAGGTTTTTTGCTTTTTTATGCGTTTTGCAACATGTTCATAAATGGGGATACCGAAGAGTGGAACATAACAGGGAGCAGCAGGGAATTCCGAAAAATGAAGCGAAATAGTTTTATATTTTAAAAATTAGGGGGGGATGGGACAATGAAAAAGTTAACCTTGCAATTTTTTGATTATCACTCGTGGGCAAATAAACAACTTATCGAACATCTGGGTAAGTTGCCAGAAGAAATTATTAATAAGGAAGTAAATAGCGTCTTTCCTTCCATTTCACAAACTTTTGCCCATATGTATGCTGTGGATGAATTATGGTTTTTAAGAATAAACGGAAAAAGCGTGAATTCCATCGAATCGAGACCGTTTAAGAACATAAAAGAAATTGATAATGCGTTTACGGATTTGCATAATGAGATGTTAGAATGTTTCAATCTTCAAGATGATTTGGAACAACCAGTCATTTATAGTAACACGAAAGGACAGCGTTTTCAGAACAGTATCCGTGAAGTGATTTACCATATTGCGAACCACGGAACATATCATCGCGGGAATATTGCAGCGATGATTCGGCAGTTGGGTTATCAGGGAGTATCGACAGACTATATTTACTATTTAAGGAACACAAACAAGGAATAGCATCAGAAAACAAATTTAAGCTATTATTGGAGAAAGGGTTTACAGCTGTTAATTTTTTTGGGGTAGAACGATGTAAATGTGTTGTTGTACGAAGCAAAGGAAACGCCCATCAAGGAAAAGGCTTAACATAAGAAGCGAGCAGGTTTCCGATGCCTGTTCGCTTTTTATCTTCGTTTTGCTCATCTTCATACCATTCCCGCGTCGTCTATAACTTTTCTTCTCTCGTAAAAGATTCGCTCGTCTTTTAATAGTTTTTCTTTAGCGGTCATTGTAACGATATTGCTTCCCGTGGAAGAACGGTACGACTCAACGTGGTGTTTTGAAAGCGGTGAGGAAAGACGCATTACGGCTACGGGATTTGATAAGGTCATGGAACATCTGTTAGATGGCTCTGCTTCCTTATGCACCGATGAAGCTACCAACTACAAACGGTTTGCGGAACTGAAAGGACTGAAACACCATACGGTCAATACGTGCAAGAAAGAGTATGTGAAACGCGGTGTGTATCATATTCAATAGCTACTACAACCAATTGAAATTGTGGATGTATCGTTTCCGTGGCGTAGCGACGAAATACCTTGACAATTACCTCTACTGGCATCCATTCTTGTACATGAGAAAGAAAGCCAAGAAGCAAATGCAGACAGAGGATATGTTCTTGGAAGGGTTCCGACGTGCATCAAGTCAAACGGTGGAGAAGTTAAGGAGAAGTGCGTGAAAAAAACTGCTCCCGTTAGGAACAGTCCATTAGTTGAATATTTTTTTCACTGCCTTGAAGATATTAAGTCCTTTGTTATAAACAAATCTTTCCCATTTCGCTAACAAACTATTTCCATTTTCGCCCTTCGCTATTTGAGCAGCGTGACGTTTATGAAATTCTGCTACGCGTTGATTGTGTTCGTTGTGAAATGCTGCGAAACGTTTGTGGAGATCTAGTGCGCCATGTTTCATTCTTTGTCCCTCCTTTTGTTTTTCCTTTCTCTAACTATACCATATGGAATCGATTATCATCATCAAGAGTAACACTACATTTTTCATTCATATTTTACACTATTGCGCGACACGAAGAACAACGTTTGCTGAAGGTGGTAAAAATATGTCGCTTCTAGCAACAATCTTTCAGAACACAGTCTTTTAAAGAAACTGTTATCCCTGCTCTTTTATATATTGTTAGGATTTGGCGGAATGAGCGAACATAATATGATGGAAGGAATTCGATTGTTGAAAGGGGCTATTTAAGCATTTTTTTACGGCTGATGGTTTCACTTCTTCACTGTGTTGTTTGCAAGATGAAGGCGGACATTTGGTTTGTCAAACTTTGAAATATGTCGAAAAGCCCTGCGGAGAGAACATCTCTGTAGGGCTTTTTTTCACTAAATTTTCACCATACTGTTGTATTTTTGAAACAAGTCCAAAGACTGGGGCAACAAAAATATGAAGAGAAAGAGGAGTGTGAAGTGAAATGAAATCAATACGGAGAGGCCGTGTGGATATTTGGCTCGTTGCGATTTTGTTACTGTCTGTTTTTTTAAATTTTTATAATATGGGAAACGCTGGGTCGAATGTGTACTATACAGCGGCTGCCAAAAGCATGACGGCAAACTGGAAAGCTTTTTTCTTTGCATCACTTGACCCGGAAGGATTTATTACGGTCGACAAACCACCTGTTGCGTTATGGTTTCAAGCATTGAGTGTCGCGATTTTTGGCGTGAGCGATTGGAGCGTGTTGCTTCCAGAAGCAATTGCCGGTGTTTTGGCAACGTGGATGATCTATGTCATCGTTAAGCCAATGGTTGGGCGTGTTCCGGCTTTATGGTCGAGTTTAATTTTTGCTTGCACGCCCATCTTTGTGTCCGTAACTCGCACGAATAACATCGATACGATTTTAATTTTTACTCTTTTAGTCGCGGCATGGGCGTTGATGAAATCGATTCATACGCAAAAAGTTTCGTGGCTTTTCCTTAGTTTTGCGTTAGTTGGAGTCGGCTTTAACATGAAGATGTTGCAGGCGTATATGGTGTTACCTGCGTTTTATTTGTTTTACTTCCTAGCAAGCAACGCAAACTGGAAAAAACGAATCAAGCGCTTATCAATTGCCACGATTTTATTAGTTGCGATTTCTGTTTCGTATGCAGTGATTGCGGATTCGATTCCGAAAGAAAAGCGCCCTTATATCGGAAGCAGCCAGACGAACTCCATCTTTGAATTAGCGTTTGGCTATAACGGAATCGGACGGTTAACGGGTACGGCTGGACCAGGGGGAAATCGTTCATTTGATGGAAATAGGTCAATCCCAAATTCTCAAACAAATGAGCAAAATCAAGGAAATGCTTCGTTAGGTACTCCGTCACAAGGAATGCCGAATATGAATTCTCCAATGAATGACCAGAATGGAAATCAAGGAAATGGTTCATCGCCAAACCCGCCGCAAGGAATGCCGAATATGCATCCGGAACAAATGGGGAAAACGTTCGGACCAAATGGAAGAATGGGAGGAATAGGGGGCGAAACGGGTGAGCCGGGATTGTTCCGACTCTTCAATAAACAAATAGCCGGACAGATTAGCTGGTTGCTTCCATTCGTTCTTTTTAGCGTGATCGGACTGATCGTATCGATTCGTAAACAACGTGCTTTTACTTTGTCGCATTCATTTACAGTATTTTGGCTGGCTTGGCCGATCCCGATGATGGGCTTTTTCAGTATTGCTGGATTTTTCCATCGTTATTATCTTAGTATGATGGCACCAGCGATCGCCGTACTTGTGGCCATTGGTAGTGAGATGTTATGGGAATTTTACAAAGAGAAACAGGATGGGAGTCAATGGTTACTTCCAACGGCTTTCTTAGCTACATTCCTATTTGAAGCGTATGTATTATTCCAAAATCGCTCTTCGATTCATGTTGCTTGGATTTTGTTTATGGCTTTGCTAGGATTTTCTATTTTTGTCCTTATAGTAGCTTTTCGAAATAAAGAGAAGGCAGCATATTATACAAAGATTGCTGGAATGATTGGTCTTCTCATCATGCCATTTTATTGGTCGATGACCCCTGTTTTATATGGAGGAAATAGTACCATTCCTTATGCGGGTCCGGATTTAAACCCATCTGGACCGCGAGCGGACGGAATGATGAGAGGAATGATGGGAGGAAGGATGGAACGAGAAGTTGATTCAGGGCTTGTTGAATATTTAGAAAAGAATTATCACGGCGAAAAATATTTAGCGGCTACGATTCGGGCGACAACGGCTGCCGAAATTATGCTGAAAACGGATAAAGCGGTGATGGCAATGGGCGGATTTTTAGGGAGTGACCCTGTGTTAACGACCGAAAAATTAGAGGAAATGGTAAAGAAAGGGGAAGTGAAGTATTTCCTTGTCTCTGGATTTGGTGGTAGAGAAGGAAATGGCGAGTTAATCCAATGGATTCAAACTCATTGTAAAGAAGTGCCGCAAGAAGAGTGGCAAAAAGGTCAAACATCTACTGACCAGCAGCCATTTGGAATGGACAGAGCAGAGAAGCTTTACAAATATGAAGGATAGGAGGGACATATATGGTGAAGTATTCCGTTATTATTCCTGTATATAATGAAGCACTTGTCATTCGCGAGACGTATAAAAGGTTAAAAACGGTAATGGAACAAGCAGATGGATCTTATGAATTATTATTTGTAAATGATGGAAGCAAAGATGAAACGATCGAGATTTTAAAAGAGCTTTCGCTGAAGGATGAAACGGTCAAATATTTGGACTTCTCCCGAAATTTTGGTCATCAAATCGCCATTACCGCGGGAATGGATTATGCTTTAGGAGAAGCCGTTGTCATTATCGATGCCGACCTGCAAGACCCTCCTGAATTGATTTTAGAGATGATTCAAAAATGGAAAGAAGGTTACGAGGTTGTTTATGCGAAGCGGACGAAACGAAAAGGAGAGACAATCTTTAAAAAAGTAACGGCTCATTTATTCTATCGCATTCTGCGGGCATCGACGGACATTGACATTCCATTAGATACAGGGGATTTTCGCTTAATGGATCGGAAAGTGTGCGATCAGTTAGTGAGCATGAGAGAACGAAACCGTTTTGTCCGTGGGCTCGTTAGTTGGGTAGGGTTTAAGCAAACCGCGGTTGAATATGAGCGCGATGAACGATTTGCGGGAGAAACGAAGTATCCATTAAAGAAAATGTTGCGATTTTCTATGGATGGGATTACTTCTTTCTCATACAAGCCTTTGAAGCTCGCAAGTTTGTTAGGATTTTTTCTTTCGTTTTCGAGCGTGATTTGGATGGTTATTGTTTTATATTTGAAGTTGTTTACAAATTCTACAGTGGTCGGATGGTCTTCGCTTCTGATGGCTACGCTCTTTTTTAACGGAGTTGTCCTCATTATGTTAGGCGTGATAGGGGAGTACATTGGCAGAATTTATGATGAGGTCAAACATCGTCCATTATATATTCTAAAAGATTGTCGAGGAGTCGGACAAAAGGGTGAAAAGGTCCCACAGTATGTTGAATAGGAAAGAAAAAATAGGTACATTATTGCGATTTTGTACAGTGGGAGTTGGAAATACACTCGTCGATTTCGGAGTGTTTTTCCTTCTCACTTCTATTGGTGTTCCGTATTTGTTAGCACAAAGTTGTTCGTATATAGCTGGAATGCTCAACAGCTATGTGTGGAATCGGGTTTGGACGTTTCAAATGAAACAAAAAGCGACGATTCAAGAATTCTTTCGGTTTATCATCATCAATCTTTTCTCGTTAGGTGCGACGGTTTTCTTTTTATACGTATGTCAACAAATATGCGGATGGCCTTTATTGATCAGTAAAATGATTGCCACGTTCGGCGGAATGATGATCAACTTCGTTGGAAGTCGGCTTTGGGTGTTTCAACAATCAGCTAGCGGAGGAACTAAACAGACATGAAAAGCGGTCATTTCTGCCTAAGATCTTTTACCCGCGACGAAAGCGATCGATAAGCCGGCGATTCAATCTATTGTTGAAGGGGCGGTTCAATTGGTATTGGAAACATTATGATTGTGACAGGGCGAAATAAACGTTCCATTGAATGGGAATAGACCTTATTGGAGAAACAAAAATATTAGCCTAAAAACGCGACTTATACTTCACCGCAAATTTCAAAATATTGATATGATCAACGTTTTAAAAAAGTGTAGGTAAATCAATACTTGGAGCTTGCTTGGAAATTAGGGTTCTATCTGAATATAGTGAGATGTAAAGCGGCGAAAAATATTTAGCGGCTACGATTCGGGCGATAAAGGAGTAGCAAACAGCTACTCTTTTTTATTTGTTGCAGTAAAGCAACATTTTTTTAATAGTAGGCTTATAAGAAATGCTGTTTTTTATTATGTTTTGTTGCAGATTAACAACTAAAGTGTTGTTGTTTTGCAACAAATTTACATGATAATATGAAAATAATAATGATAATTATAAAAATTATTAATATTATTAATGTTATGTGATTGGCACGGAATTTGCATAATACAATATTGAGTGCTTTAAGCACTGAGGAGTGAAGATATGATTATTAAGGAAGTTATGACTAGAACCTCTTTAAAGTTTTATGAAAATGACTTAATTGAGGAAGTTGCTAAATCTCTAGTACAACAAAGAATGGAAGGAGGATTGGTATATAACGATTTTGACAATTTAGTTGGAGTATTTACGGAAACTGAGATTTTATTCGGTTTACAAACGAAAAAAACACGTTTAAGAGAAATCATGTTATCATCATTCAAAATGTTAGATGAAAGATCTGAATTAAGGAGAGTAGACTTTGGACAGAGTTCCTTGAATCCAGTAGTGAACCAAAAAGGGGCTATTGTTGGATATATTACAAAAGAACAGTATCTAGAAGCGTATACAAAAGATACACAGATTCAATTAAAGCATTTAGATGCAATCTTTAATTCTGCTCATAATGGAATTCTTTCGATTGATGCGTCCGGCAAGATCACTGCAATAAATCCTCCCGCAGAGAGGATGGCAAAAACAACGAAAGAAAAAGCAATTGGTAAATTCCTTACAGATGTTGTTCTTCCTGCTGGATTATTAGAAGTAGTAAGAACAGGGAAAGGTCATACAAAAAAATATCGTGCTGGAAAACGTACTTACATTACTAACCGATCGCCTATTATTGATGGTGATAAAGTAATTGGTGCAGTGGGTGTTTTTCAAGATATTTCTGAGATCGAGTTTATATCAAATGAACTGGAGACAGTAAAGCAAATCGTAAGTGAATTAAACACTATTATTAATACTTCGAATGATGGAATTTGTGTTATAAACGACAAATATGACATTATTAAAATGAACGAGAAATTCACTAGTATTTTCCAAATAACTCATGAATCTAATCACAATATATTTGATATATCAGAGGATATTGGAAAGCTTATAAATGAAGTTATCGATAGCAAAAAATCCAGTTCTACCCTGAAAAAAAATATAAGAACAAATAATTCGCTTATTATTTCAGCAACTCCTATATTAGACACTCAAAAGAATGTAAATAAGGTAGTTATTAATGTCAAAGATATGACAGAGATGGAAATGCTGCGAGATGAATTGGAAAAAACCAAGAAAATGTTAGATTCTTTAAATCACAAAAATGAAAACGATTTTATTTATCGTTCACCTATTATGAAAAATTTAATTAAAACTGTACATCAAGTGGCAAGTGTCGATGTCACGGTGTTATTAACAGGAGAATCAGGAGTAGGGAAAGAAGAAATCGCAAATTTAATATGGAGATCTAGTCAAAGAAAAGATCAACCATTTGTAAAAGTAAACTGTGGAGCCATTCCTGAGACGCTGATGGAGTCCGAATTATTCGGATATGAACCAGGTGCTTTTACTGGAGCATCTAAAAAAGGAAAAAAAGGATATTTTGAACAAGCTGATGGCGGAACCATCTTTCTAGATGAAATTGGAGAGATTCCGCAACACCTCCAAGTAAAGTTATTGAGGGTTTTACAAGAAATGGAGATTACGAGGCTTGGTGCGGAAAAACCTAAAAAATTGGATGTTCGAGTCATTGCGGCTACAAATAAAGATTTAGAGAAGCTAGTTGCCGAAGGAAATTTCAGAGAGGATTTGTTTTATCGTTTGAATGTCATACCAATTACGGTACCACCTTTACGAAAAAGAAAAGAAGATATTCCATTGCTGATCGATTATTATATCAAAAAGTTCTCTTCTAAATATAATAAGAATTTAACATTTTCGAGTGACGCAATCAGAGCGTTTTTAGATTACGATTGGCCAGGAAATGTAAGGGAGTTAGTCAATGTTATAGAAAGAATTTTTGTTACTTCAACATCCTCTATTGTCCAACATGATCATCTTGTAAAGCTTTTAAACTTAGAACCAAGCATTTCTGCATCAGAGTATATCACTGTAAATAAAATCATTCCTTTAAAAAAAGCTATTGAAGAAGTTGAAAAACAATTGATTTCAAAGGCGTTACAAAAAGAGAAAACCTATCGTAAAGCAGCCAAATTATTAAAAGTAAACGCATCTACCATTGTTAGAAAAATACAAAAATATGATAAAGGAATTTAGTCATGAGTAAAATCACTTAACTAAAAAAGAGGGAGAAATACAACAATGGAAACGATTACAGTTATTGGAGCGGGAACAATGGGAAAGGGAATTGCCTATGCAGCCGCAATCTCTGGTTATAAAGTATTTGTCAATGATATAAGTATTGAAGCACTTAATCAAGCAAAAGAATACATTATAGAGCTTTTGAATAACAGTTTAGAAAAAGGATTTATCAACGAAGAACAAGCAGAAACAGCGAAAGAAAATCTGTGTTTTGAGCAAGATATCAAAACCGCGGCAAAAGAAGCAGATTTAGTCATTGAAGCAGTTTTAGAAAAAATGGATTTGAAAATCGAGATATTTCAAAAGCTTGATCAAATTTGCCCCCAACATACAATTCTAGCAACAAACACTTCAACTATGAGTCCTACAGAAATCGCGGCTCAAACTTCACGCCCTGATCGATGTGTTGCTATGCATTTCTTTAATCCTGTACACAAAATGAAATTAATAGAAATTATTAAAGGCTTGGAAACTTCCGAAGAAACCGTTTTAAAGGTAAAAGATGTAGCCCAAAAAATGAATAAAGAGACTGTTGAAGTGAATGAGTTCCCTGGATTTGTAACAAGCAGAATAAATTGTTTGATTGGAAACGAAGCTATGAACATGTTAATGGAGGGAGTTGCATCAGTAGAAGATATAGACAAAGCCATTAAACTTGGTTTGAACCATCCGATGGGTCCGCTAGAACTTGCGGATTTGGTTGGCTTGGATTCTCGATTAAGAAATATGGAATATTTACATAAGACTCTTGGAGAAAAGTACCGTCCGAGTCCCCTTCTAGTCAAATATGTGAAAGCAGGACGATTGGGAAGAAAAACTGGCAAGGGGTTTTATGATTATTCACAAAAAAAGTAAGATGATAATTTTATAGAAAAAAGGATGCCAAAATTCTTGAATAAGTAGAAAATAGGGAGGAAGGTATGACATGGACTTTAAATTATCTGAAGATATAGAACTTTTAAAAAGTAATGTTAGAAAATTTGTGAAAGAAGTGGTGGACCCGGTTGCGATGGAAATAGAAGAAAACGACCAAATTCCTGAGTACATTATCGAAAAGTCAAAAGAAATAGGGCTGTTTGGTCTTAGTATTCCGGAAGAATATGGCGGTTTAGGATTATCGATGGTTGATAAGTGCGCTATTTATGAAGAGCTGGGGAAAACGCATAACGGCTATACGACATTAATTGGCGCACATACAGGCATCGGTTCAGTTGGAATTGTAGAACTTGGAACCGAAGAACAAAAACGCAGATACTTACCTAAAATGGCGACAGGAGAATGGATTGGAGCTTTCGCTTTGACTGAACCTAGTGCGGGATCTAATGCCGCAGCACTTAAGACGACTGCGGAAAGAAAAGGAGATCGTTACATTATAAATGGATCGAAACATTACATCACAAATGCGGTAGACGCTCATGTCTTTACAGTTATGGCAGTAACCGACCGTTCAAAAGGAGCAAAAGGAATCACCTCCTTTATCGTTGAAAAAGACTTACCAGGCTTTATTTTGGGAAAAGTGGAACGAAAAATGGGGTTAAGAGGTTCCCATTCAGCGGAGATTTTCTTCGACAATTTAGAAGTTCCCGTAGAAAACGTGCTCGGAAAAGAAGGAGAAGGGTATGTCAACGCTTTGAAAATATTAGCCAATGGTCGCGCGGGATTAGCTGCCAGAAATTTGGGATCGTGTGTTAGATTGTTGGAATACTGTATGGAGTATGCACAGCAAAGAGAACAGTTTGGAAAGCCTATTTTCGAACAGCAAGCCATTCAACATATGTTGGCGGAAATGAGCATGCTTATTGAAGTATTACGTTCCATTACGTATCGTGTCGCATGGATGACCGACCAAAAAATGAGAGTTGTGAAAGAAGCGGCAATTGCTAAGCTGTTTGGTTCTGAAGTATATAACAAAATTGCCGATTTAGCCGTCCAAATTCACGGAGGATTAGGATATATGAAAGACTATCCGATTGAGCGTTTCTATCGAGATGCGCGCATTACGCGGATTTATGAAGGAACATCGGAAATTCAACGCAACATTATCGCAAACGAATTAAAAAGGGAATTCTCATTTGTGGAGGTGTAATAGGTGGAACAACCTGTAATTGTTGAAGCTGTCCGAACCGCTATTGGTCGAATGGGTGGAGCTTTAAAAAATGAATTAGTCGATTTTTTAGCAGCTAAAGTGATTCGTGAACTTTTAAATCGAACGAACCAGGAAATTCATATAGATGAAGTTATTTTAGGCCAAGCAAAGCAAAGTACAGATGCACCTAATTTAGGTAGATTGGCGGCTCTACGCGCAGAGCTTCCGGTTGAAGTGACTGGATACACCGTTCACCGTCAATGCGGATCAGGCTTACAGGCAATTAATAATGCTGATATGCAAATAAAACTTGGTTTATCTGAAGTAATTATTGCTGGAGGAGCTGAAAGCATGAGCACAGCGCCTTATTATATTCGCAATGCGCGATATGGCTACCAGTCCGGAAATGGACTTTTGCTTGATCCAAATACAGAAAGTCAACCGAGATCACAACCTATAGAAAAATACGGAAATTTAACCATGGGACTTACAGCGGAAAATTTAGCAGAAAAGTATTCAATTACGCGTGAAGAGCAAGATGAGTTTGCCTTTAGAAGTCAAGAATTAGCTTTGCAGGCTATTAGAAAAGGGAAGTTCAAAAAAGAAATTGTTCCTTATGAAATCAAACTTAAGAAGGAAACAGTTTTGTTTGATGAAGACGAACATCCACGACAAACTTCACTAGAAAAACTTTCTAAACTTCCCCCTGTTTTTAAAGAAAGTGGAACTGTCACTGCTGGAAACTCTAGTGGAAGAAATGATGGAGCAAGTGTTGTTCTAATGATGTCAAAAAGCAAAGCAATGGAGTACGGACTAAAACCAAAAGCGAAAATTATTGCCCAAGCGGTTAGTGGAGTTTCCCCTGAAATAATGGGAATTGGTCCGGTCTATTCTACTCAAAAAGCATTGGCACAGTGCGGTTTGAAATTAGAAGACATAGGCTTAATCGAATTGAATGAGGCTTTTGCCGCTCAAGCGCTTGCTGTGATTAAAGAATTAGGATTAGATTTGAATAAAGTAAATGTAAATGGAGGAGCAATTGCATTAGGCCATCCTCTTGGCGCTACAGGTGCTGTGTTGATGACCAAGTTACTACATGAAATGGAACGAACAGGAACTAAATATGGACTTGTTACCTTGTGTATTGGCGGTGGTCAAGGAATTTCTACCATTGTAGAAAATTTAACTGTTTAAATTAAACGTGTTGCAAAACGCATAATGGATGCATAAATGCACATAAAAAATCCACCTCCTTGGAAGTTATATACAGTAACCAAACAAACTGACCAAGGGGTGGACACGATCATGATTTCCAATGCTGTGTTCGAACATGCATTAACTGCGAATTATTTTGATACATCGACCCACTTTCTTTTCTTGAAACACCTTATGTGATCGGGCAACTACCCGTGTCCAAAAAAGCCCTTGTCAAATGTTTCTTTTTGAAAACATATTTTTCTATTGATTCCTTGCGACAGCTGGTGAACATTCTCCGTCGGTTTGGCTATTTTCGTCGTATTTGTGGACTTCAGGAGGTTCCCCATCTGTGCAGGGAAGTGGTTTCGAGAACAAGGGTTTTCTGACTTGTTTTTGCAAGGTTTGATAGGTCTTTTTGAGTGGTTTTGGATTCTCACTTTTCTGTTTTCAGATGAGAGAAGTAAAACTTAATAAAATAAGAGGAATTTATTTTGCAGTGAACCGAATTTTGAAAAAAGAGGCACACAATACTTGATATATCAACAAAAATGGCATATTTTTGTATTAGCTCTCAAAACACAACTTGCGCCTTACTGTAAATTTCAAAATATTGATAGATCAACGGTTAAAAAAAACGTTGGTAAATCAATACTTGGGGCTTGCTTGGAAATAGGGATTTTATCTGAACGTAGTGGGATGTAAAGTAATAATTAAAGATGTGTAGACGAATATCGTGCTGAGTTTTATCTGAACGTAGCGGGATGTAAAGAGCATGAACGAATGCTTGCTAGAAGCTGCTGAGGCACTGCGGGCGGAAGCGATTCATCTTCCTCCGGCGAAACAGCAAAAACGGCAAGAAGTGAAAAAAGGAGCGGTCTCACGCTGAGACGGCTCCTTGAAAGATTTCGCGATGGTTTTCTTGAAGTTTCCGCTGCAAGTCATCAAGTGAAGGTACTTCGTTTTCAAACTTGTATGAACCAAGACGAATGAGCGAGTATTCATTGCCTGGATTGAAGACGACTTCGACGATTTCTTCCGTTCCGCAATCGATTTCTTGAAAATGGTTTGTGCCTAAAACGCGAACGTCTACTGTTTTATATTTTCCTAATAGGACGTGGTACCCTTCTTTCAACTCATCCGTAAAAATCGTTTTCATACTCATTAATTCGTGAACAATCATCTTTGCACTCCCTCGATTCTCATAAGAACTGTTCCATAAAGAATATACTATAAAACGAAAAAAATTGTGTTCGTTTTCACAAACGTTCAAAAATTTGTCACTTCTTTCTATATGAAAGAGTAAGACACTTTCAATCGGAAGGTGTTTTTTATTGAAGGCTATGTTAAATTTCTCTATTGACATCTGGTGTTTACGAACAATTTGGATGGTATTAGTGAGAAAGGTATTTGAGTTGGTTTCGATTTTAAGCATCGAAGTGACAATGAAACTGTAAGCAAAATGATTGTAGAAAGTTGTATATTTTCAATCAATCTCACATATGATGTTTAAGAATGTCAATAAAGTGATTGCTTATTCTTCAACTCTCATGGAAGAACGAATTAACTTCCATCATCTGTGGTGAAGCTCGCTTCATGGTTGGCTAACAGGCAGTAATGTTCAATAAATTGTTTGTTATAATGTCTAACATACTTGTTGTGCGAGAAAATTTCTTCGTCTATATTAGGTGGATATATCATACCAAATTGAGGTGTTTGTGTTGTTTGGTGATGTGAAAATTGAAGAATTAAAATCAATTGGAGAACATATTGATAAGCTTTCAGAACTTCTGGTAAAGGTAGTAGAGGATGGTGCGTCAATTGGTTTTCTACCGCCAATGAAACTTTCAGAGGCGAAAAAATATTGGGAAAACGTATTAACCCCTGAAGTGATTCTATTTGTCGCTAAAATAAACAATCAGATAGTCGGAAGTGTACAGTTACATTTATGCACTAAGCAGAACGGTGGTCATAGAGCCGAAATCGCAAAATTAATGACACACCCTAATTATCGACGTAATGGTATCGGTCGATCACTAATGCAAAAGGTTGAAGAAAGAGCAAAACAAGAAGGTAGGTCTCTTTTAGTTCTCGATACAAGAGAAGGAGACCCTTCTAATCACCTCTATACTTCAGTAGGTTTTGTTGAAGCGGGACGAATCCCTAACTATGCCAAGTCAGCAAATGGGGAACTACATACAACTGTTTTTTATTATAAATCTTTTTAACTTAACCATAGTTAATTGCTAATGGAATTATAAAAATGGAAGCATCTAATTTTCGATACCTTTTGGAAATTTAAAAGGTTTTATGCATAATATTATCATCTTACATCTTCAACTATCCTGAAAATTAATATTTTCACCCTTCTGATGGTGCCGCAACTATGCGGCATGGTTGTCTCCCATGGAAGAACGAATTGCCTTCCATCATCTTTGGTGCCGTGAAGCGATGCATGGGTGGCTAATGGGTAGCATCAGTTAAATAAAGCAAAATGAAGACCTTCGAATCGAAGGTCTTCATTTTTAATGTAAAATCAACAATATTCATTAACATAGCCTATTGAAAAAATAATATGTTAAGAAAAATAATGGTATAATTGGTAAATAGAATTGGATAAAGCAGTGAAGATAAAAAGGGAGTGCCGTAGCTACAATAGGAATCAGAAATGAGGAAACAACGATGAGAATACGAGATTGGGATCGCAATTTAAAGGTTCGCTTATTTGGCGAAGCGTTAATGAATGTGACTTTTTGGATGTTTTTTCCGTTTATGGCTATTTATTTTACGGAATCGTTCGGGAAAGAGCAAGCAGGACTTCTATTAATCTTTTCGCAAATTTTTTCCGTGATAGCGAGTTTAATGGGGGGATATTGCGCCGATAAGTTTGGACGAAAGCGAATGATGGTATTATCGGCGTGTGGTCAAGGTCTTGCCTTTTTCTTGTTTGCACTGGCAAGCTCGCCATGGTTTACATCGCCATTTGTCGGCTTCGTTTGTTTTACGTTGGCAGGAATTTGTGGCTCGTTTTATTGGCCGGCCAGTCAAGCGATGGTTGCTGATGTTGTGCCGGAAGAACATCGCGGTCATGTGTTTGCGGTGTTTTATACATCAATCAACATTGCCGTTGTGGTTGGACCGATGATCGGTGGGATGTTTTATGCCGATCATCGCTTTGAATTATTGCTGATCACTTCGTTTTCTGGCTTGCTTTTAGCAACTCTTTTAGCAAAATGGTTGCGTGAAACCGTACCAGTGCAGCTTGTGGCGGAACAAGGGAGCAGTAAATGGTACGAGTTTATATGGAACCAAATTCGCCAATATGGAATCATTGTGCGCGATCAAACGTTTTTATTGTTTATAGTGGCGGGAATTCTAGTCGGGCAGACGTTTATGCAGCTCGATTTGTTAATCCCTGTGTATACAAAAGATGTCGTTGACAAGCAAACGTTATTTTCTTTTGGCGATTGGTCGGTTACATTGAGCGGTGAAAAGGCGTTTGGCTTGCTGATTTCGGAAAATGGGCTTCTTGTTGCTCTATTTACCGTTTGGGTAACGAGATGGATGGAACGTTATCAAGAACGTTCGGTGTTTATCGGGTCATCGGTTGTGTATGGGATTTCCATTATCTTATTTGGTCAGACGACAAAAATTTGGGGATTGATTGTTGTGATGGCTGTCTTTACATTTGCAGAATTGATGACAGCAGGCATTCAACAAACATTCATTTCTAAGCTGGCCCCAGAGGAAATGCGCGGACAATATTTCGCTGCAGCAAGCTTGCGCTGGACGATTGGTCGAACGCTCGCTCCGCTTTCGATTACAGCGACGCTTTGGTTTGGTTATCAATGGACGTTTTTGTTGTTAAGTTTGCTTGCATTTGTAAGTGCATGTTTATACTTCGTGATGTTTCAACGATTGGAAAAACAACAAACAAAACGCACCATACCGCAATCATAAGAAAAGCGGAATCAGCGCGATTAGCTCTCGAAGCGAAATGTCTTGCGCTTCGAGGGAGCTGGTTTGGTCAAAGAGAAGCTAGACAATATGAAAAGAAAGCTGCTTTTATTTATGTTTAGGGGGGATGTAGATGGAAATCACGTTGATTCGGCACGGAAAATCTCAATGGCAAGAACATCGTTGGATGCGCCCCGCTGAGTTTGCGAAATGGGTGGAAAACTATGATGCACACCGCATATGTGAAGATGATGAGATTCCTCAAGCAACGTTAGAAAAAGTAAAAAATGCGAACGTGGTCATCACCAGTACATTGCCGCGGGCAATCCATTCGGCTGAGCGGTTATGCCCCTCTTGTATAATCGAAACAAACGAGTTGTTTCGTGAAGTAGCGACACCGATTCCGTTTTCCAACATCCCTTTCATCCCGTTACCGACTCACGTATGGCTCATATTCGCGCGAATGTGTTGGCTGTGTGGCTATGCTTGCGATGTTGAATCATATCCACAAGCAAAGGAGCGGGCAAAGAAAGCCGCGGATGTATTGATTGAATATGCGGGAACGTACGGGACTGTCGCTGTTGTTGGACATGGATGGTTCAATCGGTTGGTAGGAAAACAATTGCAGAAAAAAGGCTGGAAACGCACAACGGGAGAAAGTGCAAAACATTGGCATGCGGTTTCTTATACCTTTTATAATAAATAAAGATGCCGTGTTTGGCTCGGTGTGTACGAAGGCCGGTTGTTTCATTAACATATTTTCCCTGTTTCTGTCATAAAGATGAACTAGGAAACGTTGACGGAATGTAGAACGGGAGAGGGGAAGATAGGTGAAACAGAATGCAACACACGAGACGAACACCGATGAGACGATAGTGTCAGCACACTCAAACGATGAAGCGGAAATGATCGCAAACCAAGAATACGCGGTACAAGCGCGCTATAAGCAGCGGAAACAAGCGCGTTTTTTTGCGCAACATCGACGGTACCTTCGACCGCTTTTGCTTATTGCTGTTATTGTTGCTGTTTTTTGGCTTGTAGGTGTCGGGATAGTGAAAGGGTACGGGGCGCTTAAAAACGCAGCGGGCAAAGAAGTGGCGATCATGCGCTTTGAACAAGCGTTAAAAGAAAGAGATATCGCTGCATTAAAACGTTATGTACGAATGCCTGACGAAACGATGTCGGTTGACAAAACGACATTTGCCCCGCTTTTTGCGTATTTAGATGCGCATCCACAAGCGTACAAGACGCTTCATCGTGATTTAGAGCAGCAATGGAACAATAAACATGTGTACATAAAAGGATTGACATCGCAACCGCCGATTTTTTCGATGGAAGTATATGAGAAACAATTTTTTTTGTTCAATCAATATATGTTTGAACCAACATTATACTCCTTAATCGTTCATGTCGAAGGGGAAGATGTCACCTTATTTGTGAATGGGAAAAAAGTTCAAGGAGAGGTCACAAAAGAGCCGTTCTCACAAAAACTCGGTTCATATCTTCCTGGTATGTATGAAATTACAGCTGTGAGAAAAGAAGGAGAAGAAACCGTAAAGGAAACGAAAAAAGTTGTTTTATTTGGCGGGAAAAGAGTACATGAAGTTCATTTTTGAACGTAAGGAGATCCTCGGAAAAAGCAGGATCTCCTTGTTTCGTTAATACGTAAATACCGCTTGGACGATTGCGGTAATAATAATATCTTGCGCTTGAATCGGGGGCGTGGTTTGTTGTTCGGCAAGCACCATCGTCGTACGAGGCGAAGGAGGGACAATCGTGGATATGCTTTCTTCTTTCATTTGAATCGGAATTTCATGGAGAGGAATGCCGATCGCGCGGGCGATAACGACCGCTTTTTCTTGGGCGTTTTTTACTGCTTTCGCTAAGGCCTGTTGGTAATAAGGCTGTTCATTAGCGAGTTTAAATTGAATATGGCGCGCAATGTTCGCGCCGCTGGCCACTGCGGTTTCGTAAATGTGGCCTACTTTTTTCACGTCTTTTACGGTAATGTCAAAAATGTGCTCGACTTCGTATCCGGCTAACAGCGCCGTTGTATTCGTATAGTTATATTTTGGATAAATGGAAAAAGAGGCGGTATCAATATCTTCGTCGCGAACGCCAATGGCTTGTAATGCTTGAATCATCGTATTTGCTCGTCTGGCATTTTCCGAAAGCGCTTCTTGGGCATTCGTATGTTCGGTGCGGATACCGAGTGTAATGATTACGGTATCTGGTTTGACGGTGAACGTTCCTTGTCCGGTGACGGTAATCGTTTGGAGTGATGATTGGACAGCTGGCGGTGTGGCTTGTTGTGAATAGTATGGATGCATACGCCAATCATGCATAGGACCACCTCTTTCATTAAGCTGCTTTATGGCGATCGTCTTCGTCAAGAAGATACGTTTGTTTCAAGTCCCAATAATATACCCGCGGCAATCCAACGTAACACCAATATTCTTTTAATAATGTAATGCCGACAAAATAAACCATTTGCCAATCGATGTGTTTCATGACATTCATCTCCTCACACAAATTCTCTTTTTACAGCATATTCACCCTCAAAGTTGTCTTATGACGTACATGAAATGAAACGAAATGAACGGTTAAAACGTATGAAAGAAAGAGGACATGCTATAATGAAAGTAAATGGTTTGCGAGGAAGGGATGAACAATGAAAAAGTTTTTCATGACACTATGGCGTTTGTTCGTTTCGTGGAATGTCGGTCTTGTTGTGGCAATTGTCACGTTTTTTCTGTTTGACTATCAATTTTTTCTTTCATTTTTATCAGGGACGGCGGTTATGTTTATCACATCAGCGTATATGAAACGAAAGGCGAATCGAATCGCGGCGGTCGATCTTTTAAAAGAAGAAAAAGATTATATACGCACGCAGCTGATGGAAGCACGGAAAAAATGGAAACGGATGCGCCGGGCGCGGTTGAAAGTCCGTTCGCTGGTGATGTGGCAAAAAATTTCACGCGTTTGTACGGCCGTCGAGAAAATGATGGAGGCAGTTCGACAACATCCACACCAATTTCGCGCGGCGCAGTCGTTTTTTATGAATGAATTGGATTTAGCGGTGACGATCATTGAAAAGTATGTGTATTTAGTCAATCAACCTGTTCGAAATGAAGAGATGAAGGAAGCGCTGCATCGGACAGAAATGCTTCTTGATGAGCTGGCGAGCTCGGCAGAACAACGATTGCTGGAAATTCTTTCGAACGATGTGTTCGATTTAAAGATTGACACAAAATTACTGGAGCAGTCGTTAGAACAACAGAAACAATCGGAGACGATGGAATGGAGAAAGGAGAAGGAATATGAAACCGTTCGATAACGCGCCATCGAATGAACAAGATTGGACAAGCTCGCTCGATTCGTTATTAGAAAATCCGTTTGCTTTACCAATGGAAGCGGAAACTACACTGGTTGAAGGTGAAAAGCAACCGCCAAAACTGATTGATACATTAAAACAAGAGCATCGCGAAAAAGCGCTTCAGCTTTCCAAGCAAATTGACCCACGCAATCAACAAGCGATCATCCAATACGGGGTTGCCGCGCAGGCGGAGCTGTCGAAGTTTTCGCATGCGATTCTTAATCATGTACAAACGAAAAACGCCGGGCCTGTTGGTGAAGTTATTAGCGAACTAATGACAAAAATCAAGGAAGTCAACCCAGATGATTTACTTTCGGCAAAAAAGGGGATTTTTTCTCGTTTATTTAGCTCCATGTCAAAATCGCTGCAAGGAATGGTTGCGAAATACCAAAAAATCGGCGTTGAAATTGATAAAATTGCTGATCAGCTAGAAAAACACCGTCAATTATTGTTTCGCGATATCATGATGTTAGAAACGTTATACGAAAAAAATAAGGAATATTTTGATGCGCTCAATATTTATATTGCTGCTGCAGAGCTGAAATTAGAAGAATTGCGAACAACGATCATCCCCGAGCAAAAAGCAAAAGCGGAACGTTCTGGAAATCAAATGGATATGCAAGAAGTCAATGATCTGATGCAATTTGCCGATCGTTTGGAAAAACGGATTCATGATTTAAAATTAAGCCGCCAAATTACGATTCAAACAGCCCCGCAAATTCGCATGATTCAACACATGAACCAAACGTTAGTCGAGCGAATTCAGTCATCGGTGTTAACAGCGATTCCGCTTTGGAAAAACCAAGTCGTGATCGCTCTCACATTATTCCGGCAGAAAAAAGCGGTAGAGGCGCAAAAACAAGTGACACAAACAACGAATGATTTACTTCTTCGCAATTCGGAAATGCTGAAAATCAACAGTATCGAAGTCGCGAAAGAAAATGAACGTGGGTTAGTGGACATCGAAACGTTAAAGAAAACACAAGAAAACTTAATTACTACATTGGAAGAAACGTTAAAAATTCAACAAGAAGGGCGCCTCAAGCGCCAACAAGTCGAGCGCGAATTAGTAACGATGGAAGAACAATTAAAGAAAACGTTATTGTCGATGAAAAAATAATGAAAAGAAGGCTGACTTCAAGTCAGCCTTCTTTTCATCAAGCGAATGTGAACGCAATGAAGTGTCTCATCGTGTTTTTGCGCATTAATCCGCTGGTTGATTTGGTCCTTCTAATTTCTTATCCCCATATCCTGTTTTTGGTTTCATCTCTTTTTCCGACTGTCTATTCTGATGTTCTAAACGGCGTTCATGGTTGTTTTTTTTCATCACTCTTCATCCTTTCCAAACATGTTTTCAACGGTTAGTTTGCCTTTTTTTCGTTTTTATATTTAGTGAAAAATTGGAATGTAAGCATCAAACATGAGCGCGTTCGTGATTGACAAAGCAGAAGAGGGATTTTCTGTTGAATGTAAGTTTCTGATGAAGTATCAACAATAAACAGAAAACGTGCAACTTGCCGAAAGAAGCTGCGAGCCGTCTGACGATCATCGTTCTTAGTAACGAAATGATGCCGATATGGAACGGTAGAAGAGGTTATTGTCGATGTAGAAAGATCCACAAAAAGAAAGCAAATTATGCTTACAACATGTCAAGATGATGAAAAGAGTCTTGACGTCGTTTTTATGAAGCGTTTTATAATAGAGCTTGTACATGTTTATTCGGGGGAGAGAACGAGAATGTGGCTATTGGCCGCCTTATTAACCGCTGTTTGTTTTGGCATTAACAATACGCTGTTCAAATGGAGTACGCGATATCAAATGTCAAAACAAAATATTCAACTGTTTTTCTACCTTGTTGCCTTCGTCGTCACGTTCAGTTACGGATGGGGGAAGCAGGCGTTAACGCCAAGTTTTTTGTCGGTTGTTCTTGGTGCGCTCATCGGAGTATTCAATGCGAATGGGAATATTCAAATGTCGTTTGCTTTTGAAAAGGGACCAGCAAGTTTAACGGCGCCGTTAATTGCTGTGAATGCGATTTTTCCGGTCTTATCAGCGGGAATGGTGTTTGGTGAACATGTTCCGCTCATCCATTGGATTGGCATCTTATGCATGTTATGCTCTGCAGCCGTCATTCAATATACTCCTAATACAAAAGGGGATTATGAATACATACCGTGGCTGTCACGCGTTGCTCTTGCGGTGCTTTCGTTTGGAACGGTTGGCGTTTTAATGAAAGTTTCTTCTTACCTTGGGATTGGCTCGTTGGATGTACTGACAGCGATGTACGGGGGCGGGAGCCTTTATTTAGCACTACGATGCGGCAAAGAAAAAGTGCAAGTGCGCGAATTCAAATTAGGAGCGACCATTGCCATGTTTAGCGTCATTGGATTTAGCTGTTATTTTTATGCGTTAAAAAAAGGAATGGCGACCGTGGTGTTTCCAGTCGTTAGCTTAAACTGCTTAGTCGTCGTGATAGCCGGATGTTATCTTTTTAAAGAAAAGTTAAAAACATACCAAGTTTTAGGTATTGTAACTGCGTTATTTGGTTTAATCCTTACAAAGCTATAGAAAAAAGTAAATAAAAACGGATAGTATTTGAACGTAGCTCGCTCATACTAATAACTGCTCACTTTAACAGAAATAGGGGGTTGATTTCGAATGAGATGGCAAACAGCGCTTTTAACGTTATTAAAGGAGCGAAGAGACCATTCTATCGCATTGGCGATTGATACGTCAGATCGCCCATCTCGTCCGGTTCTCATTCAAAATATTGTAAAATTGTTTGAAAAAGTGAAGCCAGATACACTGTTAGTACAAGCTGACTTTAAAATTCGTGATGTATCGCCCGTTGGAACGGCGGTCATTAAATATTTTAAACACGGGAAATCGTCATATACAGAAGTATTAGAATGGGCAAAAGAAGAAAAAATAGATACGCTCTTTTACATTACGGATGTGACGGGGTATTTTTACGAAGAACTGGAGGTCAATTACGAAGTGTTTTGGCTCGTTCCAGATGATTATTTACCGCGCGTTCCGTTTGGAAAAGCGATTAGAGTAGCATAAAAGGGGAGGATGTCCCAAAAATCTAACTTTGGGGACATCCTCTTTTTTCGTTTACTCAGGCATGTTTTTGCTGATGGGTCTGGTTTGAATGAAGAGTGATGGTCTTTATCTTTTAGTTCGGCAATCATGCCGCTTGCAGTGTGATGCAAGTTTTTACGATATCTAAACCGAGTATTTAGCCGCGAACAGCTTATTGTTTCATTATGGGAATATGATACCGAAACGGTATGGATAATTGGGTATAAATGGATGAAATCATCACAAAACGTCTACCTCATCTAGGTAGACGTTTTGTGATGTTAATAAATTTAACATTTTTTCGTTTGTAATCGTTTTCGATAGAAAATAACGGTTGATAACGAATGTTTTATGTAATATATTATAACATAAATATGTTATATAAAATAACAAATAGAAAGGGAGATGGAGATGAGTCCAAAGGAACTGTCGGTTGCCATTGATTCGTTATGGGTGATGGTGAGTGCGATTTTAGTAATCGGAATGCAAGCGGGGTTTGCTTTATTAGAAGCAGGGTCAACGCGGATGAAAAACTCTGGTCACGTAGCGGGAAAACAAATTTTAAGCTTTGCGATTGCTTCTCTTGCGTTTTGGGCATTTGGCTTTGCGATTACTTTTGGGAAAGGAAACAGCTTCATCGGTACGGAAGGATGGTTTTTAAAAGAAGGAAACGGAACGTTTGATTCTTTATCATGGACGAATGTTCCGTTGTCGCTAAAATTTTTGTTTCAGCTCGGGTTTGCCGGGGTATCCCTTGCGATTGCTTGGGGAGGATTTGCCGAACGGGCGAAATTATCGGTGTATTTTATTTTCGGTGCGATTTTTACGATTGCCATTTATCCGGTTATTGGTCACTGGGTATGGGGTGGTGGATGGCTCGGTACGTTAGGTATGCAAGATTTTGCCGGTTCAACGGTCGTTCATTTGCAAGGAGCGATCGCGGCTCTTGTTGCGACGGTATTACTTGGACCACGGATCGGTAAATTTAATAAAGATAAAACGCCAAATGTCATTCCAGGACATAACCAAGTATATACGGTCATTGGCGGATTCATTTTATGGGTCGGCTGGTTTGGGTTTAACGCGGGAAGTACGATGGCTGTAGGAAACGGGTTCTTCGGATATGTCGCGTTAACGACGAACTTAGCTGCCGCAGCAGGGGCGATTGCCGCGATTTTAACAGCGAAAATCATGGTTGGGAAAGCGGACATTCCAGCGATGGTCAACGGAGTTTTGGCTGCGTTAGTGGCGATTACCGCAGCGTGTGCCTTTGTAGAACCATGGGCAGCCGTGATTATTGGGGCTGTGGCAGGTTCTTTCACATTTTGGACTTCCATCTACTTTGAACGAAAAGGGATTGATGACCCGATTTACGCGTTTTCTGTACACGGCATTGCTGGTATAATCGGCACGATTTCAACAGGATTTTTTGCTTCTCCTCGCTTAGTTAAATTAACAGGAATCGGAAAAGAAGGACTTGTTTATGGTGGTGGGTTTCATCAATTAATCGTGCAAACGGTTGGTGTGTTAGGCGCGGCAGCCTATGTCGCTGTTGTGTCGTTTGTCGTACTATTTGTCTTAAAGAAAACGATTGGATTACGCGTCACAGCCGAACAAGAAATTTCTGGGTTAGATATCAGTGAACACGGTTCATACGGTTATCCGGAACAATTGGATCCTGCTTTTATGAACCATTCAAAAACCGTTATTCAATAAAAAATAAAAACCTGGATTGAAGTGATTTCAATCCGGGTTTTTCAAAGGATGAGGACGAACGTGAACGAGTTATATGAACTCATTCAAAAAATTGATACGTCAGAAACACTTAGTGAGTTAAGCACGTACCATCATGAACTTGCTTATCGATTGCGGGAGTTAATGAACCAGGATATGGTTTTTACTCTTTCCCATGCGGTGTGTGATGTCCACGATGCATTAGTGAAAAAAGCGCTGGCTTTTGCGGAAGAAGCAACGGTTCGTGCTGCAGTTGGCACTCCTCCTACGAAGTGGTGCTGGTATGTAATGGGAAGCATAGGGAGAGGGGAGCCGACGGTATGGACAGACCAAGATAACGGCATTTTATTTGAGTGCCCGCCTGAAAAAGAGGCGGATTGTTATGAGTTTGTTCGTTATTTGGCAAGCGTCGGAACGAGCTATTTACACGAAATTGGCTATCCGTATTGCTCAGGAAATGTGATGGCGACGAACCATCGCTGGAGCAAATCGCTTCGGGATTGGGAGAAACAGATAGATATGTATATTCACCACCATTTGCCCGATGATATTCGTTTTCTTTTCATTGCGATGGATATGCGTCCAATCTATGGAACGAGCGATCTGATTATCGACAGCAAGCAAACACTCATCCGACATATTTATGACCATCCGCTTTTACTAAAACGAATGGGGGAACATGTCATGTTTCCGCGCGTTCCTCTTGGATGGTTTGGGAACTTTCAAATCGAGCGGTGGGGGCGTTATAGCGGCTACATTCATTTAAAACATAGCGGCTACGTACAGCTGGTGAACTCATTAAAGTTTTTATCATGTGTTGGAAACATTTCAGCAATGACGACGTGGGAGCGATTGAACCATATTTGCACGCAATTGCTTTTACCACCCTCATTGGCAAGCAAAGTGGAAGAAGCGTTGCTAACGTGCGTGTATTTCCGATTGAAATATTCGATGGAAACAGGGAGTGACCGCGATTATGTTCCATTACATGTGCTTGATAAAAACGAGCGATTTCAATTAAAAAAAGCGATGAATGTGGCAAAAACATTGCAGCGCTTTGTCGTGCGACAGGCGGGTGGTTTACGAGATGAATGAACAACATCGTTTTTGGCAACGAGCGCTTCGGATGTTGTCAATAGGGTTACCGAGAGATCAGTTATCATCGGTGGGGGAAAATGACCATCATGCGTTTCAGCAAGAAGTATGGGCTCGTACGTTGCTCAAAGAGTTACAAAAAAAGCATATTGATATGAATACCCGCTTAGAACACGTCACATTTATCATCATTGATACCGAAACAACCGGCTTTTCTCCGCAACATGGGGATGAAATTTTTGCGATGGCTGCCGCCAAAACGCGTAATGGGGCGCTGAATGATTTTTATTTTAGCCTTATTCGCCCCGATAAAGAGATTCCTGAGCATGTTTCGCAATTAACCGGAATCAAAACAGAGGATGTTCAATCTGCTCCACGTCTAGAAGAAGAAATGAACCACTTTTTATCTTTTATTAGTGATGGAATCGTCATCGGTTACCACATCGGCCACGATTTATCGTTTATTCATCATTTTCTTTGGACGAAATATCGAACAAAATGGACTGCCCGTTTTTTAGACATGCAGCAAATACTTGAAATGATTCATCGCAACACGATGTTCCCAACGTTGGATGAAGCGCTTAGTTATTATGACATTCCGTGCGAGAAACGACATACAGCCGATGGAGACGTGCAGGCCATGGTTCAGCTATGGAAACGAATGTTAGAAGAATTAAAAAATCAAAGAATAGAAACATTATATGATTTATATGCTGCGTTAAGTGTTGCCCCAAGATAAAAGGCTATCTCACTGTTTACGAGATAGCCTTTCATCATTATAATGGCTTTGTTGGCGTCGGTTCGGCATAACTTTCTTTATATTTTTCATCAATCATTTTACGAATCTCTTTTATTGATTTCCCTTGCTCGTATTCGGAAATCGCTTCGGCGGCGATGTCTAAACAAACGCCGCATTTTGTCGCGTGGTCGTCCCAAACGACAGAACCGTCTTTTTTGTTTTCGTACACGAAACAATCGTAGTTATTTTGATGACCGGCTGCTTCTCCACATCCACAATAGCAAGGGATGTTTTCTAACAGCTCCTTATGTTTGGCCGCCTGTTGATAAAGGACCGCCATGTCTTCTTCATACTGACTTAAAAAAGTAGGGAGGTGGTCAATGGATTTCGTTGTTTCACGAATATCTCCGGAATGTGTAACGGACTCCGTAGAATGATGCTGCTTATTTTCTGCTGCTTCGTTTGAAGCGCATGCGCTAAGGAATAAGTTTATGGAAATTAGACAAACACCGACAGTTAGGCTTGTCTTCATAAGTGAATCAGCCCTTTCTTTGGTTATTTTTCATCAACATAACATAGTTCAAATTAATCAGCAATAATTCATTCATAAACTTTCTTGTTACATGATCTTTAATCGGCATTAATTGTTACTGATGAAGAAGAAAGGATAACAGAAAAACCACAAAATGATGAGGTACCCCAATTGGTTAAGAATATAATTCAATCTAGAATGAAAACAGATGATGACGAGGAAGAAGAAACACATTCATTATAACATTACCAATTATTACCTATCGTACAATATTTTGTTCACTTACATACTACTATCGAACAAACACTGTAAGAGGAATAGGGAGCATCGCTTATGTCACAAGTTTCAAGCCATCTTGAGGTCACTACATTGGAAGCAGCATCATTATGGTCAACATATATGCAAATGTCGATTTCGCAAAAGATGCTAGCGCACTTTAAGATTACCTGCGAAAATGAAGATGTTCAAACAATCGTCAATAGTGCAGTAACTATGACGAACGAGATTTATGAGACAGTAAAGCAGTTGCTTCAGAAAGCACAGATAGTCCTGCCTTATGGGTTTACGGATGAAGATGTCAATTTAACTGCACCAAAGTTATTTACGGATAATTACAGGCTGTTTTATTTAAAGCATATGTCATCTGTTGGAATGGTTAAGTTTGCGCTTGATAAAGCAACAGCAGTTCATTTAGATGTACGGCAATTTTACACGACTGTATCCAGAAAACAAACGCTTTACTCGATGAAGTAATCGAAGCATTATCGAATAGAGGGCTTACAATTCGTTTCCCGGTTGTGCAAATGCCAAAAAAGTGGAATTTCCGACGAAGAAAAGTTATTTATCCAATCTCTTTGTAGCACAACGTCCATTAAACATCATTGAAATCACACAAATCAGAACTTCAATTGATACGAACGAAATCGGTCAAGCTTTATTATTGGGATTTTCAAAAACCGTTCAATCGGAAAAAATTTGCAAATATATGCTTCGTGACAAAGAGATTGCGAAAAAGCATATAGATATATTTACTGGACTATTAGCAAAAGAAGATATCAACTCACCAATGACATTCGGTAATGCGGTTACAAATTCAACAATGACACCATATTCAGACCGTCTTATGCTATACCATGTAATATTTTTAAATAGTGTCGGCATTAATAACTATGGAAAAGCGTTAGGTATCGTAACTCGCAAAGACTTAATTGCCGATTACAAAAGACTTATGATGGAGATTGCTGACTACGCAGAAGATGGAATGATTATGATGCTAGAAAACGGTTGGTTCGAACAGCCGCCGCAGCCAGTCAGCAGGGAGGAATTAATAGGGGGATAATGAAACAGAAAGGATGGACTAATGCGATTCATCCTTTTTGCGTTCTGTTAGTAAATATAGTAAAACTTATATATAAGAACGAATGTTTTATGTTAGATCGGAGAAGGAGAATAAGAAAGAATGAAAATAAACGAAATACAATCAAAAAGTATACTAACACCAGCCGGTGGTTTTATTACTGAGTTCACCCATACACTAAATCCGTATGCTGGCTGTGCCTTTGGATGTTCTTACTGCTATGTAAGACAAATGCCGATTGCGCTGTATCGTGACGAAGAATGGGGAACATGGGTGGATATAAAGCGGAATGCTGCGGACCTATTGTTAAAAGAAATAAAAAAAGCGAAGAAGAAAGGTCCGGTAACCATCTTTATGTCATCAGCAACAGACCCTTATCAACCGATCGAATATAAAGCACGTATTACGCGTTCGCTTCTTGAAGCGATGTTAATCGAAAAACCAGATTTTTTATTTTTACAAACACGTTCACCGCTCTGTACAAGGGATATTGATTTGTTTCAGCAATTTGGTCAGTCGATTCGTGTAAGTATGACGATTGAAACAGATTTAGAGTATATCCGCAAAGCTTTTACACCATCAGCGCCACCCATTCCCGCACGTTTAAAGGCATTAAAACAAATCACTGAAGCAGGTGTGCCGACACAAGTCGCAATTGCACCATTATTACCATGTTCGAAACAAGTTGCAAAAACGTTGCGAAAAGTTACAAATCGTGCGGTTATTGACAATTTTTTTATGGGCGATGGCAGCAGGGGAAGAAGAACAGAAAAAATGGGAATCCGAGCAATTTACGAACGATTAAACCTTCTTCCTTGGTATCATCCAAATGCTTATAAAGTTGTTTTGAAATTGTTGCAACAAGAGTTTGAGGATGTTGAACTATTAATCTCTCAACAAGGTTTTATGCCAAATCAATGAAAAAGGTCATTCTCATAAAAACTGAGAATGACCTTTTTATATTAGTTTTCTAAGAAATATTTTTCGATATCGTCTAACATTAAATGAGCTGCTAGTACACCGCCAGCGGTATTCCAAATCGTATCGCTTACTTTATACACTTTTCCTTGTTTTGCTACATTTAAGTTTTTAAATAGGGGATCGTTAATCCATTCTTTTTCTACTTTTGTAGCGGCACCGTCTCCTTCGTCATAAGTGAAGTAGAAGAGGATATCGCCGTCCATTGCCGGAATGCGCTCTTTTGTCACTCCTTTTTCCGCAAAGTCATTAACGTTTTGTGATTCAGGACGAGCAAATCCTAATTGATCTAAAATGACTCCTGAGAAAGTATCTTTATGATAAATTCGCACGTCGCCAGCCATAAAACGTACAATGGATACTTTCGTTTTTAGTTTATCGCCTAATTTTGCTTTTAAATCTTTGATGCGTTGATCATATTGAGCAATGACTTCTTTTCCTTTTTCTTCTTTATTCACTGCTTTTGCATATAACATGAAATTATCTTTCCAGTTGCCTCTTAACGTTTCTGAAAATACCGTTGGAGCAATGGCTTTAAGTTGTTCATAAATTTTTTCTTGACGCATTTTGTTGCCGATAATTAAATCAGGTTTTAATGCAGCGATGGCTTCTACATTTGGTGCGTCTTCTGTTCCGAGTTCTTTTACGCCATTCATTTTGTCTTTAATGTGATCGTACCAAGGGTTTCCAGTCCAAGATTTAACCGCCCCGACTGGTTTTACGCCTAATGCTAATAATGCTTCTGTTCCTTCATTTGTTAAAACGACGACACGTTTTGGAGTGCCTTTGATTTCGGTTGTTCCCATAGCATGTTCAACGGTATAACTTGTTGCTTTTTCTGTTTTTTCTTTTTTTGGTTCAGCTTCTTCTTTCGCGCCGCCACAACCAGCGAGTACGAAAAGAAGGGCGAACACCATAGTTGCGAAAAAAGTAAATCTGTGCTGCTTCAACATTATGTATTCCCTCCATTTGTGATAATGATTTTCATTCACAAGAAAAATAATAATGGTATTGATAATCATTGTCAACAAAATAATGAAAATAATTCTCATAACCGTTGACATTGATAGTCATTATCAAATAGACTTGTATTGTAAAGATCGTTGAAATGGTTGACTTTGTGATGAGGGAGCTAGACAAGAGATGTTGGTGACAAATAAGAAACGAATCGTTGGGCTATTACTGTTGATGATATTACTATTGGTAAGTATGTGGATGAGTATCATCTACGGATATACGGATACGAGTTGGCGGACAGCGATTGAAGCTCTGACTAATAATAATGGTTCTAACCAACATATTATTATTGAAACGGTTCGTTTACCGAGAGCCATCATTGCAGCCGCAGTTGGGGGGAGTTTGGCGATGGCGGGAGCACTGATGCAGGCATTGACGAAAAATCCGCTTGCTTCTCCAGGGATTTTTGGCATTAATGCGGGGGCAGGATTTTTTATTGTATTAGTTGTGACCTTTTTTCAAGTGAGCTCGCTGCAAGTTTTTGCATGGCTTGCTTTCTTCGGTGCGGCGTTGGCAGCAATCATTGTTTTTATCATTAGTTCGGTCGGAAGGGAAGGAATGACACCGCTCAAACTGACATTAGCCGGTACAGCGGTGGCAGCTCTTTTCTCCTCGTTAACGCAAGGATTGTTGGTTGCCAATGAGAAGGCTTTAGAAGAGGTGTTGTTTTGGCTGGCCGGGTCCGTGTCAGGGAGAAAATTAGAAATGCTTGTTTCTGTTCTTCCTTATTTACTCATTGCTTGGATCGGAACGATGATTATGGCGCAAAAAGTCAATATATTGACGATGGGAGACGACATCGCAAAAGGATTAGGACAACGTACGCAATTTGTTAAATTAGGAGTTGCGATACTAGTGATATTATTAGCGGGTAGCTCTGTAGCCGTTGCTGGGCCTATTGGTTTTATCGGCATTGTCGTTCCACATCTTGCGCGCGCGTTAGTGGGGGTTGACCATCGTTGGGTGCTACCGTATTGTGCGTTGATTGGAGGGATTTTATTAATTGCTGCCGATATTGCGGCACGATATATTCTTATGCCGCAAGAAGTACCTGTTGGTATTATGACAGCCTTTATTGGTGTTCCGTTCTTTATTTACATTGCCCGTAGGGGGATTTTGACAAAATGAGGAAGTACATATCGTTACGAATCGGAAAGAAAATATCATTTTTAGTTGATAAAAAAGCAGTGATTACGAGTTTACTATTATTTCTGGGTGTTTTCGTTGCGTTTATTGTGAGTACGGGCAGCGGAGAAATGCGTATTTCACCGCTCAATGTATTAAAGGCTCTAGTAGGAAGCGGCTCAGAAATGGAGAAAATCGTCATTTATACCTTTCGTTTGCCGCGTATTCTAACCGCGTTTTTCGCAGGCATGAGCTTAGCGGTTGCGGGAGCGATTTTGCAAGGGATGATTCGCAATCCACTCGCTTCACCGGACGTACTTGGTATCACGGGAGGAGCAGCAGTCGCTGTTGTTGCTTTTTTTGCCGTGTTTAGTGATCAAAATAATTCTTTAACTATCAGTATTCATTGGCTGCCATTAGCCGCTTTTTTAGGCGGAACACTAGGCGCTTTACTTGTATATATGCTTGCATGGAAAAACGGAATTGCACCGATGCGTCTCGTTTTAATAGGGATTGGTGTTTCCGCGTTTATGCAAGCGTGTACGACACTATTTATGTTACTCGGTCCGATTTATCGTGCGAGTCAAGCGAATATTTGGATTACCGGAACGGTGTATGGAGCTTCATGGAAACAAGTATCGCTATTGGCCCCTTGGGCGGTGATTCTATTCATCATCAGTTTTATATCCGCTCGAAACATGAACATTCAAGAATTAGGGGATGAAATCGCGATGGGAGCGGGGGTATCTCTACAAAAACAGCGTGTGTTCCTTTTGTTATTAAGCACCGCCTTAACAGGAGGAGCGGTCGCCTTTGCCGGTGGAATTGGGTTTGTTGGTTTAATGGCACCGCATATGGCAAGAAGGCTCGTCGGTTCTTCTTTCGGTGCATTGTTGCCAGTTGCTGCACTTTTAGGAGCGATTTTAGTGATGCTTGCCGATTTAGCAGGGCGCACGCTGTTTGCTCCGCTTGAAATTCCAGCGGGTGTATTCACCGCTTCGATTGGCGCTCCTTATTTTATTTACTTATTGTATAAAAGCCGAAACTCATAGAGAGGTGCATGAATATGAATGCGTTGCAAACAAAATCCCTTACGTTATCTTACGGAAATACGATTATTATTGATGAACTTAATCTAAATATTCCAAAAGGTGAAATTACGGTATTGATTGGTGGAAATGGCTGCGGAAAATCAACGTTATTACGGTCGTTAGCGCGATTGTTAAAACCGGCAAGCGGTGCTGTGTTGCTTGAAGGGAAAGCGATTGCGACATTGCCAACGAAAGAAGTTGCGAAAAAGCTTGCGATTTTGCCACAATCGCCAACGGCGCCAGAAGGATTGACCGTGCTGCAGCTCGTTAAGCAAGGTCGATACCCATATCAAACGTGGTTTAAACAATGGTCGGAAGAAGATGAAAAAACGGTGCAGCGCGCTCTTGAGGCAACACGAATGATTGAATTAGCTGAGCGACCGGTTGATTCACTTTCAGGAGGACAGCGGCAACGAGCCTGGATCGCAATGACATTAGCGCAAGATACCGATATCATTTTGCTTGACGAACCGACGACGTATTTAGATATGACGCATCAAATCGAGATTCTTGATTTGTTATTTGAATTGAACGAAAAAGAAAAACGGACGATTATTATGGTTCTTCATGACTTAAATCTTGCTTGTCGCTATGCTCACCACATTGTTGCGATTTGTGATAAGAAAATATACGCGCAAGGAAAACCGGAAGATATTATTACTTGCCAATTAGTCAAAGACGTATTTCAAATGGATTGTCAAGTAACATACGATCCGCTTTTTGGAACACCGCTTTGCATTCCGTATGGCAAGGGAAGATGTATTTTACAAAAGGAAGGCGTTTCGTAATGCTTCTTTCTGCCGATGAGATAAGAGAGTTAGAAAAATTTCGACTTTCTACCAAGCGGACTCATTCACCATTGTCGATTCGAGCCGATCAATTACTACGTGAAGAAACGTTAACGACCTATTTAGAAATGTTGCAACGAAAAATCGGCGCACCGAACATAACAGCAGCGGCTTCTATACTTATGAAACGATATAGTTTTTTAGCGGTCATGACGCTTTATGCGATGTCGGTATGGAATAAGCGGCTTTCGATTGCGATGGATCATGTATGGCTCGAAACGGAAGACAACGCGGAGACATGGCTGCCGATGTTTCGATTGGAACGATTGGAATACGAGGGAGTCAATGCCGCTCGTGACAAGTGGCGGAAGGAAACGATGCAAACTCTTTTTGCTAGACATATGAATGGGCTGATCGAACGACTTTGTCAAACGACGAAAATTTCCCCGCTTATTTTATGGGAAAATGTCGCTATTTATATTTTTTGGCTATACGAAACACTGTTAGAAGATGAAACATTTGCTTATATTAACGAGCGACTCCGTGACGATTTTCATTTTGTCATTCAAGAGGCAAAAGGGGAGGTGTTTGGTCGGTATAGGCAAAACCCCCTCGCCCGTTTTTGGAAGGAAAAAACATACTCATCGCTAGCCAAAACAAAAATTCGCCGAAGAACAACCTGTTGTCTCTATTACCAAATCGCCACCGATCGCGCTCATTGCCAAACATGTCCTTTGCGCTGTAACGACTGATAATATCCTGGTATTGACGTATACGTTTATCTTACAATAGCCGAGAAGACTCTCACTTCAACGAGCCATCGTGAGTAAGTGGGAGATGAATCGGCTTCGGACAAGAGATGACCTTTTGTCATCTCAACTGTTCGACGGATTGAAACATATTTTTGTGGTTCACTTTTTTTGCGAGCCGCCCTATCATCTCCTTGTTCGAACACACATTCGTGTGTATAATGGAACTATAGAGGGAGGTGAAGAGTCGATGCGCGTCCATAAAGCCTACCGATTTCGTATCTATCCAAACAAACAACAAGAAATCCTCATTGCGAAGACGAT
>JBHGYD010000016.1:0-35525 GCA_041920415.1 Anoxybacillaceae bacterium
AAAAGTGAACCACAGAAATATGTTTCAATCCGTCGAACAGTCGAGATGACAAAAGGTCATCTCTTATCCGAAGCCGATTCATCTCCCACTTACTCACAATGGTTCGTTGAAGTGAGAGTCTTCTCGGCTATTTAAGATAAAAAAGATGAGGGAGTTCCCCCCTCATCTCATGTCATCTTATTTTTGCAATCCGTTTTTCACCCATTGCGCCACTTGTACAGTGCGTCTTGCTTGATGTTTCACCGCTGCTTCCGCATTTTCGACAATGTTGCCGTTTTGATCAACGGTCACACTTGTGCCGTATGGATTTCCCCCTCCGGCAAAAATAGATGGATCTGTGTAGCCTGGCGCAACCACAATCGCTCCCCAATGGTACATCGTTGTGTATAATTGTAAAATCGTTTGTTCTTGACCGCCGTGAGCATTGCTTGCAGATGCCATCGCGCTTACGACTTTATTTGCAAGCTTTCCTTGGAACCAAAGACCGCCAGTTGTATCTAAAAATTGTTTTAGTTGAGAAGGAACGTTTCCGAAGCGAGTCGGTACGCTGAAAATGATCGCATCCGCCCACTCTAAATCATTCAACGTCACAGTTGGTACATCTTTTGTCGCCTCCACATGCGCCTTCCATGCTGGATTGGATTCAATCGCTTCCTGTGGAGCAAGTTCAGGCACTTTTAACACTTTCACTTCTGCTCCAGCTTCTCTCGCTGCTTCTTCTGCCCATTTTGCTAATTTGTAATTTGTTCCTGTAGAGCTGTAATAAATAATCGCTAAATTAACATTTGACATACTCATTCTCTCCTTTTTAATATGAAAATTTATATTTCTCACTGACTTTTTAAGGTAAGTCAATGAGCATAAAACGTGAATCAACATTTGCAGTAAGCTTTAATTGAGGTGTTTCTGTCACGCGCGCGGAATCTCGTTTATATAGTGTAGTCGTATCGTTTAATGTTAATGTTCCTTCGATGACGAAAAGAAAAATTCGCCGACCTTTTTCTTGTTGGAATATGATTTGTTTGCCTGCTTCTAAATCCGAAAGGTAAATCGTTAAATCTTGGTGAATATGGGCAATGTCAGGTGATTGCGGATTTTTTGTGACAACCGGCAACAACTGATTTTTTAACTTTTTAATATCAAAATCCGTTTTCTCGTAAGATGGAGTAAGTCCGTTTCGTTCTGGTAAAAACCATAATTGCAAAAAGTTCACATCTTCGGTCGCCGATGGATTTACTTCAGAATGAATAATCCCTGTTCCCGCTGACATGCGCTGTATGCCACCGAATGTCGTAATTGCCTTATTTCCTAAACTATCCTCATGTTTTAGCTGACCGCTAAGTACAATCGAAACGATTTCCATTTCTTGATGCGGATGCGCCCCAAACCCTCTTAGAGGCTTAACCACATCATCATTCAGCACGCGTAAAGGACCAAAATTCATATTGTTTGGGTCAAAATATTCTGCAAATGAAAAACTAAAATACGTATCTAACCAGCCATGATTAGCGTGATATCGTTCATTTGCTGGGTATACTCGAATCAACTGTTTCACATCCTTCCTTGCTTAGAACAGTCACAATACTAATGATTCATCTCGATTTCAAGATAATAATTTTTAATTCATAAATCTCGAATTCAAGATTATTATATAAAACACAGGCTCAATTGTCAACAAATTCATTTTTGTAAAAAAAATGAGCGGCTATCATGCCGCCCATCCCCCTTATTTTGCAATTGTGATGTTCGTTTCTTGTAATTCTTGTTCCACTGAAGGGTGAAATTCATTTTCCATTTTTGAAACAACGACTGTTGCAACACCATTACCAATTAAGTTCGTAATCGCACGCGCTTCGGACATGAATCGGTCGACACCAAGAAGCAACGCAATTCCTTCCACTGGAATCATTGGAAATGCGGCTAATGTCGCTGCTAATGTAATAAAACCGGAACCAGTAACTCCTGCCGCTCCTTTCGATGTTAACATTAACACCCCAAGTAATGTGAGCTCTTGCCAAATTGTTAAATCGATGCCGTATGCTTGAGCGATAAACATCGCCGCCATGGAAAGGTAAATCGAGGTTCCGTCCAAATTAAACGAATATCCTGTTGGAATGACAAGACCAACGACCGACTTTGAACACCCGTACTTCTCTAGCTTTTCCATCATTTTTGGCAGTGCCGACTCTGATGAAGACGTTCCTAACACAAGTAAAATTTCGTCTTTGATATAAGCAATAAATTTTAAAATATTAAACCCATAAAATTTCGCAATAACTCCTAACACAACCACGATGAATAGAAACATCGTAATATAGACAGAGGCCATTAATTTTCCAAGCGACACTAAAGAACCTAATCCAAATGTTCCAATCGTATAAGCCATTGCACCGAAAGCAGCAATCGGCGATACTTTCATAACCATGTTAACAATGCCGAAGAAAATATCCGTTAAACGTTCAAATAACGCAACAACCGGTTTTGCTTTCTCCCCTAATGTCGCTGTTGCTAATCCAAATAAAACGGCAAAGAAAAGAATCGGTAACAATTCACCTTTCGCCATAGCCGCAACGACGTTATCCGGAATAATGCCGAGTAAAAATTCAATCGCACCATGGTTAACAGCTTCTGCCTGTTGCGTATATTGCGAAATATCGCCGCCTTTCACCGCGGCTGTATTAAACCCCGCCCCTGGTTTGACGAGATTGACAACAATAATCCCAATGGCTAAAGCAAATGTTGTCACAATTTCAAAATAAATGAGCGCTTTTCCGCCGATTCGACCAACCTTTTTTAAGTCCCCCATATTTCCAATACCAATAACGACTGTAAAGAAGATAATCGGTGCAATGACCATTTTAATTAACTTAATAAACCCATCCGCAAGTACCTTAAGTTGACTTCCAAACTCAGGAAATAAAAAACCAACAATAATTCCTAAAATAATTCCAAGAATCACGCGCACCGTTAAATTTTTAAAATTGATTCGCATTTCTCCCTCTCCTCCCCTTTTCTTGATAACGCTTTCAAATAAATGAACCCCTTTGTTGCTTCTATGTTAACGAAATGTGAAAAAAATATGAATATTATGTTAATATTGGTCGTTTTGTTCATTTTGGTCGCAACAAAAAACAACAGCGACCATTTAGTCTTGACAAGCACCCGAAAACTGCAAACAGAGTCTAGGTCATCTTCGTTCTAAATAAAAAAGCTGAGAGGTTTTCCCCTCAGCTTCCTTCATGTTGAATTTGCCGCAACAGTCGATTGCCAAATTCTCGTTCAAATTCTTCATATAAGGGTCTAAACTTTTGTTTCCATTTTTCTCTGTCCTTACTCGTTAACTCATAAATATGCATTTTGCTATTTCGCTTCATTTGGGCGAGCTCTTGCTCATTTTGCATTTTTGATTGCTTTAAGTTCCAAATCGTCGTTTCTTTCATCGCTTCCGTTATTTTTTTCTGAACATCTTTCGGTAAATGATTCCAAAATGATTGGTTCACCATCACTGCGTAGCCAAGATACCCATGGTTGCTAATAGTCAAATACGGCTGAAACTGATAAAATCCTTTCGAATAGATATTGGAGATGGTGTTTTCTTGTCCATCAAATTCATGCTTTTCTAACGACTCATAAACGTGATTAAAAGGAACGACAATCGGTGTCGCTCCTAAAAACTGAAACTGTTTTTCAATCGCTTCACTCGGCATGACACGAAACTTAAGCCCAGAAAAATCGTTTGGCTCAACAAGAAGATGGTGATTGCTCATCATTTGCTTAAAGCCATTTCCCCATAACGCTAATCCTTTTATTCCCTTTTTTTCTAACATTGCTAATAGCTGTTTGCCAACTTCCCCTGTAAACACCTTTTCGACATCGTCGTAGTTTTCAAAAATAAACGGCAAATCAAGTACTTGCCATTCGGGGATTAACTCTGTCACTTTGGAAAAAGACGGCGCAATCATTTGTACATCTCCGCGCAGCAGCGCATCGATTTCCTCCTCATCAGAGTATAAAGACCCGTTCGGAAACACTTCCACTTTGACGCGTCCATTTGTTTTTTCCTCAACAAGCTGAGCAAATTTCTGCGCTGCCAATCCTTTCGGCGTATTCTCGGCAACTACATGGCTAAAATAAATGACAATTTGTTTGTTTAATCCCTTTTGCTCATCATCATAAACGATATCTTCTTCCGAAACATGTTTCTGCATCGCACACAAAATCACAATTGCTAACGCAATAAATAAAACCGTGATAGCCATCCATCGTTTCCTCATACCCCACACCACTTTACGATTATTGATGATTTAAGAAAATTCTAGCATATCAGCAAAGAAGTGATAAAATATATGCTAACAAGCGTGTTGATTCACCAATAAAATACAGCTATTCATAATAAACAAAATTGCTTTTCTAACAGATTCGTTAAGGGATTCCTTGCCAAATCGGCAGACAATTTATTTTCAACCATGTATCCCCTTATTTCTTAACCATTATTTACCTATAAAAATAGTAAAATAGTGAATAATCAACAACCGTGATATGCTAAAGTTTTCATGTAAAAAGAGGTATTCGATCGATGCGACGATTATCGATTCGTTGGAAGATTACGGCTCTTATTTTCTTTATTGTTAGTTTCTCGTTGTTACTCGGCGGTATAGTCGTCGTAGGAAACTTCGTTCATACAAAAGAAGAGGAATTGCAGCAACGCGCTTTATTAACAGCGCGCACCGTTTCGGAATTGCCCGAAATTAAAAGCAAAATTGAAGGAACCAAACATGAACGAGACACGATTAATATAGTCGTCGAACGCCTGCGCGTGATTCACGGAGCAGAATATATCGTCGTCCTCGACATGAATAAAATTCGTCTTTCCCATCCTATTAAAGAGATGATTGGCCAACGATCAAAAAGTGCAGACGAAGGTCCTGCATTCGCGGAGCATACATATACGTCAAAAGCGCACGGAGAAATCGGTACAGTCATCCGTGCTTTTGTTCCGATCATGAATACCAATCATAAACAAATCGGTGTTGTGATTGCGGCTTATAAATTACCAAGCTTTGTAGAAGTGCTTTTATCCTTAAAAATAGAAATCCTCGTAACCGCCAGCCTTTCGTTGTTATTTGGAGGCTTAGGAGCGTGGCTGCTTGCTTCGCATATTAAACGGCAAATGTTTCACCTTGAGCCACATGAAATTGCCAAATTACTTGTCGAGCGGACAGAGACATTTAACGCCATGCATGAAGGAGTTATTGCGATTGATACGGACGAAAACATTACGATTTTTAACGATAAAGCGAAAAAAATGCTTGGAATTAACGAAGACGTTATTGGTAAACCGATTCGCTCCGTTATTCCGGATACGCATTTGCCGGAAATTTTAAAAATTAACCAACCGATTTATAACAAAGAACTACAAATCAGGAATTTGAACATTTTAAGCAACCGAATTCCGATTAAAGTAGATGGCAAAACGGTCGGCGCAGTTGCCATTTTCCAAGACCGAACAGAAGTGAAAAAGCTAGCCGAAGAATTAACAGGAGTAAAGGCGTTCGTTAGTGCCCTCCGCGTTCAAAATCATGAGTATATGAACAAACTGCATACAATCGCTGGACTCATTCAACTCGGTCATAAAGAAAAAGCGCTTGAATACGTGTTCAAAGTAACCGAAGAACAAGAGGAACTGACGCGGTTTTTAAGCAAAAATATAAAAGACGAAAGTATTTCTGGTCTTCTTTTAAGCAAAATTAGCCGCGGCAAAGAATTAGGGATTCAAGTCACGATTGACCGCCATAGCCAACTAAAAAAATTCCCAAATCAGTTAGACCATCACGACTTCGTTGTCATTCTTGGAAACTTGATTGAAAATGCATTTGACTCCTTTCAAACCGTTGTCGAACGAAATAAAGAAGTATACATCAGCATTGAACAAAATGATGAAATTCTTTCACTTTCTGTTGAAGATAACGGCTGCGGCATTGATGAACAACATAAAGAACACATTTTTGATGAAGGTTTTTCAACGAAAGGAACAAGTGACCGCGGCATCGGTTTATACTTAATCAAACAAATTGTTGAAAAAGGAAAAGGTCACATTCGCGTTGAGTCTGAGAAAGGAAAAGGAACGATGTTTACGATTACATTTGAGATGTAAGGAAGGAAGGCAAGGCGATGTATAAAGTATTATTAATAGAAGATGATCCGATGGTACAAGAAGTCAACCGGCAATTTATTGAGCAAGTGAACGGCTTCACTGTCATTGGAACAGCGGGAAACGGGATCGAAGGAATAGAAATGATTAGAGAGCTTCAACCCGATTTAGTGATTGTCGATATTTACATGCCTCACCAAGACGGGCTTGAGACGTTGCAACAAATTCGTACGGAAGGACATACCGTCGATGTCATTGCGATTACAGCAGCAAGCGATATGGAAACTGTAAGACGTGTTTTACAAAACGGTGCGTTTGACTATATTATGAAACCATTCAAATTTGACAGGCTAAAACAATCTCTCGAAAATTACCACGCATTTCGGCAAAAATTAAAAGAGAAAGAGAAACTTACGCAAAAAGAATTGGATGCCCTTTTACAGCCAAATGAAACAGAGACACGTAGTAAGCTTCCAAAAGGATTAAACGATATTACGCTACAAAAAATCGTTCACTACCTTCAAAAGCAAATGAATCCGGTTTCTGCAGAGGAAGTGGCAGAAGGCGTTGGCATCGCTCGAGTGACAGCACGCCGTTATTTAGAGTATTTAGAAAAACAACAAAAAGTAGAGATCGACATTCAATACGGCGGAGTGGGACGCCCCGTTAACCGTTACATCATGAAAAACGTGTAAAATAGAACACAACCGGAGCATGACAGTCATGCTCCGGTTTGTTTTGCCGTCGTACTATACCGATGAACGTTCAATGAGGCGGACGTCTAATTTCTCTGCTTTACTTTTGATTTTGCCAGTTTCCAAACAATGATAAACCATCCGAAACGCTTTTTTTCCCATGAGCGAAAGCGGTAAATCCATCGTCGTAATTTGAAGCGCTTCCGAGATCGGGTGGTTATCAAAACTGATAATGGCAAGATCATCCGGCACTTTCAAACCTGCGTTTTGTCCCCACAAGACGATTCCAGCCGCCACTTGATCGCTTGATACTAACAACGCAGTTGGCTTTTCCCGCATGGCAAGCAACTCATTGACAACTCTTTTCCCATCCTCAATATGCAAACAATGATCAAAAATCCACTCTTGTCTTGGTAATTCATGAATATTTCGCAAAGCATCATAATAAGCAGCTTTCCGGTCTTTACTATTGGTTCCCGTCGTTCTGCCAATGCAATATCCAATTTTTCGATGTCCTTTTTCAATTAAATAATTCATCCCAGTTATAAATGCTTCATAATGATTAATATAGACGGACAAAAGCTTCCTTCCTTTTACATCTTCGCATAAAACAATCGGACCATCCTCTTTATATGCCTCAACCCCTTCCCAGCTCGCTGTGCGTGAACAAATAATGAGCCCGTCCACCTGTTTCATCCTCAACATTTCAAGCGCTTCCAACTCTTTCTGTACGTCGTAATTTGTTTGGAATAAAAGAAGATGATAGCCGTAACGAAGTGCTTCTTCCGAAATTCCTTCTACAATTGCACCGAAATACGGATGATTCACATATGGCAACACGACGCCTACAATCGATGTTTTTCCTTTCGCTAAATGGACAGCATTAATATTTTTCGTGTAATTCAACTTTTCAACCGCTTCCCAAACGGCTCTTCGCTTTTCCTCTTTTACATATGGATAATCGTTTAACACACGCGACACAGTGGCGACGGATACACCTGCTAACTTTGCAATTTCTCGAATGTTCGCCATCATCCTCACCTTCTCAAACAAAAATGGCTAAAAAATGATTGCATTGAAACGCATTTCATACATTATAGTCACTTTAACAATAACACAGGGAGGGAATAAAACATGAGCGCCATTTTCGTTTATATTTGCCTATGTGTTGTGGAGCTGATTGGAGCGCACATGGCCTTGAAGGCCGCACCAAAACTATTGAAAGAATATGATAACGAAAATGACCCATTTCAAATGTTATTTCGCCAAAAAGCCGACTAATTCGGCTTTTTGGCAGTGTCATGGAACAAAGACGGTTTTTCGCTTATAACGTTCGATTAAGCCATACATTTCTATAAACAATTTCTCTATTTGCTGAATACTACCATATCACTTCATCAACGTTTCTCCAATCGTTCCTCAAAATAGTGAGGAACGATTTTTACTTCCCGAAACGGTGGATAAAATGATCTTACTTACTTATTTCTGTTTCAGACTAGTTCTGTTAAGATTAATGTTAATGATACATAATTCAACATGAAACGTAACATTCCTACTTTTATTCCGACTAACAGTATGACAACATCTTTTCTCGATGAGTAAGGGGGATCTTTACATGAAAAGAACCTATAAAACGTTAGCGGTTTCCCTGTTAGGAATCGCTCTTGTTTCTGGATGCGGAACGAAACAAGAAACAGAGAGAACAACCGCCAGCAACAAATCACAACAAGAAGTAGACAAACAAGAACAAACCATTCGACTTTTAGAAAAGAAGCTATCCTATACAAAAGATGGAAAAACATATGAGGAAATGGCTTACCTCAAAACGAGTAAAAATCAAGGTTTTTCTCTCTATGTGTTAAAAGGATGGGAGTTGGAAGCAGAGGAACCAAATTCAGATGTTTTGTTAAAGGATGATGATTTCGTCAGAATTCGTCTCATTCAACCGGAAGATGGTGAAATGGATTATGCAAAACTCGTTGAAGAACAAGCGAAATCCGTTTCTTCCGACGCTTCTCGTCAAGATACAGACACTTTACAAGGATTTCTTCATCAAGCAGTTTGGTATAAGGCTTATACAAACGATACAGCTGTGAATGTGATTTGGGTGAAAGAAAAAACACCAATGATTGTCACGATTCAAACACCGCGCGATCAAGAAGTGCTCGAGCCAATTTTCGCCATGCTAGAAACAATTGAGAAAACAAAAACTTCTAAACCATAATAGAAGGCAGCCAACCCTGACGAGCCAATTAGCTCTTCTGCGGTTGCGCATCCGTCTACAAAAACAATTACGTATACGGTAGAAGGAAAGGAAAAAAGTGCAACCGGCACGCTGTATACAAGCACCAATCAACCGTTCAGCTTATACTTGCTGCCACAAACTATCAAGCCGATGCCGTAGAACCGCATCTTGACCGCGTCTATGTAGCAAACGACGAACAATATTATATGGACATTGAGTTGCTTGATCGGGAAGTCGATTGGAATCAAGTTGAATTTGAAACTATGGAAAAGTTAAAGGCAGTCAATGGAAATGTCACAAAAACCATTTGGAATCAACCTGATTCGCTCTTATCAGGAATGACAATGTACCATGCGGATAACAAAGAAGATTGGGTGCAAGCTTTTATTATCAAAAATCATTCGGACTATCCAAATATGCGGATCACCATTCATATGCCAAAAGATGATGTTCGCTTTTCCGAATTTCTTGCGATGGCAAGGACGGTTATGCAAAATAAAAAAAGTCTGCCCCAATTTATGGGGCAGACTTTCTGCTATCTTTTATTTTTTCTTTTTTTGATGTTGAGCTTTTGGCTGTTTCTTTAATTCTTCCTGAAGTTTTTGGATGTTCGGCAGTCCTTGGATATAACCAACAGCACCGGCTTGATCAATTCCATATGTTGCGTCAATGGCTTTTTTCACATCATCGATTTTTACTGCTGTCGGCGCAAAATTGTCTAATTCGTCTCCTGGATGCTGGAAATTGCTCATAACATAGCTAAATCCATTTCTGTTATCGACCGCTTGAAGTCCCGTTGCCTCTGCACCAGCCGGAATGGATAAAATGCGGGATAACTGTTTTGTATCAACGTTGTACGCCCATACAAAATTGTTAATATGTTGGCTGCTGTCTTCCCCGATAAACAATGTACGATAATCGTCAGAGAAGCTTAAGTTGTCCGGACCCGCAATTTTATTCACGTTCGCTTTATTGCCGTAAGCGTCAGGTTGAGCTAAATCTTCGCCGACAAGAAGCGCCTTCATAGAAACAGCTACATATCCGCTGTTAATCGGCTCACCAGCTGTGTTCTTTTGTCCTGGCTTTAAGCTTAGCTCGTAAACCGCACCAGCTTTCATTTTCGGGAATTGAATGTGATCCGTCGGGTCTTGATCGTTTTTCTCCATGCCTTTGCTAATATCAGAAATCGCCACATACACTTTTTTGTCTTTCGCGTTCACCGCTAAGCCTTCCATTTTATTAAACTCGCTTGTTGCCCCTAACATCGCTGCGTAACGTCGCGTTTCTAAGAATGCCGCAGCTTTTTCCATCCCCGGCTTCAGTTTCAAGTATTCTACTTTACCATAGTTGGTGTTCTGACCTGAGTATTGCTTAACAGGGATAAAACCTTCTTTCGGCACATCGGACACTTCAAAAATATCGCTGAATTTAATGCCTTTATCAATGATACGTTTAATTTCTTTATCTGTCGCATGTCCAAGTTTAATCCATTCTAAATTGCCAGCGCCGCCGTTTTCTGCGCTTGTTTGCGTAAATTTCGCCGCATATAATGTGCCCGCTGACAAATCACGCGGTTTATCAGCCACGTACATAAACAGCGTTGTATATTCACCGTCGTCTCCAAAGTAAGCGGTACGCTCATCCGGCATGACAACCATCAATTCATTGGAACGACGTCCAGTACTATAATGTTTCACAACGCGCGTCATTCCATCAGCATTGACCATCACTTCAGGAATAAAGCCGTAATAATAAGGATTTGCTTTTTTCTCATCATCAAAATATAGCTTTGCAAAATCTTTTAAATGAGCTGTTGATTGACTGAGCTTATCTGGTGTATCAAATTCAAATGAACGGGCATCAGGCTCATATTCCTCTGAACCTAAGTGCGTATTCCACGGCGTTAACGAGCCGTTGCACGGCACCCATAAACCGTTTACCGTTGAAAAGTCAATTTTGTCAACAGTTGAAACCTTTAACTCTCCTGTTTTCATATTTTGATGCAGTTTCGTTAACGTCATCGAAGCCGGCACGCGGCGCCATGCCGGATTTCCCGCGTTGTCCAGCGAATCATATTCATAATGGGAAACAAGATACAAAGAACCGTCTTTCATTGGACGAAGCAAGCTGTTCGCATCAGGCGCATCAGACACATAATGAACAGGTTTTCCGTCTACGGATTTGTCCGTAATTGGGTCACCATAATAATCCGTTGGTGTACCTGCTGAGAAAGTTTCGCCATTAGACATTTTAAACGTATCCGTTGTCTTAAAAAGCTGCTTATATGTAAGCGGGAATTTTTTTGTTTTTCCATCCGTATACTTTACAACAACTGAAGCTGTTGTAAATGGTTTGCTCATTTCTTCAGCGGTAGTTGGTACTCTCGAATCACTAAATGAGATCGATTCCACCTTTACTTCTTTTGTCGCGGCTTGAGAGGGATGCAATGCCGGCACCATAATTCCAAGAGCTAAAGCAACAGCAATTCCTTTCTTTTTCATCATCTTCCTCCTTGTAATAAGAATAAGTATCCTATTCTCTATTTAACAGAATAATTATTAAAATATTTTAATAGATTGGTAAATTAAATGTTAATTTATGTAAAAATAATCACCGTCTTTTATGAAGGAATTGTTATTCTCTAGGAAAAAAGCGACCGTCTATTCGGTCGCCTGTCGATCGTTTCAAGTCAATTCGCTTTTTCACTGTCTCCACGTCAATTAATCCGCCTAACAAACCACCGACAATCGTTTTTCCTACCATTAAATACGCGATATTCGTGAGATGATTAGCTGTTTTCAACGGATTTTCCGGCAAATAAAGCAGCTTAGACCCTAAAGCTGCACCGCCTATCGCGCCAATAGACAACCCAAATTACTTTATCAAAAGGAATTCTGTCTTTATTTCTCGTATACAAATAAACTCTAAAACCAATAAAATACGCTAATGTCTCAAAAAATAAATGCGCATGAATCGAAACTGGACCAACCTTAATAAAAACGAGCCCCCCATATCACCCCTCTTTCCAAAAAACTCTTTTTGATCGTACTACAAAAAATTGGTTATAGTTTTTAAATATCTTGATAATTACTCTTACTTATAAAATTATTGTAATTAATTTACTTTATTTTAATTATTTTCCCTAAAAATATGATATGATGAATAATGGTGTTTATTAAGAAAGGGGGATTTTTTATGTCTTTTATCACAAAATGGGCTTTTCGCAACAAAGCAGCTGTCGCTTTGATGGCAACGTTAGTACTCATCATGGGAATCGTGAGTTATATGCGATTGCCGATGGAGTTTTTGCCTCCTGCTGATCAGCCGTTTATCTCTATTGTGGTGATGGGGCAAGGGGTAGATTCCAACACGATGGAAGATCAAGTGACCAAACCAATTGAAAATGCTGTTGTCACCGTGCAAGGAAAGCGAAACATTTTTTCCACTACCGGAGACGGTTTTTCGAAAATTGATGTTTATTTCGAACCAAAAACCGATAAAAAAGAAGCAAAGCAGGCGATTCAAGAAGCACTTAACAGCGTAAACCTCCCACCAAACGTAACGAAGCCTACCATTGTCCAATTAAACACCTCCATGATTCCAATCGCTGACGTAGCCATTACCTTTGATGACGGCGTTACTCCAAGCAATCTCGAATTTGCCAAAGAAAAACTTGTTCCCTATTTCAAAGACATTAAAGGAGTAGCGAGCATCCAGACATACGGAACTGTAGACTCCTATGTTTCCGTACAATTAGATAATGAAGCGATGATGAAAAAACAAGTCGCTCTGCAACATGTCATGACCGCTCTCCAAGGACAAAATATCGCATTAGCCGTTGGCGAAAAAACGATTGACGGTAAAGCAAGCAATATTAAAGTACTAGGTGATGTGAACGATCTCGAAGATTTAAAGAAGTTGACCGTCGCTCCCAACGTAGCGCTTGGCGATATTGCGACGATTGAAGTAAAAAAACCGCAAAACACCATTACACACATTAACGGTAAGGACGGTCTTTTGTTCATTGTAACAAAAGACGGCAACTCCAACGCCGTAAGTATTGCTAAGAAAATAAGGGAAACCATAAAAGACATTAATAAAAAATACAACAATGTTCAAGCAACTGTTATTTTAGCAACCGCAGACATGATTGAAAATTCCGTCTACAGCATGATGAAAGAAGTATTAATTGGCGCATTGTTCGCTACGATTGTCATTATGCTGTTTCTAAGAAACGTTCGCTCGACATTGATTACGATTGTTTCCATTCCGTTATCTTTATGCTTCACATTATTTTTATTAGCTCTATCTGGAATCACATTAAACATTTTAACGCTTGGCGGCGTAGCTGTTGCCGTCGGTCGTCTTGTTGATGACAGCATCGTTGTGATTGAGAATATTTTCCGAAGAATGCAGACAGAAAAAATTTCCCGAGAGTTGGTTATTGAGGCAACAAAGGAAGTCGGAGCTGCGATTACTTCATCGACGTTAACAACGGTTGCTGTGTTCCTTCCAATCGGCTTAGTAAACGGAGGATTGCAAGAATTTTTGCTTCCATTCGCGCTTACCATCACTTATTCTTTATTAGCTTCACTCATCGTAGCACTAACAGTCGTCCCTCTTATGAGCGCTGGGCTGCTGAAAAAACAAAAGCTTCCGAAACATAAAAAGGCTTCGTATTTCCCTAAGCTATTAACGTGGTCATTAAATCATAAATGGGTCGTTCTCCTTTTGTCCTTTGTTATGTTCGCCGGCTCCATTACAGCTTACTTTGTCATGCCGAAAGGAACGGTCGATAAATCGCAAAACGATTTTATAGATATATCATTAAGTTATCCGAATGATACACCGATGGATAAAGTAAAAGAGAGCACAATTGAATTGGAGAAATTTGTATTAAAACAAAAAGGCGTTAAATATACGTACACACAGCTTGGAAACACACCGGATGCGGTGAAATACGGCGATGTTCGTCCGCCAACAACCGCTTTCATTATGGCAATCTTAGAAGACGGGGCAGATGACAAAAAATTTATTAAGAAAATCGAAACACAAAAACAAAAATACCCTGGCGCAGAGTTAAAAGCGAATCCTTCTTCGCTGATGGGAGCAAGCAGCACAGAAATTACGATTGACATCATGGGTGACCGATTAGAAGACATTGAAAAAACTGCCGCAAAAGTGAAAGAAAAAATTCGAGACATTGACGGCGTTGAATCGGTTGTTACAAACGAAGAAGAGAAAAAGACGGTTTATTCTTTAGTCGTCGATCCTTCTCAAGCAAAGACCGAACAAGTGGCGCAACAATTAGGAGTGATGTTAAATCAAACGCCAATCGGCACGATTAAAGTTGACGGGCAACAAACTCCTGTATTGCTAGAACCAATTCTCGAACCAAAAACAGCGAAAGATCTAAAAAATATTCCAATTGCCACGCCATTAGGAATTGTTCCTGTCGCAAAACTCGCTTCGTTAGAAAAATCGGAAAAACCGACAAACGTTTTCCATAAAGACGGGGATCAATACATCCGAGTAACGGCAAAAGTCAATCCAAAAAAACTGTCGGTTATTACAAAAGAAATAAACAAGGCGATTTTCGGTGAAAGGCCTGGCAAAGGAATGAAACTGCCGGACAACGTCAATGTATATGTAGGAGGTGCAAGCGCCCAGCAAGCCGATGACTTCACGGACTTGTTTATGGCAATGCTTGCTTCGATCGGAATTGTCTTCTTAATTATGGTGATCACATTTAAGACTATTCGTGCCCCTATCGCCATCTTATTCTCTTTACCGCTTGCGGCGGTCGGAGCGATTTTAGGCTTGTTAATCAGCGGCATTTCCGTTGAAGTCACGGCTCTACTTGGTGGTCTAATGTTGATCGGTATTGTCGTCACAAACGCGATCGTGCTGTTAGACCGAGTAAAACAAAACGAACAGTCGATGATCATTCGCGAGGCGATTGTCGAAGCGGCAACGACAAGGATGAGGCCAATTTTTATGACCGCCATCGCAACCATTTGCGCGATGCTGCCTTTACTATTCAAGGAATCGGAAACAGGAAGTCTCGTCTCTGCAAGTCTTGCCGTCGTCGTCATCGGCGGACTAAGCGTCGCTACTCTTTTAACGCTTGTCGTGATCCCGGTTGTCTACGAACTACTTCATTTTAAAAAGTCAAAAAAACAACGGTTGCAAAAAGAACAACAACCAACCATTTTGGCATAAAAACAATGGTAAAAGCCAGCCTGTTATATGGCTGGCTTTTGCATTATATTTCCTCTTCCGCTCTACATACAGATTTTCCTATTTTCTCTCACTTCTTATGAATTCCTCAGCCTTTTCTTCTATTACCGAGTAATTACAAATCGAGAAATCTTTTAGATCGTTCCTATCCTTCCATCGCAACTCGTTTTCTTGCTCTTCGTTTCATCATTAACATTTGAAATGATATAGCTAACCCCGTTCCTGTAAGCACTAAAGTTCCTATAGAACTAATGAGCCCGATGGGACCTGTATGAAGTTCACGAATGATTCTTTGCAAAGAATGAATCTCTCCCCCTTGTCCGTTCAAAAAGCCTTCTCTAAACTGTTCCATATCCGAAAGTGCAACAACATTTCCGTTTTGCGGATTCACTAGAAATTTTTGATTATTAAAATCCGTAGACTCCCCTATACTCTCGATTCTTTCGCCACGTTCATGTCCATTAAAATACATCACCATTCCTGTTAACGATTCAATGAATAAAAATAATGAAGCAATCACTCCAATCCAAAAATGTACTTTCCTCATGGTTTTCATTGATTTTATCCTCCTTTTCCTCCGTAACTTAGTTTAAAGAATTAGCTCTATTAATTGATAAACCTAGTATGAACAATATTCCTTAATTTTCTCTTAAGAAACTTCCTAACTTATTGAAAAAAGAAAACACTCCGCATCATGCAAGAGTGTTTTTGTAAGATAATCTTTTATACCTTTTGATTTTTAGGAAATGTAATTTCAAAACAAGTGCCTTCCCCCAACTTACTATGAACTTTCACTTTTCCGTAATGTTTGTCGATAATCCACTTGGCTATAGAAAGTCCCAGGCCTGCTCCCTCTGATGTCGCACGCGCTTTATCACTTTGATAAAAACGATCAAAAATTTTCGGTATATCCTCTTCTGCTATACCAATCCCATTATCTTGTATTCTCAAAGTAATGGAAGAAGTGCTCTGGTGACAAGAGAGACGAATTTTTCCACCTTCTTCTGTATATTTCATTGCATTATCTAACAAAATCACAAGTAACTGATGAATTCTTTCTTTGTCTCCCGTAAATATAATAGAAGATTCACTATCTAATGTAATCTCCTTTTGATGATAAGAAGCAATCTCAGCATAATGATTTACAACCTCTCTCAGTAATTCATCTAACTGAAACGGTTCTTTCTTCATTTCGATTTGATTCGAGTCAGACCGCGCTAACGTCAATAAGTTCGTCACCAATTTCGAAAGACGTCTGCACTCTTTCGCGATCACCGAAATATCCATGATTTTTTCTTCAATCGTCGCTGAAGGAGAACGAAATAACAAATCCGTTTTCGCTTGTATCACCGCTAAAGGGGTCCGCAATTCATGAGACGCATCCGAAACAAACCGTTGTTGTTTTTGCCAAGCATTTTTGATCGGCACGAGCGCTCTTCCCGCAAGAAAATATCCCGCTGCAACCGCACAGAAAACGGCTATCCCACAACCTGCTATCATAATCAGTAGCAGCTTATTTAAAATTTCTTTTTCAGAATTTACATTTCGTAATATTTGTACCGTTATTTTGCCAAACTCAGTATCTACTGGCACAGCGATGGTTCTGAAGTACAAGTCTTTGATTTCAATATCGTGTAATTCGTTTAATTCTTTAGGACGGATGGCAGCTTCGTTTTGCTCAAAAATCGTTGTCTCTGGATTGGGATCGATCATCTCTCCCTTTTCATTCCAAATAATCACAAAAATACGTGGATCTCGCAAAAAAGGAACGCCTCTTTCCCATCGTTCTCCATACTTTATTCGTTCCGCAATTCGAATAAGCGTTTTATCTACATCTTTATATAAACGAGCATGCATATACGAATATAGAGTCGTTCCTAACATGCTAATTAGAATAACAAAAACGAATGAATTTAAAAGTGTCAGTCGAATATGGGTACGTTGAAACATATTTTTCTCTCCTACTGTTCTGCAAGCATATACCCAACGCCGCGAACCGTTTTAATATCTGTATGATAACCAAACGGTTCTAATTTTTTGCGGAGATGGTGGATAAACACTTCGACAATCGCAATCGTTGTATCTGAGTCAAATCCCCATATGCGATCATAAATTTGTTCTTTTGTTAAAATCGTGCCTTTGTTATGAATGAGGTATTCTAACAACTCGTATTGTTTCGCTGTTAACTTAATTGGATGATTGTCAACCATGATATCTTTTTCTTTTCCTAACAGCTCAATGCCGCGGTAGCGAATCGTTTGGTTCGTCGTTAAGCTGCCGCTCCGCCTTAACAATGCTCGAATGCGAGCCTTTAACTCAGGGGCTTGAAATGGTTTGACTAAATAGTCATCCCCTCCAAAATCGAGTCCCTTTACCCGGTCTTCTAACGAATCTTTCGCCGTTAAAAATAATACCGGAGTTTTAATATCTTCTTCCCGTATCCTCTGAACAATCGTAAAACCATCTATCTCCGGCAACATCACATCCAATATAATCGCATCATAAATGTTTTGCAGCGCCAAAAATAGTCCTTCTTCACCGTTTGTCGCGCTATCGACGGTAAATTCGTCACATAAAATTTGGATGATCGACTGCAGTAAGTCCGTATTGTCCTCTACAACTAATAGACGCATCTTTCATTCCCCCCTCTTCGAATATACAATAAAACGAAGCGGTCGCAAAAGGCGATCGCTTCACATCGAAATTACTCATATCGAAGAGCTTGAATCGGATCGAGTTTTGCCGCTTTACTAGCAGGAAATACGCCAAATACTACTCCGACAATCAGCGAGAATAAAAAGGCGATAAGCGAAACAGGTATTGAATAGGAAATCGAGAGCCCCATCGTTGTGGCTAGCACTTTTCCAATGATAAATCCAAGTGCTATGCCAATGATTCCCCCTAAAGCACTTAACACAGCTGCCTCAATCAAAAATTGCAACAAAATATCTCTACGTTTCGCCCCAATGGCTTTTCGAATCCCGATTTCCCTCGTTCGCTCCGAAACGGAAACGAGCATAATGTTCATAATCCCAATCCCGCCGACTAAAAGCGAAATGCCAGCAATCCCTCCAAGCATCATCGTCATCGTATTCGTTACTGAACTCATTGTATCCATTAAATCTTTTTGATTAAATACGCTGTAGCTATCTTGATGATTTGGAAACATGCGCATTAACGTTCTTTGCACTTGCGCCATGACCCAATCTAATTGTTCTGCGCTTTTTCCTTGAATATATACCGTTTGTACATTTGTAGTCTTTACAACTCGTTGTGCAGTCGAAAGGGGCATCACAATAACATCGTCACCACTTTGCCCCATCGAACCTCCTTTAGAGGCAAGTACTCCTACGACTTTAAAAGATGTTCCTTCCACTTGCACATATTTTCCAATCGGATTATCAAAACCAAACAACGTTTGTGCTGTATTCGCTCCTAACACGGCTATTTTTTGCCGATATTCAACATCGATATCTGACAAAAACCGTCCTTGATTGACTTGAACATCGCGCACTGTCTGATAGGAAGACGTTGTCCCAATTAAAGATACTTGTGTAGATGTGCTGCCATTTTTCACATTGACGCGTCCGGATACAACCGGAGCAATGTCTTTGACTCCGGTAATTTCTCGAAATTTTTCCGCGTCCTCTGTTGTTAATTTCACGATATCCGAATTTATCACATTCACTGTTAATAAGTTCGTTCCTAATCGATTAATTTGGCTCGTTACGGCTTCACTAGAACCTTGGCCAATCGAGATCAAAACAATGACAGAAGAAACACCGATAATAATTCCTAACATCGTTAAAAACGAACGTAATTTATTCCCTTGAATGCTGCGCATCGCCATTTTAATCGATTGAAGAAATCCCAATGAAATCACCTCTACTTTCAAACAAACGTCCGTCTTGAATGCGTACGATTCGCTTCGCTTGCTTGGCTACTTCCCAATCATGGGTAATGATAATAATTGTATGTCCTTGTTCGTTTAAGCCCTTCATAATGTTAATGATCTCTTGACTCGTTTTGCTATCGAGCGCTCCCGTCGGTTCATCCGCAAGCAAAATTGGAGGGTTGCCGACAAGCGCTCGAGCAATCGCTACACGTTGCTGCTGTCCACCGGAAAGCTGGCTCGGTAAATGATGAGCGCGATCAGTTAATCCGACTTTTTTAAGGCATTCATAGGCGATTTTTTGTCTTTCTTTTGTCTTGATTCCTCTATACAGTAAAGGAAGCTCAACATTCTCCAATGCAGTTAATCTTGCTAATAGATGAAAATTTTGAAAGATGAATCCGATTTTTTCATTGCGGATCGTTGCAAGTTCATTATCATTCATTTTTTCAATCTCTTTTCCGTCAAGAAAATAACGACCGGAATCAGGACGGTCAAGGCACCCAAGCATGTTCATGAAAGTCGATTTTCCTGAACCGGAAGGACCGATAATCGCAAGAAAATCTCCTTTGTCAATTTGGAGAGAGACATTCTGCAGCGCGTTCACAACTTCTCCACCTAATCGATAGGTTTTTGTCATGTTTCGAATCTCGATAATCGGTGTGGTCATTCCTCATCCTCCTCTATTGGCTCTGCGATTCATGCCGCCTGGATTGCCCATTCGACGCATTCCGTTCATCATTCCACCAAAACGCATTCCGCCATTGTTCGAATTATCCGTTGCGATTTTTGGCAACTGCACAAGTGTTCCTTCTTCTAATCCTTCGGTAATCTCCACATAATCTTCATTATGAATTCCTGTTTTTACGATTTGTCGCTTTACTGTATCCTCGTTTCCATCAGGGGATTTAGCTGCCACAATCACAAATTTTTGTCCGTTCGCTGTATGAACCGCTTCGATTGGTACGTATAACACATTGTCTTTACTTTCTACTAAAATACTCGCTTCCGCTGTCATACCTACTTTCAAATTCGTTGGTTTGTCAATATGAACGGTCACATCAAATGTCGAAACCCCATTGGATACTGTTCCTTCGTTCGCAATTGACGTGACTTTTCCCGTATACGTCGTATCCGGAAACGCATTGATTTTTAAGCTGGCGGTTTGTCCTACTTTCACTTTCGGAACATCTAACTCATCAACTTGAACCGTCACTTGTAAATCGTCATAATTTGTAATATGCGCAACAACTTGACCAGCTGTTACGCGCTCTCCCGCTGCCGCGTTAATCGATGTTACTGTACCATCTACCGGTGCCGTAATCGGATCGCTTCCATCGGTAAATGTAATCAGTTCTTGTCCTTTTTTAACTTTCTCTCCTTCAGTAACAAACACTTCGTCTACTTCTTTGTTGGCAGCCGCTTTGATATCCTCGCTCGTAACAGGTTGAACCGTTCCAGAACCACTCACCTTCACCTCCAATTTTCCTCTTTGTACAGAAGCTGTTGGCACTTGGGTTACCGTCGTTTCGTCTTTCCCTTTGGCCAAAAACCAAACACTTCCACCAATCACAACAATTGCAATGACGAAAATAATCATCCATTTTTTCAACACCGATTCTCCCTTCTTTCGTTATATGTTAAGTTGGATAATCCCATTATGCGGACTGTTTCTTAATTTTTTCTTAACAAAAAAGAAACCTAGCCTGTTTGGCTAAGTTTTTAAGCAAAGAGAGGTGTCATTGTTTGAAAAAATGGTTTTCATATGCACGATTAAACGTATTTAGGCTGTACTTATTGAATGATTCCCGCGATAAACCTTTCATTTTTACGAATCTTCCTATTTTCTATACGGTGTTTTTTTTGAAAAAAAATCCCTTGCATTATGCAAGGGATTATACAAATGCCTTATTTTCTTCCTTCTTAAAGAAACTCTTCATCGCATGGAACACATCGGATTTTTGTTTGAGGATGTAGTAGTGAAATTTTTCGTCTTTGATGTTTTTATAAGCGGACATTAACGTAGAATGCCGATTGTACTGATTTACTTCTCCGTACCCAAACATGTTCGATACTTTCATTAGTTCGTTGACGAGCTTGACGCAGCGGGCGTTGTCAGACGTTAAATTGTCGCCGTCAGAAAAGTGAAACGGATAAATGTTGTAACGAGAAGGCGAATATTGCGTCTCGATTAGCTCAAGTGCTTTTCGATAAGCGGACGAACAGATCGTGCCACCGCTTTCGCCTTTGGTGAAAAATTCTTCTTCTGTGACAACTTTTGCTTCTGTATGATGGGCGATAAACGCAATTTCGACTGTTTCGTACTTCGTGCGTAAAAAGCGAGTCATCCAGAAGAAAAAGCTTCTTGCCATATATTTTTCCCATAATCCCATCGAACCGCTTGTGTCCATCATCGCAAGCACGACCGCTTTCGATTCTGGTTTCACAACCTCATTCCATGTTTTAAATTTTAAATCTTCTGGATAAATTGGATAAAAACTCGGATTGCCGCTCATCGCATTTCGTTTAAATGCCGACATCATCGTCCGTTTTTTATCAATATTTCCCATTAAACCGGTACGGCGAATATCGTTAAACTCAATATGTTGGACAACATTTCGATCGGCTTCTTTTCTTTTTAAGTTCGGCAATTCCAACTGGCTGAAGAACGCTTCTTCCAATTCCATTAATGAGACTTCTGCCTCATAATAATCATGTCCCGCTTGATCGCCAGCTCCTTGCCCGTTTCCTGGACCCTTCTGCCCTTCACCAGAACCATCTCGCGCAACAACATCACCTACTTGACTGTCCCCATCCCCTTGGCCGACATGTTTATTTTTATCGTAGTTATAACGAATTTTATATTCATCTAAAGAACGAATCGGAATTTTAATGACATCACGGCCATTTGACATAATGATACTTTCTTCTGTGATCAAATCAGCTAAGTTATTTTTTATGGCCTCTTTTACTTTCTCTTGATGCCTTTTTTGATCATCATGTCCTTTCCGGTGGAGGGACCAATCTTCTTTTGATATAACGAAATTTCCACTCATCCTTTCCCCCTCCTAAACATTTTTTTCACATTTTTTTATATTCAATCATATACTTATCTTGGCGTCTAAAAATACAATGATGACGGTTGTTTACTCTATCCTATGCAAGAAACCGAAATAATTGACAAATTATTACGAAAATTCCACTTCCATTTCTAGATGGGACAAGCCCAAAATAAATCCGTTCTGATACAAAAGGAATTTGAGTAAAAAAGCATGCCTAATATCTAGGCATGCTAGCGGTTTAATAAACTTCCAACATAGCGGAGTAATTCATTCGCCGACGTCGAATTATAACCATATTCATCAATAAGCCGCGCCACCACTTCATTAATTTTCTTTAATTGTTGCTCATCTGGTGTTTTCGAGGACGTTGTAATTTTGACGATATCTTTTAAATCAGCGAACAATTTCTTTTGAATCGCCTCACGCAACCGTTCATGAGAATTGTAATCAAAGCGTTGCCCTTTTCTCGCATAAGCAGAGATGCGAATTAAGATTTCCTCGCGGAACGCTTTTTTCGCGTTTTCTGAAATGCCGATTTGTTCTTCGATTGAACGCATCAGTTTTTCGTCTGGATTCATTTCTTCTCCTGTTAGCGGATCGCGCAATTTTGTTTTATTGCAATAAGCTTCTACGTTGTCTAAATAATTGTCCATGAGTGTTTTCGCGGACTCTTCGTATGAATACACGAACGCTTTTTGTACTTCTTTTTTCGCAATTTCATCATATTCTTTTCGCGCAAGAGAAATGAAGTTCAAATACCGCTCGCGATCTTCATTAGAGATGGACGGATGTTGCTGGAGCCCTTCTTTTAACGAACGAAGTACATCCAACGCGTTAATCGATGGAATTTCTTTTCGAATAATACATGAGGAAATGCGGTTAATGACATAGCGCGGATCAATACCGCTCATCCCTTCATCTGGATATTCTCTCTTCAACTCTTCCACGTCCACAGCATTAAAACCTTCTACCGCTTCTCCATCATAAAGACGCATTTTTTTCACTAAATCAATATCTGGCCGTTTTGGTTCTTTCAATCGTGTTAAGATTGTAAACATCGCGGCCACACGGAGCGTATGCGGGGCAATATGCACATCGGCTACATCACTTTCACGAATCATTTTTTCATAAATCCGTTCTTCCTCAGAAACTTTTAAATTATACGGGATCGGCATGACAATGATCCGCGAATGGAGCGCCTCATTCTTTTTATTCGCAATGAACGAACGGTACTCCGTTTCATTCGTATGAGCGACAATTAGTTCATCCGCACTAATCAGCGCAAATCGTCCCGCTTTAAAGTTTCCTTCCTGCGTCAAGGAAAGCAAGTGCCATAAAAACTTTTCATCGCATTTTAACATTTCCTGAAATTCCATAATCCCACGATTGGCCTTATTTAACTCACCGTCAAACCGATACGCACGTGGATCTGATTCAGAACCATATTGAGCAATCGTTGAAAAATCGATACTTCCTGTTAAATCAGCAATATCCTGTGATTTCGGATCAGACGGGCTAAACGTACCAATCCCGACCCGCTTATTTTCTGAAAAGAAAATTCGTTCCACCATGACATCTTCAATCCGCCCACCGTATTCTTTTTCTAATCGCATCATGTTTAGCGGCGAAAGATCTCCTTCAATCCGAATTCCGTACTCTTTATAAAAGTCATCGCGTAAATGGTGCGGAATAAGGTGAAGTGGGTCTTCATGCATCGGGCACCCTTTAATCGCATAAACAGCGCCACGATCGGTCATAGAGTAAGCCTCTAATCCCCGTTTCAACATCGTAACAAGCGTTGATTTTCCACCGCCTACTGGTCCCATCAACAATAAAATTCGCTTTCTAACATCAAGACGTTTCGCAGCGGGATGAAAATACTCTTCCACCAATCTCTCCAGCGCTTCCTCTAAACCAAACAATTGCCCACTGAAAAAGTTGTACCGTTTTCTTCCGTTCATTTCCTCAACGCCTGCATCTTTAATCATATTATAAACGCGCGAATGAGCGGACTGGGCAATCCATGGCTTTTCCTTTAAAATCTGTAAATACTCCGCGAAGGTTCCTTCCCATTTCAATCGCTGCTCCGCTTCCCTATATTTCTCAATTTTCTTTAAAATATCCATAAAGAACCTCCTTATTCTTGATGTCTAACAACAAGATTATTACAATGTATGCGAGGATGTCCGTTATGATTCATGACAAAATAAAAATTTACCTAGTCATCATTCGTACAGACTCGTCATTCACATTGCTTGTCACATAGGCTATAATAAAGGTATGTACCCACAATTGATTTTCAATAAGGAGGAATCGCCATGAGAACATTGCTTGTGCTAGGCGTGATTATTGCCTTTTTAACCGCCATTTTTACAGCCGGTTATAATGACAAACCAGGTGTTAAAAATTAATCTATAAAAAAAAACGACCTCCCACTGAAGGTCGTTTTTTATTAAAATAACCCGTTAAACCCTTGCTGTCGCAATGCTTCATACACCAAAATCGCTGCTGTGTTCGATAAGTTAAGCGAACGCACTTTTTCATTCATTGGAATTCGCAAGCAGCGCTCCATATTATTTTCAATGATTTCTTTCGGAAGCCCGCTCGTTTCACGACCGAATACAAAGAAATAATCTTTTTGCTGGTCGCTAAAATCAAACGTATCATAATGTTGTTTACCAAATTTCGTAATAAAGTAAAACTCTCCTTCTTTATATTGGTCAAACAACTCTTGTAATGAGTCATAATAGAAAATATTGACATATTGCCAATAATCTAGCCCGGCACGCTTCAGCATTTTGTCATCTGTTGAAAAACCTAATGGACGGATTAAATGCAATGTCGTATCGGTAGCTGCGCACGTACGGGCAATGTTTCCTGTATTCGCTGGAATTTCTGGTTGATATAATACTACGTGTAAAGCCACATCAATTCACCTCAAATTATCATCTTTCTTCGTTTTATTATACTATTACTTGTCAACAATATGAAAAAACTTATATTGGATATTCGGGGTATAAGCTGTTGAGTCTTCATATGACCAATATCGCATGCGGCTATTCGTCGTATGCGCATTCACAAGCGGCATTCCTTGCTTATCTTTTGCTACGACAATCGTTGTATGATCAAAACGGCCGTCCCCTTGAAAATCATAACAAATGACATCCCCTGGCATTAACTTCTCTGGAGATGATACTTCAATCGCTCGCAATCCAACATGAGCACCGCTCAAATACCAGCGAAATGAATTTGCGACTGCCCAACTATAGCTCCAACGATTATTTTTCATCCACCAGCCTTTTGCCCTGTCTGGGTAACCTGTCATTGGCGCACCGCCTGCATATAAACATTGAGAAACAAAATTCGTGCAGTCAACATCAAACTTTTTAAACGCTGGATTATAACTATTCCACCATATTTCTGCGTAACGCACCGCCTTAACCCGGTCATATTCATAAGAAATTCTTTCCTCTATGAATGGTTGGCGTTCAATGCGCTGGGGGGATTCCACCGTTTCTAAAACGACTAACTTGTGATCCTCAACAAGCTCCCGGCGTTGAAAATGAGCACGTCTTTCTTCAACTTGTTCCTCTAAATACATCCATCCATGTTGTCTCACTAAAAACTGATAATGCACCACATAATCAATGTCTGTCCGTTCTCCGATTTTACGTTTGCGTAACACCTGCCCTTTTATAGAGCATTTCACAATTTCCGCATTTCGCTTTTGAAACAAGCAACGTTTTTTTTCAATCATTGAATCATCATTGCGTTCCACTCCTGACACAAATAACTGTGCCCGTTTTTCTAATAAAATTTCTAATTGTTCTTTCATATCGCCACCACTTTTCTCTTTTTTATTACGTTATGTGGTGAACGAACCATTTTTTCCTGTTTCCCTTCCCTCTAGCAACAACTGTAGCCCTTTTTCAATTTCCTTGATAACTTCTTCTTCTTTCTCAACTTGTCTTGCTTTTTCCAAAGCAGGAATTACATTTTCATCACCAATTTTCCCTAGAGCCCATGCCGCTGTTCCTCTAATCACTGGACGACTATCTTCTTTCAATAACTTCAATAAATCAGGAATAGCAGTTTTATCTTTATAATGCGCTAATGCTAAAATCGCATTTCGCTGAATCGGTTTTTTTCCGCGCCACGAACCAGAAATAGAACCAAATTTTTCTTTAAACTCACGATTGCTTATGTGAAGCAATGGTTTTAACTTCGGCTTTGCAATTTCTGGGTCCGGCTCCATTTCAGGATGAAGGTGAAAATCTTTTCCTTTATTCTCCGGACATACCATTTGACAAGTATCACATCCATATAGCCGATTGCCAATTTTATCGCGAAACTCATCCGCTAAAAACCCTTTTGTTTGTGTAAGAAACGCAATACAACGTTGCGCATTAAGCTGTCCGCCTTGCACGAGCGCGCCTGTTGGACATGCCTCGATGCATTTCGTACACGTTCCACAACGATTTTCAATCGGTTCATCCGGTGGAAACGGAATGGTCGTGATCATTTCACCTAAATAGACATACGATCCAAATTCAGGTGTAATAATCGCACAGTTCTTTCCGCTCCAGCCAATGCCTGCCCGCTCAGCCACCGCGCGATCGGCCAGCTCTCCTGTATCGACCATCGATTTTACTTTCGCATCAGGAACTCGTTCTAAAATAAATTCCTCTAATTTTTTTAACCGCTCTCGTAAAATATGGTGATAATCTCTTCCCCATGAAGCGCGGCAAAAAATCCCCCTTCTTTCTGCCTTCGTGCTCCGCGGCGCATTTTTCATTTTCGACGGATACGCTAGCGCAATGGCAATAATAGACTTTGCCTCATGTAAAAGCAAAGACGGATTCGTTCGTTTTTCAATGTCCGGTTCTTCAAACCCTGATTGATATCCTAATTCCTGTTGCCGACGAAGGCGTTCTTTTAACTCCATAAACGGATCCGCACTCGCAAAACCAATTTTATCAATCCCAATAGTCTTGCTATATTGAATTATTTCTTCCTTTAATGCAATCACATCCAAACTAATCCCTCCTTTCGTCAAATTTCGGAATATATGGTAAACTAAAAGAAAAACAAGAGGTGAAATTATGGAAATTGTTGTTTCAACAGCAGTCAAACAAGCACTTCCTCAGTTTAAAGCAGGGGTCATTGTTTACAATAATATCGTTGTTGACCACTCGCCACAAATGCTTAGAGGAAGATTACAGCTTTTCCAAGAATCGATTTATTTTGATTTACAAGAAACGCCGATTGCTGACATCCCTGAGCTAGCGGAATGGCGTTCTATATTTAAAGCGATAGGTACCGATCCAAGCCGATACCGACCTTCTTCCGAAAGTTTATATCGTCGAATTCAAAAACAAAATTTTATTTCTTCTATCCATTCAGCTGCCGATGTCAACAACTTCTTCTCTCTTTATTATAAAATACCGATTGGCATTTATGATGCAGATAAAATCAATGGAAACATTTCCATTGATATTGGTACCGATAGCGATGAATATATTGCCATTAACGGACGTACTGTTAATTTCGCTCGTAAACTTGTAACAAAAGATGCGCTCGGACCATTCGGAAGTCCCATTGTCGATTCAGAGCGAACCGCTGTCACGCATGAAACAAAACATGCGATCCAAATCGTGTATTTATTGCCATCGATGGAACGAAACCAATGTGAAAAGCTAGTCAACTCCATACAAAAAATGTTTACACAAATTCATGGGGGAGAGGCTTTCATTCAAATCATTTAAATATCCAAGAAAAACAAAAAACGCAATGCCCCGTTCTCCCTAAGAAACGAAACACTGCGTTGTCCCCTATGTAAATATAATGGAGCGGGTGATGGGAATCGAACCCACGACATCAGCTTGGAAGGCTGAGGTTTTACCACTAAACTACACCCGCAAAAAACGTCAAAATATGTCGACAAAAAATAAAAATAAAAAACAGGTCCTCCCTGTTAAAATAATACCTAATGATAGAAGTCGAACCTACACTGTAGAGGGAACACGATTCTAAATCAATGATAAAACCGTGCATTTCCCTTAGTTACTGCGAATTTTCGTGCTGACGGTAAATATTATATAATTTATCTCCTTTTCGGTCAATACCTTTTTTTACTTTTTTCTGTATTGAAGTAATTAATGAAAAATAAGGTTCCATTTCTTTAAAAACACGCCGTAGCCAAAGTTATCTCGTATGCTTCCCACAAAATGTGAAAAAACAAATCGAATTGAAACGTCGATGTGTAAGCATTTTTTCAATTGTGATACGAAATTAGTCATTGATTCAAGTTTCTTCATGTCCTATTATTGCTCTTCCCTTGTTAACATCAGCATCTCCTTTATCTCGATCTCAATTACTATAATTCCATGAACCACATAAAACAGACGACGGTAAAAACCGTCGTCTGTTCATATTTATTTTGCTTGAGGAAGCGGACGTTTCAGCCACTCCTTATAGAACGTATCGATATCAGGTTCGAAATCTTTTATGACCGGATACCAAGGCGTCACCGCTTCTACCTCAAGTTGAGTCGCACATCCAGGACAATAGTACTCACGGAGTACCTGCCATTCCGGATCTTGAGCTAGCATTTTCGGGTACAGCTCCGCCATTTTTTCCTCTGTATCACGAACATATACGAGTGCATGAAGTTTCCAGTTGTCGCTTGCCTCACAGAATTCATGTCCGCAATCACACTTTACGATTCGTTTGCCGTCTGGCTTCTGAACAATGTAGAGGTGAAGCCCGGCCGGCAACAAAATCGGATCGTCCCACGGCACTCTTTCCTGGAGTATGCTGATATATTTATCAAACCTGTCAGTGTCTTTAAAGTTTGAGAGCATTTCTTTTAACTTGAAAAAGTCTATCGTACCATCGATTAATTCTTCAATCGTCTTGCGATCATACTTATCGTACTGTGCCATGTTCTCACCTCATTTCATTTTGTTGATTTTCACACCAAAGACCGGAATGCCTAGCTCATCTTCAGTCAATTTCCAATCCTTCGGTAAGTTCCAGAATGTTTTGAACTCATTGTAAAACTTTTCACTTAACGCGAAAGAGCTTGCATACATGTGGCGCACCTGTACAGCTGCTTCTTTGTTGATAATTTTCTCCCTTTCCTTCTCCATCCATTGTTTTGTTGGAACACCCCGTTTAAGCCGTTCTTTTCTAATTTGCTCACGGCGTTTTGCAGTTGCTTCTTCGTCAACGATATATTTTCCTTTTTCATCCTGGATGACGACAGCTCCGTAAACGCTTTCGGCAAAACGAGGTAGAAGATGGCCTTCGTTCAAATCATCTTCAATCATTTTCGGTTTCCGCTCAAGAGGATCTCCGAATCCTGGACCCCCACGTAAGTAATTCAAATACAGATCATAGTTTTCAAAAATTGTTTCCGTCGTAATCGCTTGCTTGTCGCGGATAATTTCTTTTGCTTCCATCAGTTTTTCGTATTCTGGGTTGTCAGGATCGCGATCGCCGCCAGTCGGAATCGGCAGCCTTTTTTCGATTCGTTCTTTTAAGTTCGTACCATGGGCTTCAAAGCGGTATCCTGCCGCAGCCGGGTAACCGCCCATCAATCCGCAGTCACTCGACATGTAGCCATTCCCCATGAAGAACATCGTCCAGTCTTTCGCCCCGTATACCATTCTCAATGTTTCATAGCCGCTTCCACCACGGTATTTTCCGTAACCGGCCGTATTCGGTTTGATACTTCGTCCGAGATAAATGAGCGGTTCTGCTAGCTCCCAGATTTCCATGTCACCCATGTCGCCTTCCGGATTCCAGATTGCCGCAGCGTGGCTGATGCCGTCTCTTACCGCACTTGCACCAACACCTTCAGCGGCTGATTCGAAGCTATTGACGGCATGATTTTCATTGAACTGGTTGTAACCGCCACCCTGCAGCCAGTTGGACGTATTGGCGTTTCCAGCATTGACTTCTTCGAGGTAACCGCGGGCGAAATAATTGCGGCTGAGCGCACGCCATAACGGGCTCCACGCGGACACAAGGAAATGCCATGCATAGCTGTGTGCGGTACGGATATCGTCCGGATTCAGCCATGAACCGTACGGTAGGTCAAACCGGCTCGCATAATATGCTCCGTCATTGACGCGGTCGTTCGGGATGAGCGTTTGCGACATCATGACCCAGATTCCGCTCGTAATTGAAACTGGTGTTGCGTTGTAACTGTGCCAACCCCATCGATTGACTCCCTCGAAGTCGATTTGAAACTTACCATCCTTGTGAACAGTCAGCTCAGTCGGCGCATGCATGATCGTGTTCACACGAGCATAAGGTGGTACATCAAGATTTTTGTATGGTACGTCTACGAATGAAACCTGGCGATATTTACCTGGAATCAACAATGTTTTTACCTGGTTGACAAAGCCGCGACGGCCTTCCTCGATCACTTCACGGATAAATTGCTTATAGGTGTCGATCCCTTCCTCTTTCACAATATCAAGGACAAGATCGCGGATCATATGGCAGCCGGCTACACGCGTCCGTTCGTCAAGCAACCAGTACTTCGTAGTACGGACCGACCGCTGGCTTTCAATTAACCAGTCTTTCAACAGCGTATCGTTTTTACCGATTTTGCGGCAGGCAACCTGATAACCGTCATCGTAACGGGTGACAGGACCGACAGTCATACTTCCAGGAGCGGTTGCCCCAACATCGATAACGTGAGTAACCCCGCCGACCCAGCCGATAAGTTCTCCATCATGGAAGATTGGCACGATTGTATGGACGTCACATGGGTGGACGTTTCCGATCTGGCAGTCATTGTTACAGAAAATATCGCCATCCTCGATGCCAGGGTTCTCTTCATAATCGTTTTTAATCATGAATTTGATCGCGGCACCCATCGTACCGACATGAATGATGATACCAGTTGAAGTGACAATAGAGTCGCCTTCAGGTGTGTAAAGTGTAAAACACAATTCACCTTCTTGCTCGACAATCGGCGATGCGGCGACTTTTTTTGCCGTTTCCCGCGCATGAACAACCCCGCCGCGCAGTTTCGAAAAGATTTTTTCATAGCGGATCGGTTCACTTTCTTTCAGCGGAAGATTTTCCAATCCTGCGTAATGTCCTGTTGTCCGGCTAAGCGCATCGATTTCCTCGCGCATTTGCTTGAGCGTTTTTCCGTCCCAGCCGATGTTTTTGCGACTTGTCAATTCTTTTTCGTTAATCGCCATGCTGAATTACCCTCCTTTTAAGCCTTAAATTTCTTTCAAATGGAAAATGCGGTGCTGGTCAAGATATGTTTCAAATCCTATAGGAACGACAAATGTAGTAGCAGGAGATTCAATAATCGAAAACCCTTCGATTTTGTTGCCTGGCTTCAGTTTTTCCATTTCCCAAATGTCAGCTTTGATCCATTCGCCTTTCCAGTACACATCGCGCTTGCCGAGGAACGCTTCTTGAGGTGGTGTTGCACCTGCGAGCGGCTCTACAGGAATTTTCGGTTTAGGCACTTCGACAATGCCACGGACGATTGCGCCTGTAATGCTGTAACCGAGCTCAGGCGATTTTGCCGCTTTTGCGTAAACCCTCGTGTATGTGTCTTCGAATGCGTTGACAAGTTCATCCCAATGATTCAAGTTTTCGAAGGCTTCGATCGGTGCTTCAATTTCCAAGTCGTTTAATTGTCCCTGGTACTGCATGCGGAAATAGAGGCGGAAATCAACGTCTTTTCTACTAAACTGGCTTTTCTCGAATTCGGCTGCGACTTTTTCTTTCAGTTCATCCCACGCGGCCTGCAATTCTTTTCCGGCTTTCAGTTTGATGTCGTCGGCAGCGCCGTCATCGACATTAATATCGAGTGTTTTATCATAACGATATTCAAAATCCGCAGCACCACAGCCAAACGCTGAAAATCCTGCCGCCCACGCCGGTACCAGCACGTCTTCAAAACCGAGCCCCTTCGTATAACCGGCTGTATGTAGCGGGCCGCCGCCACCGTATGAGAAGCATACATACTGGGATGGTGAATACCCTTTTCCTAAAATCATTGATTCAAGGTAGTTACGAAGCTGTGATTCAAGCAAGTCAATCACACCGTATGCCGCGTCTTCAACAGATAGCCCGAGCGGATCAGCAATCTGTTTCTTAACCGCTTCGTATGCACGTCCCGGATATAGTTTAACTTCGCCGCCGAGGAAGTTATCCGGGTTGATCAAGCCGAGAACGACATGGCAGTCGGTTACCGTTACCGTGTCTACGCCACCTTCCGGATAGCAGACACCGACTCTCGATCCAGCACTGTCCGGTCCAAGTGTCAACGACTTGAAGTTCGGGTCGATTCTCACGTAGCTTCCGGCTCCCGCTCCGACGGTATCCATGGCGACAAGCGGCAGTGAAAGTACGAGACGGGCCATATCCGGACTTGTGTTGATACTCAAGTCTCCCTGTGTGATGAGCGCCATATCAAAACTCGTTCCTCCGATATCCGAACAGGCAATATTGCGGATGCCAAGCTGTTCTCCGAGGTATTTCGCACCAATTACACCGCCGATCGGGCCGGATACAAGCGTTCTTGCCAATTCATTTGCCCGTGTGCTGATCGTTCCACCATGGCTTGCCATCACACGCAGGTCGAAATTAGCCCCATGCTCTTTCAGCATGTTATTGATTTTTATCAGTGTTTCACGTGAAGGATCAGCTGCATACGCTTCAATGATCGTTGTATTTGTGCGGTGCGACTCTTTTCTAACAGGATAATAATCAACCGATGCAAACACAGGGACTTCTTTTCCGACTTTCTTCATGACTTCTTTTGCAATATCCCTAATTTTTCGCTCATGGTGAGGATACTTATAGGAATGAAGCAAGCTGATGACAATCGCTTCAACATCTTGTTCTAGAAGTTCCCTTACTGCTGGTTCCACTTCATGTTCATAAAGCGGAATGACAACGTTTCCAAACAAATCAACTCTTTCAGTTACGCCTCTTGTCAACTCCCTTGGCACAAGCGGAGGATCGTAACGATGAGTATTTAAGTGCAAACGGTCTGAGTAAGAATAGCCGAGGTATGCCTGAATCGCTCGACCCATCCGATGAAAATCTTCCATTCCCTTGTTAACGATCAATCCGACTCGACGTCCCTTCCTTGAAACGAGCCGATTTAGCATCGCGGTTCCCGAATAGACCCCCGCAAGCAGTTTCGGAAATTCTTCTTCGACTGTTGTGTTCCAGTAGGCAAGCGCATCCCTCGCCGAGTTTAAGAGGCCTACCGATTCGTCTTCCGGTGTGGATTGTGCCTTCCCGACGACAAATTCACCGTTTTCATCGATGATAAATGTATCTGTCATCGTCCCCCCGGCATCAATCGCAAGAATTTGTGCATTTCTTTTTGCCGCTTTTTTCATTTCTTCATCCCCTTCCTGCACTTTTTAATTTAACTTTTACTTGTGTAATATTCTTTACTACAACATATATTAAAATTTTTTAAATATTTAAAATAAAGACATGTAAGGTTCTTTGTCCCTTCGAGTTTCAAATTGTAATGTTTGGCTACAACTGTTGCATTACAATTCAATGTTAAACCCAATGATTTCAGTGTCTTCACTTAATAGGGTTGTAGAATGATCTTGAAGAGCTACATTCCAAAATGATTGGCTTGAAAAACTACCTATTATAATATGCAAGATAAGTAGGAATGTAAGTTTTTGAGAATACAACTAATTTAGCGCCGATTTCCTTGCTTCTTTGATTCTCTTACAGGCTACTTCAATAGATTTTTTGTTGAAGACAATTTGTGGTGCTTGCATTGCTGTTACATGTTGGTTTGTTTCTTACAAAAATTAGTTTATTCACCTTCATGTGTATTTCAATAAAAACCGTCACCCCCCCTACTTAAAGTAAAAGTTGCTTCAATAAACTATACACAACACTTGACTAGAGTATGACTCAATTAAATACAATTTTTATTTATTTGATAGCTTCCTTTCCTGTTTTTGCAATCGCTATATTCACACTCAGTTTATTGAAAATAGTAATTTAGTTTAGTAAGTATTATTTCTATGATAGTGTTGTGTTTTGTATTCTAATATTAAAAATTAAAAGACTAAGGATTTAGTGATTACGAGATGTGGTATCCTAATTTCTCGTTCTTACATTTCTTGTAAATTACTATTTTTTAGAAGAATAAGCATCAACAAATTTATCGATGAATAAAAAATTCGCAGAAGATGTTGCAAGCAGATCTTTGAAACTTTGGAGCAGTAGCCTTTTGCCCCATTCGTGAGGATTAAGTTAATTGAGGTAGAAGAAGGTTCTACGGCTGCCAAGTTAGACATAAAGGATTATTGTTGAATATTCATGAAACCGTACATGGAGCCATTATATTTGTTGGAGCATGATGTTGTGATTCTTATGAAAAAAAACCTTATTTGGCCTTTCTATGACTGTGAATGATATGGTCCCTGGTATAAAGGATTGCGCCTGAGAGCAACAGCTACAAAAGAAAAACAAAACGATCGGATGACATAGTATAAAATTCGAGTAGAAAGTGACAAGGAGCTTATATCTATCATGGGGGCATGGCTTATCTGTAACCAACGAGCAAAATTGAACCGTTTTCGCCAATAAGAGTGAACTCTTTTCCGGAAATTTCAGCTTCCTCCTTGTTACTTGACATGGAGCCTCTGCGTACAAGATATTCGAAAAAGCGGGTAACAAACAAGAAGGAAGAGAAGGAGAAACGGTTTCGTTCGTGTGGTGAACTTAAAATAGTGAAGTGGTTGATTTTACACCCTGTTGCTTAAAGAAGTTCCTGTCAGCCAAATATTGAACCCTGATATGTTCAGTTTCTACAAGCCTTTTGGCATTGTTGTAACCGACCTTGAACTCCTTCCTAATATTTATTTGCTTTTCATACTTTTTCTTTTCCCTATTCCCTCATTTTCATCCTATGACAAACTATTTAAACAAGTTATTTATCGGACTAAATTTCGCATGTCCCTGCTGTACTTCATTACTGAAAAGATTTACATAAACTTTTGTTACTTCCAATGATGTATGTCCAAGTATCGCTTGTAATTGAAAGGCATTTGCCCCATTTAATACACATAATTTGGCGAATGTATGACGGAAGGTGTGTGGAGAACAACGAACATTCTCTATTCCTGCTTTCTTTCCATATTCTCTAATCCTATCTTGCACCTGCTTCTTGCTTAACGGTGTGTTATCTTGAGTGATAAATAAGTAATCC
>JBHGYD010000019.1:0-9270 GCA_041920415.1 Anoxybacillaceae bacterium
AGCAGCGAAGCGTACCCACCCACTGTCATATATACACAGATTTAAGAAATAAAGTTAGAAGTCGTGTCGAAAAATATTTTTTTGACACCCCTGAAACGGCTACAACCGTTGATATATCAACATTTATAGAGGGAGGAAAGATAGATGTTAGATTTGAAATTTTTACGCGCAAACTTTGAAGAAGTAAAAGAGAAACTCAAACATCGTGGGGAGGATTTAACGGATTTTGCACGCTTTGAAGAATTAGACAGCAAGCGTCGCGAATTAATCGTAAAAGCAGAAGAGTTGAAAAATAAGCGCAATGAAGTATCTCAGCAAATCGCCGTTTTAAAGCGTGAGAAAAAAGATGCTGACCATCTTATTGCGGAAATGCGAGAGGTAGGAGATCGCATTAAAGTATTAGATGACGAACTTCGCGAAGTAGAAGAAACGTTACAAATGCTATTGCTATCTATTCCAAACATTCCGCATGAGTCAGTGCCAATTGGTGAATCAGAAGATGATAACGTAGAAATTCGCAAATGGGGAGAGCCTCGTCAATTTCCTTTTGAACCGAAACCACATTGGGAAATTGCTGACAAACTCGGAATTTTAGACTTTGAACGTGCAGCGAAAGTAACGGGAAGCCGATTTGTATTTTATAAAGGATTAGGTGCTCGCCTAGAGCGTGCGCTCATTAACTTCATGATCGATTTACATGTGGAAGAGCACGGTTATCAAGAGGTATTACCTCCTTATCTCGTAAACCGCGCCAGCATGACAGGAACCGGACAATTACCGAAATTTGAGGAAGATGCTTTTCGCATTGAAAGTGAGGATTATTTTTTAATTCCAACAGCAGAAGTGCCTGTTACGAACTTGCATCGTGATGAAGTTTTATCAGCTGACGATTTACCGATTAATTATGTCGCCTATAGCGCATGTTTCCGTTCAGAAGCAGGTTCTGCTGGGCGCGACACAAGAGGATTAATTCGTCAACATCAATTTAATAAAGTAGAACTTGTTAAATTTGTGAAGCCGGAAGATTCATATGAAGAGCTAGAAAAATTAACGAGCCATGCCGAAAAAGTGTTACAGCTGCTGGGACTTCCTTACCGTGTCATGAGCATGTGTACAGGAGACTTAGGATTTACGGCAGCTAAAAAATATGACATTGAAGTATGGCTTCCAAGCTATGGAACATATCGAGAAATTTCTTCTTGTAGCAATTTTGAGGCGTTCCAAGCTCGTCGTGCCAATATTCGCTTCCGTCGCGATCCAAAAGCGAAACCAGAGTATGTTCATACATTAAACGGTTCTGGATTGGCAATTGGGCGAACAGTAGCTGCGATTTTAGAAAATTATCAGCAAGAGGACGGTACTGTTATTATTCCTGAAGTGTTGCGTCCTTATATGGGAAATAAAGAAGTGATTAAGTAAAAAATGAGGGAGCATAGTCTCCCTTTCATTTTTAGAACTTCGTCGTTTTTCGATCACTTTTTTGAAGATACTGGCGGAGAATAGGTTGTTTCGGTGCTATGTTATGTCCGTGTTTATTTTTGATGATCGAAAAGCGGTGAATATACAACGAAAAAATAAAAAAAGTGTTGACTTATAAATCAGAACATGGTACATTAATTGATGTCAATACGGAGGAGTACCCAAGTCTGGCTGAAGGGGTCGGTCTTGAAAACCGAGAGGCGTCGAAAGGCGCGCGGGGGTTCGAATCCCTCCTCCTCCGCCATTAAGTAGTTTGAAACACCACTGCGCATAAATGGAGATTGTTATTCGAAACGATTCGTTACGTCTTGTAACGAATTTTTTATTTGATAAAAAGTGAAACCGCCTAGTCAATAGGCGGTTATTTTTTTAAACGACGATATTGGTTTAACATATAGGCAATTTTTTCGACAATCGGTTCGATGGATTGTTCATTTTCTAGAATGTCATAATCATTAATATTAATACGGAGAACAGGACAAGCATTAAAGCTATTAATCCATCGTTCATATCGTTCATACATTTCTTTCCAATATTCAACAGGTGTTTGTTGTTCCATTGGTCGTCCGCGCTCACGAATTCGTTTTAAAATTTCTTCAAAACTTCCTTCTAAGTAAATAAGTAAATCAGGATGAGGAAAATATGGCGTCATTACCATCGCTTCAAATAAGCTCGTATATGTTTCGTAATCCACTTTTGTCATTGTTCCTTTTTCAAAGTGCATTTTTGCAAAAATCCCTGTATCTTCATAAATCGAGCGATCTTGAACAAATCCACCACCATACTCAAAGATTCGCTTTTGCTCCTTGAAGCGTTCAGCAAGAAAATAAATTTGCAAGTGGAAGCTCCACCGATGAAAATCGGCATAAAACTTATCTAAATATGGATTTGTATCAACTTTTTCAAAAGAAGTACGAAATTGGAGTGCTTTAGCAAGCGCTTTTGTCATCGTCGATTTTCCAACCCCGACCGTCCCAGCAATCGTAATGACTGCATCACTTGGAATATTGTATTTCTCTCGTAAATTCATTGCAACTGGCTCCTTTTTAATACATTTTCTATTTGCTCAAAAATATAAAGTAAATCGGCTTTCCGTTGAACAAAATCAAGCTTGTCCCCGTTAAAATGAAGAATAGGAATATGTGGATTCGATTTTTCGAACAATTTCATCGTTTGTTCGTAGGCGATTGATAATTGTTCTAAATATAGCGGGTCGATATTCTTTTCAATTTCTCGTCCTCTCATTTTAATTCGTTTTAATAACGTATCGAGACTGGCGTTTAAATAAATAATGATATTAGGTTGAGGCATGTTTTCTGTAAGAATATCGTATATTTTTAAATATTTTTTATATTGTTCATCTTTTAATGTTCTCTCTGCAAAAATTAAGTTTTTAAGAATATGATAGTCAGCAACAACTGGTTTTTGTTTTTTTATAAAATCACGGTTAATATCTTCTAACTGTTTATAGCGGTTGCAGAGAAAAAACATTTCTGTTTGAAAGCTCCATTCCTCAATATTTTCATAAAATTTCCCGAGAAATGGATTTTCATCTACAATTTCTTTTAATAAATGATAACCAAACTGTTCGGCAATCGCTTTTGCTAGCGATGTTTTCCCGACCCCAATTGGTCCCTCCACCGCAATAAACGGCACTATACCCATTCCGCTACCCTCCTTTATCATTCAACGTCCGTTTGAACAGACGAATTTTATTTTAACACAGACTGAAAAAAGATAGGGAGAATTCATGAAAAGAAACAACACTTGGATTTTTTATCCAAGTGTTGTCTATCTTTTAACGACATTAAAATTGTCAGTAATAAGGAGCCAATTTTGCGGGAAGTCTAAACCAAGTTTCCAATAACTCACTCCCCTTAAACCAAGCTCTTTTACTAAATTAAATTTCGCTTGAATTGAACGAGCATCTTCGAACCAAACTTTATGCTCTTTTCCATTTTCATCTTTATAGTTAAAATGTGGGGCCTGAGCTTTTGTATCATATTCGATCGGAACGTTGTAACGAGCAGCAAGTCGAATGGCTTCTTGTGGACTAACGGCTCGAGCATATTGTCCGCCTGGTACATATGGAAGTGTCCAGTCATAACCGTATAAATTTTGTCCCATCATAATTTTTGAAGCAGGCATTTCCGTAATGGCATACTCTAACACCTGACGAACAGGTCCAATTGGTGAGACAGGCATTGGAGGTCCACCGCTGTATCCCCATTCATATGTCATAATGACAACAAAATCGACGATTTGACCGTGAGTATGGTAATCATGGGCTTCGTACCAACGTCCTTTTTGTGTCGCACTTGTTTTAGGAGCAAGAGCAGTCGACATCAACCACCCTTCCCTACTGAACCGCTGCTTTGCTTTTCGCAAAAAAGTGTTATATGCTTCTCGGTCAGCGGGGCGCAAGTATTCCATATCAAAATGAATGTCGCGAAATCCGTATTTTTTCGCTGTTGTAACGATATTTTCAAGAAAACGGCTCTGCAGTTCCTCGTTGTTTAGTATGATTGCCCCTAATTCATCACTAAATTGATCGTTTTCAATGTTAGTTATGACCATCATCAGCGTCACATTGTTTGCGCGAGCGATAGAAGGAAAATTGTTTAAAGACGGCTCTTTTAATGTTCCATCCCTTTGAATTTGAAAACTAAATGGGGCTAAATATGTTAAATATGGAGCGGCATCGCGGGCGCTCGCTTCTAATGTAGGGCTGACTGTAGTGTCGCGTGGTTCTACGTACCCATTAAATTCCGAATTTCTTTTTGGTTGTGGTGGAATATATAGGCGCTGACCGATTTGTAATGAATAATCAAGGGGAATACGGTTTATTTGAGCGAGTTGTTGTGGGGTTATTCTAAATTTGCGGGCAATGAGCCAAAGGCTATCTCCTGATTGTACCCAATAAAAACGACCAACAATGGGAATGACGATGGCTTGCCCAACGACTAGTGAATTCGGATTTGGAAGTTTATTTGCTCTTATAATTTCTTCTGGGGTTGTACTATATGCTTGGGCAATTCCTGTTAACGTTTGTCCCGGTTGCACAACGTGAATTTGCATAGTTTCCCTCCCTAGTTGCTTCTTTCACTTTTCCTATTTTATGATTAAAAGGGAAAGGAAATGACGTTTATTTTTGTGAGGAGCTTCATGATGATGAACGATGAATACTATATGCGGCTAGCCATTGAAGAGGCCAAAAAAGCAGAGGAAATTGGCGAAGTACCAATAGGAGCGATTATTGTAAAAGATGGGCAAATCATTGCTCGAGCACATAACTTGCGAGAAACACAACAACGTGCGATTGCTCATGCGGAAGTTTTAGCGATTGATGAAGCTTGTAAAGCAATCGGTTCATGGAGGCTCGAGGAAACGACATTATATGTCACACTTGAACCTTGTGCAATGTGTGCAGGAGCAATTGTTCTTTCACGAGTAAAGAAAGTGGTTTTTGGTGCGAGCGATCCGAAAGGAGGATGCGCGGGAACACTGATGAATTTATTACAAGAAAAAAGGTTTAACCATCAAGTAGAAATCATCAGTGGTGTATTACAAGAAGAGTGTAGTCAAATATTGAGTGGATTTTTTCGACAATTAAGAATGAAAAAAAAGCAGAGTGATGAAAGGATTGGGGAAAGTTCCAAATAATTTACAAGATGCATTCATTGCATTTTTCCTAAAAAACATATATACTTATATTTGCCGTGCTAAGTGGGGAGGTAGCGGTGCCCTGTACTCGCAATCCGCTCTAGCGAGACCGAATCCCTTCCCGAGGTTAGTTTGCTGTAAGGTCTGTCTCAAGTAAGTGGTGTTGACGTTTGGGTCCCACGCAATGGGATTCCGTGAACCCTGTCAGGTCCGGAAGGAAGCAGCAGTAAGCGGATGCTCCCATGTGCCGTGGGGGTGCCTGGACCGAGCTAACTGCTTGAGCAACGCTTGGGGCAGCTAATCGACGGAAGGTGCACGGTAGTTTCATACATACCATATAATATGAGAAGGTAAACTCACTCACATTTTGAGTGGGTTTTTATTTTTCCCATTTTGAAAAACAATAAAGACATTATATAATAAATAAGATGAGAGAAAAGAGGAGGGCAATTTCGTGACGTATCAAGCTCTATATCGTGTTTTTCGACCACAACGCTTTGCCGATGTCGTTGGTCAAGAACACGTAACGAAAACATTACAAAGTGCCCTACTTCAAAATAAAATATCCCATGCTTATCTTTTTTCTGGCCCACGTGGAACAGGGAAAACAAGTGCTGCGAAAATCTTGGCAAAGGCAGTAAATTGTGAAAAGGCTCCAACGATAGAACCATGCAACGAATGTCCTGCTTGTGTTGGAATTACAAATGGATCCATTCCAGATGTACTAGAGATTGATGCTGCTTCCAATAACGGAGTTGATGAAATACGGGATATTCGTGAAAAGGTGAAATTTGCACCGACTTCTGTTCGATATAAAGTATATATCGTTGACGAGGTTCATATGCTTTCGATTGGCGCTTTTAACGCTTTACTAAAAACATTAGAAGAACCTCCGAAACACGTTATTTTTATTTTAGCGACAACAGAGCCGCATAAAATTCCACTTACGATTATCTCTCGTTGTCAGCGCTTTGATTTTCGCAGAATTCAGCCTCATTCGATTGTTTCGCGATTAAGACAAGTTGTGGACAAACAAAACATCAAAGCTTCCGACGAAGCGCTACTAGCTATTGCTCGCGCAGCGGATGGAGGAATGCGTGACGCGTTAAGTTTGCTCGACCAAGCCATTTCGTTTAGTGAAGAGGAAGTATTGCTTGAAGATGTGCTCGCTATGACAGGTGCTGCGTCTCCTGTTACGCTAGCAAGACTTATTCAAGCGATATACGAAAAAGATGTAGCAAGAGCATTGCAGTCATTAGAAGAGTTAATGAATCAAGGGAAAGATCCTAACCGCCTTATCGAAGATTTAATTTTTTACTATCGCGACCTTCTTTTATATAAAACAGCTCCTCATTTAGAAGGGGTAATTAAAGGAATTGTCGTCGATGATGCGTTTAAACAACTTGCCCAATCGATTCCAGTGCCAACGATTTATGAAACGATCGAAATTTTGAATAAAAGCCAGCAGGAGATGAAGTGGACGAATCATCCTCGCATTTTTTTAGAGGTTGCTTTAGTCAAACTTTGCCACCAGGAACATCAATATATGCCATTCATGTCTGATGAACTTCAGTCTCTTATTAAGAAAGTTGAAGGTCTGGAGGCAGAGTTACATCGTTTGAGGGAACGAGGAGTTTCTGTAACAGCGAAAGATACGTTATCCGTGCAACCGAAAAAAACAACGAAGTCAACGAGAACAAGTGGGTATAAAACTCCGGTTGGTCGTATTTACGAAATATTAAAGCAAGCTACGCACCAAGATCTGGCGCTTATTAAAAGTCATTGGGCTGAAATACTCGATATTTTAAAAAAACAAAACAAAGTGTCGCATGCAGCTCTATTGCATGAAAGTGAGCCGGTAGCAGCGAGTCCCAATGCGTTTGTCTTAAAGTTCAAATATGAAATCCATTGTAAAATGGCAGCGGACAATACCAATCATGTAAAGGAAAATTTGGAGTCAATTTTATTCGAGTTAACGAATAAGCATTTTGAAATGGTAGCTGTTCCTGATGAGGAATGGGGAAAGATAAGAGAAGAGTTTATTCGTGAGAAAGGATCTCAACGCGAAAAAGAAGACACTCAAGAGGATGCACTTATTGCTGAGGCAAAACGATTATTTGGCGAAAATTTAATTGAAATTAGAGAGTAAGATGGATAAGGGAGGAAAAAACAATGATGCGTGGAATGGGAAATATGCAAAAAATGATGAAACAAATGCAAAAAATGCAAAAAGAGATGCAGAAAGCACAAGAGGAATTAGCAGAAAAAACAGTGGAAGGTACAGCTGGCGGCGGTATGGTTACTGTGATTGCTAATGGTCACAAACAAATCCTTGAGGTGAAAATTAAAGAGGAAGTTGTCGATCCGGAAGATATCGAAATGTTGCAAGACTTAATTTTAGCAGCAACAAATGATGCTTTAAAGAAAGCAGATGAACTAACTGCAGAAACAATGGGACAATTTACAAAAGGACTGAACATCCCAGGCTTATTCTAGGAGGATTTTTCATGCATTATCCTGAGCCAATATCCAAACTCATTGATAGCTTTATGAAACTGCCTGGAATTGGGCCGAAAACAGCTGTGCGCCTAGCATTTTTTGTCCTTAACATGAAAGAAGATACGGTATTAGATTTCGCTAAGGCGTTAGTAAACGCGAAACGAAATTTAACATATTGCACGATATGTGGGCATATTACCGACAAAGATCCTTGTTATATTTGCGAGGATGAGAGACGAGATAAGACAACAATTTGTGTTGTCCAAGATCCAAAAGATGTAATAGCGATGGAGAAAATGAAAGAATATAATGGACTGTATCATGTGTTACATGGAGCGATTTCTCCAATGGACGGTATTGGTCCTGAAGATATAAAGATTCCTGAGTTATTAAAAAGACTTCAAGATGAAACGGTGCAAGAAGTGATTTTAGCAACAAACCCAAATATTGAAGGAGAAGCAACAGCGATGTATATATCGCGGTTACTCAAACCAACAGGTATCAAAATTACAAGAATTGCCCACGGTTTGCCGGTTGGCGGAGATTTAGAATATGCAGATGAAGTGACGCTTTCAAAGGCGCTCGAAGGTCGTCGCGAGCTATAAAAATAACTAAGAAGTAGACGTGTATTGAGGTGAGTAGCGTGTTTTGGCGGCGAAAAGGTTGGTTAAAAAAACAATTTAATCAAAAATTAATCGACGAACTAGAAGCAATGAGAGACGAATGGATGAAACAAAAAAATCTTGTTGAAAAAAGTGTAGAGCCTTCGGAGGAAGTGTTAGTTGATTTAAAAATTACCGAGGCAAAATATTTTTTTCTCATTCGAGAAGCAAAACGTCGCCGTATATCATTAAAGGGAGTGAAATAAGCTTCCTTTATTTTTTTGTTCTTTTTTCTGTTTATATGCATAATTTTGTAGTAGTACAAGCAATAAAAAGGGGTGAACGAAATGGAACCGAAAGTAGTAATTATGCTTTTGTTAGCATTTATTGTCATTTTATTGTTCGTGGGGACACCTTTAAAGCCTGTTCGATTTATTGGTTATGGGACGATCAAACTTGTCACGGGAGCACTGTTTCTGTTTGTTTTAAATGCGATTGGTAGCTCATTTAATCTTCATATTCCTATTAATGTTTTGACATCATCAGTATCTGGTTTTTTAGGAATTCCAGGCATTGCTGCTTTAATCGTAATTGAAAAATATATCGTTATGTAAGTGTGGTATTTATCTAAAAAGTGTTCTTTCTATTTTAAATTGAATGGAAGAGCGTTTTTTGTTTTGTATATCATCTCTCAAAGTAGTAATATAGATATTTGTTAAAAAAACTGAATAGCTATAATTATTTATGATGTAGACAAGAAAATTTTTATAAAAAGTTGTTGACTTATATTTTTATTGTATGTTATATTAATAAACGTCGTTGTTGTTAGTAATAAAAACAGTTGACATTAAATAGAGATGTATGTATAATAATAAAAGTGTGAAAAGTTCCTTGAAAACTGAACAAAACACAAGCGTCCACGTCAATGAACGATGAGTTAGATATTAAACTTTCTATGGAGAGTTTGATCCTGGCTCAGGACGAACGCTGGCGGCGTGCCTAATACATGCAAGTCGAGCGGACCACA
>JBHGYD010000020.1:0-73147 GCA_041920415.1 Anoxybacillaceae bacterium
TGTGGTCCGCTCGACTTGCATGTATTAGGCACGCCGCCAGCGTTCGTCCTGAGCCAGGATCAAACTCTCCATAGAAAGTTTAATATCTAACTCATCGTTCATTGACGTGGACGCTTGTGTTTTGTTCAGTTTTCAAGGAACCTCATTTTAATAACGCAGCTATTAAATAGTAACAAACAAAAAAATGAATGTCAATATTTTTTTATTAATTGTAAATGCTGTTACTACATTGCGTTTCAGACATGTTTTATTATATCGACATATTTTTATTTTTGCAAGTATATTTTTTAAAAAAGACAATGATTTTTTCGGAATCATTGTCTCAATGAACGTGAATGATTTCTTCAATGTAAATATTTCGCTGTTCACTTAATGATATAAATTCATTCGTATTTATATTTTTTACGATTGGACGTGTCGGCTCTTCTCTTTGAATAAAAACGATCTCCGCCATCTCACCATTTGATAATTTTACTTTTGTTCCCACATTAAATGTCGCCAGACTATCTAACAATATTTGTACAACTTCCATACTTACCTTCCCGAAACTGTCTACTTGAACTTGTTCAAGAGCTTTAAAAGGAGACTGTTTTTTTCGATAAAGACGTTCAGAAACCATGGCATGGTAAACATCAGCCACTGCTACAATTTTGCTGTATGGGTGAATCTGCTTATCATTGATTCCAAACGGATATCCGCTTCCGTCATTTCTTTCATGATGTTGCAGAACTGCTAATTTTACTCCTTCTTGCAATACCGGAATTTTTTGTACCATTTTATACCCGAAAACGGTATGTTGTTTTACTTCTCGATACTCTTCCGCTGTAAGGGCTGATTTCTTCATAATGATTTTCTCATCAATTTTTGACATCCCACAGTCGCATAAAATTCCCGCAAGAGCAATTTGATAACAATCTCCCTTGCTATAGTTTAAATGTTTTGCTAAAAATCCTGATAGTAATCCAACGCTGACCGCATGGTGATACAGATACTCTTCTTCTGTTGTGTAACGATATAATGTAAGTAACTCATTTCTATTATCAATCAATTGATCAAGCAGTGGAATAATAATAGCTCTTATTTCTCCTATATCAATAGGGAACCCTGACTGCCAAGATTGAAATGATTTCTTATATCGTTGAACAGCTTTTAAATAGAGCGATGTTATCTCTTCTTTGGTTTCATTGCTACTATGATGACGTTGTTCAAGCACTTCGGTCGGCTTAAATGGATTTCCATTTACTAAAACAGATTCAACATATACATCTTTAATCAAAAATTTCTCTAGTACATTTAATAAAACTGGAGTTAATACCGTGTTTTTAGGAATAATCGGTTTTTTTGTTTTACCTATTACATCTTCAGCAAGAATACATCCTTCTTGCAATTGATTGATTTTTACACGTATCATCCTTTTCGATCCCCCAGTCCGCCAAAACGATTCTCCCTTATTTTCTATACTAACATTGAAAGGGAACAAAATTGTAGTCTATAATTTCCAAAAAATAGACCGATAACATTTTTATCATCATTGTGTCCACTTAAAGACATTAAGAAAAAAGCTGACTCGAAGGTGCTCATGGCAACCTTTCGAATCAGCATTTTTTTAATTTTCATCCTCTTCCTCGGTTTCTTTTTCTTCTTCTTTCGGAACTTTAGCAACTGTAGCGACATATTCATGCTCATTATCATCCGATAGGCGGATGAGCTTGACTCCTTGCGTATTTCTTCCCATTCGAGAAATATCGCTAACCGCAATACGAATTAAAATTCCACTTGTTGTAATGAGCATAAGGTCTTCTTCACCGGTTACCGTTTTGACAGCAACAACCGTTCCATTTTTCTCGGTAATATTACACGTTTTTAATCCTTTTCCACCGCGGCTTTGTATACGATATTCAGAAGCAGGAGTCCGTTTCCCATAACCATTTTTCGTCACAGTTAAGACGTCACAGTCTTCCTCTAGAATCTCCATCCCAACGACTTCATCGCCTTCTTCAAGCGTAATCGCTTTTACCCCTGTCGCACTTCGTCCCATTGTTCGTACATCGGTCTCAGGAAAACGAATTAACATACCATTTTTTGTTCCCACAATAATGTGCTTTGAACCGTCCGTAAGCTTTACGGAAATTAATTCATCACCTTCGCGCAAACTAATGGCGATAAGACCATTATTACGAATGTTCGCAAAAGAAGACAATGGAGAACGTTTAGAAATCCCTTCTTTTGTTGTGAAAAACAGGAATGAATTGTCATCAAATTCATCAATGGTAATAATGGTGTTAATCCACTCATCTTTATCAATTTCTAGTAAGTTAATGATTGGGATTCCTTTTGCTGTCCGACCAAATTCAGGAATTTCATACCCTTTTGCTCGGTATACTTTCCCTTTATTTGTGAAAAATAAAATCGTGTTATGAGTAGAGGTGATAAGAAGATGTTCGACAAAGTCATCTTCACTAGTATTCATCCCTTGAATTCCTCTACCACCGCGTTTTTGGCTTCTATAAGTAGATAAAGGCAAACGTTTGATATATCCCTTATGCGTCAATGTTATAACAATATTCTCGCGCGGAATTAAGTCTTCATCATCAAATTCTTCTACGCCTCCGCTAATAATTTCCGTTCTTCGTTCATCATTAAATCTTTCTTTAATTTCACTCAATTCATCGCGGATAATTTGTAAGACTTTTTCTTCATCGGCTAAAATCGCCTTCAATTCCGCAATGAGCCGAACCAAATCTTGATACTCCTGCTCGATTTTTTCGCGTTCCAAACCTGTTAAACGCTGAAGGCGCATATCTAAAATCGCTTGAGCTTGTCTTTCTGTAAGCGAAAATTGCTGCATTAATCCTTCTTTTGCAATTTCTGTCGTCTGCGAATTACGAATTAATTGAATCACTTCGTCTAAATGATCAAGAGCAATGCGCAATCCTTCTAAAATATGTGCGCGCGCCTCTGCTTTTTTCAATTCATATGCTGTGCGACGACGAATAACGATTTTTTGATGTTCTAAATAATGGCTTAAACATTGTTTTAAATTTAAGACCTTCGGTTCGCCGTTGACTAACGCTAACATATTGATGCCAAAGCTTGTTTGTAAAGCGGTTTGTTTATATAAATTGTTTAAAATAACTTTTGCGTTTGCATCTTTGCGAACTTCAATCACGATTCTCATACCGCTACGGTCGGATTCGTCACGTAAATCAGTAATGCCGTCAATTTTTTTCTCTCTAACAAGTTCGGCAATTCTTTCAATCAATTTCGCTTTGTTTACTTGGTAAGGAAGTTCGCGAACAATAATCGTTTCTTTTCCATTTGCCTTCTGCTCAATCTCGACTTTGGCACGCAATGTAATCGAGCCGCGTCCTGTCTCATATGCCTTTCGAATGCCACTGCGGCCGATAATTTGTCCAGCCGTCGGAAAATCTGGACCTGGTATAAATTCCATCAGCTCAGCAATCGTCATGTCAGGATCTTTACTTAAAGCTAAAATGGCATCAATCACTTCACCAAGTTGATGCGGTGGAATATTCGTCGCCATTCCGACTGCGATACCGGACGAACCATTGACAAGCAAATTAGGGAATCGTGACGGTAAAACAACAGGTTCCTTTTCTGATCCATCATAGTTATCTTGATAGTCAATGGTGTCTTTATTAATGTCGCGTAATAACTCCATTGCGATCTTTGACATTCTCGCTTCTGTGTAGCGCATCGCTGCCGCTGCATCACCGTCAATAGAGCCAAAGTTTCCATGTCCATCAACAAGCATATAGCGATAGTTAAAGTCTTGCGCCATTCGTACCATTGTATCGTAAACAGCTGCGTCACCGTGTGGATGGTATTTACCAATGACTTCGCCGACGATACGCGCTGATTTTTTATAAGGCTTGTCCGCTGTCATTCCTAAATCATGCATCGCATACAAAATACGGCGATGAACAGGTTTGAGCCCATCGCGAACATCAGGCAATGCGCGCGATACAATGACGCTCATCGCGTAATCAAGAAATGATGAACGCATCTCTTGACTAATATTTACTTCTCGAATTCGCGGATTATGATTTTCTGACATTCCTCAAAAACCTCCCTTATAAACTCATTTTTTAACGGGGGAGGGTGATCGATTAACACTCTCCGATACATAAGCAAGAAGGATAGATATGAATCTATCCTAAATATCTAAGTTCTTGACGTATCTTGCATTTTCTTCAATAAATTGTCTTCTTGGTTCGACTTTATCTCCCATTAAAATTTCAAATGTTTCATCTGCTTCAATTGCATCTTGTAAACTTACTTGAAGCAATGTTCGCGTTTCTGGGTTCATTGTTGTTTCCCATAACTGTTCTGGGTTCATCTCTCCGAGACCTTTGTAACGTTGGATCGTCGGTTTTGGATTTTCTGGCAACTCAGCAAGAATCTTTTCTAATTGTCTGTCATTATATGCATATTCTACCCGTTTTCCTTGTTGGATTTTGTAAAGAGGTGGTTGAGCGATGTAAACATAGCCGCGCTCGATAATTTCTCGCATATAACGATAAAAAAACGTGAGTAAAAGTGTACGAATGTGTGCTCCATCAACATCGGCATCGGTCATAATAATGATTTTATGATAACGGGCTTTTGTAATATCAAAGTCTTCTCCGATTCCCGTTCCTAAAGCGGTAATAATCGCACGAACTTCATTGTTTGATAAAATTTTATCTAGACGCGCTTTTTCAACGTTAATAATTTTACCGCGTAATGGTAAAATCGCTTGGAAATGGCGGTCTCGTCCTTGTTTTGCTGAACCGCCCGCTGAATCTCCTTCCACTACGTATAATTCGCTAATCGAAGGGTCTTTCGAAGAGCAATCCGCTAACTTTCCTGGCAAGTTAGAAATTTCAAGGGCGCTCTTTCTTCTTGTCAGCTCTCTCGCTTTTTTTGCGGCTAAACGGGCGCGAGCAGCCATCATTCCTTTTTCAACGATTTTTTTAGCGATCGTTGGATTTTCTAACAAAAACGTTTCAAATTGTTCGGAGAAAATCGAGTCGGTAACGGTTCTTGCATCGCTATTTCCAAGTTTCGTTTTTGTTTGTCCTTCAAATTGTGGTGACGGATGTTTTACGGAAACAATCGCTGTTAACCCTTCGCGAACATCTTCACCTGTCAAGTTGACGTCATTATCTTTAAAAATGTGATGCTTGCGCGCATAATCGTTAATAATACGCGTTAACGCCGTTTTAAAGCCAGATTCATGAGTTCCGCCCTCGTGTGTATGAATATTATTAGCGAATGAATAGATATTGCTACTATAACTGTCATTATATTGGAGGGCGATTTCAACATAAATACCGTCTCTTTCACCAATGATATAAATCGGCTCTTCGTGAAGCACTTCTCGCGTTCGGTTTAGATGTTGAACATACGACTTAATTCCGCCTTCGTAATAGTATTCGTTTTTCCGATTTTCGACTCGTTTATCTTCAAGCGTAATTTTGATGCCGCGATTTAAAAACGCTAATTCACGCAAACGGTTTGCCAATGTCTCATAGTCATATTCTGTCGTTTCTGTAAAGATTTCTGGATCTGGTTTGAAATGGGTAGTAGTGCCTGTCCGATCTGTTTCGCCAATCACCTGTAAATCCGTACAAGGAACGCCTCGTTCATATTTTTGATAATGAATTTTTCCTTCCCGATAAACAAATACTTCGAGCTCTTTCGACAATGCATTTACTACGGACGCACCAACACCATGAAGTCCTCCGGATACTTTATAACCGCCGCCGCCAAATTTTCCGCCTGCATGAAGGACGGTCATAATGACCTCGACAGCTGGTCGGCCCATTTGTTCTTGAATGCCAACAGGGATTCCGCGACCGTTATCTACAACGGTAATGCTATTGTCTTTCTCGATTGTCACATGAATTTCTGTACAATAGCCAGCTAACGCTTCATCAATACTATTATCAACGATCTCCCATACTAAATGGTGTAATCCTTTTGAACCGGTTGACCCGATATACATTCCTGGCCGCTTTCGAACTGCTTCCAGTCCTTCTAATACTTGAATTTGACTTGCATCATACGTATGTTCGATTTTTTGTTCCATTGTCATGTTAATCACCTACGCTTTCCTTTGAAAAACGATCAAGAAGCCTAACTATTAGGGAGTACAAATATGACCGGAACGCACGTTATAGATGGCTGCTTCTTTTATTACATCATGTTCGATTCCGTCAATACTTGTTGTGGTTACAAACGTTTGAACTTTTTGGCGGATTGTATTGAGTAGATGGGTTTGTCGAAAATCATCAAGCTCTGAAAGCACATCATCTAGTAAAAGAATGGGATAATCGCCAATTTCCGAAAAAATTAATTCAATTTCGGCTAATTTGATAGATAAGGCCGTCGTTCTTTGCTGCCCTTGAGACCCGAATGTTTGCACATCTTTCTCATTCACATCAAACGATATATCGTCGCGATGTGGGCCAGCAAGTGTCATTCCTCGATTGATTTCCTTCTCCTTTATTTTATCAAACTTCTCACTATATGCTTCTATTATTCTCGACAATTCCATCTTTTCTGATACATCAACGGAAGGATGATATTTAATTTGCAGTTTTTCTAATCCTCTGCTAATTTCATAATGAATCGGTTCCGCCCATTTTTGGAGCAACTGTAAAAATTCATACCGTTTTAGCGTAATTTTCGCAGCTAACTCAATTAATTGTTCAGTTAATACGTCCAATACTGTTTCATCGTTATGCTGTCTTGCTTGGAGCAATTTTAAATAGTGATTCCGTTGCTGTAGTATTTTTTGGTATTGACTTAAATCGTGCATGTAAACCGTGGAAATTTGTCCAATTTCCATATCGATAAATCGCCGTCTTACTTGCGGACTCCCTTTGACTAAATTCAAGTCTTCAGGAGCAAACATAACAACATTTATATTACCGACATATTGACTTAGTTTCGGTTGCTCAATATGATTGCTTCGCGCTTTTTTCCCTTTCTTTGAAATAATTAGCTGTAAAGATAAAGGGCCATTTCGTTTCATGGCTCTCCCTTCTATTTTAGCATATTCCTCTTCCCAACGAATCAATTCTTTATCGTTTGTTGTGCGATGGGACTTCGCCATTGCTAGAACGTAAATGGCCTCCATCATATTTGTCTTTCCTTGCGCATTTTCCCCTAAGATGACATTTACATTGTTAGTAAACTCAATTTCTTCGCTTTTGTAATTACGGTAATTTTTTAAAGATAAATGTGTTAAAAACAAAGGTCCTTCACCTACTCTAAAGCCGTTACAATAAAGGTACCGAACTCGTTAATTTCGACAATATCTCCGTGTTTCAATTTTCGGCCGCGACGGCTTTCTCTCTCTCCATTTACATATACTTCTTTCGTTTGCAAAAACCATTTTGCCATGCCACCCGTATCGATCGCTTGAATAAGTTTTAGAAACTGACCAAGGGTGATTATTTCTGTTGTAATTTCAACATTTTTTTTCATTTGTTCACCGCTCTCTTTCCGAAAAAAACTGTCCATTTTTTTATTGTACTAAAAAAATTGCCGATAGAAAAGAAAGCCGCTAGAACATGCTTTCTTCTAGCAGCTTTTTTCATGAATCAATACGTTCTTACCGGTAAAATAAGTTGAAGCATTGAATCATCGTTTAATGGACGAAGTACAAATGGACGCATCGCCCCAGTAAAGCTAATTTTAATTTCAGTTCCTTCCAAAGCCTTCAACGCATCCATCATATATTTTGCACTAAAAGAAATTTTTAATTCCTCTCCTTCTATTGCTTCACTTTGAATTTCCTCTGTTACCTTTCCGATTTCAGGAGAAATCGAAGAAATTTCGATGATACCATCCTGTAAAGTGGTTAATTTGACAACATTATTTCTTCCTTCCCTCGCTAGTAAAGACGCGCGATCAATCGCTTGTAAAAACTCTTTTGTATTTACAATCACATCTGTCTGACTATCCGTAGGAATTAAACGAGATGTATCCGGATAATTTCCATCAAGTAATCTTGAGAAAAATAATAAATGTTTTGTTTTAAAGAGAACTTGGTTTTCCGTAATGACAATCTCTACTAATTCGTTACTGTCGTCTAAAATTTTGCTTAATTCATTTAAGCTTTTCCCTGGAATAACGACATTGTATGACTGATTATTCTCCATTTCTACTTTTGCTTTCCGCAACGCTAGCCGATGGCTATCTGTTGCAATACAGATTAACTCACTATTTTCAACTCTCCAGTTTACACCTGTTAATATCGGTCTTGTTTCTGAAGTGGAAACAGCAAAAACTGTCTGGCGAATTAAATTTTTTAATAAATCTGTTGGTATTTTAAAGACGTTTTCTTCTTTGATTTGCGGAAGTCTTGGATATTCTTCTGCATCTAATCCATTTAAATTAAATTCTGTTTTCCCTGAACGAATGACCGTTACAAATTGGTTTTGAACTTCAATTTCTACTGTATCTTGCGGAAGTTTTTTGACTATCTCAGCAAAAAAACGAGCTTGTAGCACAATGCTGCCTGGCTGTAATACTTCAACAATGATTTTTCCTTCCTCTTCAGTTGGAATGAACGATTCAATCGAAATATCAGAATCACTTCCTGTTAAAGTAACACCTTGTTCTGTTGCCGCTATTTTGATCCCTGTCAGAATAGGAATTGTTGTCCGGGAAGAAACAGCTTTCATCACATCTTGTACACTTTGAACTAAATAGTCCCTTTGGATTACGAGTCGCATCAATAATGCCCTCCTAGTAAAGGAATAATTATTTTATATAAAAAATAATAATAATAATAGTAGTAGTGGTTGTTAACATGTGGATAACTAAAAAGAAACAAAGGAAACACAGTCATCCACATGTGGATAGACTGTGTGCAACTCATTCTTTATTATTCACACTATTCAATGTTTCAACTTTTCTTGAATTTCCTTGATATGTTTTTGCAATTGAACGTCTGTTTGTAGCAATGTCGAAATCTTTTCGTGAGCATGAATAACCGTTGTATGATCACGTCCACCAAATTCCTCACCAATTTTCGGAAGAGAACAATCTGTTAACTCGCGTGAAAGATACATGGCAATTTGTCTTGGGAAAGCTACAGATTTTGTTCTTTTCTTTGCTTTAAAATCTTCTAATTTGAGGTTAAAGTGCTGCCCAACTACTCGTTGAATATCTTGAATCGTGATTACTTTCGGTTTCGAGCTAGGGATGATGTCTTTTAATGCTTCTGCAGCTAAATCAGCATTAATCTCTTTATTAATTAACGACGAATAAGCAACGACGCGAATGAGGGCTCCTTCTAGTTCACGAATGTTGGAATCAATTTGGTTAGCAATGTAGAGCATGACTTCATTCGGAATATCGAACCCTTCAGCTTTTGCTTTTTTACGGAGAATCGCAATTCTCGTTTCTAAATCTGGGGGAGTTATATCGGTAATGAGTCCCCATTCAAACCGTGAACGAAGGCGGTCTTCGAGAGTTGGAATTTCTTTTGGTGGCCGATCGCTTGAAATGACGATTTGTTTGCTTTCTTCATGTAGTGTATTAAATGTATGGAAAAATTCTTCTTGTGTTTGTTCTTTTCCCGCTAAAAACTGAATATCATCAATTAATAGGACATCAACATTTCTATATTTGTTACGGAAATCGTCGGCTTTATTATCTCGAATAGCGTTAATAAACTCGTTTGTAAATTTCTCAGAAGATAAATAGACTACTTTCGCCGATGGGTTATGCTCAATAACGTAATGACCGATTGCATGCATTAAATGAGTTTTTCCTAATCCGACACCACCGTATATAAAAAGCGGGTTGTAAGCTTTTGCTGGTGCTTCTGCTACAGCTAAGGAGGCGGCATGAGCAAATCGATTTCCAGAGCCAATGACAAATGTATCGAATGTATATTTTGGATTAAGCATGCTTTGCGGAAAGTCTGCTTGTTCTTCATCCGGTTTTCGCTGTTTTTTGGTCGCTGGTTTAAGCTCTACTTCTTCTTCATTTTGATTGTGAGGAATAATAAACTTAATGTTTAATTCTTCCCCTGTAATATCATAGATGGTCTCAGCGATTAAGTGCGCATAACGAGAATCTAACCAGTCTCTAGCAAATTCGTTTGGGGCTACGATTACGAGTGTGTCACCTTTTAAAGAGTGAGCTTTTGTTGATTTTAGCCATGTTTCGAAGCTAGGTTTACTAATTTTTTTCTCAATTTCCGCGAGCGCTTTATTCCATAAATCAGCTATATTTTCCACCCGTTGGCCCTCCTTCACACAAGGGGTTGTTCAACTTTTGTATAACTTTAGTAAGCCCGTGTATAAATGTTTATAAAAATGCGTCTGTGGAAAAAATATTATAATAAGGAAGGAAAACAGCATTTCGACAAAATCCACGTCATGTGGATAAAATTTTCTACATATCTGAACAAAGTGTCCACATGTTATTCACAAATTGTGGATAAAATGTGTTATTCACACAAATTATCCAGAGTGAAAACAACAATATAATAACAAATAAACTATTGTGTTGCAATGACTTTTAAAAAAATATCCACAATAGGCATGCTTTGTGGAAAAAATTTATCCACATGGCGAAAAAATGTGAAAAATATGTCGATAAATGTTGTGAATATGTAAAGTTGCGTCAAAAAAATATCCACATTCAAAAATAAGTGGAAGATACTCCTGGAACAGTTGACATTTTACTAGATTGTTCAATATAATTAGAAAGACTGCCTGTAACAGTTATTCCTCAGGGAGGTGTCATATAATGAAACGGACATATCAACCAAACAAGCGTAAACGCAGCAAAGTTCACGGTTTCCGTGCGCGTATGAGCACAAAGAACGGACGTAAAGTTCTTGCGCGCCGTCGCCGTAAAGGAAGAAAAGTATTATCAGCATAGGCCACTGAGACCTCAGTGGTCTTTTTTCTAAGCTATGCGTATTCTACGGAAGAATATGGAGTGTTATGCCTTGGGATGAAAAAGAAATATCGAATAAAGAAAAACGAAGAATTTCAGCAAGTGTTTCAAGATGGACAATCGATGGCGAATCGACAATTTGTGATTTATGTACTTGATCGACCGGAGCAACCATATTTTCGTCTCGGATTATCAGTAAGTAAAAAGATTGGTAAAGCGGTTGTGAGAAATCGAGTGAAACGCTATATTAGGCAAGCGTTTTTAGAATTGCGAGAAGAAATCGTTACTGGGAAAGACTACGTTGTCATTGCGAGAATGCCTGCTTCTGAAATGAACTATTTTGAAGTGAAAAAAAGCTTAATGCACGTATTGAAAAAAGCGGGAATGCTGAAACGGAATATTTAAACAACTATTTTGGTACTAATGATGTTAAAATACATGATGGGAAAAAGCGGACTTACTTTGTATATGTTAGGAGGAAAAGAGCGTGAAGAGGCGAATTTGGTTAACAGTCGCACTTGTTACTTTGTTAGTTTTTATATCGGGCTGTTCGCAAATTAATGAACCAATTACGCCAGAGAGCAAGGGATTTTGGAATGAATATATTGTTTATCCGCTCTCATGGCTGATTAAATATGTGGCTAATGTCTTTGGTGGTAACTACGGATTGTCAATTATTATTGTCACTATTTTAATTCGCTTACTGATTTTACCGTTGATGATTCAACAAACAAGAAACGCTAAAGCGATGCAGGCGCTGCAACCAGAATTGCAAAAATTAAGAGAAAAGTACAGCTCCAAAGATATGCAAACACAACAAAAATTGCAACAAGAAACGATGTTGTTATTTCAAAAACATGGTGTAAATCCGTTAGCCGGTTGTTTTCCGCTTTTGATTCAAACACCGATTTTAATTGGCTTTTACCATGCGATTAGAAGAACGGAGGAAATTGCAACCCATAATTTCTTATGGTTCAATTTAGGAGCGAAAGACCCATATTTTATTTTGCCAATTGTAGCTGGGGTGGCTACGTTTATTCAACAAAAAATCATGATGGCCGGAACGGAGCAACAAAATCCGCAAATGGCGATGATGCTTTGGATGATGCCTGTGATGATTATTGTTGCCGGGATTAACTTCCCAGCCGCTTTGTCGCTTTATTGGGTAGTTGGAAATATTTTCTCTATTGTTCAGACGTATTTTATTAAAGGTCCTGATTTAAAGTCTACTCATTCAGGAGGAACGAAAAAGTGAAAGAAGTAACCGCGACCGCTTCCACTGTTGATGAAGCCATTCAGTTAGCTTTAAATCAATTAGGAATTTCTAAAGATCGCGCAGAAATCGATGTATTAGATCATGGTAAAAAAGGTTTGTTAGGTATTTTTGGGAATAAGCCGGCTGTCGTAAAAGTAAAAGTTTTACCTAATCCGATCGAAGAGGCAGAAACATTCTTAAAAAATGTGATTGAAAAAATGGGGATAGAAGCAAAAATAGAGAAGATAGAAAATGAAAAAGAGATTCAATTTATGATAGCTGGGGAAAAGGTAGCATTGTTAATTGGAAAACATGGACAAACATTAAATTCTTTACAGTTACTTACACAGCTCGTTGCCAATCGATATGCAAAAAATTATATTCATATAACAATTGATGCGGAAAATTATCGGGCAAGACGAAAGGAAGTATTAATTCAACTGGCAAGAAAATTAGCGGAAAAAGCGGTGAAAACAGGACAAGAAGTGAAGCTAGAACCGCTTCCAGCCTATGAACGGAAGATTATTCATGCAACATTAGCGAATAACGGAAAAGTCAAAACCTTTTCCGTCGGAACGGAACCACATCGATATATAGTTATAGCTCCCGTAAACGAAACGACGAATGGCTAAGTATTGTGCTAGAGCTATATAGGAGGTGTGAGGAAAAGGGGCTATCTCATAGTGTGATGAGACAGCCTCTTTTTCTGTTCGCTTGCAAGAAGGAACATTTGGTTTTGAGAGCTGATCGCGACTAGGAGTTCGGCTCCATTTTTCGGCATTGTCTAGCTTCATCAACCAGCTGTTCGCGAGTTCTCCGGCGTGTTTTTGGAATAAGCAAGCTGTCTTCGCTTTTCTTGTTGTTGTTATTCACATGTGGATAAGTTAAAATTGAAATGATTATCCAGAAAGTTGTTAGTTGTGGATTGTTTGTTATCAAGGTACATTCTTTTGTTCACAATATAGATAATTAGAATTAGATAGGTCGGAGAGAGGTGAGAAGGAAATGGAATTTGATACAATTGCCGCGATTTCCACACCGATGGGAGAAGGAGCCATCGCAATCGTCCGTTTGAGTGGAGATGAGGCGATTTCGATTGCCGATAGCATTTTCAAAGGAGTGGGAGGAAAGCGGCTAAAGGATGTCCCATCCCATACAATCCATTACGGGCATATTGTTGATCCTGCTAATGGTCAGACGGTTGAGGAAGTAATGGTAACGGTGATGCGGGCACCGAAAACCTTTACGAGAGAAGACGTAGTAGAGATTAACTGCCACGGTGGATTAGTATCGGTCAATCGAGTATTGCAGCTTGTCCTTACAAATGGGGCACGTCTCGCTGAACCGGGAGAATTTACAAAACGTGCGTTTTTAAACGGACGAATTGATTTATCGCAAGCGGAAGCGGTGATGGATTTAATTCGGGCAAAAACCGATCGGGCGATGAATGTTGCTTTAAATCAAATGGAAGGGCGGCTATCGAAAATTATTCGAGGATTACGGCAAACGATTTTAGAAACGCTTGCCCATGTGGAAGTCAACATTGATTATCCGGAATATGACGATATAGAAGAGATGACCCATCAACTTTTAATGGAAAAAGCGCAGTACGTTCGCGAACAAATTGATCGACTTTTACAAACCGCGCAGCAAGGAAAAATATTACGCGAAGGGTTAGCAACAGTTATTATTGGTCGTCCGAATGTAGGAAAATCGTCGCTTCTTAATAGTCTTGTTCATGAGAATAAAGCGATTGTGACAGATATTCCAGGAACGACAAGAGATGTGATTGAGGAATATGTGAATGTTCGCGGTGTTCCGTTAAAATTAATTGATACGGCTGGCATTCGTGAAACAGAGGACATTGTCGAACGGATCGGTGTTGAACGTTCGAGACAAGTGTTAAAAGAAGCGGATTTAATTTTACTCGTTTTGAATTTTAACGAAGAGTTGACGAAAGAAGACGAGCAGCTTTTTGAAACAGTGCAGGGAATGGACGTTATTGTCATTGTCAATAAAACGGATTTGCCGCAAAAAATTGACATGGAGCGCGTCAAAGAATTAGCAGCTGGTCGCCCAATTGTGACAACTTCACTTTTAGAAGAAAAGGGAATTGAGGATTTAGAAGAGGCGATTTCGACGTTATTTTTTACCGGAGCCGTGGAAGCAAACGATTTAACATATGTTTCGAATTCGCGACATATTGCCCTTCTTCATCAAGCAAAAAAAGCAATCGAAGATGCTATCTCAGGGATTGAAGCAGGGGTACCGATTGATATCGTACAAATTGATTTAACAAGAGCATGGGAATTGCTAGGGGAAATTATTGGTGATACCGTACATGAAAGTTTAATTGATCAACTTTTCTCGCAGTTTTGTTTAGGAAAATGAAAAAGTTGAAAGGGAGGTTATTTTACGATGGAATATCATGGTGGCTCTTACGATGTAATTGTCGTTGGTGCCGGTCATGCTGGATGTGAAGCGGGATTAGCTGCAGCGCGCATAGGGGCAAAAACATTAATGATTACGTTGAATCTTGATATGGTCGCGTTTATGCCTTGTAACCCTTCCATTGGTGGTCCAGCAAAAGGAATTGTTGTCCGTGAAATTGATGCATTAGGCGGAGAAATGGCAAAAAATATTGATAAAACGTACATTCAAATGAGAATGTTAAATACGGGAAAAGGACCAGCTGTGCGCGCGTTACGAGCACAGGCTGATAAATTTTTGTACCAACATGAAATGAAAAAGACGCTGGAAAACCAAGAAAACCTTACATTACTACAAGGGAAAGTAGAACGACTCATTGTGGAAGATGGTGTATGTAAAGGAGTTATTACGCATACAGGGGCTCATTATTATGCAAAAACAGTCGTTATTACAACAGGTACATTTTTACGTGGGGAAATTATTATTGGCGACATTAAATACTCGAGTGGTCCAAATAATCAGCAACCATCCATTAAGCTATCAGAGCATTTAGAGGAACTCGGTTTTGAGTTAGTACGTTTCAAAACAGGAACGCCTCCTCGCGTCAATAGTCGTTCCATCGATTACAGCAAAACGGAAATTCAACCGGGCGATGACGTTCCACGAGCGTTCTCTTATGAAACAACCGAATATATTACCGACCAACTTCCATGCTGGCTCACCTATACGACAGAAGAAACGCACCGAATTATTGATGAGAACTTGCATTTATCACCAATGTACTCTGGAATGATTAAAGGAACGGGTCCGCGTTACTGCCCGTCAATTGAAGACAAAATCGTTCGTTTCCACGACAAGCCGCGTCATCAAATCTTTTTAGAGCCAGAAGGACGAAATACAGAAGAAGTATATGTTCAAGGCTTATCGACGAGCCTACCAGAGCATATTCAGCGACAAATATTAGCGACGATTCCGGGACTCGAAAAAGCACAGCTGATGAGAGCAGGTTATGCGATTGAATATGATGCGGTTGTACCGACACAACTATGGCCGACATTGGAAACAAAAATTGTGAAAAACTTATATACAGCAGGACAAATTAACGGCACTTCCGGCTATGAAGAGGCGGCGGGACAAGGGCTTATTGCTGGTATTAACGCGGCAAGAAAAGCGTTAGGAAAAGATGAACTCATTTTAAGTCGTTCGGACGCTTACATTGGCGTGTTAATCGATGACCTTGTCACGAAAGGAACGAATGAGCCGTACCGATTGCTGACGTCCCGTGCTGAATACCGCCTGTTGCTTCGCCATGACAATGCTGATTTACGTCTAACGGAAATCGGTTATAACATTGGTCTCATTTCAGAAGAGCGCTATCAAAAATTTTTGGCGAAAAAAGAAGCGATTGAAAAAGAGAAAAAACGGCTTGTATCGCATATCATTAAGCCGACCGCTGAAGTTCAGGAGGTCATTCGCAACGCGGGTGGCAGCGAGTTAAAAGACGGGATTCGTGCGGCCGATTTATTGAAACGACCAGAAATGACATATGAGCATATTCAAATGCTTGCGCCGGCTGACGAAGACATTCCAGCGGAAGTAGCTGAGCAAGTCGAAATTCAAATTAAGTATGAAGGATATATCGAAAAATCGCTGCAACAAGTGGAGCGTTTAAAGAAAATGGAAAACAAAAAAATTCCGGAAGATATTGATTACGACGCGATTACGGGTCTTGCGACAGAGGCGCGACAAAAATTAAAACAAGTACGTCCGCTTTCGGTTGCTCAAGCTTCTCGTATTTCGGGGGTAAATCCTGCCGATATTTCGATATTATTAGTGTATTTAGAACAAGGAAGAATCGCTCGAGTGTCGAATGAATAACAATAGTGAAGGGATTGGCTTATGGATACAAAACAGTTTCAGACGCTACTAGAGGAGAAAGGAATCATTCTTTCTCCTCGGCAATTGGAACAATTTGAACAGTATTATCAGCTGTTGATTGAATGGAACGAGAAAATGAATTTGACAGCCATTACGGACAAGCCTAGCGTCTATTTAAAACATTTTTTTGATTCTCTTTCTCCGGCGTTTTATTACGACTTTTCACAACCCATTTCGATTTGTGACGTTGGAGCAGGAGCAGGCTTTCCAAGCGTTCCTTTAAAGATTTGTTTTCCGCATTTGAAATTGTCCATTGTCGACTCATTACAAAAACGTATTACATTCCTTAATGAGCTTGCCTTGAAACTCGAATTAGAGGATGTTGCGTTTTATCACGACCGTGCGGAAACATTCGGAAGAAAAGAGGGAATTCGTGAATCGTTTGATGTGGTGATCGCCCGAGCTGTTGCACGAATGTCTGTGTTAAGCGAACTTTGTCTTCCTTTAGTGAAGATAAATGGAACGTTTATCGCCATGAAAGCGGCTGCTGCTCAAGAGGAATTAGAGCAAGGAAAAACAGCCATTAAAGTACTAGGTGGAGAAATTGCTACGATTCACCAGTTTACTTTGCCACTTGAAGAAAGTGAACGCACGATTATTGTTATTGATAAAAAACGAAAAACACCAAATAAATACCCTCGGAAACCAGGGGTGCCAAACAAGCTTCCGATTGAGTAAAGTTCCATAATGACGATCCAGAATTTATTAGGGGAGAGTTTTTAAAGGTGGTGTAGGGGAATGAAGCATCCTTTTTCACGCTTCTTTAGTTTCGGAGAAAAGGAACAGGAAGAAATAATCGAAAAAACAGAAGGCGAAGAAGTAAAAAAAATCCCAGTAGCACAAATTGTGCCAAACCGCTTCCAGCCGCGGACCATTTTCGATGAAGAAAAAATTGCTGAGCTGGCTTTAACGATTCAGACGCATGGCATTATTCAGCCGATTGTTGTCCGTGAATGCGAAGATGGAAAATTTGAAATTATTGCCGGGGAAAGACGTTGGCGTGCCGTTCAAAAACTCGGTTGGACGGAGATTCCAGCGATTATTAAAAATTTAAATGATAAAGAAACAGCTTCCGTTGCGTTAATTGAAAATTTGCAACGTGAAGAATTAACACCGATTGAAGAAGCAATGGCTTATGCGAAATTATTAGAGTTACATCATTTAACGCAAGAAGCGCTAGCGCAACGCCTAGGAAAAGGACAATCAACCATTGCTAATAAACTCCGGTTATTAAAGCTACCTCAAGAAATTCAAGAAGCGCTTTTACAAAGAACGATTACGGAACGTCATGCGCGAGCTTTAATTGTGTTGAAAGATAAAGAAAAGCAATTAAAGCTTTTAAAAGAAATTTTAGAGAAACAACTAAATGTCAAACAAACCGAAGACCGTGTGTTAAAAATGTTAGAAGCCGCTAATCCAAAACCAAAGCCCAAACGAAAAGCATTTAGCAAAGATATGAGAATCGCTGTGAACACGATTCGCCAATCATTAGCAATGGTCGCTGATAGCGGTCTTGCTATTGATTCAGAGGAAGAAGATTTTGAGGATTATTACCAAATTACGATTCGTATTCCTAAGAAATAGATTGTTTTGATTCGCCTCATCATGCTTTATTTGATGAGGTTTTTTTGTACCATTCAAAAGCGATAAATGGAATTTAAAAACAGAAAACACATCCATTTCATTCGTTTCGTGATAAAATAGAGGATATGAGTACGAGTTAAGGGTAGGTGTCATCGTGGGCAAGGTGATTGCGATTGCAAATCAAAAAGGTGGAGTGGGAAAGACGACCACAGCTGTTAATTTAGCTGCTTGTTTAGCACATATAGGCAAGAAAGTATTGCTCGTCGATATTGATCCACAAGGGAATGCGACAAGCGGTATCGGGATTGAGAAAGGTGATATTGATGAGTGCATTTATAATGTCCTCGTTGAAGATATGAAAGCAAAAGATGTCGTAAGACCGACCAATATCGAAAATTTGTATATCATTCCAGCTACCATTCAATTAGCTGGGGCAGAAATCGAACTGGTACCCGTTGTTTCGCGAGAGATTCTCTTAAAAAATGCTCTCGCCCCTTTAAAAGGGCAATATGATTTTATTATCATTGATTGTCCGCCTTCATTAGGATTATTGACACTGAATGCTTTAGCGGCATCTGATTCCGTGTTAATTCCTGTACAATGCGAATACTATGCGCTTGAAGGATTGAGTCAACTATTAAACACGATTCGCCTTGTACAAAAACATTTAAATACAAACTTAAAACTTGAAGGTGTCGTCTTAACGATGTTAGATGCACGGACAAATTTAGGAATTCAAGTCATTCAAGAGGTAAAAAAGTATTTCCGAGAAAAAGTGTATGAGACAATCATTCCAAGAAATGTCCGCTTAAGTGAAGCACCAAGCCACGGGAAACCGATCATTCTCTACGATGTGAGATCGCGGGGAGCGGAAGTATATTTAGAGTTGGCAAAGGAGGTGTTAGCGCGTGGCTAAAGGTCTTGGAAAAGGCATTAATGCGTTATTTGCAAATTTAGAAGTGAACGAGGGAGAATCGATTCAAGAAGTAAGTATTAAAGAGTTGCGTCCAAATCCTTATCAACCGCGTAAAACATTTCGACCAGAATCGATCGAGGAATTAAAGCAATCGATTGTACAGCATGGAATTTTACAACCGTTAATTGTAAGAAAAAGCATTAAAGGGTATGAAATTGTCGTTGGGGAGCGACGTTATCGCGCAGCTAAAGAAGCAAATTTAACAACGGTCCCTGTTGTCGTTCGCGATTTGACGGAGCAACAAATGATGGAGTTTGCGTTACTTGAAAATTTACAGCGTGAAGATTTAACGTCGATTGAAGAGGCCATGGCATACCGAACATTGATGGAGCAACTGAAACTAACACAAGAGGAACTTGCCAATCGGGTTGGAAAAAGCCGTCCACATATTGCGAACCACCTTCGATTATTATCATTGCCAAAAGACATTCAGCAGCTAATAACCGATGGGATTTTATCGATGGGGCATGGGCGAGCTTTATTGGGATTAAAGAAAAAAGAAAAAATGAAGGCGATTGTCGATAAGGTGATTCGTGAACAATTAAATGTTCGTCAACTCGAAAGACTCATTCAAGAAGTAAATCAAAATGTTTCACGTGAAACAATCAAACCGAAAAAAATAGAAAAAAGCATATTTGTAAAACAGAGTGAATCGTTATTAAGAGAAAAATTTGGTACAAATGTAACGATTAAACAAAACCGAAAAAAAGGGAAAATCGAGATTGAATTTTTCTCGAACGAAGATTTAGAAAGAATATTACACTTATTGAATGTACAACTCGATGAATAAGATCGCCATCAAGTTTTGGTGGTTTATTTTTTTTCAGAACGGAACGCGAACAGGGGGTAACAGTTTGGTATTGCTAGGAACGGTTGTAAATGGGATTTGCATTACGTTAGGGTCTTTATTAGGGAAGCTATTCCATCGTATTCCTGAGCAGGTAAAAATGACGGTGATGAGTGGAATTGGTCTTGCGGTAGCATTGTTAGGAATACAAATGGGATTAAAAAGCGAGCAATTTTTAATTGTCATTTGCAGCCTTGTGATTGGTGGAGTGTTAGGGGAAATATGGGGGCTTGAAAAAAAACTGAATGATCTTGGTCATTGGCTAGAGAGAAAAGTAGGAGGTCATCAGCAAGGAAATATTTCTAAAGGGTTTGTCACTGCCACGCTATTGTTTGTCATTGGAGCAATGGCCATTGTCGGAGCTTTAGATAGCGGTTTGCGAGGCGATCATCGCGTTCTATATACAAAATCGATCATCGATGGATTTACAAGTATTATTCTTACGACAACCCTTGGTATAGGGGTTATTTTTTCGGCTATTCCTGTCATGCTGTATGAAGGAGTCATTGCTTTGTTAGCTACACAAATTCAAAAATGGGTGCCAAAAGAGCTACTCGACTCGTTTATTTCTGAATCTACAGCGACCGGAGGCATTTTAATTATTGCGATTGGTTTAAATATATTAGGAATTACAACGATTCGTGTTGCGAATTTACTTCCAAGTATTATAGTTACTGCTTTGATTGTGTCCGTTCTTTATTTTTGGTAAATAAATAATCCCTTCTTGTTAGTGCTAACAAAGAGGGGATTTTGTGTTTTAAAACTGTTTATAGGAATCTTCGTTCATCGTTACGTTCGATAAAGACTGCCTTTCGTTTTAGATATCGGTCCGCTTCATAAATACCATTTGCAATCGTTTTGGCCATATTCATGACTAAATGGAGACGAGTATTTTGTAAAACAAAAAATTCCATAAAACCACTCACGTTGACGATTCCAGTAATATGGAGATCACCAACAGGAGGAAGCTGTTTATTGACCCCTGCACCTGGGCGAACAGGGCCTTCTGCAATCGTAATTGCACCAACGTTTTTTAATCGTCCTAAGCAGGCGTCAATGGCAATCATAAATACATTCTCATGAATGGAGCGAATCGCCATTATTTTTTCTTCTAAGTTCATCGCATGAATCGGCTCTTCTAGTGTTCCGTACACATGAAAATGAGACATGTTTTTTTCTTTTAACATCGTACCGACAAGGGGACCTAGTGAATCCCCAGTCGAACGGTCGGTTCCAATACAGACAATAGCGATTGGCTGAGATACAGGAGAAGGAAGTAACGAAATAAGCCGCATTGCTACTAAGGTGACAGCACCTTGTTCATCATGAAAAATGCGTTCTTTTCCATTTTTTGAATGAAAAAAGATAGATGGTATACTCATATCTTTCACTCCCGATTTCCATTAAGTACTAAACAGTATACGGAAAAAACAGGTATTATATACGTGGATGCTCTAGTTTTCTTGTCAGTTTTATCATGATAGTCAAGAAAACGCCCGCGTTACACATCGTGGTATCGTATTGATGATAAGTAGAGGTGGCAATGCTACAAATTGATTTGAAATATTGGTAAAATAGTTGATATGCGCAGCATTTGTATAGGTAACTCAACGTATGTAGAGGTGTAAATAAAGATGAACAATATCAAAACTTTTTATGATCATATTTTCGAGTTTTTGACAAATGAAGACTTTTGGATGCGTATTAGTGTTGGTTTTGTAAAAATTGTTACCATCATCGTTTTAGCTACTATTTTTTCAAAAATTTTAAAAGTAGCTGTCCATAATATATTTAAAGTGCGACAAAAGGCGCCGATTCGCATTTCAGAACGGAGAGAGGCTACTTTATTAAGATTATTAGATAACGTCATAACGTATGTTGTATATTTCATTGCGCTTATTATGATTTTGGACACGCTTGGTGTGGAAGTGAAAGGGCTGCTTGCCGGGGCGGGGATTGTCGGTCTTGCCATTGGCTTTGGTGCACAAAGTTTAGTGAAAGATGTTATTACAGGGTTTTTTATTATTTTCGAAGATCAATTTTCGGTTGGTGATTATGTCCGAATTGGTAATTTTGAAGGATATGTAGACGCAATCGGACTGAGGGTGACAAAGATTCAAAGCTCGACAGGGGAAGTTCATATTCTTCCAAATGGAAGCATTGCTCAAGTAACGAACTTTTCATTAAATAATAGTGTTGCTATTGTCGATGTCAGTATTGCCCATGGAGAAGATATTGAAAAAGCTGAGCAGGTCATTAGCGATCTGCTTGCTGAGTTACCGGATAAGTATGAAGATATGGTAGCTCCCCCAGAACTATTAGGTATTCAAAACTTTACGAGTTCGGAAATTGTCATGCGAGTGACTTGTGAAACAAAACCGATGCGTCATTGGTCTATTGCGCGAGCATTGCGAAAGGAGATTAAGCTTCGTCTAGACGAGCATGGCATCGAAATTCCATTCCCTCGTCTTGTGCTTTATAATCATCAAGAGGAAGGAGAGTTTATGTCTAAACGAGTGAAAACGGATGTGTAAATAGATGAATAAAAGTAAGGGGGATGAGTACATGGAGAAAGAGTTTGGATTATATGATATTGTCGAGATGAAAAAACCGCATCCATGTGGAACAAATCGTTGGAAAATCATTCGGATGGGCATGGATATTCGTATTAAATGTGAAGGATGTGCTCATAGCGTTCTTATTCCGCGGAAAGAGTTTGTTCGGAAATTAAAAAAAGTGTTAGTGAAGCATGAGGAGTAGCATCCTCATGCTATTTATGTAAAGAAAAAAGGGGAGTATGGATGAAAATGGCGGAAATGCATATCTCATCTTGTCCGTTAAATTGCTGGGATACATGTGGATTGAAAGTAACGGTAGAAGCTGGGAAAGTAGTCAAAGTCGAAGGAGACGAGAGCCATCCGATTACTCAAGGAAAAATTTGCGGACGTGGTCGTATGCTTGAAGCACGCACGAACTCAAAGGAACGTTTACTTTATCCGCTCAAAAAAATAAATGGTCAATTTGTTCGTATTTCTTGGGAGCAAGCATTAGATGAAATTGCTGAAAAAATGAGAGAAATAAAGGAGAAATACGGAACGACAGCGGTTCTTCATAGTCACGATTATGCGAATAACGGTTTATTAAAAAATTTAGATCAACGCTTTTTTAATTGTTACGGAGGAGTGACAAAATTAACGGGAAGTCTTTGCTGGGGGGCAGGGATTGAAGCGCAAACATGGGATTTTGGTAGTTCTTATAGCCACGCACCAGAAGACATTTATAATAGCAAACAAGTTGTCATATGGGGCAGAAATGTAGCGCGGACGAATATGCATTTATTTCAACATCTTCAAGCCGTCAAAAAACAAGGAACAAAACTAATTGTCATCGATCCAATTTTCAATCAAACTGCACAAATCGCGGATATGTATGTGTCTGTCAAACCAGGAATGGACGGCTTTTTGGCGATGGGCATTATAAAAGAGCTATTGCGACTTGGTCTTGAAGAGCGGGCATTTATTGAACAGCATACCGTCGGTTTTGAAGATTTATTGGAATTATTACAAAGTATTACTATCGATGAAATTGAACGACTAACGGAAGTGAACCGTGATATCATCACACAATTAGCCGTTATATATGGAAATCGCCCGACGATGACATACTTAGGACTTGGAATGCAGCGATATGCGAATGGCGGGAATACGATTCGGCTCATTGATGCTTTAGTGGCGGTAAGTGGAAATATCGGTATTCCTGGAGGAGGAGCGAACTTTGGAAATCTTCAAGTCGGACAAAGTTTTAACGTTGGGGCATTAGCTTTACCGGAAAGAAAAACAGCATCGCGAACGTTTACAATGATGAAACAAGCGGAAGGAATTTTGCAAGCGAACAATCCGAAAATCAAAATGATTATTGTTACATGCGGAAATCCGCTTACTCAAGTGCCAAATACTCATCTAGTGAGAAAGGCGTTTCAATCGGTGGAAACGGTCGTCGTACTTGAGCAATTTATGACGGATACAGCGGAATTAGCTGACTACATTTTGCCGACGACAACTGCATTTGAGGAAGAAGATATTTATTACTCCTCCATGTATCATGCGTATGTGAATTACGGTCCAGCGCTTGTAGAACCGCCGGGTGAAGCGAAGCCCGACCTTTGGATTTGGACACAATTAGCCAATCGTCTTGGGTTTGGCGATGATTTTTCTTTCTCAAGAGAAGAGTTTTTGAAAATGGGTTTAAGCCATCTTGAAAAGCACGGGATTACATTAGAAAAATTAAAACAAGAAAAACATATGCTTCTCCCCGTAAAGCCGGTGCCTTGGAACGACTATCAATTTAAAACTCCTAGTGGAAAATATGAGTTTACTTCGACGCTCGCTTCCCAAAAAGGGGTTGATGGGAGACTAAAAATGATGTATCCGGCTGAATCAAACATCAGTAATCCAGAATTAGCAAGGAAGTATCCTTATACATTGTTAACCATTCATCCCCTCCGCTCGAACCATTCACAGCACTATCATTTAATTGAGGCGATGCAATCGGTGAAAATTGAAGTTTCCGAAGATATTGCGAAAGAAAAAGGGCTAAAGGAAGGAAATAGAGTTAAAGTGTTTAACGACCGAGGAGAACTAGTAGGAAGTATAAAAATCCTCGCTAAAGCTCATCCAAAAACGATCAATATTGACGAAGGACAATGGCAAAAGTTTGGTGGTAGCGTAAATGTGTTAACATCCGATCGTGAATCGGACAACGGCCAAGGTAGTACGCTGTATGATTGTTTAGTAAACATTGAAAAAATAAGTGAATGAAGCAATGATGGAAACGAATGGATGTGCTTGTCATTTCTTTTTTTACTATCTATAATGAGGAAAGATGTTGACGGTAGAAAGAGGAGTGGAAAAGATGGGATTAACAGCAGGAATTGTCGGTTTGCCAAACGTGGGGAAATCGACGTTATTTAACGCAATTACAAAGGCGGGAGCAGAATCCGCTAACTATCCATTCTGTACGATTGAACCAAATGTTGGAATCGTTGAAGTACCTGATGAACGATTAAAAAAATTAACGGAGCTTGTGAAACCGAAAAGAACGGTACCAACCGTGTTCGAATTTACGGATATCGCGGGAATTGTCAAAGGGGCAAGTAAAGGCGAAGGGTTAGGAAATAAATTTTTATCTCATATTCGTCAAGTCGATGCCATTTGCCAAGTGGTACGTTGCTTTGCCGATGAAAATATTACCCATGTGGCAGGGAAAGTCGATCCACTTGCAGATATTGAAACGATTAACTTAGAGTTAATTTTAGCAGACCTCGAAACAGTCGATAAGCGCATTGATCGCGTAGGGAAAATGGCAAAGCAAAAAGACAAAGATGCGATGTTTGAGTATGATATTCTTGCTCGCCTTAAGGAGACATTTGAGGCAGGGAAAGCGGCACGCACCTTATCATTTACGGAAGAAGAAATGAAAGTAGTCAAACAGCTCCATTTATTGACCATTAAGCCGATGTTATATGTAGCGAATGTTGGCGAAGAGGATTTAGCGAACCCAGATAGTAATGAATTCGTTCAACAAGTGCGCGAATTTGCCAAAAGCGATCACGCCGAAGTCATTGTCGTTTGTGCAAAAGTGGAAGAAGAAATCGCTCAACTCGATGATGAGGAAAAAGAAATGTTTTTACAAGAACTTGGCATTGAGCAATCTGGATTGGATCAATTAATCCGTGCGGCATACAGCTTGCTAGGCTTAGCAACTTATTTCACAGCAGGAGAGCAGGAAGTTCGTGCGTGGACGTTCCGTAAAGGGATGAAAGCTCCGCAATGCGCTGGCATTATTCACTCGGACTTTGAGCGTGGCTTTATTCGCGCAGAAACGGTTTCGTACGAAGATTTAGTAGCTTGTGGATCGATGGCAGCAGCGCGTGAGGCTGGAAAAGTGCGTTTAGAAGGTAAAGATTATGAAGTGCAAGACGGTGATATTATGCACTTCCGTTTTAACGTTTAATGTTGCATCTAGCTTTTTTGCGTGATATAATCAAAAAATGTGAGTAATGCATATTGCTCCTTGCTCTTTGATAGAGCCGTTTAGACCAAAAGGAGGTGACTAGCATGAGAAAATACGAAATTATGTATATTATCCGCCCAAATCTGGATGATGAAGCAAGAAAAGCGGTTGTAGAGCGCTTCAATAACATTTTAACAGAAAATGGTGCGGAAATTACAAACGTAAAAGAATGGGGTAAACGTCGTTTAGCATATGAAATCAAAGATTTCCGCGACGGTTACTACATGATTGTGAACGTAGTGTCTGAGCCAAAAGCAGTACAAGAATTTGATCGTTTAGCGAAAATCAGCGAAGACATTATTCGTCACATCGTTGTGAAAGAGGAAGAATAATTCCGTTTTTAAGGAGTGGTTCTGATGATTAATCGCGTAATTCTTGTAGGGAGGCTTACAAGAGATCCGGAATTACGCTATACTCCAAATGGGGTAGCTGTTGCCACGTTTACGTTAGCTGTCAATCGCCCGTTTACAAACCAGCAAGGTGAACGAGAGGCCGATTTTATTAACTGCGTAGTCTGGCGTCGTCCTGCAGAAAATGTAGCGAACTTCTTGAAAAAAGGAAGTTTAGCGGGAGTGGACGGTCGCTTGCAAACGAGAAGTTATGAAGGTCAAGATGGAAAACGTGTGTACGTAACCGAAGTGGTTGCTGAGAGTGTTCAATTTCTTGAACCTAAAGGTAGCACGGAACAACGTGGTACAGCAACAGGTGGCTACTATGGGGAGCCATTTCCATTTGGACAAAATCAGAACCCACGTCACACAAACGATCATGGATTTAGTCGCATTGATGAAGATCCATTTGCCAATGATGGACAACCAATTGACATTTCGGATGACGACTTACCGTTTTAATAGAAAAGCGAAGGCGAGCGCCTAACGCAAATTGTATATAAGAAATAGGAAGGAGGATAAACAATGGCAGGACGTAAAGGCGGACGTGCAAAACGTCGTAAAGTGTGTTACTTCACAGCGAACGGAATTACTCATATCGACTATAAAGATGTAGACACTTTAAAGAAATTTATTTCTGAACGTGGCAAAATTTTACCTCGTCGTGTAACGGGTACAAGCGCAAAATATCAACGCAAATTAACGGTTGCAATTAAACGCGCTCGTCAAATGGCATTATTACCATATGTAGCGGGTGAATAAAAGAAAAAGCAGTAAGGGGGATGGTCCTTACTGCTTTTTTTGATGGTACGGACTCTTTGCTGTATGAATAGACATCCTCGTTTTATGGCTGCGATTGGTTACAATAATATCAAAGGTAAGGAGGGAAGCAGGGTGAAAAATACATATGTTTTGACCGAAGCAGCGATTCAGCTGGCAATTTTTATTGTTTTATTTTTAGCATCATTATATGTGCCGTTATTAGGAACGGTTACAACACTATTTTTATCCATTCCTTTTATTATTTTTACGATTAGGCATGGATATAAACCTGGGTTACTTTTGCTTTTTGCTTCGCTTATCGTTTCGTCATTAATTGGTTCGTTGCTGTCCCTCCCTGTTGCGCTGATGTTTGGAACTGGTGGGATTGTTATTGGTGCGTTACTTGCGAAAAAGAAAAATCGCTATATGATTTTAGTAGCGGGGACAGTGGTATTTTTAATCAATATGGTCGTCGACTATATCATTTCTGTGAAGTTTTTTGAAATAGACATCATTCAACAAACGCTTTCAATGTTAAAGGAGTCTTTCGATACAGCTTTACAAATCATGCGAGGAATGGGACAAGAGCCGTCAAGGGAGTTGCAAGATCGTTTCCAACAAGGATTAGAGCTTGTCAAATATATAACGCCCACATTGTTTGTAGTAACGGCGTTTGTTTTGGCTTATTTTACAATCATTGTTTCTGTCCCGATTTTAAAGCGTTTAAATATTTCTGTGGGGACTTGGCCTCCGTTTCGTGATGTCACTTTGCCAAAACATCTTTTATGGTACTACTTGCTTGTATTAATTACCACATTTCTCCCTTTAGAAAAAGGAACTTTTGCATATATAACAGTCGTCAATATGTATTATTTATTGCAACTACTGTTTATGATGCAAGGTTTTTCTTTTCTTTATTATGTTAGCGATCGAAAGCGAGTACCGAAAGGATTCGTAGTAGCAGGAACGTTGTTTTGCTTCTTCCTTCCTTTTTTACTTTATCTTATTGCAATATTAGGTATAATTGATTTAGGATTTGAATTACGGAAACGCGTTCAATAAAGGATATATTTGGATTATTTATGATTTAGGAGCTGACATGAATGTCTCATTTTTATAAAAAGAAAGCATACCGCTATCCCCTTTATGCGTTAATGGCTTTAACGTTTAGTTTGGTAGGGATCCTATCCTATTTTCAATGGATAGTGGGGTTAGCTAGCTTTTTGCTCCTTGGTTTTGTGTTTTATTATGTGATAAGATCACAGCGAGCGCTACATGCGGAACTTGAACAATACATTTCCAATCTTTCTCATCGAATTAAAAAAGTCGGTGAAGAGGCATTAATGGAAATGCCGATTGGGATTATGTTAATCAATGATGATTATGGGATTGAGTGGACGAACTTATTTTTAACTTCTTGTTTTGGTGAGCATACGTTAGTAGGTCGCTCGCTATATGATGTAGCTGAACAGTTAATTCCTCTTATAAAACAAGAAATAGATACGGAAATCATTGATATTCACGACCGAAAATTTAAAGTAATCGTGAGGCGGGAAGAAAAACTTCTTTACTTCTTTGATGTAACGGAGCAAATCGCGATTGAAAAACAATATGAAGCGGAACGAATTGTGTTAGGAATTATTTTTCTTGACAACTATGACGAAGTGACTCAAGGAATGGATGATCAAGCGAAAAGTCAACTTAACAGTCAAGTTACATCCATTTTAAACAAATGGGCGCATGATTATGGTCTGTTTCTAAAGAGAACATCGTCTGATCGATTTGTTGCTGTTTTGAATGAACAAATTTTACAACAACTAGAGAAAAATAAGTTTTCTATTTTAGATGAAGTTCGCGAGCAGACGATGAAAAATAATATCCAGCTCACGTTAAGTATCGGAATTGGTACGGGTGCCTCTTCGTTACCTGAGTTAGGAGCGTTGGCACAATCGAGTTTAGATTTAGCATTAGGTCGTGGCGGTGACCAAGTGGCGATTAAACAAGCCAATGGGAAAGCGAAATTTTATGGCGGGAAAACAAATCCGATGGAAAAACGAACAAGGGTGCGTGCACGTGTTATTTCCCATGCGTTAAAAGAATTAATTACAGAGAGCGATAAAGTATTAATTATGGGGCATAAATATCCAGATATGGATGCGTTAGGAGCGTCTATCGGTATTTTAAAAGTGGCCCAGTTAAATCAAAAGGAAGGGTTTATTGTAATTGACACCAATCGTATCGATTCTGGAGCTCAGCGTTTAATTGAAGAAATAAAAAATCATCCTGAACTTTGGTCACGGTTTATTAAACCAGAACAGGCTCTTGAGTTAGTTACAGATGATACGTTACTCATTGTTGTCGATACGCATCGTCCTTCTTTAGTAATAGAAGAAAAATTATTATTTCGAACAGATCATATTGTTGTCATTGACCATCATCGCCGTGGAGAAGAATTTATTGATAATCCGCTTCTTGTCTACATGGAGCCTTATGCTTCGTCGACTTCTGAGCTTGTAACAGAATTGCTTGAATATCAACCAAAACGCATGAAGTTAACGATGTTAGAAGCGACAGCACTGCTTGCTGGTATTGTCGTTGATACGAAAAGTTTTACGTTTCGAACAGGTTCGCGCACGTTTGATGCCGCTTCTTATTTACGCTCCCAAGGAGCCGATACCATTTTAGTGCAAAAATTGTTGAAAGAGAATATGACAAGCTATGTGAAGAGAGCGAAAATTATTGAAAACGCATCGATTGATGCAAAAGGAATTGCGATTGCCAAAGGCAACCCAAATGAAACATATGATCAAGTTCTCATTGCCCAAGCAGCAGACACGTTATTGACGTTAAGCGGGGTTGTCGCCTCGTTTGTCATTTCAAAGCGTGCCGATGAAACGATTGGTATTAGTGCGCGTTCTTTGGGAGATATCAATGTTCAAGTCATTATGGAAAGCTTAGGAGGAGGCGGGCATTTAACGAACGCTGCCACGCAGCTAACCAATATAACAATCGAAGAAGCAGAACAGCGCCTGCGAACAGCAATTGATGAGTATTTAGAAGGGGGTAAAAAATGATGAAAGTGATCTTTCTTAAAGATGTAAAAGGAAAAGGAAAAAAAGGTGAAATTAAGAACGTTGCTGACGGTTATGCACAAAACTTTCTTTTCAAACAAGGGCTTGCGATTGAGGCAACACCAGCTAATTTAAAAGCATTAGAAGCGCAAAAAAATAAAGAAAAACGTCAAGCAGAAGAAGAATTAGCAAAAGCGAAACAATTAAAAGAGCAACTAGAACAATTAACCGTACAATTGTTTGCGAAAGCCGGAGAAGGAGGCCGTTTATTCGGTTCTGTCACAAGCAAACAAATTGCTGAAGCGCTTCAAAGTCAGCATCAAATTAAGCTCGATAAGCGCAAAATCGAATTAGACGATGCGATTCGCACATTAGGCTATACAAATGTACCAGTGAAACTTCATCCTGAAGTAACAGCAACGTTAAAAGTACATGTAAGTGAACAAAAGTAATCGATAAAAAATGTGATTTTATGGGGAAGGATTTCTTTCTCATATAATCACATTTTTCTTATGACTCATTGTGTTTCGATTTTATTGTTTGAGATAACAAGGAAAACAGAAAGAAAAGGTGGTGAAAGAGATGAGCGATGTATTTGCAGAGCGTATTCCTCCGCAAAATATCGAGGCGGAACAAGCAGTATTAGGAGCGGTTTTCCTCGATCCTTCTGCCTTAACATTAGCTTCAGAAATTTTAATTCCTGAAGATTTTTATCGCGCTGCCCACCAAAAAATTTTCCATGCGATGTTAAAAGTAGCTGATAAAGGGGAGCCCGTTGATTTAGTTACGGTAACGGCGGAATTAGCGGACGCGAAAATGCTGGAAGAAGTGGGTGGCGTATCGTATTTAAGTGAGCTAGCTGATGCGGTTCCAACGGCAGCGAATGTGGAATATTATGCGCGCATTGTCGAGGAAAAATCGATTTTGCGTCGTTTAATTCGTACAGCGACTTCGATTGCTCAAGATAGTTATACAAGGGAAGATGAAGTCGATGTTCTGTTGAATGAAGCAGAAAAAAAAATCATGGAAGTATCACAACGGAAACATTCCGGTACGTTCCAGAATATAAAAGATGTGCTTGTTCAAACATATGACAATATTGAAATGCTTCATAATCGAAAAGGAGAAATTACTGGGATTCCAACCGGTTTCACAGAACTTGACCGAATGACAGCTGGATTTCAACGAAGCGATTTAATTATTGTCGCCGCTCGTCCTTCCGTCGGAAAAACGGCCTTTGCCTTAAATATCGCACAAAACGTTGCGACAAAAACAAACGAAAATGTTGCCATTTTTAGTTTGGAGATGAGTGCCCAACAACTTGTGATGCGGATGTTATGTGCGGAAGGAAATATTAATGCTCAAAATTTACGGACTGGAAAGCTAACAGCCGAAGATTGGGGAAAACTAACAATGGCAATGGGAAGCTTATCGAATGCCGGCATCTATATTGACGATACCCCTAGTATCCGCGTCAGTGAAATTCGTGCGAAATGTCGTCGCTTGAAGCAAGAAAGCGGGCTAGGAATGGTGTTAATTGACTACTTACAGCTTATTCAAGGAAGCGGTAGAAATCGCGAAAACCGTCAACAAGAAGTATCAGAAATTTCACGTGCACTAAAGGCGTTAGCCCGCGAGCTTGAAGTACCTGTCATCGCTTTATCGCAGCTTTCCCGCAGCGTTGAACAGCGTCAAGATAAACGTCCAATGATGTCGGATATTCGTGAATCAGGAAGTATCGAACAAGATGCGGATATTGTTGCGTTTTTATATCGTGATGATTATTATGATAAAGACTCAGAGAACAAAAATATCATAGAAATCATTATCGCGAAACAACGGAATGGTCCCGTTGGTACAGTGCAACTAGCATTTATTAAAGAGTATAATAAATTTGTCAACTTAGAGAGACGGTTTGACGATGCCCATATTCCTCCTGGTGCGTAATAACTCTACTTTTTTATTTATGAAAAAAGGGTTGTTCTTTCATAGATGGAACGCCCGCTTTTTTATGTCTTATGAATACGAATAAAAATGTAAAAATAGTTATTGAATGTTCGTGTTTTATTGACTTTAGTCAATAAAAGTGCTACACTTACTATGTTTATATCGAGTAAAGCGGAGGTGCTCGCCATGTCTTCAGTTGTTGTTGTCGGGACGCAGTGGGGAGATGAAGGAAAAGGAAAAATTACGGATTTCTTATCAGAAAATGCAGAAGTCATTGCTAGATACCAAGGTGGAAACAACGCGGGACATACCATTGTGTTTAACGGAGAGAAATATAAATTACATCTCATTCCATCAGGGATTTTTTATAAGGATAAAATATGTGTTATCGGAAACGGAATGGTCGTTGATCCGAAAGCGCTTGTAGCAGAATTACAATATTTACATGACCGAGGCATTCGTACAGATAACTTGCGAATTAGCAATCGCGCCCATGTCATTTTGCCTTATCATCTGAAGCTTGATGAAGTAGAAGAGGAAAGAAAAGGAGCGAATAAAATCGGCACGACGAAAAAAGGAATTGGTCCGGCTTATATGGATAAAGCTGCACGTGTCGGTATTCGTATCGCTGATTTACTTGATCGCGAAGTATTTGAAGAAAAGCTTGCTCGTAACTTAAAAGAGAAAAACGTCCTATTTGAAAAAGTATATGGTGTCGAAGGATTCAAGCTAGAGGATATTTTAGAAGAATATTACGAATACGGTCAACAAATTGCTCAATATGTGTGCGATACATCGGTTGTCTTAAATAATGCATTAGACGAAGGACGTCGTGTATTATTTGAAGGCGCACAAGGTGTGATGCTTGATATTGACCAAGGGACGTATCCATTTGTTACGTCATCTAACCCTGTTGCTGGTGGCGTAACCATTGGATCTGGTGTAGGACCAACGAAAATTAAGCACGTCGTCGGTGTGGCCAAAGCGTATACCACTCGCGTTGGTGATGGACCATTTCCAACGGAATTACATAATGAAATTGGCGATCGCATTCGCGAAGTAGGACGTGAATACGGTACAACGACAGGACGTCCGCGTCGTGTTGGTTGGTTTGATAGCGTCGTTGTCCGTCACGCTCGTCGTGTAAGCGGCATTACCGATTTATCTTTAAACTCCATTGACGTGTTAACTGGAATTGAAACGTTAAAGATTTGCGTTGCATATCGTTACAAAGGGCAAATTATCGAAGAATTCCCAGCAAGTTTAAAGGTATTAGCAGAATGCGAGCCAGTATATGAAGAGCTCCCTGGTTGGATAGAAGATATTACAGGAGTCAAAAGCTTAGATGAACTACCTGCGAATGCTCGTCATTATGTGGAACGTATTTCGCAATTGACAGGGATTCCGTTATCGATTTTTTCTGTTGGTCCAGACCGTACACAAACAAATGTTGTTCGTAGTGTATATGCATAATCATTATGCTCACGATAAAAAGCGTAGATACAGACATGTGTCTATGCTTTTCTTTTTGTTAATTGGTGGTAATAAGTGAATTCGTTAGGATAACATGATAAATTATTAGTATACGTATCTTTTATCTCAAATAGGGGAGGAAACTCCTATTTATAGACTCCCATTTTTAGACGAAGTGAAAGTGGGAGATGTTCAATCCATCAATAAAGAGAGGATGTGAGTGATGATGGAAAAACGAATTCTTGTTGTTGATGATGAAAAACCAATCGCAGATATTTTACAGTTTAATTTACAAAGAGAAGGATACGAAGTGATTTGTGCTTACGATGGCATCGAGGCGTTACAAAAGGTTGAAGAAGTAACTCCTGACCTTATATTACTAGATATTATGCTTCCACAAAAAGATGGTATGGAAGTATGTAGAGAAGTGCGTAAAAAGTATGATATGCCCATTATTATGTTAACAGCAAAAGATTCAGAGATTGATAAAGTACTTGGATTGGAATTAGGGGCTGACGATTATGTCACAAAACCTTTTAGTACAAGGGAATTATTAGCTCGCGTAAAAGCGAATTTACGTCGCCATTCCCAAAATGCAAATGTGTCAGAAGACAGTAGCGATACGAATGAAATTACCGTTGGCTCGCTTGTCATTCGTCCAGATGCCTATGTTGTTTTGAAGCGAGGGGAAACGATTGAACTCACACATCGAGAATTTGAATTGCTTCATTACCTTGCGAAACATATTGGTCAAGTGATGACGAGAGAACATTTACTGCAAACGGTGTGGGGGTATGACTATTATGGAGATGTCCGCACTGTAGATGTAACTGTTCGTCGATTGCGAGAAAAAATCGAGGATAATCCGTCCCATCCGGCATGGATTGTCACACGGCGCGGCGTAGGCTATTATTTGCGAAATCCAGAACAGGAGTAAGCGAAGCAACATGAAAAAAGTAGGTCCATTTCGTTCGATTCATTTTAAATTTGTGCTTATTTATGTTCTTTTAATTCTTGTTGCCATGCAAATTATCGGGGTTTATTTTGTAAGGAAATTAGAAACCCAGCTCGTACAAAATTTTAAAAACTCTTTAAATGAACGAGTTACATTACTTGCTTATAATGTAGAGCAAGCGATGAATAAAGAACGAGATTCCCAAAGCCCGACGTTAGAAGAAGAAGTTCGTTCCCTTCTTCACGATTTTGTTTCCCAAGATATTTCTGAAGTTCGCGTCATCGATGATAAAAGTAAAGTGCTCGCAACATCGAATCCTTATATGCAAAACATTGTGGGAAAACGGACGACAGAAATATTTGTAAAGAGAGCGCTCGTCACTGGGGAAATGGTCGACCGAACATTAATTGACCCAAAAACTGGTCATCGAATGTATATTTCTTCCACACCGATTAAGTCGAACGGCGAGATTAAAGGGACTATTTACGTCATTGCCTCAATGGAAAACGTATTTTCACAAATGAGGCAAATTAACATGATTTTTGCAACAGGAACGGGAATTGCGTTAGCGATTACAGCTGTTTTAGGAATTTTTTTAGCACGAACGATTACTCGTCCGATTTCTGATATGAGAAAACAAGCTCTAGCAATGGCTAAAGGAAATTTTTCACGGAAAGTAAAAGTGTATGGCTACGACGAAATTGGACAACTGGCGATGACGTTTAACCACTTGACAAAAAAATTGCAGGAGGCGCAAGCAACGACAGAAGGGGAACGTCGTAAATTAGATTTAGTGTTAACCCATATGACGGATGGTGTTATCGCTACCGACCGCCGCGGAAGAATTATTTTAATTAATGACGCGGCGCTAAATATTTTAAATGTTTCACGTGAAACAGTTCTTTCGAGTTCAATTATTGATGTACTAGGATTGGAAGGACAATATACATTTGAAACGTTAATTGAGGAACCGGATTCGCTTATTTTGGATTTCAGTACCGATGAAGAGCTTTATATTTTGCGTGCCTCCTTATCGGTTATTCAAAAAGAAACCGGATTTGTGAATGGATTGATTGTTGTTTTACATGATATTACCGAGCAAGAGAAGATCGATCAAGAGCGAAGAGAATTTGTGGCTAATGTTTCACACGAGCTAAGAACGCCATTAACAACGATGAAAAGTTATTTAGAGTCGCTAGCAGAAGGATTATGGAGAGATGAGGAAATTGCTCCACGATTTATTGAAGTAGTGCAAACGGAAACGGAGCGAATGATTCGATTAGTGAATGATTTGTTACAGCTTTCGAAACTTGATAGTAAAGATTATAAGCTCAATAAGTCATGGGTCAATTTTTCCCGATATTTTCATAAGGTCATTGATCGCTTTGAATTAACAAAAAATGAAAATGTAACGTTTGTACGAAAAATTCCTGAGGAAGCGATTTTTATTGAAATTGATGAAGATAAAATTACACAAGTGCTCGATAATATTATTTCGAATGCGTTAAAATATTCTCCTCAAGGAGGTAATATTACGTTTCGCGTCAAAGAGCTTGGCGATGAAATTTTAGTAAGCGTCAGCGATGAAGGGGTCGGCATTCCGAAATCTGATTTGTCAAAAGTATTCGAACGGTTTTATCGTGTCGATAAAGCACGGTCACGTAAGCTTGGTGGCACTGGATTAGGGTTGGCTATTGCTAAAGAAGTAGTCGTTGCTCATGGAGGAAAGATTTGGGCGAAAAGCCAGGAGCATAAAGGTACAACGATTTTCTTTACTTTACCGCTCGAACGAATTCAAGAGGATGACTGGTATGAAGTATGAAACAGCAAAAACGATCATTTTAACTTTTTTAGTGTTAACGAGCATTGTATTGACATGGGGATTATGGACGTATCATCCAAAATTTGATGTGATTCAAAATGATGAATATATTCAAAATGTATCCGTCAGTAATACACAAGTAGATACAGCGATGATTGTTCGCCCTTCGCAAATACTGATTCATAAAAACACCGCTCATTATGGAATTATTGAAGAAGGGGAAATAAGCAGGCTGCTAAAAGAAATGGAAAATTGGTCATTAGATGATTTTGAAAATATTTCATCAACGATTCCTAAAGGAGACTTTTTATCGTTTTTACATGGAAAAGGAAAAATTGAAATCGTGTATCCAGATGATGTTCCTATTGATATTTATCGGGATATTTTCCAAATTGACGATAAAGATATCGAAGGAATTAGTTTTGATAGGATTGTAATCCCTATCGAAAAACAGCAAGATTTCTTCGTTTATTTTGTTTCAACAGACCATCGAAAAGTATATAAGGCGGCTGCAAGCAACGTTTCGCTTGAAGAAATAGAGAGATTATATAATGAAGAAGCTGAGAAATATCCACGTTATTTTGCCTATAACATTAGTGAGACAAAGTCGATTTTTCTTCCTGAAAATGAGGTAACAATGAGCCGACTTCAATACTATATCGATGATCTTGATCCTGATAAATTTAAAGAAGCATTATTCAGCGACCCAAGCTTTGTTAAAAAAGATTTATTGACATTTGGTGAAGAATATACGGATGGATCGCGATTGATGGACGTTGACTTTTTACAGAAATTATTGTTATATGTCAATCCGGCGGCACAAAACACGATTGGTCACGCAAACAGAGAGAATTCTACTTTCATTCAAAAAAGCATTGATTTTGTCAACGAACATGGTGGTTGGACAGATATGTATCACTTTGCAGAATGGGACGATGAAGAACGAAAAGTAGTGTTTCGGCTCGTCATGAACAATTACCCTGTCTTCAATGATTATGGAATGTCTGAAATTATTCAAATATGGGGGAATAACGAAATTAGTAAGTATCAACGCCCATTATTTCGCTTAGAAATCCCTGACCGCGTGAGCGTGACAACGAAACTATTGTCTGGTCGGGAAGTGATTCAACAGCTGGAAAAGATGAAAGGCTTTAAAAAAGAGCTCGTTAATGGAATTACGTTAGGATATGAACTTGTGAAGGATCAAGAAAGAGAAAAAGTCGTTGTATTGGAACCAGCATGGTTTTGTTTGTATGGAGGAACATGGAGAAAAATTTCGGTGAAAGAAACAGACGAGGTACGGGGAGGGAATGCGATTGGATTGGAGTAAGACAAAGACGATTTTCATTATTACCTTCCTCATCCTCGATCTCTTTTTAGGTTACCAATTTATGCAAAAACGAAACAGCAGTCAGTTAGATGTGATTTTAGAAACAACGATTGAAGAACAGTTAGAAGCAAATGGAATTACATATGTGGAACTGCCAAAGGAGATTACAAAGGCTTCATATGTAAGTGGAAAAAGTAAAATTTTTACCCGTGCGGAAATTGAAAAATTGACAAATCAAAAAGTTACAGCGAGTAATCAACCGGTCTTACAAGCAACATTTGTTCATCCTGTTTCGCTTTCTAATTTTAAAGACCCTTACAGTTTAAATGAGTTTTTGCAGCAAAATATTATTGATGGCAAGGATTATACATTTTGGACGTTTGATGAAAAATCGAGAACGATTGTTTGTTATCAAAAATATAATGGCAAAGTGATCTATAAAAATGTAAGTAGTATGCTTTTACTGCATTTGAATGAGAAAAATGAAGTTGTTTCCTATGAGCAAACATTATTAGACGATTTAGAGAAATATGAGAAAAAGCAAGAAATTATTCCAGCCATTAAAGCGATTGAGACGTTGTATAAGAAAGATTATTTAAAACCAGGCGATCGTGTAACAACGATTGAACTTGGATATTATGCACTTGTGCAATTTACTGCTTCACAAGTGTTAACACCAACGTGGCATATTGTTGTGAACGGAAAAAAAGATTATTTTATTAATGCGTTTGAAGGTCAAATCATTAATGATGAAGGAAAAATGTTGGAGTGAGAAAGATGGGTATGCAGTTTAGCGTCCTTGCCAGTGGAAGTACAGGAAACGCATTTTATGTAGAAACGGGCAAACATTGTTTGCTTGTTGACGCGGGATTGAGCGGAAAGCAAATGGAGCAGCTTTTTGAACAAATCGATCGCGATTTAAAACAATTGACCGCGATTTTAGTGACCCATGAACATAGTGATCATATTAAAGGATTAGGAGTTATTGCTAGGAAATATCGACTTCCGATTTATGCGAATGAAAAAACGTGGAAAGCAATGGAAGGATTGATTGGTGAGATTCCGACCGAGCAAAAGTTTGTGTTCCCACTAGGAACGGTGCAATCGTTTGGTGATTTAGATGTGGAGTCGTTTGGTGTTTCTCATGATGCTGCGGAACCAATGTTTTATGTGTTTCATCATGAAGGAAAAAAGTTAGTATTAATTACAGACACAGGGTATGTGAGCGATCGAATGAAAGGGATCATCAAAAACGCTGATGTATTTGTGTTTGAAAGCAATCATGATGTGGAAATGTTACGAATGGGGCATTACCCATGGAATATTAAGCGTCGAATTTTAAGTGATGTCGGGCATGTGTCAAATGAAGATGCAGCACTCGCATTAGCGGATGTGATTGGTGATCGAACAAAACGAATTTATTTAGCACATTTAAGTAAAGATAACAATATGAAAGAGTTGGCGCGAATGACAGTTGGACAAACCTTGACAAGCAAAGGTTTTGAAGTAGGAGGACAATTTGATTTATATGACACCGATCCAAAAATTCCAACGAAATTAGTGTATGTATAATAGCCTTCTTGGAAAGGATGGGCTAATGTGTTGAGAATGGATTTTTATTGTCATAGAGGAGTATAATGGTGGGTAGATACACACACTACCTTTTACAGATCCTCTTTATCGAAAGGATTGGTGAGGCACAATGGGATATTATGATGATCATTATGAGCAATATCGACAAAAACAAAAAGGTAATCGTGGCGGATGGTTTTTATCAGCGTTAGTTGGCGCGATTTTAGGAGCGTTACTAATCGTATTTTCCATTCCAGCTCTTTCAAAATGGAATGTGCTTCCTTATGATATTACATCAAAAGAGAATAAAAATGTAAGAAACGAAGAAACAGCAGCAACGAAGCAACCTGCTGTGCAAGAAAATGTATCTGTGAATGTCTCTTCACAAGTGACCAAAGCGATTGATAAAGTATCCGACGCGGTCGTCGGTGTCGTGAACATTCAACAAGACAACTTTTGGTCGCCAGGCGGCGAAGCGGGAACAGGTTCAGGTGTCGTTTATAAAAAAGAAAATGGCAAAGCTTTCATTGTTACGAATCATCACGTAGTAGAAAATGCAAGTCAATTGGAAGTGAGCTTAAAAGATGGCACGAGAGTACCTGCAAAACTATTAGGAAGCGATGTGTTAAGCGATTTAGCAGTGCTTGAAATTGACGCAAAGCATGTGAAAAAAGTAGCAGAGTTCGGTAATTCCGATGCAGTCAAACTGGGAGAGCCGGTAATTGCAATTGGAAATCCACTCGGGCTTCAATTTGCAGGATCTGTGACTCAAGGAATTATTTCAGGGAAAAATCGGACGATTGAAGTGGATGTAGACCAAGATGGATCGCCAGATTGGAATGCTGAAGTGTTACAAACAGACGCAGCGATCAACCCAGGAAACAGTGGCGGTGCTCTTGTTAATATTGAAGGTCAAGTCATCGGCATTAACTCAATGAAAATTGCACAAGAAGCGGTAGAAGGCATTGGCTTTGCGATCCCAATTAATTTTGCTATTCCGGTGATTTCAGATTTAGAAAAGTATGGTCAAGTACGCCGTCCATATATGGGGGTAGAGCTCCGTTCGTTAAGCGATATTTCCTCTTATCATTTACAAGAGACATTGCATTTACCAAAAGATGTGACGGAAGGAGTCGCCATTATTCAAGTTGTTCCAAGATCTCCAGCTGACCGAGCAGGATTAAAACAATTTGATGTTATCGTTGCATTAGATGGTCAAAAGATTCGCAATGTCCTTGAGTTGAGAAAGTATTTATATACACAGAAATCGATTGGTGACGACATGAAAGTGACATTTTACCGAGATGGGAAAAAGGAAACGGTCACAATGAAACTTACGAAAGAATCGTTCTAATCTTTATGTATAAGAGGGGCGAGGGACGTATCTTCGTTCCATCATGTAACGAAACGATTTGTGGATAAGTTATAAACAAGGAGCGGAGATCACGCTCCTGTTTTTCTTTTTCCACAAGTGGATAAAGGAGGAGAAGCGATGTTTGTTTGTTGTGAAGAGCATGTTGAACTTGCGATTGATATGTATGTGGATAAAGCAGATAAAGCACCTGAAATTACGTATATTTCTGTGGATAACAGAGAAAAACAGTGTGATTTTTGTTCGAATCAGGCCGTATATATGGTAGGGAACTAATGTTTTTACACAATATGTGGATATCATTTGTGAATATGTGGATAAATGTTGTTGATAATATGTTTGTAAAGTGGGGATGAACTGTGAATATTACCGTTATTTCTGTTGGTAAGCTGAAAGAAAAATATTTAAAGCAAGGAATCGAGGAGTATGTAAAAAGATTAACGGGATATGCAAAAATCGAATTGATCGAGGTTCCCGATGAAAAAGCGCCAGAGAATTTAAGTGAGCAGGAAATGGAACAAGTGAAAGAAAAAGAAGGAGAACGCATTTTGGCGAAAATTTCAGATGATGCGCATGTCATCGCTTTAGCGATTGAAGGAAAGATGAAGTCGTCTGAAGAACTGGCGGAGAGCTTAGATAAGCTTGCCACCTATGGCAAAAGTAAAATTGTTTTTATCATCGGCGGTTCGCTTGGCTTAAGCAAAAAGGTCATGCAACGTGCGGATGAAGCACTATCTTTTTCAAAAATGACCTTCCCACACCAACTGATGCGACTCATCCTCCTCGAACAAGTGTATCGGGCGTTTCGTATTAATAGGGGAGAACCGTATCACAAATGATGGTAAAGGCAGAAGGTCGAGGGAATTAGAGAAAAATAAACCCTCAAATTGAGGGTTATGGATTTTGCATTGGATTTTGATTTTTCTTTAAACGATTTTCTAAAACATGAATCATATAAAGAAAATGTTCTGCTTCCCGTACAACGTGGTCGGCTAGTAACGGATTAATAATATTTTTAATTTGGCATGTCTTGATTAATTCAAGTCCTGCCTTCTTAAAGTTAAGTAACTCTGTTGCGGCACTTTCACTATCCTTATTCATTTTTCCTATAACCGGATAGGTTAGTTGTTTGTTATATAACATCGATTCGACATCTCTAGCTTGATTCAAGAGTACTTCAAAATCATCAGCAAACCCTTTAGCGGTTGTAACTAACTTACGCTCAGATGGATCTAACAAAGAAGAGATAAAGCGAGAATGTTCCATCATAATTCGCAGCCAGAATACATTTTCACTGATAATGGCATCTTGAATAGGGTCTAAAATCCCTTGATTAAACTTTTGTAAAGTTCTTATAAAATATTCGGCTTCACGAGCTATATGGTCCACAAGAAGGGGAAAATTAAAACCACTAACTTTACAATTAATGATAAGGATTAGAAGATTTCTCTTGAAATTTCTAAACCCGTAAACTAACTGAATACTATCCTCATTTAATTTTCGTACAGCTTGAACGGTTTCGGGAGTTTGGTATGCTCTTTTTTCGAGTTGTTCAAAGTAGTTGTAAAAATTGTCTGTTTGCTGTATTAAATTTTTGTCTTTATGATTAAATCCTTCTCCAAGGAACAAAGCATGTTCTTTCATAATTCTAAGCCAAAACTTATTTTCAGTCAGCGAACGCTCAATAAATTCTTTTTCTGTCAAAGATTCAGGTGGGGCTGCTTTCGTTTCAGGAGGAATTAACATTTGATTTTGGGAACCAGTTGCAAAGTGACCAGGTATCGGTGAAGGATTCTGCAAATTTCCCACTCCTTTTTAGATAATTAAAGCTATCTAAATTATATTTATGGAGCCATTCTTTTATGTGTTTTGAAAGGAAAAGATTATTAAAATATGGTGAAGGTACCATAAGTATTAAAAGGGTTCTGTCCCAAGAGCGTGTTGCAAAACGCGTAATCGATGTATAAATGCAGATAAAAAATCCACCACCTTGGAAATCATATACAGTTACTAAACAAACTTACCAAGGGGTGGACACGATTATTATTTCCAATTCTTTGTTCGAACATGCATTAACTGGCGAAATAGCTCCTCTTTTAGAGGCATTATTTCGATACATAGCCCAACTTTCTTTTCTTGAAATACCTTATGTGACAGGACAACCACCCGTGTCCAAAAACTCACCTATCAAATGTTTCTTTTTGAAAACATACTTTTCTATTGATTCCTTACGACAGTTGGTGAAAATTCTACGTCGATTTGGTTATTTTCGTCGTATTTGTAGACTTCAGGAGCCTCCCCATCTGCCCACATTTTCACGAGCCAGTAAGTGGTTCCAAGAACAAGGATTTTCTACCTTTCATTATCAGCTCTTAGAAGATTTAAGTGTTCGATCTCCTAAAGTGGTGATTATCGACAGTCCGGCCCTTCGAAGTAGTCTCTACGATTCGCAAGCAAAGCGGGGCATGTCGACTCGGTACCACTGGTTCAAAGGATATAAACTGCATCTTTGTACCACCACGGAAGGAATCATTTTATCCCATGTCTTGATTACTGCCAACCGAAATGACACAGCAGTGGCACCGGAATGACTTTCGTCTTTGCAAGGATGGAACATCGGGTTTGCACTTGATGATGCCGCGTATGGCAGTGAAAAGATCCGTAAAACGGCGGAACAAGTCGGAATTTTTTTCGTTTCCTCCATTAATCATCGAAAGAATGACGAACGAAAAGATGCTTATGGTCGAGTCATTCCTATTTTTTTGAAAACCAGATTTGGAAAGTGGCTATTCGGTTTTCGAAGCTCCATCAAACGGGTGTTTAATCAATTGAAGAGCGATGGGCTTGATCAACCACGATGGTATGGATTGAATCGGCATTTACTGCATGCGCAACTTTGTATCCTTATGCATAACTTTGAGTTTTGATTTTATTTTTGCAACACCATCTGTGTTCTTAAAGGTTTACTTATCTTAAAAAGTATAGTAGGATAATCCTCGGACTCGTTTTATATAAAACTAGTTGATTAATACTTAATAAAAGTGAATATTTGGCAAACTATCCGAAAGGGTAGGACGCAAAACTAAAGGGGCTACATCTATTCATTCTTGAATAGATATGCCAGCCAGTTGCTCTTTGTTAGGAAGCAAATCTTCCTTCAAAGGATATGTAAAACACCTTCCTTGAACGTTTTTGGTGAAAGGTGTTTTTGGCTGCCTCTTTAGTTTGAAGAGGCAGTTTTTTTTATCTACATTCAAAAGGATCCTTTGACCAATTTTGTGGCTAGAAAGGAAGATAACGTTTGAAAAGATATTGGACAAAAGAAGAGATTCAATACCTTGAGGAAAACGTTGGACAACTAAAAATATCTACCATTGCTAAAAATCTGAATCGAACGGAAAATGCCGTATTAATGAAAATGAAGCGATTAGGTCTCTCTAATACAAAGGAACAATTAGGATTATTGACGATTGGTGGACTAGCAAAGTTATTAAAAGTGGATCCCAATACAGTTCGCGGATGGGTAAAAAATCATGGGTTACCTTGCATAAAAAAGGTGACAAGAAATCGGAAACGATTTTATTTTATTGATCCAAACAATTTTTGGCTTTGGGCAGAAAACCATAAGGAGAAAATAGATTTTTCTAAAATTGAAAAACACTCTATTGCACCTGAACCAGAATGGGTTGATAAAGAAAGAACCCCGAAGAAAACGACGAACTATAAATCATGGACGACTTATGAGATCAAGGTAATGGTTAATTTACTAAAAAAAGGAGCTACTTACAAAACTGTTGGGGAAAAGTTACAACGAAGTTTGATTAGTATCGAAAGAAAATACAAACGTCTTCAACAAACTTCCCGATAAATTTTTAAAAAATCAGTCATTGAACCCTTGGTATCATCTCCTACAGGTAGACAGTAAAAAGGATCATTGTGAATCATAAGCGTGTGGCGACGTTTCATGAGGTAGTTAGGAGTCAAATCTTTTTACTCACGTGTATAAGTTTTCAATATCTCGTGCAATAGTGAGTTCCTCTTTGAATTCACGATAGCTATATAAAACTGATTTAACTTTTCGACATGGAACTTAGGAAATCCTCACCCGACGCAATACATCGTCTGGGTTTTTGGAAATCTCAGTAAAAAACGTGTTCATCGCTTCTTCAATCGAAGAACGTGTCGGATGAAACCGATTGGCAATGACCGTCTCTTTTAGCCATCTCCATAATCGCTCAATGGAATTTAAATTTGGTGAATAGGGCGGTAGAGAAATCAAAAGGATCCGTCCGTTCTTGGCGATAAAATCCTGAATGAGTTGAGAACGATGGATTTTGGCATTGTCCACTACCATGGCAATCAGCTGATCTTTGTAGTGTTACGCTACCAACTGAAGAAACGGCAAAAAGATCTCCTGTTTACAAGAAGAGGAGGTTTGGTGTAACACTTCTCCTGTCATCGCGTTCAGAGTGTCAAATAAGGTGACGCTGGCATGATGTCCATATGTCGGCACTTGTTTTTGTTTTCCCACTTTTGACCATGCGGCATGAAGGCCCTGATACGCACGAACATGAGTCTCATCTTGATACAAGAGCACCGTATCGTTATTCAGAAGTTTTTTTAATCAGGTCAATTTTCCGTTCAAATGCCTGTTGTTTTTTCGGATCAGCTTTTACCAGTACATAAGTGGGACGAGGATAGATTAAACGCAATCGCCAAAGCATGCGCAAAATTCCTGTGCAACTCATCTCTACGTCATACGTGTTGCGCACATACTCCCGAATGATCTGATTGGTATGGTTCATGATGAGGTACATCCCAATCCGTAATCAGAAGGAGAACTCGTTAAAATGACATGCTTGAGCTCGTTTTGTTGTTCGGCGGTTAAAAAGCATGTGCGTCCCAGTCCGCATTTTCGTTCTAATAACGCATCCATTCCACCTTCATTAAATTTTTTGACGTAGGTGGCCACGGATTGATGATGAAGATTACAAAGAGCAGCGACTTCTTTACCCATGTATCCTTCCATCACGAGACGAGCTGCGGTGATACGCATACGTAAGTGAATATTATCCTGTTGTTTCTCTAATTTTTGTAAATCGTCTGGTGTGAAACCATGTGTATGAGTAATTGTGAGACGTGCCTTTGTTTCTTTCGCTCTTTCGTTCTTGAATACTAGTTATAGTATGGACGAAAACGAAGAACGGTAATGGAACCAAGTTGAAAAAGTTAGTCAGTTATATATAGATAACTGAAAAGTGAGAATGAAATATTGATTTATTATTTCAAAGCTCTTGTGGAGAAAAACGAAAACCGGTGCAAAGAAAATTTTATGAATAAATGGAGGAAAGCAAGCTATGAGGATTACAGTAGGGAAAAAGCTTTTCATTGGATTTTCTGTTGTATTATCCATTTTAGCCATAATAACAGCCATTGGTAGCTACCAAATTACAAGTGTCGATAACACTTACTCCAGCTTAATCGATAATCGTGTCAAAAAAGTTATGATTATGAAAGAATTAGTCATAAGACTTAAACAAGAGCAAGTGAATGCTCGTGGCTATTTGCTTACAGGTGACGATGCAGCAGCGCAAAACTTTGCAACGACGCATGAAGAGTATCAGCAGCTAAGCAGAGACTTAGAGAAGCGAATTACTCAGCCAAAAACCAAGGAGATTCTGAAAGAACTCAATCAACTGGAAAATAAATATTATCAGTTGGGTAATTATGCTTTTCAACTGAAAAAAGAAAACAAAATGGATGTATATACAAAACAAGTGGCCAAACAAGTTGGCCAGACCGTCAAACAGTTTGAAGAAAAAGCAAAAGAGCTGAGCGATTATCAGCAAAAGCACTTAGAGGAAGGAAGTAAAGCTACTTCAGCAAAAGTGGCTTCGATTAAAAATTTAACCTTATTTCTAGGAATTGCAGCTATTATAGTGGGAATTAGCTTTGCATGGTATATAAGCCGCATTATTTCCCAACCGGTCATCAAGCTTGCGGGAGCTGCTGAAAAAATTGCCGCAGGAGATCTTACCGCGGATGATATTAACATTACAAACAAAGACGAAATCGGCGATTTAGCTCATTCGTTTAATCAAATGGCCAAAAGCTTGCGCGAACTGATTGAGCAAGTAAGCATCAATGCCGAACAAGTAGCTGCTTCTTCTGAGGAATTAACGGCGAGCGCGGAACAGACAACGAAAGCGAGCGAGCAAATCGCCTCTACAATGCAGGAAGTCGCAAGCGGAGTGGAGAAGCAAGTGCGAAGTGTGGAGGAGACTTCGCAAACTGTCAATGAAATGTCAATCGGCGTTCAGCAGGTTGCCAATAATGCGCAATCTGTTTCCGCGATTGCTATAGAGGCTTCAGAAAAGGCGTCCGAAGGAGGACAGGCGATTAATACGGCAGTTGAGCAGATGAATTCAATTAATGAAACGGTTAACGGCTTGGCGGATGCGATTAAAGGGTTAGGAGAACGCTCAAAAGAAATTGGACAAATTATTGAAGTCATTACAGGAATTGCCGAACAAACAAATCTGTTGGCATTGAACGCGGCGATTGAAGCAGCGAGAGCGGGAGAACAGGGACGCGGCTTTGCGGTCGTCGCGGATGAAGTGCGGAAGCTGGCAGAGCAATCAGCTCAATCAGCGCAACAAATTTCTCAACTAATATCGGCCATTCAAGAAGAAACGAACAAAGCCGTGCAATCGATGGAAACAGCCACAAAAGAAGTCGCGGCCGGCATTGGAGTAGTAAATAGAGCGGGAGAATCATTCGGACAAATTCAACTTGCCATCAATGAAGTTACTTCGCAAATCCAAGAAGTTTCGTCTGCCGTTCAACAAATGGCAGCCGGAACGGAGCAGATGGTGCAATCGATGCAATTCATTACGCAAGTCGCAGAAACAACTTCATCAGGCACGCAAGAGGTATCAGCTGCGACGGAAGAGCAATTGGCATCGATGGAAGAGATCGCCTCATCTGCCACTTCGTTATCGAAAATGGCATCGGAACTGCAATCGCTTATCAGCAAATTTAAAGTTTGACAAAAGAATATGGAGCAACAGGTTAATTAATTAAAAGGCTGACCTTAAATGAAAGTGTCAGATCCCACCACAACCATAATATATAGTACACAACGTCAGATGAGAACACTATATATTATGGATTTCGTGTGAGGTCAGCCACTTTTTGATATAATTCTGGGTTCCTTTTTTACATTTATGTTTTACATTAATAAACAACAGAATTGAAAATTCGCTGATAGGTACGTTACGGAGAAACGTATCACAAATAAAGAGTTGAGAGACGTTTTAGATTCAAGTTTGCCGTAGGCTGGCAAACTTTTTTTTGAATTGTAAGTGTTACTATTACAAAATATAGTAAAATGGTAAAAAGAGGGCTTCCTTACTATAACGAATATGTGTTTTCAGCAATGTTATATCACAATCGTTTTGGTGTGATATGTTAACCACAAAGGTTTCGTTCATTTTATCGTGCAGTGATCTATTCTTTTATGAAAAGTGGGGGATGGATGAGTTTCGCAATGTTTTTTGATAAGGATGTGTATATTAAATCGATTACTTTACGGTGCCAGGGGGATATGAGATGGTCAGCCAAGTAAGTGCCTTTGGCGCAATGATTGCTTTAATAGTTGCTATCATTCTTATATTAAGGAAAGTCCCGCCGGCTTATGGAATGATAATAGGTGCTTTCATTGGGGGAATGGTTGGCGGGGCCGATATAACGAATACGGTCAATATCATGATAGAAGGCGCAAAAGGAATGATTCCCGCTGTGCTTCGCATTTTAGCCGCAGGGGTGCTAGCAGGGGTACTGATTGAGTCCGGAGCGGCTGCGTCGATTGCCGAAACGATTGTGCGAAAGATCGGAGAAACACGTGTGTTACTTGCGTTAGCTGTCGCGACGATGATGTTAACAGCTGTCGGGGTATTTGTTGATGTCGCCGTCATTACGGTTGCGCCGATTGCATTAGCGATTGCTAGGTGCGCGAATTTGTCAAGAACGACCATTCTTTTTGCGATGATTGGCGGAGGAAAAGCCGGGAACATCATATCACCTAATCCGAATGCGATTGCCGCGTCAGATGCTTTTCATGTTCCATTAACATCATTGATGGCGGCAGGAGTGATACCTGCTGGTTTCGGGATTGTCGTTACGTATATGATAGCGAAAAAGCTCATTCAAAAAGGTACGATTGTCGGTATTGTGACAGAAGAAAAAAGGAACGATAAAGAAACGCCTTCTTTTGTAACGGCCATTATTGCTCCGCTTATCGCTATTACATTATTAGCATTACGACCAATATGCAATATCGCTATTGACCCGATAATCGCTCTTCCTGTTGGCGGTATCATTGGCGCTATCGCAATGAAAAAGGCAAAACACATCAATGCCTATGCCATTTCTGGTTTATCGAAAATGTCTGATGTTGCGATTATGCTGTTAGGGACAGGGACATTAGCTGGGATTATCGCCGATTCATCGTTTAAAGATGTCATCATTAATGGATTAGCTCATTCGGGATTGCCAGCGTATTTATTAGCGCCGATTTCCGGCGTGTTCATGTCTGGCGCAACTGCTTCGACGACAGCCGGAACAGCGGTCGCAAGCAGTGTCTTCGGGGAAACGATTTTAAATCTTGGCGTCCCTGCCTTAGCCGGGGCGGCCATGATTCATGCTGGTGCCACTGTATTAGACCATTTGCCGCACGGGAGTTTTTTTCATGCGACAGCGGGAAGCGTTCATATGGAAATGAACGAACGGCTTAAATTGATTCCGTATGAATCGCTCGTGGGGATTGCGTTAACAGTCATATCAACATTGATTTTTGGAGTATTTCAGTTTTTTGGAACATAAAGAAATGGAGATGGAACGATGAAAATTGTCATTGCACCCGATTCATTTAAAGAAAGTTTATCTGCGTTACAAGTAGCAAATGCCATTGAAAAAGGGTTTCGAGATGTATTTCCAGAAGCGGAGTATGTCAAAATCCCGATGGCCGATGGAGGAGAAGGAACGGTTCATGCGCTTGTTGACGCGACAGGAGGCACGGTTGTCGAAAAACGGGTTACAGGACCGTTAGGAGAACAGGTGAACGCCTTTTTCGGCTTGTTGGGTGGAGGAAAAACGGCTGTCATCGAAATGGCCGCTGCCTCAGGATTACATCTTGTTCCGAAAGAAAAACGAAACCCACTGATCACCACAACGAGAGGAACAGGGGAATTAATTCGAGCAGCTCTTGATGTGGGTGTCGAACATATTATTATCGGAATCGGTGGAAGCGCCACGAACGATGGTGGAGCTGGAATGATTCAAGCGCTAGGCGGCCGACTTCTTGATCGACATGGAAATGAGATTGCTTATGGCGGTGGAAGTTTATCACAATTAGCAACGATTGATCTTTCACATTTAGACCCGAGGTTAAAGAACGTAAAAATCGAAGTCGCTTGTGATGTTGATAATCCATTAATAGGACCAAGAGGCGCATCGGTAGTATTTGGACCACAAAAAGGTGCCACACCGGAAATGGCTCAGCAACTTGATGAAAATCTGAGCCACTATGCCAATATGATTGAACAAACGTTAGGAAAACAAATTCAAGACGTTCCAGGTGCAGGGGCAGCGGGTGGATTGGGCGCTGGGTTACTGGCATTTCTTGAAGCTGAGTTAAGGCGAGGAATAGAAATTGTTCTTGATGCTGTCCAATTTGACAAACGAGTAAAAGACGCATCGCTTGTTATAACGGGAGAAGGGCGCATTGATGGTCAAACGATTTATGGAAAAACACCAGTAGGAGTCGCCAAAGCGGCGAAAAAATACAATATTCCTGTTATTGGTATTGCCGGTTCTTTATCTGACGATAGTGACGTTGTATTAGAGCATGGAATTGATGCTCTTTATAGTATCGTACCGGGAGTAATTCCGCTTTCAAAAGCATTTGAAAACGCGGAATATTATCTTAAACAAACAGCTCGTCAGATTGCGGCGACTCTGAAAATAGCGATCGATATGCAATATTAATAACATTAATACAAATATGTACCAGGAATATGGTAAAACGTATGTTCATTCGTTTGGAAAATCATAAAAGAGCTACCTTATATGGTAGCTCTTTGTCATCATTATTGGTAATCATTGATTTTGTTTAATGATTGTTTGGCTGGTCCTTCGATAACGTCACCGTGGATGGAGAAGCGGGAACCGTGGCAAGGGCAGTCCCATGTACGGTCGCCGCTGTTCCACTCTACCTCGCACCCCATATGCGTACATGTCGTGTCGACGATGGACAACGTCCCGTTTTCGTCTTTATAGGCGCCCGCTCGTTTGCCATTGACGAGGACAACCGCTCCTTCGCCGTTTGCTAGGTCTTCTGGTGTACGAACCACCACTTCGATTTTCCCCTCAACAAGGTGTTTGGCGACATCGAGGTTTTGCGTAATGAAATGTTTGACGCTAGGGTCGGTATAAAACCTTGACGGCGTGTACAAGTCGCGATAACGGTTTTCCCGATTCATAATCAAATCGGTTAATAATAACCCGGCGACAGTCCCATTCGTCATCCCCCATTTTCGATACCCCGTCGCGACATAGATGTTCGGTGTGTTGGTGGTCATGTTTCCAATGTACGGAACTTTGTCTAATGTCGTTAAATCTTGAGCGGACCAGCGATAAGGAATCGATGTAACTGTAAACACTTCTGATGCAAATGATTGGAGCGCTTTGTAATGTTGAATCGTTGGAACTCCTTGTCCTGTTTTATGATTTTCTCCTCCAATAAGGATGAGTTTTTGATCGTTCATCATCGCATAACGAATCGAGCGTTTCGGATTGTCGGCGCTTAAATACATGCCTCCAGGATAGTCTTGAGCGGTCTGCACCGCTAGTACATACGACCGTTCCGCATACATTCTTGAAAAATAAAATCCTCCGTCATAAAACGGAAAATGGGAACAAACGATGACATGTTTGCACGTAATTCGTTTTTTGTCTCTTGTTATAATCGTTAATGTTTCCCCTTGTTCAATATCTGCAGCCGTTGTATGTTCATACATCATTCCGCCTTTCTGTACAATGACATCAACGAGTTTCGTTAAGTATTTCAGTGGATGAAATTGGGCTTGATTTTTCATCACAACAGCTGCTTTTACCGGAATGGAAAGCGGAATCGTTTCGACGAATGCACCGTCAATGCCGAGTTTTTCGTATGCTTTCCATTCATTGATCAGCTTATTGAACGATGATGAAGAATTCGTGTATATGTACGCGTCTTGTTCAGTAAAGTCGCAGTCTATATTCTGTTCCTTCACGGTACTTTTGATAAAATGTAGAGCTTCCATACAAGCTTCGTAGTACAGTTTTGCCTTTTCCTCACCGAGATGATTAATAAATTCATCGTAGATAAGGTCATGTTGAGCGGTAATTTTTGCCGTTGTATGTCCGGTTGTCCCATTTAAAAGGCGATCAGATTCGATGAGCGCAACTTTTAATCCTTCTTTCACAAGCAAATAAGCAGTCGTAATTCCAGAAATTCCCCCACCGACAATCGCGACATCAACGTTGATATCTTCTGTTAGTTTTGGAAAAGATGGGAGCGTGACAGATGTTCGCCAATACGGTTCGAGGGACGAAGGGAGAGATTGCATCATTATTCCTCCTCATGATTTTTCTTATATACATAAATTCCCTTAAAATAAAAAAAATATCCCTTTTTTTCTTATAGACAGTTCATTGGGGCGGTAAGATATTTTTGGAAATGACGGTAAAAACAAACTTATGTTAAAATTTGAAGGAGGAAAACATTTTTGAAATAGGTAAAGGGAGTAACACCGGTAGTGTCCATTACAGAAATACATACGAAAAATAAAAAAGATAGTAGGTCGATATTGTGATTTCCTTTCGAAACATGGAGCTATGTTTATTGATGAAAGAACTATGGAAAAAAGATGAGTTGACATTTCTTCATTCTTATCGTGTCACCAAAATCATGCTTTCATTTTTAAATTATTCTAGTATAGAAAATAAGAGACAAAAAGAGTTAGAAATAGGAGCGCTTCTTCACGATATTGGAAAAATAAAAGTCGACGAAGTGATTTTACGAAAAAAAGGAAAGCTTCTTGAACAAGAATTTTTGGAAATAAGGAAGCATCCAGAGTTGGGGGCAAAAATTTTAAGAGAATATGTGTTGGGAGATATGATTGAAAAAATGGCGCTTTACCACCATGAGCGCTGGGACGGAAAAGGTTATCCCCATCGATTAAAAGGGGAAGAAATTCCGCTGGAAGCCCGCATTTTATCGCTTGCTGACTCGCTTGAAGCGATGACGGGAATTCGTCCCTACCGCTCCTCATTGAGCTGGGAAGAAGCATATGAAGAAATTCGAAAGGGAAAAGGAACGCAATTTGACCCGATATTAACGACGATGTTTCTTGAATGGATGGAATATGATGAAATTCCTATTCAGCAAAGTAGTGAACAAGCATTGTCGAAGATCATCAATCAGTAAAAAGGTAGATGTATAATAGAGCATCTGCCTTTTTCTTTTTTTGGCAATCACACGCAATGAGCAAGAAAGGTGATAAAATAAGAATCATAGGAAAGCGGTTGAATGATAGATTACTTTCATAAAATAATACAAGAGGGAGATTGGAAGTGAATAAATATACAATTCATTCAGATCATCATTCATCTGTATTGCATGATAATGTAATTTTAGAGCATTACGGATTAAATGAATTAAATTTTGAATCAGTAAAAAATTACCGTGAAACATTTGCAGCTGTAAAGCCCAATCATCCTTGGAATGGGCTTGAAACGAAAGAATTTTTATACAAAATTGGTGCATGGGGAAAATTAAGAAATAGTAGTAAAGAAGGGGTCACAGTAGCAGGACTATTAATGTTTAGCGAGGAGCGAATCATTACAGAAGTTTTGCCACAATATTTCCTTGAGTATCGGGAAAGTTTGGACGATATAGCAACGAACGGTTGGACAAAGCGATTTACATCACAAGATGGAACGTGGTCTGGGAATGTGTATGATTTTTATTTTAAAGTAATGTCGCACGTGGGGGACGTGGATGAATCACTGTCATCCGCTTTGCATGAAGCCGTCATGAATGCCTTAGTTCATGCCGATTATTCAGGTGAAGGCGGAATTGTCATTGAAAAAGAGCGCAGCGTATTCCGCTTTTCGAACCCTGGCTTGCTTCGTATTCCTATCGATCACGCTTTTGCTGGTGGAATGAGCAATCTCCGCAATCCGAATCTTTTTAAAATGTTTATTTTAATCGGTCTTTGTAAGCGGGCTGGATCTGGTCTTAAACATATTGAAGTGACATGGAGAAATCATCAATGGAAACAACCGGAATTTCTACAACAGACGGAACCGGAACGCACGATTTTAACGTTAACGATGCAAACAAATCAATCCATTTTTCCAGATGAAATGACCGCATCATATGAAACAGTTGATGATGACGATATGCAACAGCACGATCATTACGATATGGATACAGTGATGTATGAAGAAGGTGTAAACTCCGTAAATAAAGACTTAAACTCCATAAATAATGAATATAACTCTATAAATAAAGATGAATACTCCATAAATAACAATCCTAACTCCGTAAACAATAAGGAGAGGTCCGTAAATAACGACAGCAACTCCGTGAATAATACGGATTACTCCGTAAATAAAGACTTAAACTCCGTAAATAAAACGACTAACTCCGTAAATAAAGAAGACGAACGATTCGATGATGTTTTTTCTATGGAGCACAATGAAGAGATAAATGAAGAATTATGGAAAATAGCGGAGTTAGCACGAAAGAAAAAACGACTTCATCCAAGCGTGATGGAACAAATCATTTTAAAGCTTTGTTCCAAAAAACCGTTAATGTTAAAAGAGTTAGCGTATTTATTAGAAAGAACATCGGATGGATTGCGGAATAACTATTTAGCGAAGTTGTTAGACGAAGGGAAAATACAATTAAAATATCCCGATCAGCCCAATCATCCAAGGCAAGCGTATATAACAATGAAGAAATGAAGTTTCTTAGTATTATAGAAACAACAGTAAGATTCATGATTTGTTCAATATATAACAAACTACGGTTTGAAAAAACGTATTACAATAAGAGCAAGAACGGTAACATTAGGAGTGAGAACAATGATTCTTTGCGAGTGGAGAGATTTTTCAACTGATGCAGCGACTTATACATTGGAGAGCTTTGAAGAAATGATCGGTGATTCGTTTGAAGCGATGATGTTTGAAGAGGGGAATGACATCCCGTCTTATATATGGACAGCTAATTACGTCGTTATTATTAGAAGAAATACGCGAATGTATCATGATATTTCATTTACTAAAATTCCTCGCAATCCTGTTTGCGAGTAGCAGTAACGAGCTATCTTCAAAGGTAGCTCGTTTTTTTTTATAAAAAGATTGTTCAATATTTCACAAATTTGACAAACCAAAATCCCAGTTGACCGTTTATAATAAAAGTGCGATGGATGAGATTCTTCTCATCTAAAATTTTTCTTCTTGTTTGTGAAGTTTTTCACAATATACTAGGAGGTCTTCAACATGACTGTTCAGGAAAAAGTGGTAGACAAAAAAAGCGAAGTGACCAAAATGATTGACCAGCTTGTCGCGAATGCGCAAAAGGCTCTAGAAAAATTTAGAGAATACGATCAAGAAACAATCGATAAAATCGTGAAAGAAATGGCGCTGGCTGGACTCGATCAGCATATGCGATTAGCAAAACTTGCAGTCGAAGAAACAAAACGTGGTGTATATGAAGACAAAATCATTAAAAATATTTTCGCAACTGAATATATATACCACAACATTAAGTACGATAAAACGGTCGGTATTATTCGTGAAAATCCGCATGAAGGAATTGTAGAAATTGCGGAACCAGTCGGTGTGATTGCTGGGGTAACACCGGTAACCAACCCGACATCAACGACAATGTTTAAAACACTTATTTCGATTAAAACACGTAACCCAATCATTTTTGCCTTCCATCCATCCGCGCAAAAATGTAGTAGTGAAGCAGCAAGGGTTTTACGTGATGCAGCGATTAAGGCAGGCGCTCCAGAATACTGTATCCAATGGATCGAAACGCCTTCATTGGAAGCAACACAACAACTCATGCATCATCCAGGGGTTTCTCTCATTTTAGCAACCGGTGGCGCAGGCATGGTGAAGGCTGCTTATAGCTCGGGAAAACCAGCGTTAGGTGTTGGTCCTGGTAACGTTCCTTGTTATATTGAAAAAACGGCGAATACTAAACGTGCTGTCAACGATTTAATTTTATCAAAAACATTTGACAATGGTATGATTTGTGCTTCTGAGCAAGCTGTAATCATTGATAAAGAGATTTACGATAAAGTGAAAAAAGAAATGATCGAAAATCATTGTTATTTCTTGAATGAGGAAGAAAAGAAAAAAGTAGAAAAACTCGTGATCAATGAAAATACGTGTGCTGTTAACCCTGATATCGTTGGGAAACCGGCGTATGAAATTGCAAAAATGGCTGGTGTCGAAGTACCGAAAGACACGAAAATTCTCGTTGCCGAATTAAAAGGAGTCGGTCCGCAGTATCCACTTTCTCGCGAAAAGCTAAGTCCTGTGTTAGCTTGCTATAAAGTAAATAGCACAGAAGAAGGCTTAAAACGTTGTGAGGAAATGTTAGAGTTTGGTGGATTAGGACACTCAGCTGTAATTCATTCTGATAACGAAAGTGTAATTACGGAATTTGGTAAGAGAATGAAAGCAGGTCGAATTATTGTGAATGCTCCATCTTCACAAGGAGCGATTGGTGATATTTATAATGCGTATATCCCATCGCTAACACTCGGTTGCGGTACGTTTGGCGGAAACTCTGTATCAACGAACGTAGGGGCGATTCACCTCATTAATATTAAGAAAATGGCGAAAAGGACTGTCAATATGCAATGGTTTAAAGTACCGCCAAAAATTTATTTCGAGAAAAACTCTATCCAATATTTAGCGAAAATGCCGAACATCTCAAAAGCATTTATTGTCACTGACCCAGGCATGGTGAAACTGGGATACGTAGATAAAGTCCTATATTATTTACGGAAACGCCCAGATTACGTTCATTGCGAAATTTTCTCAGAAGTAGAGCCAGATCCATCCACCACGACGGTGATGAAAGGCGCTGATATGATGAGAAGCTTCGAGCCGGATGTGATTATTGCGCTCGGTGGCGGTTCAGCGATGGACGCAGCGAAAGCGATGTGGCTGTTCTATGAACATCCAGAAACAGATTTCAACGGATTAAAACAAAAATTCTTAGATATTCGCAAACGTGTATTCAAATATCCGAAACTCGGTCACAAAGCGCAATTTGTGGCGATTCCAACAACATCAGGAACGGGCTCAGAAGTTACATCATTTGCGGTTATTACCGATAAAGAAAACAACATTAAATATCCATTGGCAGACTATGAATTAACACCGGATGTAGCGATTGTCGACCCGCAATTTGTCATGACATTGCCAAAACATGTAACAGCCGATACAGGGATGGACGTACTAACTCATGCGATCGAAGCATATGTGTCTAATATGGCAAACGACTATACAGACGGTCTTGCAATGAAGGCGATCCAACTTGTCTTTGAATATTTACCAAGAGCTTATAAAAACGGAAATGACGAAGTTGCTCGTGAAAAAATGCATAACGCATCAACGATTGCGGGTATGGCGTTTGCGAATGCATTCTTAGGCATTAACCATAGTTTAGCTCATAAACTTGGTGCAGAATTCCATATCGCTCACGGACGGGCTAATACAATTTTAATGCCGCATGTCATTCGCTATAATGCAACAAAACCAAAAAAATTCACAGCATTCCCTAAATACGAATATTTCGTTGCCGATCAACGTTATGCGGAAATTGCAAGAATGTTAGGCTTGCCAGCTCGCACAACCGAAGAAGGAGTAGAAAGCCTCGTTCAAGCGATTATTAAGCTAGCAAGAGAATTAGAAATTCCAATGAGCATTGAAGCATGCGGTGTCAGCAAACAAGAATTTGAAAGCAAAGTCGAGAAATTAGCAGAACTGGCCTTTGAAGATCAATGTACAACCGCTAATCCGAAACTCCCGCTTGTTAGCGATTTAGTAGAAATTTATCGCCAAGCGTTTAAAGGAGTTTAATAATAGATCCCTCAACCTCCCCTCTGCGAAAGGCTTATGAATCAAGGGAACGCATCCCTTATTCATAAGCCTTTTCTGTGCAAATAACTGTTAGTCCTATTATTTCCATGGATGGATTGGGAGTAAAAAATTCCTCATGGTTATTTTGATTCATAGACACTTTTGCAAGTGAATGTGCCTATTGTGGCTAAGTAGAGCTTTTTACCATTTGGCTGACGCATGAAGTAGAATTACAGTGAAAAACCCCTTACGTTACGTAAGAGGTGTAGAAGGTTCGTTTCCATGTAAGATTTGTTGGGCCATTTGAATGCTTTCTTCTGAAGGAGGTTCAATACCTTCAAGAGGGTAGGAAAGTCCAAGTGTTTTCCATTTGTATACTCCCAATTTATGATAAGGGAGGATTTCGATTTTCTCTACGTTGTTGAGTGTGCGAATAAATGCGGCCAGACGGCGTAAGTCCTCTGGATCATCCGTAATCGTTGGAACAAGAACGTGACGAATCCAAACGGGAACGTTTTTTTCAGATAGGAATTTTGCAAATTGTAAAATATGTTGATTCGTTTTCCCGGTTAGTTTGCGATGTTTTTTTTCATCAATATGTTTTAAATCGAGTAAAATTAAGTCGGTATACAGAAGCAATTCGTTCAGTTTCTGTTGAAACGCCTCTTCCGTTGTGTAACATCCCCCAGATGAATCAATGGTTGTATGAATACCGATTTTTTTGCACTCTTTAAATAACTCAATTAAAAAGTCCATTTGTAAGAGCGGCTCGCCACCGCTGACGGTAATACCACCACCTGAAGCTTCGATAAACGGGAGATACGTTTTTAAATCTGTGATAATTTCTTCTACTGTCATTTCTTTTCCTTTGCCAATTTCCCATGTATCGGCATTGTGGCAATATTGGCAACGCAACAAACATCCTTGTGTAAACACGACGTAGCGAAGACCAGGACCGTCTACGGTGCCGCATGATTCAATCGAGTGAATAAACCCTTTCATTGGATGTTCTCCTTCCTTGATAGAAGCTAAACCCCTCACGAAGAGAGGACATCGTGAGGGGGATTTTCTTCTTACATACTTTCGTGGAATGTACGGTTAATGACATCAATTTGTTGTTCGCGTGTCAATTTAATGAAGTTAACTGCGTATCCGGAAACACGAATCGTCAATTGCGGATATTTTTCCGGATGTTCCATTGCATCTAATAATGTTTCTCGGTTAAAGACGTTAATGTTGAGATGGTGACCACCTTTTTCTGCATAACCGTCTAAAATCGCAACAAGGTTACGAACTCGAGTTTGTTCATCTTTTCCTAACGCTTTTGGTACGATCGAGAACGTATTCGAAATTCCGTCTAGTGCATATTCGTATGGTAATTTAGCAACAGAGCTTAAAGAAGCAAGAGCTCCTTTTGTGTCGCGGCCATGTAATGGGTTCGCTCCTGGAGCAAATGGTTCACCAGCGCGGCGACCATCAGGAGTGTTCCCCGTTTTCTTACCATATACCACGTTCGAGGTAATTGTTAAAATAGACGTTGTATGTTTCGAATCACGATATGTTTTATGTTTTTTCAATTTTGTCATGAAACGTTTGACTAAATCAACAGCGATTTCGTCGACGCGATCGTCGTTATTTCCGTATTTCGGGAAATCCCCTTTGATTTCAAAATTCACAACAAGGCCATTCTCATCGCGAATCGTTTTTACTTTTGCGTATTTAATGGCACTTAACGAGTCCGCAACAACGGATAAACCAGCGATACCAGTCGCCATCGTGCGTAAAATATGCGTATCATGAAGCGCCATTTCAATACGTTCATAACAATATTTGTCATGCATGTAATGAATAATATTAAGCGTATTAATGTAAAGCTCGGCAAGCCATTCTAAAACATGATCAAACTTGCGCATGACTTCATCATAATCTAAATATTCGGATGTAATTGGCGCGAATTCTGGACCGATTTGGATTTTTAATTTTTCATCTACGCCGCCGTTAATCGCGTATAATAACGCTTTCGCAAGGTTTGCGCGCGCACCAAAGAATTGCATTTGTTTACCAATTCTCATCGCTGATACGCAGCAAGCAATTCCGTAATCATCGCCAAATTCAGGGCGCATTATGTCGTCGTTTTCATATTGAATCGAACTTGTTTTAATCGACATTTTTGCGCAATATTCTTTGAATTTTTCTGGCAATTGTTTTGACCAAAGCACCGTTAAGTTTGGTTCAGGCGCAGGACCTAAGTTATCTAATGTATGAAGGAAGCGGAATGAGTTTTTCGTCACTAATGGACGACCGTCAATCGCGATTCCACCGATTGATTCTGTTACCCATGTTGGGTCACCGCTAAACAATTCATTATACTCAGGCGTTCTTGCAAATTTAACAAGACGCAATTTCATGACAAAATGGTCAACGAGTTCTTGAGCCTCTTTTTCTGTCAACAAGCCTTCTTGTAAGTCGCGTTCGATGTAAATATCTAAGAAAGTGGAAACGCGTCCTAAGCTCATCGCGGCCCCATTTTGTTCTTTAATCGCTGCTAAGTAAGCAAAATAGAGCCATTGGAATGCTTCATGCGCATTGCGTGCCGGTTGAGAAATATCGTAACCGTAGCTGAGCGCCATTTGTTTTAATTCTTTTAAGGCGCGAATTTGTTCAGAAATTTCTTCGCGAAGACGAATGATATCTTCTGTCATTGTTCTTGCGCCGGTATTTTTTAAATCTTTTTGTTTTTCTTCAATTAATCGGTCAACACCGTATAAAGCAACGCGGCGATAGTCACCGATAATGCGACCGCGACCGTATGCGTCAGGGAGACCTGTAATAATACCAGCTTTGCGTGCCGCTTTCATTTCATCGGTATATGCGTCAAATACACCTTGGTTATGTGTTTTACGGTATTCAGTGAAAATCTTTTTAATTTCGTCGCTTACTTTATAGCCGTATGCTTCACATGATTGCTCTGCCATGCGGATACCGCCAAATGGCATTAATGAGCGTTTAAACGGTTTGTCTGTTTGAAATCCAACAATTTTTTCTAGGTCTTTGTTTAAATAACCCGGACCATGGGAAGTAATCGTTGAAATGATATCAGTATCCATATCAAGAACGCCGCCTTTTTCGCGTTCTTGTTTCGATAACTCCATCACTTGTTCCCATAATTTTTTCGTAGCTTCAGTAGGCCCTTCAAGAAAAGATTCATCCCCATAGTAAACGGTTACATTGTTTAAAATAAAATCGCGAACATCAATTTCTTTTTTCCACTTGGAACCTTTAAAACCTCTCCATGGCTCTAACAAAGTTTTTTTCATGACAGTTTGTTCCATAATATCCCCTCCCATAGGACTATAACAGAGTCGTGAAAATTTATATAACAGTTTCTGAATATAGAATACTACATTTATTTAGGAGTGGGAGAACGTATTATTGAATGATTTGTGAAATATTGAGCAATAGGATGATCCCTAGAGAATTATCAGGGTTTTATTTTTCAATACATACACGCCTCTGCTTTTGTTTATCGCGTTAAAACCGGTGAAACTACATGCCAGCAATATATGAAAGCAATTTTGGAGTGCAGGATCGAAGAACGCAAGCAGTGATATATGCTTTTATTCTTTAGTAAATAAACCGGATAAAAGACAAATCCCCTTAGAATTGAGTTTAAGGGGATTTGTTTATTCATTAGCTAATTTTCTTACTTTCTTGAGCGGCCTCTTTGTTTCGCTTATGTAAGCCTTTTCCGTAATAGAACGCGATTAAAATCGCATACCAAACTGGTCCAACAATGAGAGCGATTCTTGTATCAGGGAAGTACGCCATAAGACCGACGACCCCGATTAAAAAGGCAAGTGCTAAATACGAACTGTATGGGAATAATGGCATTTTGTATTTTAATTGTTTTTGCTTTTCAACACTTAAGCGTTTGCGGAAGCGGATTTGTGATAATAGGATAACCACCCAAGTCCAAACTGCACCGAATGTAGCGATACTTGTAACCCATGTAAATACTTTCGCAGGGACGACATAGTTCAAGCAAACGCCAATTAATAAAGCAGCTGCAGAAATTAAAATCGCAAAACCAGGGACGCCGCCTTTTGTTAAGTGAGCCCATTTTTGTGGCGCTTCACCTTGTTGTGCCAAGTTAAATAACATGCGCCCCGTACTGAAAATACCACTGTTGCAGGAAGACAGAGCAGCTGTTAAGACGACAAAGTTAATAATTCCCGCAGCGGCAGGAATGCCAATTTTCTCAAAAGTTAATACGAATGGACTGCCTTTTTGTCCAATTTCTGTCCATGGATAAATCGACATGATGACGAACAACGCGCCAACATAGAAAATCAAAATGCGCCAGAATACGGAGTCAATCGCGCGGGACAATGATTTTTGCGGATTTTTTACTTCTCCGGCTGTAACACCGATCATTTCAATACCCAAATAAGCAAACATCACCATTTGTAAAGACATTAACACGCCTTTTATTCCGTGGGCGAAAAAGCCTCCGTGCTTCCAAAGGTTGCTGATTCCTGTTGCAACGCCCCCGTTACCGAGGCCGAAGATAATCATGCCAAGACCAACAAAAATCATGAATACGATGGTGACGATTTTAACAAGAGCAAACCAGAACTCTAATTCTCCGTATGCTTTTACCGCAAGGAAGTTAACAATAGTCATGATAATGAGTGCGGCTAATGCCCAAATCCATTGCGGAGTATCTGGGAACCAATATTGCATATAAATCCCGACCGCCGTAATTTCCGCCATACAAGTAACAACCCATAAAAACCAATAGTTCCAACCTGTCAAATAGCCAGCAAGAGAACCTAAATAATCGCGTGCATAGCGGCTGAATGAGCCGGCGACAGGATTTTCAATCGCCATTTCTCCAAGTGCGCGCATAATAAAGAACATAACAAGCCCGCCGATGGCATAGGCTAGTAAAATCGCTGGACCTGCTAGTTTAATGGTGGACGCAGAGCCGAGAAATAATCCAACTCCAATGGCTGCCCCGAGGGACATAAGCGTAATATGTCTTTCCTCTAATCCGCGATGCAGTTCTTTGTCAGGAGTGCTGTTTTGCATATCCTTTCCCCCAATCAAAACTATTTTTAGGAAATAAAATTTTTTAAGGTAAATAAAACGCTTACATTTTTTCGGTTAAACGAATTTTTAATGATTAATTTTAATAATATATAAGATGAATATATTTGTAAATTGTTTTAATTGGTAAATATCTAAATTTGATTTATATTATAACAATTATTTATTTTTAGAATAATTAAGATGTTTAATGATGAGACTTCCTATATATGTTAGAATCGAACTAATAGGAGGTTTTTAAAATATGAAAATATATAAAAAATCTATTTTTAATCCCATTTGTGGTGATCGTCATGAAGGAAAAATGGATTAGCACGAAAAAAGCAAAGCGTTGTCTTTGCTTTTTTATTTTTGTTTTTATGTAAATTGGTTTAACCAACGAATAAATTTAAGGTGCCATATGAGCATTCCATAAAGAAACGGATATACTATGGCGGAATACCATAAATTCCACTTATTATGATGCAAAAAGTGTGCTTTAAGCGCTATCCACTCGTAAAAGGTAGAGAAGATGGACCAGAAAAGCAAATATAAAATTTTTGCTTTTTTTGAACCGTGATAAGGATACCAGTTGATGATAAGCATAGTAGCAGCAGGATATATTCCAAAAACCACTAATAAAGTTTTCCCTTCAATGAAATAAGGTTCAAAAAAGTAATACCAATTATATTTATCTGTTAATCGATCGACAAGTTTTGAAACAAATAAACCAAATAAAATGGAACAGTAATATTCATGTGGAAGTAATTTCTTTTTCATGAGAAAAGCAGCAAGATTAAAGATGAAAATGGAAATAAAAAGGACAACCACTATTATTCACCTCCAGTTTATTATTACACTGGTGGGTTATATTGATACTTTGAAAAATAAATGAAGTAAAATATGTTCGGGGATAACTAGTATAATCAGTTGTCCCAAACAGAGTGCATAATGTAAAATGAAACTCGTTCTGATTGAAATAGACCGATTATTTTCAATGACATATAGTGACTTTTCCGGAAAGGAGGAGAATAAGGTAGTGCTGCAGGAAGAAGCGAAGGTTTACATTCAACGCCTGAAAGAGGAAGGATTGTTAACGGAGGAAAACCGTCCGATTTGGGAAATGATTGTTCCAGAGCGGCTGAAGCGGATGTATGACGTATTAAACAAACGCACTCGCTATATTACCGTGTTGACGGAGGCGGTCGATGACCCGCACAACCAAGCGGCGGTATTGCGCTCGGCGGAAGCGTTTGGGCTTCAAGATGTGTATGTCGTGACGGGACAAGCCCCGTTTCAGCCAAATAAATTTGTGACACGTAACGCCGATAAATGGCTGACGATTCATCAAAAGCGTGATATTGCCACTGCCATCAAAGAATTGCAGGCAAATGGTTATCAAGTATTTGCGAGCTATCTTGGTGAAGGAACGGTTCCATTGCAAGAAATCGATGTGTCGCGACCAACCGCGCTGTTATTTGGAAATGAGCACCGCGGTGTTTCTGAAGAGGCGATTCATTTAGCGGATGGGACATTTATCATTCCGATGTACGGTTTTGTGCAAAGTTTTAATATATCGGTCGCCGCTGCTCTTACGTTGTATGATGTAACAGAGAGAGCGCGAAAGCAAGCAGGTGAACGGTATTACTTAACGTTTGAGGAGAAAAAAGAACTTTATGAAAAATGGATGTGGCAAACGCTCCAGCCGCGCATTCGAAAAATGATGGAAGCTCGTCTTGGAAGCTTGTCTTGACCTTCTCATGATGAAAGGAGAAGGTCAATTTTTTTATTGGAGTTACTTCTTGGTATCGTTTCATGTTTTAGGAATACAAATGAACATTTCGTGAACAAATTGTGACAAATATTTTTCGGATTTATGAACTTTTTCTCAAGTCTATTTTAATATTATTTTCACTTTTGATATGTTGTTAAAGTATAAGTTTATAAATAAGTGAGTAATGATTGTATTTTACTCGATATACACGAGCATGAAGGAGGAAGCGCACCGATGGAGCAAGTGAAAAATAAGGTGTGGAAATGGTTTTCATTGCTTCCATTATCGTTATTGTTCTTTTTAAGCGGATGCAGCGAAAACATGGTTGTGTTACACCCACAAGGTCCTGTGGCCAAAAGTGAGTATAAGTTAATTGTTTGGTCGGTTGGTTTTATGGCCTTCATTATTATTGTTGTTTTTGCATTATTTGCGGTGATTCTCATTCGTTATCGTGAAAAACCAGAAAACGCTAACTACGAGCCGCCTGAAGAAGAAGGGAGTACGCTGTTAGAAATCATTTGGACGGCGATTCCGATTTTAATTGTGACGGCGCTGGCGATTCCAACGGTAAAAACAACGTTTGCGCTTGAAAAGCCAATTCGAAAGGACGTAAAGCCGCTAACAATTCATGTGACGGCCGCGAACTGGAAATGGATTTTTAGTTATCCGGAACAACATATTGAAACAGTGAACTATGTCAATATTCCAGCAGGTGTTCCAGTAGAATTTAAGCTGACATCAGCGGGTCCAATGAACTCATTTTGGGTACCAGAGCTAGGTGGACAAAAGTATGCGATGGATAGTATGGAAACAACATTGACTCTTCAAGCCGATCACCCTGGTTCGTATATGGGACGGAGTGCGAACTTCTCTGGTAAAGACTTTACGCATATGGAATTTGAGGTCGTTGCGCAAACAAAAGATGACTTTGAAAAATGGGTAAAAGACGTGCAACGGACGGCACCAAAGTTAAATAAGGAAAAATATGCGAAGATTCTAAAGCCTGGACTTGTTGGTCGCATGACGTTTTCCAATACCCATCTTGAATGGATTGATCATTCAAAACAAAATAGTCATGATCATACGAGTATGAGCCTTGAAGACGTATGCGAAACAAAATAGTCATATGAACCATGAAGAAGAGGAGCATTGTGGTCACGGGTATTCATGGTTTTCAGTCGATCGCTACCGTTACCCGTTATAAGCAGCGTGTGGAAGGAGGAATGTGTGCATGAAGTGGAACGAATTTTTCGTAACAGGCGAGCCACTTATTTATGCTGCTGATGTTTCAATTGTATTAACAATTATTGGAATTGTTTTCGTGCTTACGTATTTTAAAAAATGGAAATGGCTTTGGGATGAATGGTTAACGACTGTCGATCATAAAAAAATCGGCGTAATGTATATCATTTGTGCGGTATTGATGTTATTCCGCGGCGGTGTCGATGCGTTATTGATACGCGCGCAACTAACATTGCCAAATATGAAATTTCTCAATGCTGAGCATTATAACGAAATTTTCACAACCCATGGTACGATCATGATTATATTCATGGCGATGCCGTTTGTTATTGGACTTATGAATATTGTCGTACCATTGCAAATTGGTGCGCGCGATGTTGCGTATCCGTATTTAAACGCGTTAAGTTTCTGGCTATTTTTTGTTGGTGCGATGTTGTTCAATCTTGCTTTCGTTATTGGCGGTTCTCCGGATGCCGGATGGACATCTTACTTCCCACTTGCTAGCAAAGAGTTTAGCCCGGGGGTAGGGAACAACTATTACGCGGTTGCTTTGCAAATTTCCGGTATTGGTACATTAATGACAGGGATTAACTTCTTAGTCACGATTTTAAAAATGCGCGCACCAGGAATGACGTTAATGCGCATGCCAATGTTTACATGGACGATTTTAATTACATGTGTCATTATCATTTTTGCGTTCCCAGTGTTTACGGTTGCATTGGCACTTATGACATTTGACCGTTTATTTGATACACAATTCTTTACAATGGCAAATGGCGGTATGTCAATGCTTTGGGCGAACTTGTTCTGGATTTGGGGTCACCCTGAAGTATATATCGTCGTTTTACCAGCATTCGGAATTTTCTCTGAAGTTGTTAGTACGTTTGCTGGCAAGCGTCTGTTTGGTTATAAAGCAATGGTATATTCAATTGTAGGGATTGCCTTTTTAAGCTTTCTTGTATGGGTACACCATTTCTTTACGATGGGCGCCGGTGCTGATGTGAACTCGTTCTTCTCGATTACAACGATGGCGATTGCGATTCCGACAGGCGTGAAAATTTTTAACTGGCTATTTACGCTTCGAAGAGGAAAAATTCGCTTTACAACCGCGATGCTTTGGTCATTGGCGTTTATTCCAAACTTCGTCATCGGCGGTGTAACAGGGGTTATGCTAGCGATGGCGGCGGCGGACTATCAGTACCATAACAGCTATTTCTTAATCGCGCACTTCCACTATGTATTAATTGCTGGTACGGTATTCGCTTGTTTTGCCGGACTTCATTACTGGTATCCGAAAATGTTCGGTCATATTTTAAACGAGCGTTTAGGAAAATGGACGTTCTGGTTGTTTATGATTGGCTTTAACATCTGCTTCTTCCCAATGTATTTCTTAGGATTAATGGGAATGACGCGACGCATGTACACATATTCTGCCGGCCTTGGTTGGACTCCGCTTAACGTTGTCGCGTCAGTGGGTGCTGCTTTAATGGGCATTGGCTTTATTGTGTTATGCTATAACATTTATTACAGCGCACGTTACGGTGAGCGCGACATGACAGGTGACCCATGGAATGGTCGTACGCTTGAATGGGCGACATCTTCCCCACCTGCACACTATAACTTTGCGATTATTCCAGAAGTCACTGATTTAGATGCTTATTGGGTCATGAAAAAAACAGGAAAAGGTTTAGAAATCGACGAAGAGAAATTGAAACCGATTCATATGCCAAGCAATTCTGGTCGTCCGTTCTTAATTTCGATTGCCTTTTTCTTTGCGGGATTCGGTCTTGTGTTTGAATGGTATAAACTGGCGATTGTTGCGACGATCTTTATTGTACTCGGTTTAGTACTTCGCTCCTTCGATTACGATGACGGTTATTACATCAGTGTCGATGAGATTAAACGCACGGAGCGTCTTTCAAGGAAGGGGGCGTAAATATGGCGGAATTAGCTCATCAGTATGATGAAAATACTCCATTAGAATATCGAACAGAGGAAAGCCGCCTGAATATTTTAGGTTTTTGGATTTTCTTAGGTGCAGAAGTGGCGTTGTTCGCCACTCTGTTTGCCACTTATCTTGTATTATTCCAACGCACAGGCCACGGCCCAACAGCTGCGGAGTTGTTTAAAGTAAAAGAAGTAATGATTGAAACGCTTCTTCTGTTAACGAGTAGCTTTACGTGTGGGCTTGCCATTTATGAAATGCGCCGCGGTCGTTTAAAAGGATTGTTGGCGTGGTTGATTATCACTCTTCTTTTAGGAGCAGGGTTTATCACGTTTGAAATTAGAGAGTTTATTGATTACGTTCATGAAGGCGCGACGATTCAGACGAGCGCATTTCTTTCGAGCTTCTTTGTGCTTGTCGGTACGCACGGGGCGCACGTTAGCCTTGGGATTGGTTGGATGATTTTAATTATGATCCAGCTTCTACAGCGCGGTCTTATTCCGAGAACAGCGCGAAAAGTGTTCATTATTAGCTTATATTGGCACTTCCTTGACGTCGTGTGGATTTTCATCTTTACGCTAGTTTATTTAACAGGGATGGTGATGTAACATGGCAAATCACCATGAAACATTTCCTTGGAAACATATTATCGGATTTGTTTTATCGCTCGTTTTAACGTTCGCAGCATTATGGGTCGTTTTATCATCGGGATTAGCGACGAAATTGATCATTAGTATTATTGTGATACTCGCGTTGTTGCAAGCGGGTTTGCAGCTATTTCTATTCATGCATCTCACAGAAAGCGACAGCGGGAAAATTCAAACGATTAACATGGCATATGCCTTTTTTATCGCTGTTGTCGTTGTTGTTGGTTCGATTTGGGTAATGTGGTTTGTGGTGTAAGAATGATTGTAGAAAGAGGCTGACTTCCGTTTCGGTTGTCAGCCTCTATTTTGATTTACACGTGTATGGATTATTATTAGTGCTACAATAGATCATTGCTTGTTAACAGTATATACTCTTGTTGTTATCTTTTTATTGTGTTTGAGTGCATTGTAAAACATCTTAGATTATCCCTCAATTATGAATATAAAAGGGTTAAAAGACTCAATATTCTTGATCAATCTAATCTATACAACGGTTGTGGTTTTGCCAAATAATACCCTTGTCCATAAGGAATCCCTAAGTCTTTGGCACATTGCATATCTTCCTCGGTTTCAATTCCTTCCAATATAATTTTTATATCTTCCCTAAAAAAATGTACGATATATGACAACACTTTTTGTTTTTTAGAATTTTTCGCTAAATTTTTCGCAAAATATCGGTCAAGTTTAATAACGTGAGGGTCTATCTCTATTAATAATTGAAGTGAGTGTTCCCCTTTCCCTAAATCATCTAAAGCAATCAAAAAACCTTTTTCCTTTAATACACATATATTTTTTAGTATTTCATCTAAGTTATTTATTCTCTCTGATTCGTTGATTTCTAATATAATTTGTTGATTAGAAAGCGAGACATTTTTGACTATTTGCTCTAACACTTGAGGAAAAAATGGTATCGCAATTGTAGAAGGATATACATTCACTGATAAGAACAAATCATACGGGTTAATGGTTTTATAATATACAGCAAAGTCTTTTACTGAATTGGTAATAGAGGCAATATCGAGATTATATATACACCCTTGTTTATTGGCATAGGCGAAAAGCAATTCAGGACTTTTTACAAATTGACAACGAAGTAAACTTTCATAGCCGACAATTTCTTTATTAGATAAACGATATATTGGTTGAAATACATTCGTAAATAAATTGTTGGTAATGATTTCTTTAATAGTCATCTTAGTATTTGTTTCCATGGTTACCCTCTGTTTTTTATTAAATTTTTATTGATTTCAAATGTTTTTGTTTTATAAAGGGGCTGTCCCAAAAGTAAAGGACCAGCCCTCTTAAATACAATATATATTGTTCATACAACAGAAATACCTTTATTATTGTGATTGTTTGAGAGAGACAGACTCTTATGAATCAACCTCTTTTTATAACTTAAATTTATGAACTACCTCTCGCAATTCTTCTGCCATATTTGCGAGAGATTTCGCTGAAGCAGTAATTTCCTCCATCGAAGCTAGTTGTTCCTCCGTAGAGGCAGCAACTTCTTCAGATGTAGCCGCATTTTCTTTAGCAATTTCTGCAAGCTCATTCGCTGTGGATGTTATTTCTTGTACTCCCGCTGAGACTTGTTGAGAGATGGCAGAAATTTCTTCAATTTGTGGCGCAATATCTTTCATATTTTGGACGATTTGTGTGAATTTTTCAGTTGTTTCTTTCGATATTTCAAGCCCATTTTCTACGTTTTGTGTCACTTCCGTCATTAATTTAACGGAATTTTCTGTATCATTTTGAATTCTTAAAATTAATTCGGCTATTTGCTTCGCTGATGCCTGAGATTGTTCAGCCAGTTTTCTTACTTCATCGGCTACGACCGCAAAGCCTTTTCCATGCTCTCCCGCTCTTGCTGCTTCAATGGCTGCATTTAACGCAAGAAGGTTCGTTTGATCAGCAATTCCACTAATTACATCAAGAATTTGACTAATTTCTTTTGAACGTTCATATAAAGACTTAACCATTTTATCAGTCTCTATGACCGATTTATAAATTGAATTCATTTGGTCAACTGTACGTACAACAGAATCTCCGCCCTCTTCAGCCTGTTGGGTGGTTTGTTTTGCAAGTTCTGTAACCTGATTAGAACTATCAGCCACACGGATAATACCCTGTGCAATTTCTTCTAAAGAAGTAGCATTTTGCTCAATTCCATTCGTTTGCGTTTCAGCTCCACTTGCTACTTGTTGAATCGCAGAAGCGACTTGTTCCGTTGCGGCTGTTGTTTGATCTGCACTTGCTGTTAATTCCTCTGAAGATGCAGCTACTTGTTCCGCTGTGTTTCTTACTTCACCAACAACATTTCGTAAGTTTAAAATCATTTCATTCATTGACTTGACTAATTGGCCAAGCTCATCCTTGGATTTTATTTCAAGTAGCTTCGCCGACAAATCTCCTTCTGCTACCATTTTCATACGATCTACTACTTGGAAAATTGGTTTAACAATTATGTTAGAAAAAACAATGGCAACCCCCAAGCTAAGAATGATAGAAATAATAATAAGGATTAAAACAAAGGTAAAGAGATGTTCTTTTTCTGTTCCATTTGTAGTTAGTTGATTAAGTTCTTTTAAACCCAAAATTCCCACGATGGTAAATAATAAAATAGGCACTAAAAATCCACCAATAATCTTTAATCGCAGGCTTTTCATCATTCATCCTCCATTCTTATGTTTTCTTTCAGCTCTTTTAGCTTTTCTAAATGAATGACCTCATCACTACTTAACAATTTTTCTACATCTAATAGAATTAAAATTTGATTTTCTAATTTTGCTACTCCATATAAAAAATCTACTTTCTTGTCTTGGGTAATAGCAGGTGTAGGGTGAATTTGTTCTTCGTTGATGTCCCTTACTTCATTTGCTGCATCGACAATAAGCCCTACATCTACTTCCTTAACTGTTACTACTACTAATCTAGTTTGATCAGTATAAGAATTCGCTTCCATTGAAAGGCGTTGGCGTAAATCGATTACAGGAATCACATTTCCTCGGAGATTCATAATCCCTTTGACATAAGGAGGAGTTTGAGGAATGACTGTAATACTTTGCAATCGTTCAATAGAACGAATTTGATGAATATCAATTCCAAATTGTTCGTTATGTAGCTTGATCACAACACATTTTATATTTTGCTCCATCATCACAGCTCCTTTCTAATGAATTATTAACTAAAAAACTGCCCTCTCTAGAATGCTAAAGAGGGCAGTTGATTAGACAGCACTATTCCACCTAAATAAAGAACCTTCTTAAAAAATCACCATGATTTTTCATAAGAAGGGCAACTGGCTGGCATATCTATTGAAAATAGATTTAGCCCCTTTAGTTTTGCGTCCTACCCTTTCGAGTAGTTTGCCGATTCAATATTAAATTTTTTGTCTAAATTTTTTAAATTTGTATAAATTTGTCTAAATTTGTCTAATATTTACTCGATACAATTATAATAAAGTTTATAGGAAAAGTGAACTGCTTTTCTAAAATTTTTAAAAGGAGAAAAGTGATTAATTTATTAAAAATATTAGGATATAAGCCATGTTTCATATAACCTTTTGCGTAAGATAGGAATTCTGTTAACTACTCCTTTCTAATGGATTACTAACGAAAAAAATTGCCCTCTTTAGAATTCTAGAGAGGGCAGTTAATTAGACAGTACTATTCCACCCAAATAAAGAACCTTTTTAAAAAATCACAAGGATTCTTCATAAGAAGAGCAACTGGCTGGCGTATCTATTGACAATAGATTTAGCCTCTTTAGTTTTGCGTCCTACCCTTTCGAGTAGTTTGCCGATTCAATATTAAATTTTTTGTCTAAATTTGTCTAAATATATTTAGATTTGTCTGAATTTGTCTAATATTGAATTAGTAAAATTATAATAAAGTTTATAGGAAAAGTGAACTACTTTTTTAAAATTTTTATACAGGAGAAATGTGATTAACCTATTAAATTAAACATATTAGAATACCCATGGTGCTAGATAAAATGAGATGAGCATAAAAATAGCCCTTGCATGAAGGATCTCCTTTAAAATGAAAGTGCTACCAAACATTCAAAAGGAGAAGTCCCATGCAAGAGCACTTTCATTTTACAACAGATGAAGCGAAAATTCAAAAACAATATGCAGCGATTTTGTTCTTTGTATCTGGACAATTGTCTTTGATTCAGATGTATTTACAACGCCGAAATCGCCATTTGTTGAAGCAAGAAGATGAGGTCATCATCGCCGTCCATGTTCTTGGAAAGTTGTTAGGTTTTACATCCGAACGAGCTTGGCACCGATTTGTGATCGGAAACTTATTTTCGAAAGATTTATTTCCTGAACGCTCTCGATATAACCGGCGTTGTCGAAATCTTCGCTTTGCCGTCAAATGGATACGATATCAATTAGCCAAACATGGGCAACATCACGCTTATGCAGTAGTGGATAGCTTACCCATTGAACTCTGCCACCACGCACGAATGTATCGCGTCAAACGGTTTCAAGGAATCGCAGATA
>JBHGYD010000029.1:0-17062 GCA_041920415.1 Anoxybacillaceae bacterium
TCGGCGAAAAAATTTCGGGTTCCCAACTACTTCTCCTGTACTGAGCGTCGCAAAGTCTTTCACCCCAACGTCAATCCCCACCGCGGAACCGGTTTTTGGTAACGGCTGTACTTCTGTTTCAACGAGAATGGAAACAAAATACTTTCCACTTCGGTTGCGCCGAATGGTAGCGCTGAGGATGCGCCCTTTCACTTCTTGACTTTTCGCAAAGCGGACCAAACCGAGTTTGGGCAATTTGATTTTATTTCCAACGACCTCGATCGACGGTTTTCCTTTTTTCGGACTGTTGCATTGACTGGTGTACGATTGAACGGGATGTTTTTTACTTTTAAATTTTGGGGGATTATTTTGTTTGTTGAAAAAACGAGTGAACGCTTCCGCTAGATGGTGAAGGGCATTTTGCAGAGCGGTCGAATCGACTTCATAGAGCCATGTTAATTCTTGTTTTAGTTGAGTGAGCTGAGAAGAACAAATCGTGTAGGTCAATCCTTTTCCTGTTTGTTCATACATGTTCCTCCATTTGTCAAGGAAATGGTTAAACACATAGCGGCTACACCCGATCGTCTTCGCAATGAGGATTTCTTGTTGTTTGTTTGGATAGATACGAAATCGGTAGGCTTTATGGATGCGCATCGACTCTTCCCCTCCCTCTATAGTTCCATTATACACACGAATGTGTGTTCGAACAAGGAGATGATAGAGCGAATCGCAAAAAAGTGAACCACAGAAATATGTTTCAATCCGTCGAACAGTCGAGATGACAAAAGGTCATCTCTTGTCCGAAGCCGATTCATCTCCCACTTACTCACGATGGTTCGTTGAAGTGAGAGTCTTCTCGGCTATTTAAGATAAAACACAATAGTATCAACATTTTTCATCCATTCTTTCGCCTTTGTCCCATCGGGGTTTGCAACCCAAAGATCCTTTTTTCCAACGATGGATTCTGACCTAAACCAGACGAGTTGATCGATGGTCTTGATATAATAAGGATCATAATCCCCTTTTCCTTTCGGTGGATCAGTTGTTTTTATTTGTTTGTTGTTTTCAATATCCACTAAATAAAGAGATGGTAACGGGTGTTTTGAAAAATCATTAGACCATTCCCTTTCCCTTACTCTTGAAGTGATAATTGATTGATCATCTTTCCACGTAAAATTTAGCTCCGCATAATTTTCCGGAGTAAGTGATGCTGAAACTGGTAATTCTCGTACTTTTAAATCTTTGTTTTTAAATCCAAAAACAATTCTCCCGCCCCCTGCAATATAGGCCAAAATATCTTTAGTTGGTGCCCATTTTGGTAAACCTACCCCAAAAATCACCTCGTCTAACACTTGAAAGCCTTTCCCATCAGAGGAAATTACACAAAGCATATTACTGTCCATCGACCATGAAGCAGTTGGTGAAACGATAAAAGATATCCATTTGTTACTGGGGGAAAACTCAAAATGATTTGCATTGATCGATGTAATTTTTTTGTTTCCTTCTCCTAGTTCCTTTGGAATCGCAAAAAAGGTCTTAACTTCACCAGTTAACTCGATTTTATCAAAATCATCTTTAAGTTCTTTTTTAAACAGGATGGGATTCGTCCAGCCATCAGGACGAAGATCTGCACCTGAGGATAGGAGAAACCCGCTTCCGTCTGGCAACCATGCATAACCGCTTACTCCTAATGCTATGTTATAAAATTGTTTAAAGGTCGAGATATCAAGTGTCCTATGATCTTGAAAAGCAACGATATTTCGATGAGGTGCCCATTGTGGATTGTATCCATTGTAAAATAATTTTTTTGTTTCATTAGTTTCAATGTTGTAAGCCCAAATTTCTAATCGTGTTTTCTCACTTGGTATCTCTGATGGAACTTGCTTTTGGTATAACACCCATTTTCCATCATGGGACCATTTGGGATCATATACTTGACCTGATTTGGTTATTTGTTTTTCCTCTCCGTTACTGAGAATCCAAAGATTCCCTTCGCGGATAAAAGCGGCTTTTAAATCATTGATATTGTTTGCATTTGCATGTATGAACAATGGAAATGGAAACAACAACATAACCGTAAAAAGTAGGGACCTATACATTTTAATACACCACCATTTCGCAACGTCTACTTCTAATGTTTCCATTTCATCGAATTTATTTTCGTGCGTACTTAATATCGCTGCCTCGTGAGTGAAAAAAGGGTGTTGAGCGTTTGTTAACTCAAGCACCCGTTAGTGGAAGAATCCCCTCTACTGTCCAATGATTAGTTTATTTTCATCTCTGTTATAAACATTAACTTTGAACGATTGGTTTTCGGAGACTAATAATAAATTTGCTTTCTTTGATTGAAGAATGTCATTGACACAGTATCAGCAGTCGAATTTGGTATGAATGTATTAATATCAATAGTGAGTTCTCTTGGGGCATAGCGCATAACTATATTTCGTCTTTAGACACTGATGAATTAATTTTCTACTTTGATGGTAAATAAATCCAAATCAAAATTATTTGCTTCTATAATATCCTTAGCGATTTGCATTACTTCTTTTTTATTCTCTTCATTGATTTTCTTGCTTGGTAACTTTATTACTATCTCAACGCTCTTATCAGACAAAACATCATACTCTAAACCAAACGTGTAACCTTTTTTGTATAGGCTTCTCCCTATTTTCTCAAAAAGACCAGCTTCATCTAATTTTTGTGAAAACTGTTGCTCCTCCGTTAGTTCTTTCTCATTATCGCCCCCAGCTTCTATTGGTTCGTTAAACCGATTATAAAGAAATAAGGATGTTCCTATGATTATAGAGGCTAATATTAATGTAATTCCGATAAATTTACTTCCCCCTCACTCACATCACTCCCTTTATGAAAGATTTGGTAAATCATATGCCTATCCATAAAAAAATACTAGCCGTTAAGGGCTAGTATTGGCTTTGTTAATGAATACGAATATATTGTTATAATTTATTGTGCTTGGTTATTGTTCGGTGACTCGATGCCTTTTGAAAATGGCTTTGTAAAGAAACCTGCAATTAAGGTTATGATACCGCCTACCAATAGTATAAAATTAAAAACATTAAACTTGCTACTCCTTCAAGAGCTTTCCATTCGCCAAAAACGGGTACAAGTATCGGATAACTTATAATTGATACTATCATTAGTGTAATACCAACTGTTATTCTCATTTTTCTTTTCCGGGAAGTTAAGCCTAAACCAAAACCAATGATTGATATTGCTATTAATATCAGAATGAACACTAATATTTTCATTCCCTCCCTTACTTATTTATTGAATAGGAAAAAATTACTTATTAACCCAAAACCGATTTCCTTAGACTAATGTATATAAGCCCTCATTTTAATAGCAATCTCCGCGTAACTACAAATCTTTCCGAATTTATTTATTTTTGGGTCTAACTTCACTTTCCAATACTTTGTCTGCATCTAGAAGAGGGGATAATTGTGCCTTTTGTGTTTGTAAGGAAATTCCATCAATATGTCGGCGGTCCATCATAATGGCGCTACTGTTGTATTCTTTAAGATAAGGCTGTGGACCGACAGAACAGAGAACTTTAAAACCCGATTCAACCAAATACTTAAATTTCCTACTGCCCGTTTCAACTCTGCTTCCGTATGGATAAACATAAATATCGGTTGCACCGACTAACGGTTCCACTTCTCGCTTCCATCGCTCAGTGTCTTTTACCAGCTGTTCATAACCAACTTTATTAGCATCTAAATGACCGTACCCATGCGATGCAAATGTCCATCCGGTTTCCTTTAAACGATTAATAACTTTAAGGGCTTCTTTTTTTTCATTTTCAAATTCAGGACTATTTAATTCATTGGTACGATAGCCCAAAACACCTTGATAGCCTGTTAATGCAATGAGTCCTTTTGCTCCGTTGAAGGAGAAATCTGGATGTTCTTTGACGAATTGATCTAAGATGGGCACAATTTCATTATCATGTGAGATAACCTCTTTACCATCTGGGGTTTTAGAGTAGGAGGCAACATTACCGTTGTCATCAAGTAATAACTTGTACGCGTTTCCATTTTCTCTCATATAATCATAATAATTCATGTCATCAATGGATAGGATCAGCGGTTTCTTCCCTTTAGGGAGCTTTAATTTCCGCATAACAATGGTGTTATCCTCTTTGTTTTCAAAAAGTAAGTGAATGTCTATTAAAATATAATTATTTTTGTAGAGTTCGTTCAGTGCTCTCTTGAATTCATTTACTGTTACAAAGTAATCGTTATATCCTTTTGCCAATGTATCTTGATCAAATGCCAATTTTGGATATACAATCAACGGGTGAAAAAAAATATGCTCAACCGGCCCATTATATTCAACCAATTCTACATTATTATCCCCTTTTTTGTCATTCGCTTCTATGTTTTCGTCAGCCTGATCACTATTTTTTTTATGCTCGTCTTGTTGTTTAGGAGATTGAGAGTTTGTAGAATCCGAAGGCGTCTTTTGGCTTGGATTTTCTTGTTCAATCTGTTGTTCGGGTTTTTCTTGTTGACTTGCTTCCTGAACTGAACAGGCAATTATGCCCATTAATAAAAACGAGAAAGTTAATATTGTATATAATTGTCTCATGAAAAACCCCCTACGTCTTTCTTTAGTTTTCCCTGCAAAAATTCCGTCAATAATGCCTCATAAAACGTTAATTCCAATGTTTCTTCCTTATAATCCTGCTTTACTCTACTGATTTTTTTGTACAACCAAAAACGTTGGCATATTATTCGTGCTGATTTCCAAGTACGTTACTGCTCCTTCAACCCGTGCACCCCCTGATATTTATCCTGAATTTTCGGATAGTTAGGTTCACAAGAAGGCGATTTGTCTGTTAGATTTTTTAACATGTTTTAAAGTGGTCCGGTGCTGATATCATTGCTGTGCTGTTTGGTAAGATGCAAATATAATTCTCTTTCTAACTCCGGTGCATTTTTTGCTCTTTCTTCTGGATCCATCTTTATTTTTCGTTTTTTGACAATATAATCAACCATGAATCCGAAACCAAGTAATCCACCTATTATAATAAGAATAAGCCAATACATCTTTATCACCTCTTATTATTAGTTTAACATAATTTTCTGAATATTAAGTTATATAGACGATAATATTTTCTTAATGTTTCAAAACCTTCTTCATTTAACCTGTATTGTTTAATAAGAAAAACAACAACATTCTTTAAATAGTTGTAACTAATCCCGCTCTAGCATTCTTTTCTCGATGCAACTTTCCATCTACCCCTCCACATGTCATATCGACTAATCACAACCAATAATTACCATTAATTTCGTTATTTCTTGTTGATAAAAATAAAAAAAAGTATATGTAATGAGGTATATGCAATGATGAAGTTAAACATTAATGTGCTTATTCTTTTTGTTGTTTTATGGATCTTTCCAATGAATACATTAGCTAATGAAGTTCATTATGAGGATAACGATATCCCTATTAGCTTTATGATTAAAGTATTACCCTGGGAGATTGCAAATCAAATCCTTCCTAATGGAACAATTTTTACAGTGATTGATGTAGAAACAGGCTTACAATTTAGGGTTCAAAGGAGAGCGGGAAATAAGCATGCTGATGTTCAACCACTAACTAGAAGAGACACTCAAATTATGAAAAAAATCTATAATGGGAGATGGAGTTGGAATAGAAGAGCAATCATAGCTCTTGTTGATGACCAGATGATCGCCGCATCAATGCATGGTATGCCTCATGGTGCAGGTGCTATTAAAAATGGTTTCCCTGGACATTTTTGTATTCATTTTTGGGGAAGTACAACACATCGATCAGGTAAAATCGATCCATCTCATAAATTAATGATATTAAAAGCAAGCGGAAAGATTGATGATTACTTCAATAACGTTGATCCATATGAATTAATTCATATCTTTTCAATAGCTGTTAACAATCGTGATAAACAATTATTAGAACTATCTGTTGCAAAAAATAAGAACCGATCACAGTTGACTAAAGTTATAAAAGATCTTACGTATTTTAGGATAACAAATATGTCTTTATTACCTGTGGAAGACATCAACGAACAAGTTTTAATTGAAGTCCCAGTTGAAGTTGAATTCTATAAGAAACATAAAGGAAGAGATAAAAAGGTAATGCACTTTATTATTAGAAGAGATAGTTTGATCGACAGATGGTATATAGATGGGCAATACCTTTTGAAGGAGTTATACTGAGATGAAATACAAAATGAGGAGAACAACTATTTTTTTCTTATCGCAATCATCATTTTGTTAACGATCTCCCCATTTAGCGAGGTCTATAGTGAAAAAAGGCAGAAAATTTACATTAAGGTTGATTTATGGACTAAGGAGCTTCATGTAATTGAACGTAAAAAAGTAATCCGAAGATATAAAATATCACCTGGTACTGAGGAATCGCCTACGCCTATTGGTACATTTATGATTACAGAAAAATCTAAATCATGGGGAAGTGGATTTGGCACTCGTTGGTTGGGATTAGATGTACCCTGGGGAGACTATGGAATTCACGGAACAAATAAACCTTGGTTAATTGGTAGAAATGTAAGTAGTGGTTGTATAAGAATGCGAAACGAGGACGTGGAGGAATTATTTGAGACAATAACTGAAGGTACAGTTGTACATATAGAAGGACCCATTACAGGTATTGGAAAAGGAGAATTAAAAAATTTATCGCTCGGTTCAAAAGGGAATTTGGTTCAAATTGTACAAGAAAGACTAAAGTTAATGAGCTTTTATAATGGGAAGGTAAATGGTATTTATGATCAGGAAACTGAGAGAGCTGTTAAATCATTTCAAAGAGTTAACAATTTACCAATAACGGGTGGAGTAACTAAAAGGAGTATATATTATTAGGTATATTAGAATAATTGTCCCCTTTTCTTATACTGTATTTGGCAATTAACGAATGCACCAAATGAATTGCGCCAATATATCCGTTCCTTCCGTGCTTGTATCATGACGTAACATAGTTCCAATTCTGTACCAACAAGCTCCCCACCAATGATGAAGCTTCGTTGTATTGTAGCTTTTTTTCTGTCAGTATGTATGTCCTACATATAGAGAATTTGTCTTTTGCATAAAAAATAAACGACAGCCATTAATTACTGCCGTTTTTCGTTATTTTATTAGCTGCTATTCTATTGTCGCTTCTTGTATAGTAAGAGAAGGAACCTTCTCGCGTTTTGTGATTTCAACTAATTGGACATGGTGACCTTCCATTTTTAAAACCTTAAATTCATAATCCCGGTAGGAAAGAGTACCGCCTTGTTGAATATCAAATTTTTCTGTTAAAATCCAACCACCAATCGTATCAACATCAGTATCATCGATGTCAATTCCCAGTAAGTCATTTACATCTTCAATCAATACTTTTCCATCAACAATGGTGGTATGTTCGTTCACTTTGCGAATCATTGGAACCTCGTCTATATCAAACTCGTCTTGAATTTCGCCGACAATTTCCTCTAATATATCCTCAACTGTCACAAGTCCTGCTGTTCCACCGTATTCATCGACTAAGATGGCCATATGAACTCGTTCACGCTGCATCTTTACAAGCAAATCATGAATAGGTATGGATTCGATGACTTGAATAATCGGGCGGATATAATCATCTAACTTTTTTTCAACTGCTTCTGGAGTTTGAATGCAATCTGTTAAGATTTCTTTTATATTCACCATACCAATAATATGATCCTTATCTCTATCCATCACTGGATATCGTGTATATTTTTCTTGCCTCATAATTTCAAAATGATCGGCGATGGAATCATTTATATCAAATGCGACAATTTCCGTACGAGGTACCATAATTTCTTTGGCGATTCGATCGTCAAACTCAAAAATATTGTTTACATATTTATATTCCGACTGATTAATTTCTCCGCTCTTATAACTTTCAGACAAAATTAGACGCAATTCTTCCTCTGAATGGGCGATTTCGTGTTCGGATGCCGGTCTTAGTCCAAATAATCCGGTAACGACACGGGATGACCTATTTAACGCCCAAATAAACGGATACATGATTTTATAGAAAAAGATTAAAGGTCTTGAAAATAACAACGTAATGGTTTCTGCTTTTTGAATTGCTAATGTTTTAGGTGCTAATTCACCAACAACCACGTGCAAAAAAGTAATGGTCGCAAACGCTATCACAAAAGAAAGGAAAGACGCTATAGACTCATTCAAATTCATTAGTTCAAATACAGGGTGAAGCAAATGCTCCACCGTTGGTTCACCCTGCCAACCAAGCCCTAATGAAGTGATGGTAATTCCAAACTGGCAAGCCGATAAATATTCATCTAAATTACTGATGACTCGTTTTACAGCCCTAGCGTTTTGATTTCCTTCAGCTATAAGTTGATCAATACGTGTGCTACGCACTTTGACGATGGCGAATTCAGATGACACAAAAAATGCCGTTAAGGCAATTAAAAGACCAACCATCAGTAAATTAACTGTCTCCAATTAATCTCTCTAGCTGCATGTAAAATAGCTAGAGAATCCACCTCCTGTTAATTAAATGATATCGTTTTCTTATTCTTTATTATTTCCTTGGAAAAAATTATAATAAACTTAATTCACTCGAGCACAGAAATTAATGCAGCAGCTACATAGATCAAGGCAGCTGTATTTAACACTTTATTCACTCTTCGCACTTCATCCTAAACAATCTAAACAGGTTCAGATAATCGAACAGTGTGCGATCTGAGGCATAATGATCAGTTACTGTGCCTTGTACCAATTCGCTTGGATATGGAGTCTAAAATCTTTCTTGCTAACTCAACCCCCGTGAGGAAAGCGGCAGCATGAACATCTGCCCATTGATGAAAGGTTCCTTTTACTTTAAATTGTGCCCAAAGCGACAGCCCGAATGCTAAAAAATGAAAATATCCATTGGATGAAATAACATTATTCTCCCCTCGCAAATATTAGTATTAAAATTCTTCTTCCTCCTCGAAATCAAGTGCTTTCTCGATAACATCATCCACAAGATCTTCCACTAACATTCCCTTAAATAAACCGGCGGCAAAGCCACCAATCGTTCCTATCATTCCATGTCCATGAGAAACATTTGATTGAATAAATAAAAAATCATGAGGGAGTTCACCCTCATGATTCCAATAATAATTGCTCCGGATCTTCGAGAAGTTCTTTTACTTTCACTAAAAAGCCGACCGCTTCTTTCCCATCAATAATGCGGTGGTCATATGATAACGCCACATACATCATCGGACGGTTTTCCATGCGCACTTCATCAATGGCGACAGGACGAAGTTGAATTTTGGGCATTCATAGGATGCCGACTTGCGGTCCGTTTAAAATTTGTGTAGACATTAACGAACCAAACACTCCACCATTGGTAATGGCAAATGTGCCACCTGGCAAGTCTTTTAAGCTTAACTTGTTTTCGCGCGCTTTTGTCGCTAAGTGTAAAATCTCTCGTTCAATTTCGGCAAAATTTTTCTTGTCCGCATCGCACACAACAGGAACCACTAAGCTTTTGTCCGTCGACACGACCACTCCCCGATATTATATAGTATTTCTTCACGATGATTTCATCACCTTGAATTTCCGTGTTTAACAGAGGATATTTTTTGAATGCCGCTACGACTGCTTTCGTGAAGAAAAACATAAAGCCGAGTCGTACATCATGTGCTACGAATGTTCATATTAGAAATCACTCCTTATTTTCATACAGAAAAGGCACTAGAAATCGCCCTAATGCCTTTTCAATGTAAAATTATCAACACTTACGATTAGATGTAGATGGGTTTTAAGAGTGGCTTTGTCTGCAACATCTTGATTTTCTTTTCACCATTATTGGCTTATTTTCAAGAGTAAAACTAATCAGGTTTAAATGTTGTAAGTATCGCTTTCGCTCTTGCCGCTGTATTAGCACTTTTATTAGTTGTGACAACCTACCATTGTCACAATGCTTTGCGGATTGTTTTCCGTTATTTTTGCGTATATAGCTGCAATGTTGAGTATCAACTTCCCCCTTCAAAAGGGATTTTTTTATTTTTAACAATTCTTTAACATGAAAAGCCTTGTTTATATAAAAAAATAATTATATATTTACTTTGTAATAATATGATTCGGTAGGAATTTGTGAACAAACCGATAAGAAATTACTTCCTTTACATTCATAATCACTGTCAGAGTCAAATGGCAGCTGAATTTACTCAAAGAACTTGATATGGAGGTGAAAAGATCATCCAAATGGAACTTATTCAAACGATGTCAGAGCATTTTAAGTTATTAGGTGATAAATCACGTCTTACCATTCTTGCCTTATTAAGAGAAAAAGAACTATGCGTTTGTGACATAGTCGAAATTCTTCAAATGTCACAGCCAAGCATTAGCCAACATCTTCGAAAACTCAAAGATGCTGGTTTAGTTAGTGAAACACGTAAAAAACAGTGGATCTATTATTCTTTGAATATCGAAGATAAACCTCATATTCAGGCGGCTTTAGAACATATCCCGTCCCTTAAAGCGAAGTTGGATGAATTAGAAAATAGCAAAGACAGGTGTTGTTAGTGTTGGGAGAGAACAATGAATGCGTAAAAAATTAATTGCTGAATTTATGGGTACTTACTTTCTTGTATTTGCCGGTACAGGGGCAATTGTGATTAATGAAATCACGAAAAGTCTAACTCACGTTGGAATTGCTCTTACGTTTGGACTTGTCGTGATGGCACTTATATATACGTTTGGACATATTTCAGGGGCGCATTTTAATCCTGCCGTTTCGATTGGTTTTGTTGTGAACGGAGATATCAGTATACGTGAGTGTTTACTGTATATGATTTCTCAGCTTCTTGGAGCATTAAGCGCAAGTGCAACACTTTATGCTCTTTTTGGCAACATAGCGGAACTTGGATCCACTTTACCGAAGTTTTCTTGGCAACAATCGTTCGTTTTAGAACTTATTTTAACATTTGCTTTAATGATGGTCATTTTGGGTTCTGCCGTTCATGGTAAAGCGGTTAAATCATTTGCAGGAGTAGCCATTGGAGCAACCGTTGGACTTGAAGCCATGTTTGCTGGACCAATATGTGGAGCATCAATGAATCCTGCTCGTTCCATTGCACCAGCCGTAGTTTCTGGTCATTTGGAACACTTATGGATATATATTGTTGCCACCATTTTAGGAGCAGTTCTAGCTTCTTTGGTTTACAAAACCATTCACGAATAAATTGCCTTTAAATAAAATTTATCACGAAAGAGGGATTGAAAATGGACAAAAAACTCGTTTACTTCTTATGTACAGGTAACTCCTGTCGCTCTCAAATGGCTGAAGGTTTTCTAAAAGCTTTAGGTGGAGATAAATATGAAGTCAAAAGTGCTGGTCTTGAAGCCCACGGTTTGAATCCCCGTGCTGTTCAAGTAATGAAAGAAGCAGGAGTAGATATTAGTCACCATACTTCTGACGTGATTGACCCAGAAATTCTAAGTAAAGCTGATTACATTATTACTTTGTGCGGTCACGCCAACGATAACTGCCCAGTGGTACGTAATGACAAAGCGGAAAGATGGCATTGGGGCTTTGACGATCCAGCAAAAGCCATGGGAACCGAAGAAGAAATTATGGCGAAGTTCCGTGAAGTTCGTGACTCCATAAAAAAACGCATTGAACAATTCGTTAAAGAAGGCAAATAATAAGAAGTTTAATTCAATACTTAATAGATAGAGGTTTTGAATTCGCAGGAAACTCTATATCCTTATGTTGTGTTCCTGCACAAACAGTTCAAGTTAAATTCAACAAAGCTTTTAATAAAACGGGACTGAACCCAAAAGCTATTTATGCTTTTGGGTCATCCCCCTCACAACTCATTTACTTTTTAATTGTTTCTTTAATTGTTCATTGCCTTCCTGTAATTTTGTAATTCCTTGATGGAATGATTATCAGAAGAATGATGATGTTTGTGTCCTCTCATGCAAAACAACATCATTAAAGGACACAGTAACAATATTAAGAAATTAACCCTATTCATTTAACTTATCTCTCCCACAGAGGAATCAAGAATTTCATGATACCCTTCTTCATTCACCCCTAACACCACGTAAATCACTTCTTTCTCAACGGTATCACGACGAAGTTTTACGTATAAGCCATCCAAATATAAGACCGAATAACGCTTGTGTAAAGGACGCGTGTGCCATTTCGCAATGTCTTCCTTTACCACATCCGTAATATGACTGATTGTCGTTGGAGAATAGGCATTTCCTAGAATTCGTTCGATAAACTTGCCAATTTCACGAGTACTCATGCCACTTTGATACATCTTGATGATCGCTTCCTCGAGCCAGCCCGTGTGCCGTTGGTAAGGAGCAAACAGTTGTATTTGAAATTCTCCGTTTCGATCTCTTGGGACCAAAAGACCTTCAATCCGACCGTATTGCGTATCTAGATTTCGCTGATAGTAGCCGTTTCTCGTATTCGATGTTCTAACCTGTTCAATTTCGAGGAAATTTTTCATTTCTTCCCGCATAATCAGCTCTAATTTTTTCTTTACAAACTGGCAAATCGCACTTTCCGGTTTATGAGCCTAGTCTACATTCGGTATACTTTTAGACATAGGTAGGGTTCTCCTTTCTCTGGAATGTATTGTGGTCCAAATCAGAGAATACCCTACCTTTTTTCTTTTGGTCTAGCAAAATGCTTTACACAAAATTTTATACATCATCAATTAAAATTAAAAAAATATGTCGAAAAAAGTAGAAACATGATATAATACCAAATTGTCTGCAATTTTGAACTAATTACATAAGAGAGAGGAGACGTCATGAATTTACTTCAAAAAAAGTCAATTACTCACTTGTTAAGTCAAAAGAAAACATTGCAGAAAACACTAGGTGCCTATGATTTAATATTGCTTGGTATTGGAGCGATTGTTGGGATCGGCATTCTTGTGGTGACAGGTGTCGCAGCAGCAAATGATGCAGGTCCTTCGATTATCTTTTCGTTCATGCTGGCAGCATTGGTGTGTGGATTTGTAGCGTTTTGTTATGCAGAAATAGCATCGACTCTTCCTGTTTCCGGCGGTGTCTATACATACGCTTATGTGACAATTGGGGAAGTAGTTGCGTATTTAATAGGATGGACTCAACTTTTAATTTATGTTTTGTCCGTTGCAGCAGTGGCAAATGGATGGTCTGCGTATTTTCGCTCATTGTTAGAAGAATTTCATTTGCATATCCCGAAAATGCTAAGTGCAGTACCTCAGCAAGGCGGAATGGTGAACTTGCCGGCTGTCTGCATAATTTTACTTATGACATGGGTGCTGTCAAAAGGTGTGCAAGAAAGTAAGAAAGTGAATAATACGATGGTAGCCATCAAATTATCCATCATTTTATTATTTATTATTATCGGAATATTCTATGTTCGACCAGGAAATTGGGATCCATTCATGCCGTTTGGGTGGAAAGGAATTCTCGCAGGAACTGCTACTGTGTTCTTTGCATTTTTAGGGTTTGATGCAGTTGCAACTGCGGCAGAAGAAGTGAAAAAACCGCAGCGTGATTTGCCAATCGGCATTATTGTTTCTTTAGTTGTGTGCACTCTTTTATACGTTATTGTTTGCTTAGTTTTAACAGGAATGGTTCCATATCATTTATTAAATGTTTCCGACGCGATGGCATTTGCGCTTCATACAGTCGGACAAAATTTTGCTGCAGGAGTTATATCAGTTGGAGCAATTGCCGGCATTACAACAGTTATATTTGTTTATCTTTATGCAACAGTGCGCGTTCTGTTCTCTATGAGTCGCGATCGTTTACTACCAACATCGTTCTCAGTAGTTCATTCACACTCCCAAGCACCTGTTTTTTCGACATGGATTGCAGGATTTACTGGAGCAGCAATTGCTGGATTTATTGATTTGAGAGCATTGTCCAACTTAATCAATATTGGTGCTTTGTTAACATTTGTGATGGTTGCCTTGTCCGTTATTGTACTGCGCAAAACACATCCAAATCTGCAAAGAGGATTTAGAACACCGCTAGTTCCGTATCTTCCAATTTTGACGATTGCGTGTTGTATCTTCTTAATGACTCGCCTTGCGCTTGAAGCGTGGTTGTATTTCTGCATTTGGATAATTATAGGTTTAAGTATTTATTTTATCTATAGAACGAAGCGCCAAAAAGATTCATACCAAGCGCAAGCGAATATGATGAAAAAAGCAAACTAGAAAAACAGGATAATCATAAGTTATAAATAGGATTCTGGTACAAAAAATCTCTGCAGCGTGGACATACTGATACTATCTATCAATCTAGAAAAAGGATGATGTTCAGTGCAGAGAAGCAAAATTTATTCAAATAGAAGCGTTAACAGCCTAATATTATTTGGTTAACGGTGAGATGGTACTTGCGGTACAATCTTAGTTTTGTGATTTTGTGGGAATGATGGAGGAACGTGGTTTATCCATCTCACACAACGATTATGCGTTGGGTTCATCCGTACGGACCTGAATTGTATTAGAGAATCCGTCATCACTCAAGCAAACGAATGACTCGTGGAGAGTCGATGAAACCTATTTCAAGGCAAAAGTGGAATGGAAGTACCTGTCTTGTGCAGTGGATTTCAAAAGAAACACCATTGATTTTTACCTAAAGTAAAATATAAGAGATAAATAAGCAGCCAAGCGCTTTTTAAGAAAGCCTTGGCTGTTTCTCATATTTGTAAACCAAGTGTCATCACAGTCGATAAGGAATCTGGCTTACCCTGACTAATACAAAAATAATAGTCCTAATTTAAACGAAATTTTTCACATTTTTGTCCCTTTCTTATCAGCATACTCCCCTCTATATAATAACCAACAAATGTAGAGAAAATGTGCAGAAAAAATTAGCTATATTTTTATCATTTTCGGATCCTTATAAAAAATAAGAAGAACTGATAGAAAATTCATCGGTTCACGTTTAGTCTCTACCAGTTCCTCCTCCCTATTCATGGAGTATTTTTTATCATATCAACAATTTTTGATATTGCACCTTGTGAACAACTCGCAAGGTGGATCTTAGAAGCTAAAATCGGAAATAAGCAACGATAATTAGCATACGGATGATTCAATCCTAGTCCCTCCTTTCGATTTCGAGTAAATAATTTCTCCTCGGTGCTTGGTTTCCCTATTGCAGTCAAAAGCAACTGGAATCGGTGATATAAGCTTTCCCCCATCGCTACACAAGATTCGAACTAATCTCTTAGCTATTAATGCTTTATTTCCGACTTATAATATGCTTCTTTGACTACTTGCAGTTTAAATTCCTTAGAATGATTTCTTCGTTTCATGTATGTCAAAAACCCCCTTCATTGGTCACTAAAAAACCTTATCGTGTCTCCAATTCATTAGGGGGCTAATGAGCATAAAAAGAACGATTCACTCTCCTACCCTATTTTTAAAATTCATAAAATAACGTGCAGAATATGAAAGGAAGCCGAGCATAATAGCTGCTATCGGTAGTCAAGTAATCTTGAATAATACTTGTCCTATTAGCAAAAAAATGATGGTAATTAGTAAATATTTAGCGAACTTTAACGGAACCTTAGGTAATGCAATTAATCCAATTTGAGATCCTACTGCTGACCCTATGGCCATCGCAATAGCATAATGCCATTGCACAAATCCTGTTTGATAAAATACAATAAATGCTCCAAGACAACTTCCTAGGATCAAAACTCTCGTAAGCTGAACCGCTTTCGTATAAGTATTTTTTCGATGCATATAGTATAAGATCCCAAAGGTTGAAGATCCCGGTCCAAATCCTCCATCATAAGCAGCTATAAAGAAAGGCATAATATTACTAATAATACTAGTATCTTTATCCGTTTCCTTAACAGAAGACACCCATTGCTTGTTTTTTATCGTAACAATTAACGCAAATATTAGTAAGACTAAGGCAATGATATTCATAGTCTGTTCTGTCATGCTGGAGGTAATTAGTGCGCCGCTAATTCCTCCAGTAAGAGCAATACAGACATTCATAACTATCGTTTTTCCACTTAGATGTTTATTTTTTAATAAGTACGATACGCTTGTCAGTGCAGCAACTCCTGATGAAAACTTATTGGTTGCAATACCAATTTGAATCGGTATTCCTACAAGCATCATAGCTGGTAAAGTAATTAATCCTCCTCCACCAGCTAACGTTCCTATAAAGGAAGATACAATTCCTATCCCTATTAAAGTAAAAAACAGTGTGTCCAAGATAATCCCCTCATCTCAAAATTCAATGTTATGTAAATTTTACCATATTTAGATTTAGAGAAAACGAAATTTAAGTGTATATCATATTTATGTGAGGTTAACACAACATAGATTATGTAAACTCAACTATTCAATGATACAATAAACTCATTGTAATCTGTTATCTCACCAAATAAATAGGATCTACCAACTAGTTTTATTTAGCTGTTACTATTCATTTGTTTGAATGCTAATCGTTCTATTTCTATATTTAATTCCCCTTCTTCTTAGTTTTTCGACACTAAAATCTATCCCTTTAAAGTAAACTTGTCGTCATCTATACAATAATGAAATCGTTCTGGTAAAATATATCAAGAAAACGAAGTCTGATTGCTTATTAGTTGATTGAATCACAACAAGAATCCTTAGGGGGATGAAAATGTCAGTTAACATAGAGGAAAAAGAAAAGAGAACTTTTTGGCAATGGGTTAGCTTACTTATGCCCTACATATATACTGGTGGAATCGTGTTAATCAGTGGATGGATGCTAGTTGCGCTTCTCATCGTAGGCATTCAAACGATAAGTGACAACCCAAAATCCTTATTACTTCAAGGAAAAACTGCAACTACAGAAGCAATGAAAACAGAAAAAAGTGTAGATAGTCCACCTTCAAAGACAGACAACGAAACCTGGATAGACATTGTTGTTAAGCCGATTACTATATAAATTCAGTTTGAAATTCCGACATGTATAATCAACATGTATCCTTGTCTATACTGCTCCTAAGAGGATCAATCAAAGGAGCGGATGAATGATGAAGAAAAAAGGATTACAAATTACGAACGATCATGGTTGGACCA
>JBHGYD010000039.1:0-32669 GCA_041920415.1 Anoxybacillaceae bacterium
GCATTTCGACGGAGGAAGGTTATTTTCCACTAGGCGTTGCGAGCCGGAACTAGACAATGCGAAAAGCGGAGGCAGTTCACTTCTTCTTGAATGCCTGTTATCTAGTTTTGAAGGAACAATCCTTCAAACAGCCTAGTGACAATGGCGGAGAGGTCACACCCGTTCCCATCCCGAACACGGAAGTTAAGCTCTCCAGCGCCGATGGTAGTTGGGGCCAGCGCCCCTGCGAGAGTAGGACGTTGCTAGGCGATAATGAAGTCGGAAGGACTGACTAAGCATGAAAGGCTTGGTCAGTCTTTTTTTTATTGCGTTGAAAACCTTTCTCTTTTGTGGTGTTCAATGTACTTTAAAAAGCTATTCACAGATGTTACATTTATTTTTTCACAACAAATCAGCTAAAAATACATATCTTGTAAGTATAGAAACTTATAAATGGGGGAATGATAAAGAATGGGAGGTGGAGAAGTTGAGTTCATCTACGGCTAATCATTCTATAGGGGAAGTATGTATCGTTTGCGAACAATCAAAAGATAAAGGAATTCGAATTTATACAAAATTTCTTTGCATCGACTGTGAAAAAGAGATCATTCAGACCGACACAAATGATCCGAAATACCGCTTTTATCTACAACAATTAAAAAAAATAACGAATCGTGAAATATATTCATAATTTACTAGGCCCTATTAATAGGGCCTGTTTTATTTTAATATATTTAATGAAAGAAACGAGAAAAAGGAATGAGCAAACATGGGTAATAAACACCAAAAGACACCTTTATATAACGCCTTAAAGCAACATACTTCAGCAAATCCGATTTCTTTCCATGTTCCTGGTCATAAGTACGGAATAGTATTTCCGGAAGAAGCAAGAATAGACTACGAACGTTTATTACAAATCGATGTGACGGAATTGAGCGGACTAGACGATTTGCATCAACCAGAGTCTGTTATTGCGGAAGCACAAATGCTAACTGCCGAATTTTATGGAGTGGATGAAACGTTTTTTTTGGTCAATGGTTCAACGGTCGGCAATTTAGCGATGATTTTTGCGACGTGTGAAGAAAATAAAAAAGTAATTGTTCAACGAAATTGTCATAAATCAATTATTCATGCTCTTCAGTTAGTCGGAGCAACTCCGATATTTCTTCCACCAGAATTTGATCGGGATGTTCGTGTTGCTTCTTATGTTCCTTATGAACTGGTGAAACAAACGATTGAACTTCACCCAGATGCAACAGCGTTAATTTTGACGAATCCGAACTATTATGGCATGGCTATTGATATAACTGAAATCGTGAACATCGCTCATTTTTACCATATACCTGTGCTTGTTGATGAGGCACATGGAGCTCATTTTGTATTAGGAAGTCCTTTTCCGAAAACATCGGTGGCGTGTGGTGCAGATGTAGTTGTTCAGTCAGCTCATAAAACATTACCTGCCATGACTATGGGTTCTTATTTGCATGTCAATAGTTCATTAATCGATAAAGACAAACTAAAATATTTTTTACAAGCGTTTCAGTCAAGTAGCCCATCTTATCCGATTATGGCCTCGCTTGATTTAGCGAGGAGCTATTTAGCTAGCTTATCAGAGAAAGATATAAATGAAATACACCAACAAATTCATTTATTTAAACAGTTGTTAAAGGAGATGGAAGGGGTAACGGTAGCTGAATCAACGAACTCACTTATTATGACCGATTTATTAAAAATTACAATACAAACAAGAAGCTCGTTATCAGGCTATGAACTTCAAAAACGATTAGAAAGCGAAGGGATTTTTACCGAATTAGCCGATCCATTTAATGTCCTTTTTGTTTATCCTCTCGCCTTATTAGAAAATATAAAAGAAACGATAAGTAAAATTCAAAAGGCATTTCATGGATTACATCGTAACGAATGTGCTATCGATTCGTTTAAACCTTTTTCTTTTCCAACCACTTCGTATTCCGTTTCTTATAAAACTTTAAGAAAGCTGCCAAGAAAAGTCATTCATTTGGAGGAAGCAGAAGGATTCGTGGCGGCGGAAACGATTATTCCTTACCCTCCAGGAGTTCCTTTGCTATTTATGGGAGAAGTAATTTGTAAGGAACATATTGAACGCATGATCGAATTAAAGCAACATCGCTCCCGTTTTCAAGGGGGAAAATTTTTATCTTCTTATCAAATTGAAGTATTTGAACTATAACTTATTAGAAAGGATGACGATGATGTTAGGACATTTTTTTTCATTTGAAGGGCCGGAGGGAGCCGGGAAAACAACGATTATTGCCAAATTAGAAACGTTTTTAATGGAAAAAGGGTTTGATGTTGTTTCTACGAGAGAACCGGGAGGGATTGAAATTGCCGAGGAAATTCGTGCGATTATTTTAAATCCACTACATACAGGAATGGATGGACGTACAGAGGCATTACTTTATGCGGCCGCGAGAAGACAACATCTCGTTGAAAAAATTATTCCCGCTATTGGAAGTGGAAAAATTGTGTTATGCGACCGTTTCATTGATAGCTCGTTAGCTTATCAGGGATTTGCAAGAGGATTAGGGATTGATGAAGTATTGAGCATTAATCAATTTGCGATTGATGGTTATTTTCCTTCATTAACACTTTATTTTGACTTAGATCCAAAAATAGGTTTGGAACGAATTAGTAAAAATCAATTACGAGAAATCAATCGTCTTGATATGGAAAATTTGTCGTTTCACAATAAAGTACGGCAAGGATATTTACAGTTAGCTGAACGTTTTTCTAACCGAATTGTGATCATTGATGCTTCCAAGTCTATAGACGAAGTATTTGCGGAAGCGGCAACGATTATTATGAAAAAAATTTTAGGAAGAGAAAAACGTTTCTTCCATCAAACATAAAATGATGAAAACGTCGAGAAATGTTAGAATAAATAATAAAAAGATAAGTGAGTGATGAACGTGGCTGTTGTTTGGGAACAGCTTGAGCAATATCAGCCTACGGTAGTAAAAATGCTTGCAAACAGTATTGAAAAAGGAAGAGTGGCTCACGCATATTTATTTGAGGGACAACGAGGTACGGGAAAAAAAGAAGTGAGCCTTTTATTTGCTAAAAGTTTGTTTTGTATGAATCGATTAGGATATAAACCTTGTAATGAATGTAGGAATTGCCGAAGAATTGATTCAGGAAATCATCCGGATGTTCATTTTATTGAACCAGACGGACAATCGATTAAAAAAGGGCAAATTGAAGCGTTGCAAGAAGAATTTTCGAAAACCGGTGTTGAGTCGAATCAAAAGCTTTATATTATTGAGCATGCAGATAAAATGACAGCGAATGCAGCTAATAGTTTATTGAAGTTTTTAGAGGAACCTCGTCCGGGAACGACGGCCATTTTACTTACAGAGCAATATCATCGGATGTTAACGACGATTATTTCCCGGTGTCAAGTTTTATCTTTTAAACCATTGCCTCCTACCGTCCTCGCGAATTATTTAAAAGAGCAACAAATTCCGCTTCATCTTGCTCTTCTTGCTGCTCATGTAACGAATAATCGTGAAGAAGCGCTCGAATTAAGTCGAGATGATTGGTTTGCGCAAGCGAGAAAGATAGTGTTACAATTATATGAAGCGTTAAACAAAAACGATTTACAAGCGTTTTTTATGATACATGAGAAATGGGTTCCTCATTTTCAAGAGAAACAACAAATCGATTTAGGTTTAGACTTATTGTTGTATTTATATAAAGACATCATGTATTTGCAATTAGGCGAGCCGGAAAAAGTGATTTATCGTGACCGAATGAATGATTTACAGCAATGGACGCTTACATGTTCGCAAAAACGAATTATTGAAAGCATGTCGATCATTTTACAAGCGAAAGCGCGTTTAAATACAAATATGAATTTGCATCTTTTAATGGAACAACTCATCCTCAACTTAAAGGGGGGAAAAACGTTTGTATAATGTAGTCGGTGTCCGCTTTAAAAAAGCGGGAAAAATTTATTATTTTGATCCCGGAGAGTTAACGATTCCAACCGGAGAGTTTGTCATCGTTGAAACGGTTCGTGGCATTGAATTTGGAAAAGTAGTCATTAGCAACAAACAAGTGGACGAAAACGATATTGTGTTACCTTTAAAGAAAGTCATTCGCATTGCAGACGCGAAGGATAAAATGGTTGTTGAGGAAAACAAAAAAGCAGCACAAGAAGCGTATCACATTTGCTTGAAAAAGGTAGAAGAGCACGGTCTAGAGATGAAACTTGTCGATGTGGAATATACGTTTGACCGCAATAAAGTGATTTTTTATTTTACGGCTGATGGACGTGTTGATTTCCGAGAACTCGTAAAAGATTTAGCAGCGATTTTCCGTACTCGCATCGAGTTAAGGCAAATTGGCGTGCGGGATGAAGCGAAAATGCTTGGAGGAATTGGTCCGTGCGGAAGAATGCTTTGTTGTTCCACATTTTTAGGGGACTTTGATCCAGTATCCATTAAAATGGCAAAAGATCAAAATTTATCTTTAAATCCGACGAAAATTTCTGGTCTTTGTGGTCGTTTAATGTGTTGCTTGAAATATGAAAATGATGAATATGAAACAGCGAAAGAACAACTTCCTGATTTAGGTGAATATATTGAAACTCCGCACGGTCTTGGAAGAGTGGTCGGCTTAAATATTTTAGAAAGGATTTTACAAGTGGAGTTATCGGAGCATGAGCGGGTGGTGGAGTACACGATCGATGAATTAATAAAAGAAGGGGTTTTATCGATTCAAGCCACAGATTAATTGAGGTGGATTTACGTGAATAAGAAAGAGATATTTCAATCGGTAACAAGTATGGAAGAACAAATTAGCCATTTGTACCGTCAACTTGTTGAACTGAAGGAACATCTTGCTCAACTTCTTGAGGAGAATCAAGATTTACAAATGGAAAATGAGCATTTGCGCCGTCGGCTTGAGCAAATCACTGGGGAAACAATGGTAGTAAAAAGAAAAGAAAAAAACCATAAACATAAGAGTGAAAGAAAATTAATTGATATCGGCGAAGGATATGATAACTTAGCACGTCTCTATCAAGAAGGATTCCATATTTGCAATGTTCATTATGGAAGTGTTCGTAAAGAGGGAGATTGTCTTTTTTGTTTATCTTTTTTAAATAAAAAGTAGGACCTTTAAGCCTTTCCAAACAAGGAGAGGCTCTTTTCTTGAAGATGACGAAAGAGGGTATGACAGATGATTGAACTATATGATGATGAAAGACTGGATTATCTTTTAAATGAGGATATGCGGATTATTCAAAGCCCATCTGTTTTTGCTTTTTCGTTAGATGCGGTATTGTTAGCTAAATTTGCATATATGCCGATTCAAAAAGGACAAATTGTTGATTTATGTACAGGAAATGGGGTAATTCCTTTACTATTAAGTAAGAGAACAAAAGGAAAAATTATTGGTGTGGAAATTCAAGAACGTATTTATGATATGGCGAAACGAAGTGTACAATATAACCAATTAGAAGAGCAAGTCGAAATCATTCATGGAGATATTAAGGATATGCCACAACAACTAGGCTATAGTAAATATGATGTTGTGACATGCAATCCACCGTATTTTCCGACAGTGAGTGCTGATGAAATAAATAAAAATAGGCATTTGGCTATTGCTCGTCATGAGATTTATTGCACATTAGAAGATGTTATTAAGGTAAGTAGCCAATTGCTAAAACAAGGAGGAAAAGCGGCATTTGTCCATCGGCCAGGGCGCTTATTAGATATTGTCACCTTAATGCGTCAATATCGTTTAGAGCCGAAACGGTTGCGATTTGTCTACCCTAAAATGGGAAAAGAGGCGAATACGATTTTGATTGAAGGCATCAAAGACGGAAGTCCAGACTTAAAAATTTTACCACCGCTTATTGTATATAATGACCATAATGAATACACAGATGAGGTAAAACAAATATTGTATGGAACTTTACCGTAAAGGAGCAAGAAACATGTTTTGGCAGCAGAAAAGTTTTGCAGAACAGAACGGTTGCGGGACTTTATATATTGTACCCACACCCATTGGTAATCTAGAGGATATTACGTTTCGTGCATTAAGGGTGTTAAAAGAAGTTGATATGATTGCCGCAGAAGACACGAGGCAAACGAAAAAACTGTTAAACCACTTTGAAATCACCACACCAGTTGTTAGTTATCACGAACATAACAAATACGTAAGCGGTAAAAAAATTGTCGAATGGTTGCAAGAAGGAAAGAATATTGCCTTAGTGAGCGATGCCGGAATGCCTGCCATTTCTGACCCAGGCTATGACCTTGTTGTGGCTGCCATAGAAGAAAAATGTCCGGTTGTTCCGTTACCAGGGGCGAATGCAGCGTTAACGGCTCTTGTTGCCTCTGGGTTACCGACAAATCATTTTTATTTTTTTGGGTTCCTTGACCGAACGAAAAAAGAAAAGAAAAAGCAGCTAGAAGCGTTGAAACATGTTCGTGATACGATGATTTTTTATGAAGCGCCGCACCGATTAGAAGAAACATTATCCGTCATATATGAGGTGTTAGGCAATCGAACCGTCGTGTTATGCCGCGAGTTAACGAAGCGATTTGAAGAATTTATTCGTGGTGATATGAACGAGATAATTGAGTGGGTGAAAAACAATGACATTCGCGGCGAATTTTGTATCATCCTTGAAGGGACCAAGGAAAGCGAAGACGCAGAAGATGAGTGGTGGCATACACTTTCCATTACGGAACATGTTGATTATTATATCAATGAAAAAAAATTAAGTTCCAAAGAAGCGATCAAACAAACGGCAAAAGATCGAAATGTGCCCAAACGGGAAATATACCAGGAGTATCATCAATAAAAAAAGTTTCTCTAGAAAAATCTAGAGAAACTTTTTTTATTTCGTCAATTGTAACTGTTCTTGAATTTCTTTAAGAAGAATTTCAGCACCTTCGCGGCTTAAAATGATTTTACCGCCAACAAGCTTGAAGTTGTCATCAGAAACTTCACCAGTAACAACACATGTCATGTTTGGTTTATACTTTTTCAAGATGATGCGCTCATCGTCAACGTAGATTTCTAACGCATCTTTTTCCGCAATATCTAATGTGCGACGTAATTCAATCGGAATAACAACACGACCTAATTCATCCACTTTACGAACAATACCAGTAGATTTCATTGAAAAAATCTCCTCTCTATGAAATAGTTTTCTGTTTTGCTAGATTTTTATTCGTCAATATTCGACAAATTTCCTATAGCTTAATCATATCAGTGTTTCCATTATACGTCAATCCTTTTATATGTAAAATTTTAAAAAAATGTATGTTATTATTTTAGAAAGTGTTGAACTTTGTAAGAATAGTTATAAAAAAAGGGTTACATGTTTATTTTTACATATACTACAAAAGTAATTAATCGCGTACTACAACATACGTTTGCATGTTTTTTACTTCTATTTGTTTGTATATAATAACTTTTTTACCATTTACTTAAATTGTGTTTTATAGTGATAATCCTAATAATTCGACAAAATTCGACTTCATATGACTTTTCTTTTGTACATGTATTAAATCATTGACACAAATGAGATTTTTTATGTATATTTTGCGGAGATAGGAGAAATAGATGTTTTTATACAACAAAAAAATCATATAAAATAGTAAGTAACGATCGCTCTCGTCCTTTGGGCGAGGGCTTTTCTTCTAAATAAAAAATAGAGGAGGGTAAAGGATGGAAAAGAAAACGTTTTATATTACAACACCTATTTATTATCCAAGTGGAAATCTACATATTGGTCATGCTTACACGACAGTAGCTGGTGATGCGTTGGCTCGTTACAAACGCCTTCGTGGTTATGATGTGATGTATTTAACAGGCACAGATGAACATGGACAAAAAATTCAACGGAAAGCCGAAGAAAAAGGAGTAACTCCTCAAGCTTATGTAGACGAAATTGTCGCTGGAATTAAAGAGCTATGGAAAAAACTTGATATTTCCTATGATGATTTTATCCGCACTACGGAAAATCGCCATAAGGAAGTAGTTGAGAAAATTTTCGCTCGTCTTGTTGAACAAGGGGATATTTATTTAGATGAATATGAAGGTTGGTATTGTACACCGTGTGAATCTTTCTATACAGAAAGACAACTTGTTGATGGAAACTGCCCAGACTGCGGTCGTTCGGTTGAAAAAGTAAGAGAAGAATCTTATTTCTTTAACATGAGCAAATATGTTGACCGCCTTCTTCAGTATTACGAGGAAAATCCGGAGTTTATCCAGCCAGAGTCACGAAAAAATGAAATGATTAACAACTTTATTAAACCAGGGTTAGAGGATTTAGCAGTATCACGTACGACGTTTGATTGGGGAATTAAAGTTCCGGGAGATCCGAAACATGTGATTTATGTATGGATTGATGCATTATCGAACTATATTACAGCGTTAGGATATGGAACGGATAACGATGAAAAGTTTTTGAAATATTGGCCGGCAGATGTGCATTTAGTTGGTAAGGAAATTGTTCGTTTCCATACGATTTATTGGCCAATTATGTTAATGGCTTTAGATTTACCGCTTCCTAAAAAAGTGTTTGCTCACGGCTGGCTATTGATGAAAGACGGAAAAATGTCGAAATCAAAAGGGAACGTTGTTGATCCGGTAACATTAATAGACCGATACGGATTAGACGCGTTACGTTATTATTTACTTCGGGAAGTTCCGTTTGGTTCAGACGGTGTTTTCACTCCGGAAGGTTTTGTCGAACGCATTAATTATGACTTAGCAAACGATTTGGGTAATCTGTTAAATCGTACAGTTGCTATGATTCAAAAATATTTTGATGGCATCATTCCAACTTATGCTGGAGCTAAAACAGATTTTGACAACGAACTTGTCGAAATGTCGAAAGAAACCGTTAAAAATTATGAAGAAGCAATGGAAAAAATGGAGTTTTCTGTTGCTTTGACAGCGGTATGGCAATTCATTAGTCGAACAAACAAATATATCGATGAAACACAACCTTGGGTATTGGCTAAAGATGAGACAAATAAGGAAAAATTAGCATCTGTTATGACGCATTTAGCAGAGTCACTTCGTCATATCGCGATTTTGTTACAGCCATTTTTAACTCGTACACCAGAGAAAATGTTCCATCAACTTGGCATCACGCAAGAAGAATTAAAACAATGGGATAGTTTATATGAGTTTGGTCTTTTAAAAGAAGGAACAAAGGTAGTAAAAGGCGAACCGCTCTTCCCGCGTTTAGAAATAGAAGAGGAAGTAGCATATATTAAAGCACAAATGCAGGGGGACAAACCATCACAAGAAAAACCAAAGGAAACAGCAGCAGAAATAACAATCGATGATTTTATGAAAATTGATTTACGAGTCGCACAAGTGTTACATGCCGAACCGGTAAAAAATGCGAATAAGCTTCTAAAATTGCAACTTGACCTGGGCTATGAGAAACGGCAAGTTGTTTCAGGCATTGCCGAGTTTTATAAACCTGAACAATTAATCGGAAAAAAAGTCATTTGTATCACAAATTTAAAACCTGTTAAGTTGCGCGGGGAATTATCACAAGGAATGATTTTAGCAGGAGAAGAAAACGGGGTTCTTTCTTTAGCAACTGTTGATGAAAGTCTTCCAAATGGGACAAAAATAAAGTAATGCATATATAAAGAGGTGAGCGTGGGGAGTTGAACGCACGACACCTCTTTGTTGTCATTTTGTAATGAAAATGTTAACGAGCTGTGATATATGTCATCAGTTGGTATGATACACTTAAGATTAAGTTAAAAGGGGTTGTAGTGATGCTATTTGATACACACGCGCATTTAAACGCCATGCAATATAGCGAAGATGTAGAAGAAGTCATTCGTCGCGCTACGAATGAGGGAGTTTCTCATATTGTCGTCGTTGGTTTTGATCGCCCCACGATTTCAAGAGCGATTGAACTAGCAGAGCAATATGATTTTATTTATGCCGCGGTCGGTTGGCATCCAGTTGATGCAATTGATATGACAGAAGATGATTTGCAAATGATTGAGGAGTTAGCGGCCCATCCGAAAGTCGTTGCATTAGGAGAAATGGGTCTTGATTATTACTGGGATAAATCACCGAAAGAGGTGCAAAAAGAAGTATTTCGTAAGCAAATCGCCTTAGCGAAAAAGGTAAAATTGCCGATTATTATACATAACCGTGAGGCAACAGCGGATATTTTAGAGATTTTAAAAGAGGAAAATGCCGCAGAAGTTGGCGGAATTATGCATTGTTTTACGGGAAGTATCGAAGTAGCGAAACAATGTATTGACATGAATTTTTATATTTCGTTTGGTGGTCCTGTTACGTTCAAAAACGCAAAAAAACCAAAAGAAGTCGCAAAAGAAATACCGCTTGAACATTTATTAATCGAAACAGATTGCCCGTATTTGACACCCCATCCGTTCCGTGGAAAACGAAACGAACCAAGCTATGTTAAGTATGTGGCAGAAGCAATTGCAGAGCTAAAAGGAATTTCATTTGAGGAAGTAGCAGAGAAAACATCGGATAACGCCAAAAAATTGTTCGGCATCAATCGCTAATAAAATTTGTCACTTTTTTGGGAGACTTGTCTAAATACAAGTAAATAAAAAAAAGTTCTACAAAATTAGAACGGGACATAGTATAGATGTGTCGACAAGTCTTCCTTTCCTTTTAATTTTATTTTTTGCATAATAGAGTGTGTTTACGCGTAAATGTTAGAAGGAGAGGGGAAATATTGGCGAAAGAAGGAGGCGTTTTTCATCGTGTTAGCCAACATGAAAACTTTGTTTTCCGACTCGTTAAAGAGGAACTTAACAGTGACGGCTGGTAGTTTAATAGCTTTTTCAGCGACAACTGGATTCGCAGGATATGAAGTGACGAAAGAACATGTCACACTTACAAAAAATGGGGAAAAACAAGAAATTCGTACACACGCCGATACGGTGAAAGAAGTACTAAAAGAACAGCATATTCATCCACGACCGGAAGATTATGTATATCCCTCGATGGATACACCTGTAACAGACGATTTAAATATTGTTTGGGAAGCGAGCAATCGGGTAACACTGACAGTGAATGGGAAGCAAAAAGAGATATGGACGACTGCAAAAAACGTGAGAGAATTATTTGCCGCCCAAAACATAGCAGTAGGACAACATGATAAATTGTTTCCATCGCTTGATACAAAGATTCGAAAAGGCATGACAATTATGTTTGAAAAAGCGTTCCCCATTCAATTGAATGTCGGCGGTAAACAACAACAAGTGTGGGCAACTTCGACTACTGTCGCTGACTTTTTAAAGGAGCACAACATCACATTAAGCGAACTTGACCGTGTAGAACCATCATTACACGAAAAAGTGAAAGAAAATATGGTCGTAAAGGTTACAAAAGTTCAAAAAGTCACCGATGTAGTGGAAGAACCAGTGAATTTTGCAGTCGTCACTCGAAGAGATGCAAAGTTGCCTAAAGGAGAGCAACGAGTGATTAGTCCTGGTCAAAAAGGACTTGTATCGAAACAGTATGAAGTTATTTTGGAAAATGGAAAAGAAGTATCGCGAAAGTTAGTCAAAACCGAGATGATTAAACAAAGCAAAGATCGCGTTGTTGCAGTTGGAACAAAAGCGAGTCAACACGCTATTATATCGCGTGGCAATCAACAAGCATCGCGAGAAATTTACGTAACAGCCACTGCGTATACTGCTTATTGCGGTGGGTGCTCTGGAAGAACAAGCACTGGCATTAACTTGCGTGCCAATCCTCATATGAAAGTCATTGCTGTTGATCCTCGCGTCATTCCGCTTGGTTCTAAAGTATATGTTGAAGGATATGGTTATGCCATCGCTGCTGACACAGGCTCTGGAATCAATGGCTATGAAATCGATGTTTTTTTCCCAGAAAAATCAACCGCTTTTCGATGGGGAGTAAAGCGTGTGAAAGTAAGAATTGTACAATAAGGTAAAAGACGCAGAGGGTTTTTTTGCCCTCTGTTTTTTCGTTATAATGGAGGGAGATTTTCTGTTTATATTAGACGAAACAACGTTAAAAAAGTTTCAAGTTTTTTTTGAAAAATCGATAGGTGATTTCAAGTCTTTTCGAATTAAAAATGCTTTATTTTACCAAGGAAGGAGGAAGCGCAGAAAATAGGTAAAAAAGCTTATTTCTCCTGCATTGAAGACGAGATTTCTGCGCGTCAGTAGTGAAAATTAAAGAAGTGATTGTTGTCGAAGGAAGGGACGATACGGTAGCGATTCAACGCGCCGTTGAAGCAGATACAATTGAAACGAATGGGTCTGCCATTAATGAAGAAACGCTCGAACGAATTAAATTGGCAAAAGAAAAGAGAGGGGTCATTATTTTTACCGATCCGGATTTTCCTGGAGAAAAAATTCGAAAAACCATTGCGGAATATGTTCCTGGCTGCAAGCATGCGTTTTTACCGAAAGAAGCAGCACTTTCAAAGAAAGGAAGAGGCGTCGGAGTAGAATATGCGTCTGTCGAAGCAATCCGTCAGGCATTAGAACATGTATATGAAGAAACGATGGAATTCAAAGAGGACATTACATTTGACGATCTAATCGCTGCTGGGTTAATCGGTGGCTCTTTAGCAAAAGCGCGACGACAGCGTCTAGGGCAATTGCTAAAAATAGGATATACAAATGGAAAACAACTCCATAAACGGTTGCAAATGTTCCAAATCTCAAAGGAAACATTTAAGGATGCACTAAAGCAAGTACTTCAGGAGGAAAAGCAACATGAATAAAGATATTGCGACACCGATACGTACGCGTGAAATTTTAGATAAGTACGGTTTTTCTTTTAAGAAAAGCCTTGGGCAAAATTTTTTAATTGATACAAATATTTTGCGACGAATTGTTGACTTCGCAGAGTTGTCAAATGAAACCGGCGTCATTGAAATCGGACCTGGAATCGGCGCACTAACCGAACAACTTGCTCGACGAGCTAAAAAAGTCGTAGCCTTTGAAATTGATCAGCGACTATTGCCAATTTTGTCGGACACATTATCTCCATATTCGAATGTTTGTATCATTCATCAAGATGTGTTGAAGGCGGATATTCAGCGTGTGATTGACGATGAATTGACTGAAGTGAACGATATTATGGTCGTCGCCAATTTACCTTATTATGTGACGACACCGATTATTATGAAGTTGCTCACTGATCGTTTGCCGATTCGCGGTATTGTCGTTATGTTGCAAAAAGAAGTTGCCGACCGTATTTCTGCCCAGCCGGGGACAAAAGATTACGGATCTTTATCGATTGCGATTCAATATTATACACAAGCAGAAACTGTAATGACTGTTCCGCGAACGGTGTTTATGCCACAACCAAATGTTGATTCGGCTGTCATTCGGTTGACAAAACGAGAAAAACCGCTCGTGGAGGTTACAAATGAACCGTTTTTCTTTCAAGTTGTTCGCGCTAGCTTTGGACAACGCCGAAAAACAATTTTAAATAATTTAACAAATAATTTACCGAATGGAAAATCGTTAAAAGAAGTAATTGAAAATGTATTAACAGAACTTCATATTGACCCACGTCGTCGCGGAGAAACGCTAACGATTGATGAGTTCGCTTTACTCAGTAATCGTTTATGGAATGCACTTCATGAAAAGGCCTAGATTTAGGTCTTTTTTCTTTATCGTATCACCTCTTTTGGATATATGCATATTTTACTTAATAAACAACCGTATACTTTTGGAGTGAATAGTGATGGATATTAAGGTTGGTGATATTGTCGCAAGAAAATCGTACGAATGTGATTTATTATTTCGCGTCATTGATATCAAAGAAAAAAATGGGGAAAAAGAAGCGATTCTCCATGGCGAAGATGTACGGTTAATTGCAGACGCTCCGTTTAACGATTTGATCATTATTGATGAACGAGAGCAACAAGCGCGAAGAAAAAAAGAAAAAGAATTAATTGAACAGTCGTATAAATTATTTCGCCAAGATTATCATTTAATCAAGCAAAAAATGGAGTATCGAGCGACGGGAGGATATCAAACGGAGAAAGATTTTTTTCAAATTCCGGGGCGCGTCCTTCATTTGGACGGTGACCCTTTATATTTGCGCAAATGTTTAGATTTATATGAACGAATCGGGGTTCCTGTTTACGGCGTGCATTGTGAAGAAAAAGACATGCCAGAAAAAGTTGGGGGACTTATTGAACAATTTCGCCCCGATATTTTAGTGATTACAGGTCATGATTCTTACTCAAAATCGAAAGGCAAAGTAACAGATCTGAAAGCATACCGCCATTCAAAATATTTTGTTCAAACGGTCAAGGAGGCGAGAAAAAAAATTCCTCATCTAGACCAGCTCGTTATTTTTGCTGGGGCTTGTCAATCTCATTTCGAGTCGCTCATTCGCACTGGTGCAAACTTTGCAAGCTCGCCAGCTCGAGTCAACATCCATGCTCTTGATCCTGTTTATATTGTTTCGAGGATTAGTTTTACTCCCTTTACAGAGGCAGTGAATGTTTGGGATGTACTACGTAATACATTAACAGGTGAAAAAGGGCTTGGTGGTGTAGAAACAAAAGGAGTGTTACGTACAGGAATGCCTTTTCATCTTATACAAGAGGCAGATTAGATGATCGCTACGATGAGATATGATCGGGCGATCTTTTTTATTTCATACATAATTTTGCATATTAAGTATATAATATACACGAAAATGAGAAAAATGTAGAAAAATACACGTTGACACATATGAAAAAGCGTTGATATAATTTTTATTTTTGATTTTTTTATTAAAATTTGTTATAATTACAGTAGTGAGGTGGAGAGCGAATGACAAAAACTTTATCCGATATTAAAAAGGCGTTAGATTCCAATATCGGCAAGCGCTTGACATTAAAAGCGAATGGCGGACGAAGAAAAACGATTGAACGATGCGGCATTCTCGCAGAAACATATCCATCTGTGTTTGTTATCGAGCTCGATCAAGAGGAAAATGCGTTCGAGCGAGTATCTTATAGTTATGCAGACGTGCTAACTGAAACAGTAAAATTAACGTTTTTAGACGACGATCATATGGTAATGGGCGGGCAGTAGACATTTGTTTGCTGCTTTTTGTTTTGAAATGAGAACTTCTCGCGCTTTTTCCTATATAAGGTGAACATAAAGACACGGCTGTTTTAAAATAATAAAACTGTCGCGGCTTTTGAAAGGGGTTGTTTACGTTTGGGTCGACGTCGAGGAGTTATGTCGGAACGTTTTAAAGAGGAACTCGCGAAAGAATTAGGATTTTATGATGTCGTTCAGAGAGAAGGTTGGGGCGCGATTCGCGCAAAAGATGCGGGGAACATGGTGAAATTAGCGATAGAAATGGCCGAACGGCATTTAGCAGAGAAAACGAAGTGACTCAACGAAAAAAAAGATAGTCGCGACAGCCGAAGCTAATATTGCTTCGGCTTTTCTTCGAAAAGGATGTTGAAATATTGCGTAATGGTTCACTATTTTTATGATAAAATGTTCGTATAAGTTTGAAGTCGTTAAAGTAGGTGGAAAGTTTGAGACTATTAGTAAAGGCTCCTGCAAAAATCAATTTATCCTTAGATGTATTACATAAGCGATCGGATGGATATCATGAAGTAAAAATGGTCATGACGACAATTGACCTTGCAGACCGGATTGAATTAGCACCGTTGCCAAGCAATACGATTAAAATTGTGTCGCATAATCGGTTTGTTCCCGATGATCACCGCAACCTTGCTTATCAAGCAGCAAAGTTATTAAAAGAAATGTTCGGTGTTCAAGAAGGGGTAGCGATTTCCATTACAAAAACGATTCCAGTGGCAGCTGGCTTAGCGGGAGGAAGTAGTGACGCCGCCGCAACATTACGCGGTTTAAATAAACTTTGGAAATTAGGGCTTACTCTTGATGAATTAGCGGAAATAGGAGCAAAAATTGGCTCTGATGTATCATTTTGCGTGTATGGAGGAACGGCGCTTGCTACTGGAAGAGGAGAGAAAATTGAGCCGATTCCAGCTCCTCCGTCATGCTGGGTGATTTTAGCGAAACCAACCATTGGCGTTTCAACAGCGGAAGTGTATCGAAACTTAAATGTAAATTCCATCCAACATCCCGATGTAGATGGAATGGTGCAGGCGATTAAAAACCAAGATTATGGGAAAATTTGTTCACTCGTTGGAAATGTGTTAGAAGAAGTAACGATGAAAATGTATCCAGAAGTCGCGCATATTAAAGAGCAGATGAAACGATTTGGGGCAGATGCGGTATTGATGAGCGGTAGTGGACCAACTGTTTTTGGATTAGTACAACATGATTCACGCTTACAGCGAATTTATAACGGTTTACGAGGTTTTTGCGATCAAGTATTTGCTGTACGTTTATTAGGTGAACGGAATTCACTTGATTAAATACGTACATTAATGTTATATTTAGCTTAAAACATTCGGTTTTTGGGAGGTCCATTTATGAAATTGAGGCGTAGTAGCCGCTTAGTGGATATGACGCACTATCTCCTTGAACATCCGCATCAATTAGTGCCGCTTACCTTCTTTGCTGAACGTTATCAATCTGCAAAGTCGTCGATCAGCGAAGACTTAGCAATCATTAAACAAACGTTTGAGCAACAAGGAATTGGAACGTTAAAAACACTTTCAGGTGCAGCGGGCGGTGTTCAATATATTCCAAAAGTTTCTGTTGACGAAGCAAAAGCTACTGTCGGTTATTTATGTGAACAGCTAGCCAATCCTGATCGGTTATTGCCGGGTGGATATTTATATATGACGGATATTCTTGGAGACCCTCGTATTGTGAACAAAATTGGTCGGTTATATGCATCTCTTTTTGCGGACCGGACGATTGATGTTGTGATGACGATTGCGACAAAAGGGATTCCGTTAGCTTATGCTGTCGCTCATTTTTTAAATGTACCAGTTGTCATCGTGCGTCATGATAATAAAGTAACAGAAGGATCGATGGTCAGCATTAACTATGTTTCTGGTTCTTCCAAACGCATTCAAACAATGGTATTGGCGAAACGGAGTTTAGCTGAGGGGACGAATGTCCTCATTGTGGACGATTTTATGAAAGCCGGTGGAACGATTAACGGAATGATTAGTTTGCTGAATGAATTTAACGCACAACTAGCTGGCATCGGCGTTCTTGTTGAATCAGAAGAAACGAACGAACGGCTTGTTGATGAATATATTTCCTTAGTGAAGCTGTCTTCTGTTAATATAAAAGAAAAACAAATTACCGTAAGAGAAGGAAATTATATAAACTTTATCAAATAAATGAATGGAAATGAGAAAGGAGACAAAAACCATGAAAAAAGTAGAAACGAAAAAAGCACCGCAAGCAATTGGACCTTATTCTCAAGGAATCATCGTAAATAATATGTTTTATAGCTCCGGACAAATTGCCCTTACACCTGAAGGAGAAATGGTTCAAGGTGATGTCAAAGCGCAAACTCATCAAGTGTTTAAAAACTTACAGGCGGTTCTTGAGGAAGCTGGAGCATCACTTGAAACCGTTGTAAAAACAACTGTTTTCTTAAAAAACATGGACGACTTTGCAGCATTCAATGAAGTATACGGGCAATATTTTAATGAACATAAACCGGCACGTTCTTGTGTAGCGGTGGCAAAACTGCCGAAAGATGCACTCGTTGAAATTGAAGTGGTTGCTTTAGTTAAATAATTCCTAACCGAATGATAACTGCTCACCTTTATTTTCTCGCTTTCTTTATGATGAGAGCGAAATTCCATCAAGTTTTTTGACAGAAGCAGTTCCTTTTAGCTATTTTTTATAAAAAATTTAGATGAAAAAGAAGGAAATGCGGGAGTAATGTGGAATAAATTAATCAAGTTCTTATATAGGGAAAAGGTGGTGAGCAGAATGGAAGTAACTGACGTAAGATTACGCCGCGTGAATACCGAAGGACGTATGAGAGCGATTGCCTCCATTACGTTGGACAACGAATTTGTCGTTCATGATATCCGCGTAATCGACGGCAATAATGGCTTGTTTGTCGCAATGCCAAGTAAGCGTACTCCTGACGGGGAATTTCGCGACATCGCACATCCAATCAATTCCACAACCCGCGGGAAAATTCAAGAGGCAGTATTAGCCGAGTATCACCGTCTAGGTGAGCTTGAAGAAGAATTTGAAGAAGCCGGTGCTTCATAAATAGAAAGAGCCTGTTCTCATTGGACAGGCTCTTTATTTTTGTGAACACTTCCACTGCTATAGGCTCTCGTTTCCGCTTTTCTTGTTGTCTAGCTCGACTTGTGACTCCTTCGTTTTTCTTGTTTTTTTTGGTAAAGTTGAATGTTTCCTTGAAATACATAGTTAATTGAGATATATTCAATATGGATAAAAAGGTAATTGGAGGCCCTGTTTATGGTGAAACGATATGCGGTAATATTGGCGGCGGGACAGGGAACGCGGATGAAATCGAAGCTGTATAAAGTTTTACACCCTGTGTGCGGTAAGCCAATGGTTCAGCATGTAGTCGATCAAGTATTGCAGCTTGGTCTTGAAAAACTTGTCACAATTGTTGGTTTCGGTGCAGAACAAGTAAAGGCGCAAATTGGTGATAAAAGCGAGTTTGCTTTTCAAGAAGAGCAACTAGGAACGGCTCATGCGGTTATGCAAGCTTCTCCTTATTTACAAAATGAGGATGGAGTGACGCTTGTTGTTTGTGGAGATACTCCGTTAATTACAGCGGAAACGATGAAAGCATTATTAGAGCACCATCTTTCCACAAACGCAAAAGCGACGATTTTAACAGCAGTTACAGAAGATCCTACCGGTTATGGTCGTATCATTCGAAACGATGATGGTCACGTGGAAAGAATTGTCGAACATAAAGATGCGACAGAAGAAGAGCGAGCGATCAAGGAAATTAATACAGGAACGTATTGTTTTGATAACAAGTCTTTATTTGAAGCGCTTACAAACGTATCAAATGATAATGTTCAAGGAGAGTATTATCTGACAGATGTCATTGAGATTTTAAAAACAAAAGGGGAAATCGTTTCGGCTTATCAAGCTCCTTCATTCGAAGAAACAATCGGAGTAAATGACCGCATTGCTCTTTCTCAAGCGGAAAAAATCATGCGTGAACGAATTAATCGCAAACATATGATAAATGGCGTGACGATTATTGATCCAGAGCATACGTATATATCACCAGAAGCAGAAATCGGACGCGACACGGTTATTTATCCTGGCACAGTTATCGAAGGAAAAACAGTGATCGGCGAAGACTGTATCATCGGTCCTCATTCAGAAATTAAAAACTGTTCTGTTGGAAATGGTACAACAATTCGCCATTCTGTTGCCCATGATAGTGAAATTGGAAATGAAGTAACGATCGGACCGTTTGCCCATATTCGACCATCGTCAAAAATTAGCGATGAAGTTCGGATCGGAAACTTTGTAGAAATTAAAAAATCTACGTTTGGAAAAGGAAGCAAAGCATCTCATTTGAGTTATATTGGTGATGCTGAGGTAGGGGAAAATGTTAACCTTGGCTGTGGCTCGATTACGGTGAACTATGACGGAAAGCACAAATATATGACAAAAATCGAAGATGGCGCCTTTATTGGTTGTAATGCGAATTTAATTGCTCCCGTCACGATTGGAAAAGGTGCGTATGTTGCAGCGGGTTCAACAATTACAGACGATGTTCCAGGGAATGCTTTATCGATTGCCCGCGCCCGTCAAGTGAATAAAGAAAATTACGTCGATCGCCTTAACGTAAAGAAAAATTCCTAATGGAGGTTTACCATGTCTCAATATCTCAATTCTAATTTGAAATTGTTTGCGTTAAATTCTAATATGAAGTTAGCGGAAGAAATTGCCCAAGTCATTGGTGTAGAGTTAGGGAAATGTTCTGTTTCTCGTTTTAGTGACGGGGAAATTCAAATTAATATTGAGGAGAGCATTCGCGGCTGCGATGTATTCGTTATCCAATCAACAAGCGCTCCCGTAAATGAACATTTAATGGAGCTCCTTATTATGATTGATGCACTGAAACGTGCTTCTGCCAAAACAATTAACATCGTTATGCCTTATTATGGTTATGCTCGTCAAGACCGTAAAGCGCGTTCCCGTGAACCGATTACAGCAAAATTAGTTGCGAATCTTTTAGAAACAGCTGGAGCTTCCCGCGTTATTACGCTTGATTTACATGCTCCGCAAATCCAAGGCTTTTTCGATATTCCAATTGACCATTTAATGGGCGTGCCAATTTTAGCGGATTATTTCAAAAACAAGAACCTTCAAGACATTGTCATTGTGTCACCGGATCATGGCGGAGTTACACGTGCGCGCAGACTTGCGGATCGTTTAAAAGCGCCAATTGCGATTATCGATAAGCGTCGACCAAAGCCAAATGTGGCGGAAGTGATGAATATCGTTGGACAAGTTGAAGGAAAAACTGCTATTCTAATTGATGATATTATCGATACAGCCGGAACGATTACATTGGCTGCGAATGCGTTAGTTGAAAATGGAGCAACCGAGGTGTATGCATGTTGTACGCACCCAGTATTATCAGGCCCAGCCATCGAACGCATTGAAAATTCCAAAATCAAAGAACTTGTTGTTACGAATTCTATTGCCCTTCCAGAGGAAAAGAAAATCGATAAAATGGTAGAGTTATCAGTAGCTCCTCTTATCGGGGAAGCAATCATTCGCGTGTATGAAATGCAGTCCGTTAGTGTTCTATTTGATTAATCGAAAACCATGTTTAAATCTTCTTGTTTTAGGACAAAGTAATTCATAGATTCTAAAACAGGAGGGTGATGATTCATGGCTGTATTAGAAGCAAAAGAACGCGCGGAGAAAAAACATTCTGCACTTCGAAACATTCGATTACAAGGAAATATTCCAGGTGTACTATATGGAAAAAATATTAAAAATAAAGCAATTTTTATCAATGCTGCTGATTTTATTAAGACGATTCGCGAAGCTGGACGCAATAGTCTCATTACGATGAAAGTGAACGGAGAAAGTCATTCTGTTTTGCTTCGTGATATTCAAAAAGACTCGCTTCGTAACGAAATTATTCACGTTGACTTCCAAGCGGTAGACATGTCTACAGAAGTCGATATTGACGTCAACGTTCATCTCGTGGGGGAAGCAGCTGGTGTAAAAGATGGTGGCGTGTTGCAACAAACATTGCACGAATTATCGATCCGCGCGCTACCGGCTAATATTCCTTCTTCTATCGATATTGATATTTCTCATTTACAAGTAGGAGAAACGATTACGGTAGGCGATATTGACACAAACGGCAAATATGAAATCAACCATGAACCTACCGAAGTCATTGCAACGATTTTACCACCAAAGCAAGAAGAAGAAATTCATAGCGGTGAACAACAAGAACCTGGACAACCTGAATCAGAAGAAGGTAGAGAAACAGCCTAAAAATCATGATTTTAGACGTAACCATTTTTGGTTACGTCTTTTGTAGTAATATAGAAATATAAAGAGAGGAGACCACGCGTTGAAATTATTTGTCGGCCTAGGGAATCCGGGAAAAGAGTACGAACAAACGAGACACAACGTCGGGTTTATGGTTATTGATGAGCTAGCGAAACGATGGAATATCTCGTTAAATCAAGCGAAATTTAATGGACTATTTGGCTCTCATATGATATTGGGTGAAAAAGTGATATTATGCAAGCCTTTAACATATATGAATTTATCAGGAGAATGTGTCCGCCCGTTAATGGACTATTATAAGATTGATATCGAAGATTTAGTCGTCATTTACGATGATTTAGACCTTCCAGCAGGAAAAATTCGTTTGCGTACAAAAGGGAGTGCCGGTGGTCATAACGGGATTAAATCGCTCATTCACCATTTAGACACCGAACAATTCAAGCGAATTCGTATCGGCATTGGTCGTCCACAAAATGGACAAAAAGTAACTGACTATGTGCTGGGACGATTTACGAAAGAAGAAGAAAATGATATTCAGCACGCCATTATGCGTTCGGCTGACGCTTGTGAAAAATCAGTAACAGCTTCATTTTTACAAGTGATGAACGAATTTAACTCGTGAATAAATTCCTCCTAAATGGTGAAAAATAAACATATGTGATAAGACCATTAGGAGGTTTACGGATATGGCATTACATTACTATTGCCGACATTGTGGGGTAAAAGTAGGAACGATTGATAGAGTGTCGCTATATAGCGAACAATTAGGATTTCATCATTTGACGGAAGAAGAACGTTTAGACATGATTTCCTACCTTCCGAACGGGGAAATTCATATCAAAACGATTTGTGAAGATTGTCAAGAAACGCTTGAGCGAAATCCTGATCTGCATCAATATGAAAAATTTATACAATAACGAGCTTTGGGTGTACCAAAGCATTTTTGTATTTATTGCCATGAGAGGAGGGATAAAGGTGCGATCCTTGCATCGTTATTTTGTTAACAATCAAGATATTCAATCGATTATGGAAGGTGTAGAAGCAGGATTAAAAGAACAGCTTGTTGCTGGATTATCAGGGTCAGCGCGGTCTGTCTTTTTATCGTCGCTTTATAAAGAAACAGGCAGGCCGCTACTCGTTGTTACCCATAATTTGTTTCAAGCGCAAAAAATATATGATGACCTTATTCAACTGCTAGGGGCAGAAGAAGTATTTCTTTACCCGGTCAATGAGATGATTGCCGCGGAGATGGCAATCGCAAGTCCAGAGTTAAAAGCGCAACGTTTAGAAGTGATGAACTATTGGACAGAGCAGAAAAAAGGAGTTGTTATCTCCCCCGTTGCTGGGTTACGACGTTTATTGCCTCCAAAATCATTATGGAAAGAAAATATGCTAATGTTTGAAGTAAATAAAGAAATAGATGTTGATGTCTATAAGAGCCGCCTAGTGCAAATGGGATATAAGCGCGTTTCGATGGTATCGACTCCGGGAGAATTTAGCATTCGCGGCGGTATTATTGATATTTACCCACTAACAGCGGAATTCCCTTACCGAATTGAGCTATTTGATACGGAAGTGGAATCGATTCGCACGTTCACAATCGATGACCAACGTTCTCGCGAGGAAGTCGAAAAAGTCATGGTTGGTCCTGTCGACGAAATGCTTGTATACGGTGAATCATTAAAACGGGGAATTGAGCGAATTGAAAAAGGATTATCAGAAAGTGTAAAAACATTAAAAGACGAAAAAGCAAAACAACTGTTGTTTGAACATATTTCATTTGAACTCGAACAGCTAAAGCAAGGACAAGAAATTGAACAACAATATAAATATTCGGCCCTCTTTTATGATGAACCTGCTAGTTTGTTAGATTATATGCCGGAAAACGGCTTATTATTGCTAGATGAAGTGGGCAGATTACAAGAAACGTCGGAAAGTTTGGATAAAGAAGAAGCGGAATGGTACACAAGCTTGTTGGCCGAAGGAAAAATGATTCATGGCGTGCCAATTTCTCACTCTCTTTCTGACCTATTGCAAAAACATAGGAAGCCGCTCGTTTATTTATCGTTATTTTTGCGCCATGTTCCGCATACGCATCCACAAAATATTGTCAATATTTCTTGTAAACAAATGCAAAACTTCCATGGACAAATGTCGTTGTTAAAATCAGAATTGGAGCGTTGGAAGAAGGCGAAATACGCTGTTGTTTTTTTAGCTCCGAATACGGAACGAATGAAAAAATTGCAATCGGTTCTAGAGGATTACGAGATCGATGTTGCTCCGCTAAATGATGATGCGGTTCTCATGCACGGCAAATGCCAGATGATTCAAGGGGATTTAAACACAGGTTTTGAACTACCAATGCAGAAACTTGCGGTCATTACCGAGGAAGAATTATTTAAAAAGCGTGTGAAAAAACCAATCCGTAGACAAAAATTGTCGAATGCCGAACGAATTAAGAGTTATTCGGAATTACAAGTGGGCGATTATGTTGTGCACGTCAACCATGGGATTGGTAAATATTTAGGGATTGAAACATTAGAAATCAATGGAATTCATAAAGACTATATTCATATCCAATATCAAGGAAGCGACACATTATATGTTCCGGTCGACCAAATTGACCAAGTACAAAAGTACGTTGGTTCGGAAGGAAAAGAGCCAAAAATTTATAAACTCGGCGGCACTGAATGGAAAAAGGTAAAGAAGAAAGTTGAATCATCCGTTCAAGATATTGCGGAAGATTTAATCAAACTTTACGCGGAGCGCGAAGCAAGTAAAGGGTATGCTTTTTCACCGGATGGCGAGATGCAACGAGAATTTGAAGCAGCGTTTCCTTATCAAGAAACAGAAGATCAACTTCGTTCTATTGAGGAAATTAAGCGTGATATGGAAAGTGAAAGGCCAATGGACCGCCTTCTTTGTGGCGATGTAGGGTATGGAAAAACAGAAGTAGCGCTTCGTGCGGCCTTTAAAGCGATTATGGATGGAAAGCAGGTCGCATTCCTCGTGCCGACGACGATTTTAGCACAGCAACATTACGAAACCGTTCGAGAGCGTTTTCAAGGTTATCCTATTAATGTTGGTTTACTCAATCGTTTCCGCACGAAAAAGCAGCAGACAGAAACGATTAAAGGATTAAAAGACGGAACGATTGATATGGTTATTGGTACACATCGATTGTTATCGAAAGATGTCACGTTTAAAGACTTAGGTTTGCTTATTATTGATGAAGAACAGCGCTTCGGTGTCAGCCATAAGGAAAAAATTAAACAGCTCAAAGCAAATATAGATGTTTTAACATTAACTGCAACACCGATTCCAAGAACATTGCATATGTCGATGATTGGGGTGCGTGATTTATCGATCATTGAAACTCCGCCGGAAAATCGTTTTCCTGTTCAGACATATGTGATGGAGTACACTCCCGAATTGGTACGTGAGGCAATTGAACGAGAACTAGCACGAGGTGGACAGGTATTTTTCCTTTATAACCGCATTGAAGATATTGATGTAAAGGCGGAAGAAATCTCCATGCTTGTGCCAGACGCGCGTGTCACATATGCCCATGGGAGAATGTCAGAAAATGAACTAGAATCGGTGATGCTTGCGTTTTTAGAAGGACAATATGATGTGTTGGTGACAACAACAATTATTGAAACAGGTGTCGACATTCCGAATGTCAATACATTAATTGTGCATGATGCTGACCGAATGGGGCTTTCTCAATTATACCAACTAAGAGGACGCGTCGGTCGCTCCAATCGTGTTGCCTATGCTTATTTTACGTATCGGAAAGATAAAGTATTAAATGAAGTCGCAGAAAAACGATTACAAGCGATTAAAGAGTTTACAGAGCTTGGCTCCGGATTTAAAATTGCCATGCGCGACCTATCGATTCGTGGTGCAGGGAATATATTAGGAGCAGAACAACATGGATTTATCGATTCGGTTGGTTTTGATTTATATTCGCAAATGCTAAAAGAAGCGATTGAAAAACGAAAAGGGATCCAAGAAGAGAAACCGTTTGAAGTGGAAATCGATTTGGAAGTCGATGCCTACATTCCAGATACGTATATTGCTGATGGTCTGCAAAAAATTGATATGTATAAACGTTTCAAAGCGGTTGATACATTGGAAGAACTTCAGGAACTCCGCGATGAAATGGTCGACCGTTTCGGAGAGTATCCGGATGAGGTTGATTATTTATTCCAAATTGCTGAAATGAAAGTATACGCAAAACAAAACGGTGTGGAATCCATTAAACAACAAAAACAACAAATCGACATATTGTTTACTGAACAAGCTTCCAAAGAAGTGCAGATTCAACGTTTATCAAAAATCGGCGATCGATATGGTCGGGTGTTTGGTTTCGGTATGGAAGGACCAAAACTAAAAATCGTCCTCTATGTCAAAGGGCTTAAACCGCAAGAATGGCTAATCATTTTATATGAAACACTAAAAGAACTTACGGATGCCAAAAATGAAAAATCTGTAACAACTTAATCATCGATGTTTATGTTTCAGAAAACTTGTCGATGATGAATGTTGGGGAATTTTATCTAAAATTGAAAAAATCACTTTCATCACGTATAGAAGTTGTATTGTGAAGGATACTAATCACAACAATGGTGGATTCTTCATTAAAGAATTCATCGATGTATTTTTTATCACTAGATGAAAGTGAGGCATCTATAGATGAAAGCAACTGGGATTGTTCGTCGAATTGATGATTTAGGAAGGGTTGTTATCCCAAAAGAAATTCGGAGAACGTTGCGTATCCGCGAAGGAGATCCACTCGAAATATTTGTTGATCGTGACGGCGAAGTCATTTTAAAAAAATATTCACCGATTAGCGAGTTAAGTGATTTTGCAAAAGAGTATGCAGAGGCATTATTTGACAGTTTAGGTCACCCTGTTTTAATTTGCGACCGCGATACGTTTATTGCTGTAGCAGGTGTTTCCAAGAAAGAATTTCTTAACAAAAGCGTTAGTTCATTAGTTGAAAAAGTGATGGAGGAACGGCAATCTGTACTTCACACGGAAGAGAGTGAAGTGGAAATAGTTGATGGGCATACAGAAACATTGAAATCTTATACAATCAGTTCGATTGTCGCAAATGGTGACCCGATTGGTGCCGTTGTCATTTTATCTAAAGAGAAAACGCTAGGTGAAGTGGAACATAAAGCGGTGGAAACTGCTGCTAGTTTTTTAGCACGACAAATGGAACAATGATAAAAGGTAGCTGCTATGCTACCTTTTTCTTTTGCGGTATAATAGCAAAGGCTAGCTTCATGATGGAAGGTGAAAAACGATGACTCTAAACGATGAGTCGCGAACATTGAAAGCATGGCGAGGAACAGCCGTGTTAGCGGTAGCTGCTTTCATTACGAAAGTATTCAGTGCGTTTTATCGCATACCGTATCAAAACATTGTTGGAGATGTCGGCTTTTATATTTATCAGCAAGTATACCCGATTTATGGGATTGTCATGGCATTAGCTACTTATGGCTATCCTGTTGTCATTTCTAAGCTCGTAGCTGAGCGGGTGGCTGAGAAAGATGAAAAGGGAATTACATATATTTTACAAATTTCGTTATGTTTTTTAATGTTCATCGGAATATTTGGTTTTAGTGTTTTGTATATGGGTGGGGAGCATATTGCCAAATGGATGGGAGATGAAAAACTCACTCCTCTTATTCGGCTTATTTCGTTTTCGTTTTTGCTGCTCCCATTTATTTCAACTTTGCGCGGTTATTTTCAAGGGCAAAACAATATGATACCGACCGCTGTTTCTCAAGTGGCAGAACAATTTGTGCGAGTAGCGACGATTATATGTTCCTCGTACTTTTTAATAAAAAGCGGTCGAACGATCTATGAGGCAGGGGCAGGAGCGATTTTTGGTTCGCTGACAGGAGGCTTTACGGCGCTTTTATTTTTAACTGCTTATTGGCTGAGAAGAAGAAATAAAGAAGAAATGTATATAATAAAAACAAAGAACGAGGTCAAAAAAATCGTTTCTTATTTGTTCGTTCAAGGTTTGACGATTTGTGTAGCCAATATGGTGTTGACGCTCGTCCAGCTCGTTGATGCGTTATCGCTATTGTCATTGCTCATCGGCAATGGTTTGGAGGAGCATACCGCCCAAACATTAAAAGGAATATATGATCGCGGACAGCCACTTATCCAGCTAGGGACTGTCGTTGCCACTTCTTTTTCGTTAACACTCGTTCCCCTTATTTCAGGTGCGAAAAAGCGGGGAGATGAAGATTTTATCCGTGAGAAAATGGATTTATCACTTCGTGTCGCGATTGTTGTAGGAATGGGCGCTGCTTTAGGTCTTGCATGCCTTATTCGTCCTACGAATATCATGTTATTTAAAAATGACTTTGGTTCGTTACAGTTAGCCATTTTAGCGATTTCGATTTTGTTTACGACCATAGCTCTTACTCTTTCTGCGCTTCTTCAAGGAATCGGATATGAGTGGTTTGCTGTGATTGGAGTGGTGATTGCTGTTTTTAGTAAATGGTTGTTCAATGTATGGTTTGTTCGAATGTTTGGAACAGCCGGTGCTGCGTTAGCTACTTTGTTATCCTATATGTCCATGTCATTGTTTTTATATTATATATTACAAAAAAAGACAACCGTTTGTTTTATTCAGAAAAAATATATGTATCCAATGATGAGAGCGGCTTTCACAATGACAGCGATATTACAACTATTCATGTGGGCTACTCATCAATGGAGTGAAAATCGGTTGTTAGCTGCTGGACAAGCCTTGTTCGGGGTGCTGCTTGGGGGAATTGTTTATATTATAATGGTGTTAAAAGGAAATCTTTTTTCAGAACAAGAATTATCCCTTTTTCCTTTTGGAGATAAATTACGTATATTTCTTTTAAAAAATAGGTGATGAATGATGAATACCATTTTTATTTTCGGTTTAGGTGCCGGTGATTTAGACCAATTACCACTTGGAATTTATCGTAAATTAAAAACTGCTTCACCGCTTTTCTTACGAACGAAAGAACACCCCGTTGTCGATGCGCTAAAGGCAGAGGGGATTTCTTTTACAGCATTTGATGATATTTATGAAAAGCACGAGCGGTTTGAAGATGTATATGAGGAAATCGTCAATATTTTATTGGAACAAGCGCAAACAAGTAACGTGTTTTATGCGGTTCCTGGACATCCTTTAGTGGCAGAGAAGACCGTGCAGCTACTACTAGAAGCGGAACAACAAAATAAGTGCAACGTTGTGATTGAAGGTGGGCAAAGCTTTTTAGACGCTTTGTTTACTGCATTAAAAATCGATCCGATTGAAGGGTTTCAGCTCATTGATGCAACATCGTTTCGTGAAGATGAATGGCAATTAACGCAGCACACCATTTTTTGTCAAGTGTATGATTCATTCATTGCTTCGGAAATAAAGCTTTCGTTAATGGAACAATTACCTGATGATTATACTATCTATGTTGTAACGGCTGCGGGAAGCGCTGAAGAGAACGTGACGGAAATCCCTTTATATGAACTCGATCGCGTCACTACGCTTAATAACTTAACAAGCGTGTATGTTCCACCGGTAAAAGATGAGGCAATGCTTTATCATCGTTTTGAAACATTGCGCCGCGTCATTGCGACACTAAGGGGACCAAACGGCTGTCCGTGGGATCGGAAACAAACACATGAATCATTGAAAAAATATTTACTTGAAGAAACATATGAATTGTTCGATGCTATTGATGAGCAAAATGATGACCATATCATTGAAGAACTTGGTGATGTGCTTTTACAAGTGATGTTGCATGCGCAAATTGGCGAAGATGAAGGAATGTTTTCAATTAACGATGTGATACAAAACATTACAGAAAAAATGATTCGCCGCCACCCACACGTATTTGGAGACGTTACAGTACAAAACGCTGAAGAAGTTGTGCAAAATTGGCAACGTATTAAAGCGAAAGAAAAACAAGACCGTTCTCCTTCGTTACTTGATGAAGTGACAAAAAGTTTGCCGAATTTATTAAAAGCGTATGAGTTTCAAGCAAAAGCAGCAAAAGTCGGTTTTGACTGGACCGATGTAAAGCCGATGTGGGATAAGGTCGAAGAAGAAATCGAAGAATTTAAACAGGAAGCTTCTAAAAATACATGCGATACGAAAAAGCTTATGAACGAGTTTGGCGATATATTGTTCGCCCTTGTGAATATTGCGCGTTATTACAAGATAAATCCCGAAGAAGCGTTACATGCAACGAATATGAAATTTTACCGCCGTTTTTCCTATATCGAAGAGCAAGTCAAAAAGAACGGTTTACATATGGAGTCGCTATCATTAGAACAACTCGATCAATGGTGGGAAGAAGCAAAAGAAAAAGGACTGTAGGGGGAATGTGGATGCGTTTAGATAAATTTTTAAAAGTTTCGCGCCTTATTAAACGTCGGACATTAGCGAAAGAGGTAGCCGATCAAGGTCGAATTACGATAAATGGTGTGACGGCAAAAGCAAGCTCCAATGTGAAGGTGGGCGATGAATTGACAATTCAGTTTGGGCAAAAAAAGGTAACAGTGAAAATTACAGATGTAAAAGAAGCGACGAAAAAAGAGGAAGCGACCCATCTTTATGAAATCATAAAGGAAGAACGCATTGACACAGAGCCATTAGAAAATTAATGGCTCTTTATTATCTTATGATAGATAGAAACGAGGTTAACCGTGCATAGCTTGTTCTAAAATGCCCCTTGCATTCATACATATGGTATAAACGTGAGAGGGATGAGCTCTCTTATTCTTAAGGTGAATGCGGGGGATGAATATGAGCCAACATTATGATTTGACGACAAATAACAATAAAGGGTCAATACAAGAACATGATGTCATTATGCGGGGAAGACGTCTCCTTGATATTACGGGAGTAAAACAAGTGGAAAGTTTCGATAGCGAGGAATTTTTATTGGAAACGGTGATGGGCTTTTTATCGATACGTGGTCAAAATTTACAAATGAAAAATTTAGATGTCGACAAAGGTGTCGTTTCCATTAAAGGGAAAATTTTCGATCTTATATATTTAGATGACCATCACCAGGAGAAAGCTAAAGGATTCTTTAGCAAGTTGTTCAAATGAGTTTAACCACTCAACTAGAAACGATGCTTGCCATGATCGGAATGGGGAGCTGGCTTGGAGCGGCGCTTGACACGTACGGTCGCTTTTTACAGCGACCAAGGCGAGCTCACTGGGTTGTTTTTATCAATGATATTCTGTTTTGGATGGTCCAAGGCCTTATTATTTTTTATGTTTTATTGTTTATCAACGAAGGAGAATTAAGATTTTACATTTTTTTAGCCATTTTATGTGGCTACGCCGCTTATCAAAGTTTATTTCGTCGTCTTTATTTAAAATTGTTGGAGTGGTCTATTCGCTTCTTTATGACATTGTACCGTTTTTTTGTAAGGACATGCTATTATTTGATCGTTCGACCTATTCAATGGCTTTTCCAAGCGTTATTACTAATTTCACTGTTTGTATGGAAAATGTTTCTTTTTATCCTAAAGATGCTCTATCGTTGTATCAAACTATTGTTTGTTCCAATCCGCTGGGGAGGGCATTTGATTTGGAGAATGGTTCCACATAAATGGAGATGGTTGATTGATAAATTGTTTAGTCAGTTGGGAGGATTTACACAAAAGGGGAAGAATATGATAATTAGATGGGGCTCTAAATTTCGAAAATAAGAGTGGAGGTATACAAAGGTGAGTGTTTTACATAAAAGCAACGTAACGAAGCTCCAGTCCTCGTATGTTTTGGCGCATGAAGAAAAAGAAAAGAAAGCGTCAAAAAGACGACGTATCGTTGTTGTTCGTTTTACGTTTTTAAGCGCTATTCTTATAGTGCTATCGTCTGTATTTTTATATGCTCTCCACTCTCAGTCCGCTGACATTGAAGCGAAAATAGAAGACAAAAAGAAGCTAGAACAGAAATTGGAAACGTTAGAAAAACAGCAAAAGCGATTAGAAGAAGAAATTAAAAAGTTACATGATGATGATTATATTGCTGAATTAGCACGAAAAAAATACTTTCTTTCTAAAGAAGGAGAAATTATTTTTACCGTTCCAGAAAAATAATCAATGGCTTGCCAGTGACATGGGCATTGAGCTTATTGACACTTGTTTTTAGCATTCGTTATAATAAAGAAAATGATTTTTAAGATTTTTTAAGGAGGAGCACTTTTTTTATGTCAATTGAAGTAGGCAGCAAGTTACAAGGCAAAGTAACGGGAATTACGAAATTCGGAGCGTTTGTGGAGCTGCCAGAAGGCGTAACAGGTTTAGTTCATATTAGCGAAGTGGCCGATAACTATGTAAAAGATATCAATGACCATCTAAAGGTCGGAGATGTCGTTGATGTAAAGGTAATTAATGTTGAAAAAGACGGAAAAATCGGCTTATCCATTAAAAAAGCGAAAGAATCACAGCCTTCACAGCGCCCGCGTACTAAGGCGAACGATCGTGCCGCAAAAGAAAGCTTTGAGCAAAAAATTAGCCGCTTTTTAAAAGAAAGCGAAGATCGTTTAGCATCTCTCAAACGTCATACTGAATCGAAGCGAGGAGGTCGTGGCGCGCGACGCGGTTAACTTGCTGCTGAATCATTGGAATAGAGCAGGTGAGTGATAGAGGCGTGTATAAGCATCCATATGTATGGATGCTTTTTCTATGATCAATGAATTAATCAAGGTGAAAAAAATAAATAAAAAAGTATTGACAAGCGGTAGAAATGTAGCTATTATTATAAATGTCGTTGCGTGGCGGCGTAGCTCAGCTGGCTAGAGCGTACGGTTCATACCCGTGAGGTCGGGGGTTCGATCCCCTCCGCCGCCACCATAAAAGATTCGGACCTTTAGCTCAGCTGGTTAGAGCAGACGGCTCATAACCGTCCGGTCGTAGGTTCGAGTCCTACAAGGTCCACCATGTTAATAAATATATGGAGGAGTACCCAAGTCTGGCTGAAGGGGTCGGTCTTGAAAACCGAGAGGCGTCGAGAGGCGCGCGGGGGTTCGAATCCCTCCTCCTCCGCCATACATATCATCGCGGGGTGGAGCAGTCTGGTAGCTCGTCGGGCTCATAACCCGAAGGTCGCAGGTTCAAATCCTGCCCCCGCAACCAATGAAATTGGTCCCGTAGTGTAGTGGTTAACATGCCTGCCTGTCACGCAGGAGATCGCGGGTT
>JBHGYD010000041.1:0-47493 GCA_041920415.1 Anoxybacillaceae bacterium
CTGAGAGCGGGATGACGCCCAATGCGTTAGAGCTAGGTGTAGGTAAAGTAGAAAACTTAATAAGGCCGGCTTAGCTCAATTGGTAGAGCAACTGACTTGTAATCAGTAGGTTGCGGGTTCAAGTCCTGCAGCCGGCACCATTTAGTGAAAAAAATATGGAGGGGTAGCGAAGTGGCCAAACGCGGCGGACTGTAAATCCGCTCCCAGTGGGTTCGGCGGTTCGAATCCGTCCCCCTCCACCATTACATACATTTCTGTTATATCAATGTCGAAATTATTTCGTGGATTTCCTACAGAAATCGCCAAAATAATTTTTGTAATGTTAATTAACAAAGCGCTAAATTAGGTTTGTAAATAAAATATGGACGTCGGATTATTTCTCGAATTTCCTTCAGAAATTCTCAAAATAATCCTGCGGTGCCGATTCACGAAGTAAATGCAGAGAAGTAAATTCATGTTGTTAAATCAGTGGGCTATAGCCAAGCGGTAAGGCAACGGACTTTGACTCCGTGATGCGCTGGTTCGAATCCAGCTAGCCCAGCCATGTGAATATATGAGCCATTAGCTCAGTAGGTAGAGCATCTGACTTTTAATCAGAGGGTCGGAGGTTCGAGTCCTCCATGGCTCACTTGGATGCGGAAGTAGTTCAGTGGTAGAACACCACCTTGCCAAGGTGGGGGTCGCGGGTTCGAGTCCCGTCTTCCGCTTCTCCGATTTTGTTTTTTTATCATAGTGTAATGGGGCCTTAGCTCAGCTGGGAGAGCGCCTGCTTTGCACGCAGGAGGTCATCGGTTCGATCCCGATAGGCTCCATCTAAAATGCTTCTTAAATCAGTAGATTTAAGAAGCATTTTTTTTATATCTTTTTTAAATCGAATAAATATTCAAAAAAATGTCAAGTTGAGTCAACGACCTGTGATTCGATACAATATAAGCAGTACAAGGGGGAGGAGAATCAGCATGAAAAAAATATCGATTATTGGTGTTCCGATGGATTTAGGTCAAACTCGCCGCGGTGTTGATATGGGGCCAAGTGCGATTCGTTATGCGGGAGTCGTAGAGCGATTAGAGCGCCTTGATTATGAAATTGAAGACTTAGGTGATATTTCAATCGGAAAAGCAGAGCGAATCGATGACGAAGGGGTAAGATTGAATTTACGAAATTTGAAAGCGGTTGCTGAGGCGAACGAGAAGCTTGCTCAAACAGTAGATGAAGTCATTCAAAAAGGAAATTTTCCACTCGTATTAGGCGGTGACCATAGTATTGCGATTGGAACGTTAGCTGGCGTGGCCAAGCACTATAAAAACCTTGGTGTGATTTGGTATGATGCTCACGGAGATTTAAATACAGAGGAAACATCTCCATCTGGCAATATTCACGGCATGCCGCTAGCCGCAAGCCTTGGATTAGGTCATCCCGCTCTTACGAATATCGGTGGTTATAGCCCGAAAGTAAAACCAGAAAATATTGTTTTGATTGGGGCTCGTTCGCTTGATGAGGGCGAAAAGCAATTGATTCGTCAAAAGGGAATTAAAGTGTATACGATGCATGAAATCGATCGTCTTGGTATGACCAAAGTAATGGAAGAAACGATTGCTTATTTAAAAGAACGTACAGATGGTGTACATTTATCATTGGATTTAGATGGTCTTGATCCTCATGATGCTCCAGGAGTTGGTACGCCTGTGATTGGTGGAATTACATATCGAGAAAGTCATTTAGCGATGGAAATGCTTGCCGAAGCACAGCTCATTACATCTGCTGAATTTGTAGAAGTGAACCCGATTTTAGATGAGCGAAATAAAACTGCTTCGGTTGCTGTTGCATTAATGGGTTCACTCTTTGGAGAAAAATTAGTATAATTCATACGGATACAGCAGACGAAACATCAGTCTGCTGTTTTTATTTAACACCGTTCCAAAACCTCTCCCACCTCCTATAGGTAGGAGAGGTTCATTTCTAATAAACAAATTTGTTACTTTTTACGTCAGCTTTTGGATAAATATGTTAAAATAAATGATATGTCTAACATTGAAACTTTTTTTGTTGTAAAACGTATACAATAATAGCCGCAATGAGCGGGGGTATCATGTGTTATGGAAACGTTTGTGAAAAAACGAATCAAAGCAATTAAAAAAGGAGATCAAAATGCGTATGCTGAAATTGTCGAGCTTTATAAAGACAAGGTATATCGGTTATGTTACCGAATGCTAGGAAATCGACATGAGGCAGAGGACGCGGCTCAAGAAGCTTTTATTCGTGCTTATGTTAATATTCATACGTATAATCCAACAATGAAATTTTCTTCATGGCTTTATCGGATTGCGACGAACTTATCTATTGATAAAATACGTAAAAAGAAGCCTGATGTTTATTTGGATGAAGAAGTAAGTGGTACAGAAGGGTTAACAGTGTATTCTCAACTTCCTTCAAAGGAAGCTTCTCCTGAGGATACATTAGAAAGTTTAGAGTTACAAGAAACGGTTCAAAGAGCGATTGAAAAACTACCGGAAAAATATCGAAGTGTGATTGTGTTAAAATATATCGAGGACTTATCATTGCAGGAAATTAGCGACATTCTTGATTTACCAATCGGAACGGTAAAGACAAGAATTCATCGTGGAAGAGAAGCGTTAAGAAAGCATTTAGGCCATTTATGAGGGGTGAAGAAAATGAAATGTCCCAATCACATCATCAAATGGATGCATGATTACTTAGATGATGACATTACTCCCGATGATGAAAGAGAGTTACGGGAACATTTACAACGATGTCCAGCTTGTTCTCGTCATTTTAATAGCTTAAAGAAAACAGTTGCTTTTATTCAACATGCTTCCCATCTCACTCCTTCTTCGAATTTTACTGCGGAAGTCATGGCAAGGTTACCAAAGGAAAAGAAAATGGTCCGTTTAGGAAGATGGTTCAAAAACCATCCATTTGTTACAGCAGCCTCTTTATTTGTCGCTTTAATGGTTGGGAGTCTTTTTACAACATGGAATGGGGAACAGCAATTTTCTGTTTCAACACGGGAAAATGTTATTATTCACGATCATACTGTCATTGTTCCAAAAGGAAAAGTGGTCGAAGGAGATATTGTTGTACGCAATGGTTCCATTAAGATAGAAGGGAAAGTAAATGGAAATGTCACGATCATTCACGGAGAAAAGTATTTAGCTTCTGCTGGACAAGTAACAGGAGAAATTGAAGAAATTAATGAGGTGTTCGACTGGATTTGGTATAATGTAAAAGAGGTAGTGAAAGATGTGTTTGAATAAATAAAAGCAGGCCATCTCTTTGATGGCTTTTTTACGTGTGTGGTATAATGAAAGGGTTGTATAAATACAGGAATTAGAAAAATAAAGGAAGTGTGAGAATGCCTTTTGGAGAGCTCCCGGTTTTAAGTTATTTAAGCAAAGTCGTCGATATCCTTCTTGTTTGGTACGTTATTTATAAATTAATTATGGTGATTCGCGGAACAAAGGCGGTCCAGCTTTTAAAAGGAATCATTCTCATTATACTTGTACGAATTGTAAGTAATTTTTTAGGACTCAGTACATTGCAATGGTTAATGGATCAGGCGTTAACATGGGGATTTTTAGCAATTATCATTATTTTTCAACCAGAATTAAGGCGTGCGCTTGAACAGCTAGGGAGAGGAAAGTTATTTTCAAGAAGTAGCGCACCTGAGGATGAAGAACAAACAAAAATGGTTGAAGCGATTATTAAAGCAACAGAGTATATGGCCAAGCGAAGAATTGGTGCTCTCATATCGGTTGAGCGAGAAACAGGTATGGGAGATTATATTGAAACAGGTATTCTTCTCAATGCTCAAATTTCATCCGAATTGTTAATTAATATTTTTATCCCAAATACCCCTTTACATGATGGGGCGGTGATTATTCAGAAAAATCATGTAGCCGCGGCAGGGTGTTATCTACCGTTATCCGAAAGTCCATTTATTTCAAAAGAATTAGGGACGCGTCACCGTGCAGCGTTAGGAATCAGTGAGGTAACCGATAGTATTACTGTCGTTGTATCGGAAGAAACCGGCGCTGTATCAGTAACAAAAAACGGGGAGCTACATCGAGATTTAACTCCAGAACAATTCCGTGAGCTGCTCACGAAGGAGTTAATACCGGCAGCAAAGGCAACTTCCTCGTCCCGTTGGCAATGGAGGGGGAAGAAACATGGATAAATTAATGAACAATCATTGGTTTATGAAAATTTTTGCGTTGCTATTAGCAATTATGCTCTATATGTCTGTAAATATTGAAGAAAAAGAAACAAAAGGTGGCATTACGCGCAATTCGGTGGGGCAAACAGACATCGAGACCGTTACCAATGTTCCTGTCGTAACGTATTATGATGAAGAAAATTTAGTGGTTTCAGGTGTTCCGAAATTTGTAAACGTGACTTTAGAAGGACCAGCTAGTATTTTAAAACCAACAGCCTTGCAGCGTGACTTTGAAATATATGCCGATTTAACCAATTACGAGTTAGGGACGTATACCGTTCCGTTAAAATATAAAAATATCTCAGATAAGCTTAGTGTGAAAATTCAGCCGGCAACAGCTAGAGTGACGATCCGAGAAAAAGTTTCTAAAGATTTTCCAGTTGATGTAGATTTCATTCATAGAAATAAAGTAGCTGACGGCTACTCAGTGGAACAACCGATTGTGAAACCGAATCTAGTCACTATTACAGGAGCAAAAGATCTTGTTGATCGAGTCGCACTTGTGAAAGCAAGGGTGAATTTAGAAGGAGCGAAGGATACAGTTAAACAAGCGTCAAGAGTGACCGTTTATGATAGCGACGGAAGGGTACTGAATTTAGACGTAGACCCTTCTGTTGTCGAAGTAACGGTGCCGATTAAAAGTCCTAGTAAATCGGTTCCACTTAAAATTAATCGAATAGGGACTTTGCGAAAAGGGTTAAGTATTGTCAAAATTGAGACCGTTCCAAATGAAGTGACGATTTTCGGACCAAAAGAAAAAATTGATCCAATTGAATTTATTGATGGCATTACGATTAACTTAAATGAAATTACAAAAGATACGACGTTAGAAATGAAAGTTCCTTTACCTGAAGGGGTTAAAAGTGTTGACCCTCCGAAAGTTAAAATTAATATAGAAGTTCAAGAGGAACAAACAAAAACGTTTCAGTCGTTACCGATTCATGTATTAGGATTAGGCGATCAATATACCGTTCAATTTTTAGAACCGAAAGATGGAAAAATGGATGTCCAAGTATACGGAGCTCCTAGTGTATTAAATAGTATTCAACCCGATGATCTTGAATTATATGTGAATGCGAATGAACTAGGAGTCGGTGAACATGAAGTAGAAGTAGAGGTTAATGGTCCGCAAAACATTACATGGGATTTACCAAAAAATAAAGTAAATATTAAGATTAATCAGCGATAATGAAATAAAGGAGAGATACGCATAATGGGTAAATATTTTGGTACTGATGGTGTGCGCGGAGTTGCTAATAGTGAATTAACGCCTGAGTTAGCGTTTAAAATTGGCCGTTGCGGCGGTTATGTGTTGACGAAAGATAAGGAACGCCCAAAAGTATTAATCGGTCGTGATACACGTATTTCAGGGCATATGCTTGAGGGAGCATTAGTAGCTGGATTGCTTTCGATTGGAGCGGAGGTTATGCGCCTTGGCGTCATTTCGACGCCTGGCGTAGCTTACTTGACAAAAGCGTTAGGGGCACAAGCAGGAATTATGATTTCCGCTTCCCATAATCCTGTGCAAGATAACGGTATTAAGTTTTTTGGACCGGATGGTTTTAAATTGTCCGACGAACAAGAAAGAGAAATTGAAGAGCTATTAGACAGCCCTGAAGATACGTTACCAAGACCAATCGGTAAAGATTTAGGACAAGTCAACGATTATTTCGAAGGTGGTCAAAAATACTTACAATATTTAAAGCAAACGATTGAAGAAGATTTTTCAGGTCTTCGGATTGCGCTTGATTGCGCTCATGGAGCTACTTCTTCGTTGGCAACCCATCTATTTGCAGACTTAGAAGCCGATGTATTGACGATGGGAGCTTCACCAAATGGAATTAACATTAATGAGGGAGTCGGTTCAACGCATCCAGAAGCGTTAGCTGCGTTCGTCAAAGAAAAAGGAGCAGATGTGGGGCTTGCGTTTGACGGGGATGGAGATCGTCTCATTGCAGTGGATGAGCATGGTAATATTGTTGATGGCGATCAAATTATGTATATTTGTGCGAAGTATTTGAAGGAAATCGGTCGTTTAAAACATCAAACGGTTGTTTCTACCGTCATGAGCAATCTTGGTTTTTACAAAGCGTTAGAAGCGGAAGGGATTAAAAGCGTTCAAACAGCTGTCGGCGATCGTTATGTAGTAGAGGAAATGAAGAAAAATGGTTATAATCTAGGCGGTGAACAATCTGGACATATTATTTTCCTCGACTACAACACAACAGGTGATGGATTATTAACAGCTCTGCAGCTTGTGAATATTATGAAAATCACCAAACGATCGCTTTCGGAACTAGCAAGCGGAATGCCAAAATATCCGCAGCTTCTTGTGAATGTAAAAGTGACAGACAAGCATCAAGTGATGGAGAATGAAAAAGTGAAAGCAGTTATTCAAGCAGTAGAGGGCGAAATGAGCGGGAATGGCCGCATTCTTGTTCGTCCATCCGGAACAGAGCCGCTCGTTCGTGTCATGGCAGAGGCTCCAACGGAAGAAGCATGCCAAAACTATGTCGAGCGTATTGCCGCTGTGATAAGAGAAGAAATGGGCGTTGAATAATTACAGGCTGGTCACAAGCATTCTATGCATAAGTGGAACGGGATATTCCACTTATGCATATTTTATTTTGTAAGTGATATTACAGTTGACGTTTTTGAGTGGGCTGCTGTAATATTAAGTTTGTTATGAATTCAAGATAGAAAGGTGGGTAGAAGGAGTATTCATTGGTAAAGCGCCTGGACTAAGCTTTGAGCGGATAAAAGCTTAGTTGACGAGGAGGAGGTTAATCGATCGTTCGGCGGATACCTCCCGGTTGCTGCGATTACAACCGTAAGTTCTTCCTCAAAACAAAGAGGCGACTCTTTGGACAAAGGGAAGGATTTAATCGCCATATTATCATGAAGAGGGGCAAGAAACGCCCCTTCTTGCCCCTTGAGAAATAGGGAGGATGTTTTTTATGTGCGGAATTGTTGGATATATTGGACAACAAGATTCAAAGGAAATTTTATTGCGCGGACTTGAGAAGTTAGAGTATCGTGGTTATGATTCAGCGGGGATCGCTGTTTTAAATGACAATGGAGTACATGTATTTAAAGAAAAAGGTCGTATCGCGGACTTACGTGAAATCGTAAATCCAGATGTGGAAGCGCCGCTTGGAATCGGTCACACACGCTGGGCAACTCATGGAGCCCCAAGCCGCGTGAACGCGCACCCTCATCAAAGCGCATCAGGTCGTTTTACGCTTGTGCATAATGGTGTGATCGAAAACTATGCGATTTTGAAACGCGAATATTTACAAGACGTTGAGTTAAAGAGCGATACGGATACGGAAGTCATTGTACAGATTGTTGAAAAAATGGTAAACAGCGGTTTGGACGTAGAAGAAGCATTCCGTAAAACATTGACGCTTTTAAAAGGTTCTTACGCTATTGCGTTAATCGACGCAGAAAATAAAGATGTTATTTACGTAGCGAAAAACAAAAGTCCATTACTTGTCGGTCTTGGCGATGGTTTTAACGTTGTCGCAAGCGACGCGCTGGCAATGCTGCAAGTGACCAATCAATATGTCGAATTAATGGATAAAGAAATGGTCATTGTGAAGAGAAACGCCATTACGATTAAGAAATTGAACGGCGAAATCATTGAGCGCGCTCCATATACTGCAGAACTAGATGCAAGTGACATTGAAAAAGGAACGTATCCGCATTACATGTTAAAAGAAATCGATGAGCAACCGCTTGTGATGCGTCGTATTATTCAAAAATACCAAGACGAAAACGGCAATTTAATGATTGACCCTGAAATTATTAGCACGGTAACCGATGCCGACCGTCTCTACATTATCGCCTGCGGTACAAGCTACCATGCGGGATTAGTCGGTAAACAACTCATTGAAAAATGGGCAAAAATTCCTGTAGAAGTACATGTCGCAAGCGAATTTTCATACAATATGCCGTTATTATCTGAAAAACCGTTATTCATCTACATTTCACAAAGCGGTGAAACAGCGGACAGCCGTGCTGTGCTTGTGCAAACGAAGGAACTCGGCTATAAAGCATTGACGATTACAAATGTGCCTGGCTCAACGCTTTCTCGTGAAGCGGACTATACGTTATTGCTTCATGCCGGTCCAGAAATCGCAGTCGCTTCAACGAAGGCATACACAGCGCAGATAGCAGTATTAGCGATTTTAGCGGCGGTAACGGCAAAAGCAAAAGGCATTGAGCTTGACTTAGACCTTGTAAAAGAGTTAGGAATTGTGGCAAATGCAATGGAAATGCTTTGCGATGCGAAAGAAGAAATGGAAACAATCGCGCGCGAATATTTAGCGACTACGCGTAATTGCTTCTTTATCGGTCGCGCGGTGGACTTCTATGTTGGCCTTGAGGGTGCGTTAAAATTAAAAGAAATCTCTTACATTCAAGCGGAAGGTTTCGCTGGCGGTGAGCTCAAACACGGCACAATCGCGTTAATCGAAAACGGCACACCAGTCATTGCTCTTGCGACACAAGAGCACGTCAACTTAAGCATTCGCGGTAATGTGAAAGAAGTCGTGGCTCGCGGCGCGAACCCATGCATCATTTCAATGAAAGGTTTAGAAATGGAAGAAGACCGTTATGTGATTCCAGCGGTTCATCCAATGTTAACGCCGCTTGTTTCCGTTGTGCCATTACAACTAATCGCTTACTACGCAGCATTACACCGTGACTGTGACGTCGACAAACCACGCAACTTAGCGAAATCAGTGACGGTAGAGTAACAGGATTCAAGGGAATCGAGGAAAGTACCAATTTTGGTACTTTTCTCGATTCTTTTTTTTTTGGAGCGGAAAAAGCATGCCGTATCAGGGATGGAGCAAGAACAGGCCAAAAGAGAAAGCCAATGATTGAAACTTTTCATGATGTGATTCGTAAAAATAATAAAAGGAGGAGAGGAAATTTATGTAATATACTTTTATTTTCTTTGGTAGTATTGCTGTTTTATATTTTCTCATTATGATTCCGATACAATATTCCTATATACCAGGTATAAAACAGAGAATGAAGAAGACTGGGCTTTCTCAAGAAGAACTATATAAAAACATGTCATTTGAAGAAGAGCAATTGCATTTTCATATGCAGGGGAATATTTTAAATTTGTCCTCCGCCATTGTGGCGAATTTTTTGTACAAAGCACGTCATGGTAAATGTTGAGTGATAAAAAAGTTGTTTAATTTAAAAACATGTTGTTTAAAAACTAAAAAAGTCGTTTAATTTTCTTATTGTACTGAACTGGGGGGTATAGTCATAATAATCAATCAGTTCTAAAGAAAGGTGATTTCCGTTTTTGCACGAATATATTGGTATCTAAAAAAGGGTTGAACTCGTATGACCAAGATGTTGGGAAGATATATTTTATTAACATTGTTTTGGATAGTTCTCATATTTTCTGTTTTCGCACAAGTATCAGACCAACTTATTATGTGGTTAAATCCAAACGCAGCTTCAATTTGGGATGAAAGATTATTGTTTACGTTGATTCCAGTTCTGTTTAATTATTTATTGTTGTTATTTTTATTTAAGAAAATAACAATAAATCGGTTAGTATATCATTTTTGTTTTGTAATAAATACACTTTTCTTCCTCTACTATTTTTATTGCCAATATATTTGGGATGTAGGTGAGTGGAAATTGTTTTAAGGATATTAAAAAATCACTCTACATCAAATTTTATTCTGTTCTTGAACTGATGGAAGCATTAGTTAAACAACTTTTTTGTACCCGTTTTGCAAATCATCGAGCCACTGTTTTCTGCATCACTGAAATAGAGTGATTCATATTCTTCAATGACTTCATCCATTTCGTTTTAATTTATCAATATATTCTTCAGTTGAATAAATATCGGCGTATAATCCATTAAGAGCAGCTAAAAAAGCATTATGGACATCGTTTGCGCTAATAATATTGTTTCCAAACTGAAGGTCTTTTGTTGCACAAGCATCATGGATTAAATTAACCTTATATCCTTTATCTTTCGCTGCTCTGACAGTTGCATCAATACACATGTGTGTCATCATACCACAAATAGTTAATTCACCTATATGATGCTCAAGAAGAATATTTTCCAAGTTAGTCCCTTTGAAACTGTTAGGAAAATTCTTTTGTACAATGATTTCGTCTTCTAAAGGCTTTACTTTACTATGTATCTCTACACCATCTGTTTCAGGTAAAAAAAATGTTGCGTTCGGTCTCAAAGATATATGTTGGACATGTATCACTTGTAATTTTTTTTCTCTGAACAGGCTTAAAATTTTTGATGCATTTGTGGCTGCTAAAGTTGGATTTTGGAGTTCCATTCTTCCCCCATGAAAATAATCATTTTGGATATCTATTAACAGTAATGCTGTATTCATAAAATCCCTCCGATTTCCTTTTATTACGTAATATTCTAAATTACATTTAATCATACCTGCTTGCTATATAAATTTTGAATTTCCGACATGTTTAATCAATATCTATCCTGTTTCTAAACGAGTAAACCAAGGAGCGAATCAACGATGATGAAGGTAAAAGGATTACAAATCACGAATGACAAAGGTTGGACCATCGAATCTAATTAGCCCCTTAATGAAGTTGGACAGTATTCTTTTATACTGTCTTTAGTAAAAAATGGGCTCAAACAAAAAAAGAAGAATGATATACTATCGAATAAAACAATTAGCAATAACAAAGGGGAACCGATATGATTAGTGCAATTGTTCATGGTTTTGTTCTTGCTCTTGGTTTAATTCTACCACTGGGAGTACAAAATGTATTTGTTTTTAACCAAGGTGCAGTCCAAGGAAGATTGGTCAAAGCATTACCAGTTGTTATTACCGCTTCGATATGTGATACCTTTTTGATTTTGTTAGCTGTATTAGGAGTGTCTGTCATTGTATGGGAGTCTTATTGGTTCAAGACATTGCTTATTGGTGTGGGGATTTTATTTTTAACATATATGGGTTGGATCACTTGGAGAAGTAAACCTAATAGAAATGGTGAATCCGCTGAAATATTTACACCTAAAAAACAAATTGCCTTTGCTGTTTCTGTTTCTTTACTCAATCCTCATGCCATAATGGACACTGTGGGCGTAATTGGAACAAGTTCATTACGATATGCTGGAATGGAGAAAGTAGCATTCACAGCAGCATGTATTGTTGTTTCTTGGTTATGGTTTACAGGGTTAGCTTTGACCGGAAGAATAACGGGTAATTTAGATAAGTCTGGTCGTTTAATGGTGGTTCTTAACAAGGTCTCTGCTATTGTTATGTGGGGTACAGCGATTTATCTTGGTTTTTCTTTAACAGAATAAAGATACTATCTAATCAGGGTAGCATTTTTTACGCATATGTTGCATGACCAGAGCAGAGATTATTTGTTTCACCGTTTAAGATATGGCTCGGTTAGACATCAGTTATATACAGTTTATTCATCATTTCTCAAGAGGGGAAAACATGTGTATCTATCAAAAATCTCGTTTTAACATGGAAATGGTGAAGGAACAAGAGTTAAAGGAAATAAGAAAAGCTTAAAAAACTGGATAAACCAACGATTGAAAGGCTTGGAATAATCTAAGTCTTTTTTCTTTTCGCTTTCTCCTTGCCCAAAAAGGAATAAAATAAAGGTAAGCATATATTAGCGTGTTTAATATGTTTGCTTACCTTTTTGTATTTTTTAGTGAATGAATGCTCTCGTTAGTTGAATAAGGGATTATTCTTTTTAAATTCATCCCATTTCTCTCGAAGAATCCCCATTCGAATGGAATCATAGTATTCGCCATTATAGTAGCGGCATTTTCTCATTCTGCCTTCTAATCGCATTCCCAATTTTTCCGCACATCTCATCATTCGTGGATTTCCAGACCAAGTTGTAAGCCCCACTCTCTCGATGGTTAGATTTTCAAAGAGATAGTCAATCCATAAAGATAATGCTTCGGTTCCAAGTCCACCATTCCAATGTTCAGGAGAATATATGACGATTCCAATTTCAAGCCATCGTGGGAAAGGAAAATCGGGAAAACGATTGAAATGGGCGGAAAAAAGTTTATTTTTCTTCCTCTTTGCTCTTTTTTCCAATTGGTACGACTCCATACGCAAATAATACATGTTATATATTGGAAAATAAGCGCAAGAGCAAGTGATGGAACAGGAGATGAAGTGGGGAAGAATACCCTATAACGTTTTTTGAGTTTCATGTTGACAAAAAAGCAGAGTTCACGGTATTATTATCTTGAATTAAAAATAATTTAATTCAAGATATTTTTGTAAGGGTGTGATACGTGTAAACTAAAAAATATTTGGTTCTTATGTGTGCTTATGAAACATAAAACATAATTATAGAAGCAGAGGATGAAACTGAGTTTGCTATTCTCATTAAAGATATAATTCGTCGCAGCATCATCATATAGCGGATCAGTTGGTGCAATAAGGGCTGTTAATCGAAAAAAGATTAAAAGACTGGCCAAAACATAAAAAGGGAATCAAGGAGAGTTTTGAAGCCTTTTCGGATGAAGAGAAAGAACTCTTAAAAAAATAGAATACTAAGCAAAAGAGCGATTATTTTTTGTAAAATATCTCGAATTCATTATATTTTAAGTTGAAGTAATGGAGGCATAATCATGGCAAATTTTGAACAATTGGTAAAAGAACGACGGTCTGCAAGTAACTTTCTTGAGAATCATCCGATCAGCTCTAAAGAACTTGATGAGATTTTTGAGTTAGTCAAACTGGCTCCATCAGCTTTTAACTTACAGCATGCGAACTATTTAGTCGTTCTTAATCCTGAGCTAAAAGAAGAAGTAAAAAAAGCAGCGTATGGACAGCATAAAGTGTCGACGGCTTCAGCTGTCATTGTAGTTTTAGGTGATAAAAAAGCCTATCAAGAAGCCGCTCGCATCTACGAAGGTCTTCTTATGTTAGAAATTGTAAATAAACAAGAATTCGATCAAATGGTACAGGATACGGTGTCATTTTACGAAAAAAGAGGGGAAGTTTTCCAACGGGATGAAGCTATTCGGAACGCCTCTTTATCTGCGATGTTATTTATGATGGCTGCCAAAAATAAAGGTTGGGATACTTGCCCAATGATTGGATTTGATCCGGAGCAACTAAAGCAAGTGTTAAACATCTCTGACCAGTATGAGCCAGTGATGATGATTACATTAGGAAAAGAAAAAGTTCAAAGCCGAAAACCAAGAGGGTACCGCAAACCTGTTGCTGAATTCGTGACGTATTTATAAAAAACATCTTTAGGAGGGATACAAACATGATGAATATTGGTTTATTAATGATTCGCTTAGTAGTTGGATTAACATTTATGGGGCATGGCGCTCAAAAATTGTTTGGTTGGTTTGGTGGTTATGGCTTAAAAGGGACAGGTGGCTGGATGGAGTCGATTGGCATAAAACCAGGCGTAACGATGGCACTTTTAGCTGGATTAGGCGAATTTGTTGGTGGAGCTCTATTCGCAGTAGGTTTCCTTACTCCAGTAGCAAGCGCTCTGATTGCTATTACGATGCTCGTTGCTATTGTAAAAGTTCATGGTTCGAATGGTTACTGGATTACACAAAATGGATTTGAATATAACTTAATGTTATTGGTTGTAGCTATTGGTGTCGCCCTTATCGGACCTGGACAATATGCGCTTGATGCTATTCTCTAGTTAAGAGGTAAAAAGGATATAAGCCAAGTCAATCTTGCAGAGTACGGATACAGTAAAAAATATTTGTTTCTTACGAAGAAATTCGTTTAGGGATTGAAGGGAAGACAACCTTCAGTCCTTTTTTATTGAATCAAAAAAGGAAAATCGGGAAAAATGGCTGAAACGGATGGCATGTTTTTTAGGATCACATTTTGTACAAAAATGAGAGGAATGAATTAGGGGGATAAAGTCTTAGGAGAGTAAAAGGAAAGAGTTTTTATTTGGATATATCATCTTCAATCTAGAATTTGAATTTTGTGAATTTTTAAGAAGTATATAGAATTTTTTGGATTTTATTAGATGAAAGCGTTTTTTTGAAAATATGCGTTTATGGTATTTGTTTACGGTAAATGATATTTTTAATAATAACTTTTTTAATTTTTTGAATTTTGATGCAGGTGATTCATATTTTATCTTCAAACATCAGTAAAAAAGGATAATATTTCAAAAAAAGAATACTTAATTGCTATAGTTAGAGACGGTTGCATTAAACGGACAATTCCATAAAAATCTAAAAAAATTATGACGTATGCTTGGGGAGTGGAGACTATGCACTATATTCTAAGGAGATTTTCAACAACATTTATGTTGGGAGCGATTTTTCTTATAGGTTCAGCTTTATTAAATGCGGTCAATCAGGTTTATTATGCGAAATATGTACAGGAAATTAGCCCTTTTACTTTTACATTTATCAGCTTTTTTGTAACTTCTATTACGTTTCATGTTATTGGCTTGTTTTCAAAGAACGAGAAAAACTCCATCAGGCGCTTAAGTTTAAAAGATCGAATCAATTTTATCATTCTAAATATATGTACTGCTATTATATTTGGTTGTTTTTACTTTGCATTAAAATATGTTGAACCGGCTGTTGTTAGTGCTATTGAGATTGGTGTAGGTCCTTTATTAGCGCTTTTCATTGGTAAATGGTTATATCCGCAACATACAACATCTAGAATAGACTTTTTAATAGGTATAGGGATTTTAATAGGGAGTATTCTCTTGTTTTGGGCATCTCTTACGGGGCGCTCAGGTATTGAGATGATTTCCATTGGTTTAACGGTGAAAGGCTTACTTGCCTCCACGATTAGTGGAATAGGAGCTGTTTTGGCAGCCATTTATTCAAAAAGACTAAGCGATTCAGGATGGAGTTCAACACAAATTTTAGCACATCGATTTTATGCGATTATTCCAATTACAGCAATCCTCGCTCTAAACCAAGACTCCTTGTATTTAACGGTTTCAGAAAATTGGAAATGGATTCTTTTTATAACTATAGCGGGTGTCATTTTACCTTTATATATGCTTCAAATAGGGATCCGGTTTTGCAATCCATTTTTTGTCATGATTACGACAACACTTGTTCCTGTTTTTACTTTTATTTTTCAATTATTTGACCCCCGCATTAAGTGGTCAAATACATCATTAGCAGGTATTGTTCTCATTTTATTTTTTGCTCTACTAAGTGTTATTAATAATACGAAAAGAGAGGTGCTGTAAATGGATTTCACACTAGTCATGTCCTTTTTAGGAGTGGCGGTATTGCTGACGTTGATGCCGGGTCCGGACATTCTGTTTGTGATTGCCCAAAGCATTTCACAGGACAAAAAAGCGGGGATCGCAACGGCGCTGGGGCTTTGTTCAGGGCTTATTGTCCATATCACGGCTGCAACGCTTGGTGTTTCGGCGGTTATCTATCAATCCGCTTTGGCTTTTGCGGTAGTGAAATATGCCGGCGCTGCTTATTTGTTATATTTAGCGTGGCAATCATTTAAAGAAAAAGAGGTTGGCTTTATTATAAACAATCACAAACCGTTAGAGTATAAATCATTGTACAAAAAAGGAATTCTTATGAATCTCCTTAATCCCAAGGTATCATTATTTTTTCTTGCATTGCTTCCTCAATTTGTAAATAAATCAATGGGACATATCACGTTGCAGATGTTCATTTTAGGAGTTGTTTTTCTAATTCAAGCGTTAGTGATTTTTATCGCTGTCAGCGTGTTTTCTGAGAAATTACGCCATTTCTTATCAAAGAGAATGAACATTATCAAAGGTTCGCTGTTAGCGCTTATTGGGATACAGATTGCTGTTAGTGAAAAGTAAATGAATAGAGTGTTGATCTTTATAAAAAGTTTTTTGTCATTATCAATAGGAATATTTAATATATACATCGAATCATTAAACAACTAGTTTGAAACATCGTTTTGCGATTTGAATCGTCTGTTCTATATTGAGGGTGTAAAATGAAATGGTTTTTTGTAAGTGCTGAGCGAACATAAAGGGATAACATACGGAACATTTTGTAGTTGCGTATAAGGTGGTTTTTAGACGATTAAAAGTAACGTAGGAGTGATAAAGATGGATGAACAAGAAATTCACAAAAAATATTACAAATATTACAAGCAAATATTTGAGACATTTGAAAACGAACCTTATGCCCAGCACTTAGGAATTAAGCTAATAGAGCTAGGAGAGGGCACTGCGACTGCTGAGTTAGATGTGAAGGATTATATGTTGAATATTCATGGAACTGTACATGGAGCCATTATATTTGCTTTAGCTGATTATGTCTTTGCGGCAGCATGTAATTCTTATGGAAAAACCTCATTTGGTTTGTCTACAACTGTGAATTTTATGGCTCCCGGCATGAAGGGATCTCGCCTAAAAGCAATCGCTACAGAAGAGAAACGAAATTATCGTACGGCATGGTATAAAATTCGAGTAGAAAGTGATCAAAACCTTATAGCTACCATGGAGGCGTTGTGTTATCGCAAGGATCAATATTTTGTACCAGTAGAAAATGAGGGAAAATAACAGATATATAATTGGTAGATTATTGATTTTAACCATTAATTACGTTTAATGTTCCGAAAGTACTTAGTATTTTCGATAGGAAACCAGTTTTGCGAATAAGTCGGGCAGAAAAGATGAAAAAAGATAATACTAACACAGAATTTTTGACAAGATTCTGGTAAGGGAAATGCTATAATACAATCAGCAATAGCAGAAGTTCAAGGGCGGTCGGCTTACCCCTATTTTCTTTTGAAAGGGGGTGAGCGTATAACAGTATACGAATCCCTTTCTCTTATGATTTCTTTTGGGATGCTGGTGATAGCGATGCTGTCGTTTAATCATAAGAATAAAAAATAGACCTCCCTTGAACCGCGAATTCTAGGACGAGGTCTATTTTTCCAATAGGCCGACTCCTTTGAGTCTGCTATTGCAAAGACCGAAAGTGTTGCCGCACTTTCGGTCTCTTTTTATTATACGTTCTTTCTATGCGTATCATACCATATTCTTTAGTTAGAAAAAAGATGATTTACCATGATCTGTTTCTTTGTTTAGCCGTTTTTAACCACGCTTAATAAACAAAGGCAGTTCCGTATATCCCATTTCACGTACGTACACGAAAAGCTGCCCTTTATGATGGATTTCGTGGTCCATAGCGGATTGAAGAAATTGTGCGACAGAGAGTTGCGCTCCAAAGATTGCAGTTAGGTCAAGCATGCGATCGAAATCTTCTTCTGTAAGGGACTCTAACAAACTTTTTGTCTTTTCTGTATACATTTCTGCTAGTTTGCGAAGATCCGTTTCTGTTTCCTCTATTTTCTCCTTAAACAGCATTGGGTTTCCTTCTTTTGCGACTTTTGCAAATTTATAAAATGCAAAAAGAATATGAGTAACTAGGTCTTTTGCTGGCATGGATGTGGGCGTTGGCTTGTAGTCATAATGTTCTTTTTCAATTTTGTTAATGAGTTCGATAGTAACGCTGCGGTGGGTTAAAAAATATTGAACAAGCTGGTTTGTGCGGTTCATAGACCTACTCCTCCTTGAGAGAAATCAATATCACCTCTATGTTACGATGAAAAATTGCTTTTTGCAAAAAATTGGTTTGAAACACATGCAAAGTGATTGAGACATCCTCGAACATTATGCATTATACTTTTTGCGACTATTGGTCATTGGCTAGACGCGTTATCTATAGCACAAAAAAAGAGGAAGCTGTTCGCAGAACTTTTTGAACAGCTTCCCCAAGTAGCTAAAAAATGGGGTTTATTATTTCTCTTCATGATGATTGTAGTCGTATTTTGTACGATCCACTGGTTTGAATCCTTTCGGTGTGTAAAAGCGCAGTAAGTCTTCATATACGACTTTATCGGAAAGGCTTAGTTTGGTTCGTACGATTTGTTCGTCGCGCTTAATTTCGTCATTTTTCTCAATTGGATTGCCGGTCTTTGAATCATAGTACTTTCCGTTGATAGCGGTAACGGTTGGGGTGACAAAATCCCCATTGCGAAACGCGACGATTTGTTGGTGTTCTGGTGACAAGAGGTCTGTACCAAATTGGATATAGTTTTTCGTGTCAATTCCTAATAAGTGGAGAAGGGTTGGCAGAACATCGATTTCTCCGCCATATTGATGCATAATTCCACCTTTGACACCAGGAACACGAATGAATAATGGTACGCGTTGTAATTGGGCGTGTTCAAACGGCGTGATTTCTTTTCCGATAATTTGTGCCATCGCTTCATTATGATTTTCAGAAATTCCATAATGGTCGCCATATAAAATGATGATCGAACGATCATATAAACCAGATTGTTTTAAATAATCGAAGAACTCTTTGACAGCCTCATCTAAGTAACGCGCTGTTTGGAAGTAACGGTCTACAGACGCATCACCGGTATTAGCTGGTTCAATCGTTGCATCTTCCTCATCGATTAGATAAGGGAAATGGTTCGATAAGGTAATAAACTTCACATAAAAAGGTTCCTTTAACGTTTCTAACAATGGAATCGATTCTCTAAAGAACGGTTTGTCCTTCAAACCGTAGTTTAAAACATCTTTATCATTCATATCATAGTAACTTGCATCAAAGAAGTGGTCAAATCCAAAAGATTTATAGATTTCATTACGATTCCAGAATGTTTTATAGTTGCCGTGAAAGACGGCTGATGTATAGCCTTGTTGTCCTAAAATGGCTGGTGCTGCTTGATATGTGTTTTGCCCTTTTGTTGTAAATACCGATCCTTGTGGCAACCCAAACAAGGAGTTTTCTAACATAAATTCAGCATCAGATGTTTTTCCTTGCCCTGTTTGATGGAAGAAATTATCAAAGTAAAACGTATTTTTATCATGAGTTAATGAATTTAAAAATGGTGTTACTTCTTGACCATTCAGCTTATAGTTAATCAAAAAGTTTTGGAACGATTCTAGATGAATATAGATGACGTTCATTCCTTTTCCTTTGCCAAAGTAAGCCGGATTCGGCTTTGCATACGTTGCTTGTACATGGTTCAGAACGGTCGTGACATCACTTTTATTAGCAAAGGCGCGTTGTGTTGACGATTTCATACTTTGAACCGCGTCATAAATCACGTAGTTATACATTCCTAAATATTTGACAATATAGTTGCGGTCAAACGTTCTTGTTAATAACTGCGGACGATCGATTTCCGCTAACGCTAAGTTGGTCACGAACATGAAGACAGCCGTTGCAAACACAAGATTTCTTTTATGACGTCCTAAAGAAACCGATTCTAATTTTGCGCGCTTTGCTACGACGAACGCAATTAAAATGACCGTGTCTACGAAATAGAGGAAGTCGTACCATTTTAATAATTCTAAAACGCTTCCGCCTAAGCTGCTGAAGTTGTTCGTTTGCGTCAAAGTTGGGAATGTAATAAAGTCACTAAAGAATCGGTAATACACGATATTGGCATACAAGATAAATGATAGAATAAAGTCCATAACTATCAGCCAAATATAAATCCTTCTCCCTTTAGCCAATAAAGCTAAACCGAAGAAGAAAATGGCCGAGCTAACCGGGTTAATGAATAACAAGAACTTTTGCATAGAGTTACTAATCCCTAAGTTGAACTCAATTCGGTAGGCTGCGTATGTTTTCATCCAAAATAAAAACACAGCAACAATGAAAAAACGGAGATGTGGACTAAAAACATTTTGGTACGTTTCTATTAATTTTTTTATCCCCTTCATTTTCCAAACTCACCCCTATTTTTATCATTCTAGTATTTTGGGCTCTTCAAAAAAATATTGAACCGTTATCGTATTTATGACAAAAATTGACTGATTTGCTCGTTGTGATTGGACAGATGCAACAAGACTGGAAATTACGTGATGTTTATAGTTTTGAACATGTTTGTCCAACGATTATGTTTATATAAAAATTGTAATTGAAAATTCCCCATGTCAAGTAGCATAATATATAATTTAGCTTTAAGTCAAATCAATAATATGATTTTCCATAAAAAAGAAAAAGTGAACAAAAATGTTGCAACACAATAAGAAAGAGGTTTAAAAGGGATCAGCTTTCACAGATTTTTTCATTGACGCCTTTATATAAGTAATTTATTATATAATTGTTTGCTAATATATTAGGTGGTTGAACGTGTGTATAATGATGGAGGTGTGAATGGTGAGTGGTCATGTTGAACAAATTGCGACCGTGTTGAAATTGCTTGGGGATAAAACGAGATTAACAATGATGCGGGTGTTGCTTCATCATGATTGTTGTGTATGTGAATTTGTAGAGATGTTTCAAATGAGTCAACCGGCAATTAGCCAACATCTTCGTAAATTAAAAGATGCAGGGCTTGTGAAAGAAACACGGCAAAGGCAGTGGATGATCTATTCTATTCATAAGGAGCATGAATTTTATTCACTCATCGAGGATATTTTGATGCACGTTCCTGATCAAACAGAGAAGCTCACCATGTTAGAGCAAAAAGGATTACGTATTTTATGCAACTAGTGAGGTGGTATTTTGGCTTCGGTTGTTTTCGCAGCATTGATTTTCTTAGTTACATTAATTCTTGTCATTTGGCAACCGAAAAACATATCGATTGGTTGGTCTGCTTGCGGCGGAGCGCTTCTTGCTCTTTTTGCCGGGGTTGTCGATGTTCATGACGTTATCGATGTAACGGGCATTGTCTGGAATGCGACGCTTACATTTATTGCTCTTATTATTATTTCGCTAATTCTCGATGAAATCGGCTTTTTTGAATGGGCAGCGTTACATATGGCGCGCGCAGCTGGCGGCAGCGGAATCAAGATGTTTTTCTATATTATGATTCTTGGGGCGATTGTTGCTGCGTTTTTCGCCAATGACGGGGCAGCTCTTATTTTAACACCGATTGTATTAGCGATGGTGCGTGCATTAAAGTTTCAAGACGCGATGGTGTTGCCGTTTATTATGGCCAGCGGATTCATTGCTGATACGACATCGTTACCACTTGTCGTCAGCAACCTTGTTAATATCGTTTCAGCGGATTTTTTCCATATTAGTTTTGGAGAATATGCTTCACGGATGATTGTACCTAACTTGTTTTCGCTCTCTGCAAGCATGTTTGTTTTATATGTATTCTTTAAAAAACAAATTCCGACAAAGTATGATTTGGAACAATTGAAAAAGCCGAAAGAAGCGATTAAAGACGAGCTGATGTTTCAATTGTCATGGATTGTGTTAGGAATTTTATTAGTAGGGTATTTTATTAGTGAATTTTTTGAAATTCCTGTGTCGTTCGTTGCTGGAACAGTAGCGATTTTGTTTTTGTTTATTGGGCGAAAAAGTCCTGCCGTTCACACAAAACAAATATTGAAAGAGGCACCATGGGCCATTGTTTTTTTCTCGATTGGGATGTATGTCGTCGTGTATGGATTGCGTAACGTTGGTTTGACGACGGTGCTTTCCGATGTGATCCAAATAGCGGCAAATCATGGTTTATGTGCCGGAACGATGGCAATGGGGTTTATTGCTGCGTTTTTATCTTCGGTCATGAATAACTTGCCGACAGTGATGGTTGATGCGTTAGCGATTGCTGCTACGAATACAACAGGAATGATTCGTGAAGGGCTTATTTATGCGAATGTCATCGGTTCGGATTTAGGACCGAAAATTACTCCGATTGGCTCGTTAGCGACATTATTATGGCTTCATGTTCTTTCAACAAAAGGCGTCAAAGTTTCGTGGGGAACGTATTTAAAAAATGGAATTATTTTAACGCTTCCAACCTTGTTGATCACCCTTGCTGGCTTGTATATATGGTTACTTATTACTTCGTAAGAGGAGATGAATGAGATGGTCAAAAAAACAATCTACTTTTTATGCACAGGCAACTCATGCCGCAGCCAAATGGCGGAAGGATGGGCAAAAAAATATTTAGGTGACGAGTGGGACGTGTATAGTGCTGGGATTGAAGCACATGGATTAAACCCAAAAGCGGTAAAGGCAATGGCCGAGGTCGGCATCGACATTTCGAATCAAACGTCCGATGTCATTGATCTCGAGATTTTAAATAAGGCGAACCTTGTCGTGACATTATGCGGTCATGCGGCCGATCATTGTCCAGTTACTCCTCCACATGTAAAACGTGTGCACTGGGGTTTTGATGACCCAGCGAAAGCGGAAGGAACAGAGGAAGAAAAATGGGCTGTCTTCCAACGTGTTCGCGATGAAATTGGCGAACGTATTAAGCGATTTGCGGAAACAGGAGAATAACGAGTAATCGAAAGTGCCTAAAAGCATAGTCTTTTAGGCGCTTTTTTATCATCGACATACTTGGATGGGGGCAAATCGGGTTATAGGAGTCTTGAAGTGTTTGTCACTTATAATTGCTTCTCTAATAAAAGTTCATCACGAATTGGAATGCCATCAAAGCCTACGAGTGGGATGCTTGGTTTCATGTTTCTTGCTTTTTCAACGGCATTAGGGAATACTTTTACTAATTGGTAGCCTCTTTTTTGGTAAAAACGTAATGCGTTTAGATTATCATTAGTTGTAATAAGTTGAATACAGGTGCAACCATGTTCTTGAGCGAATGTTTCTAGTCGCGTTAGTAAGGCTGTACCAATTCCTTTCTTTTCCTCTACGCTGTCTAACGAGATGATTTCACAATAAGGTGCTTTGATGATATACGTAATAAGTCCAATGATTTCTTGATTGTCATTGAGGACAGCAAATCCATCTAGCTCGCTGCAATTATAGATCCCTGTAGAAACAACCATTTGTGGGCTTCCCCAATGGTCGATAAAAAAATTATGAATGGTTTCTCGATGGAGATCATGAGTCGAAATGATGTTCATTGTTATCACCCTTGAATGCTTTAATGAATTTATTGTACAAGACAGATGTATTTTTTGGTATATTTTTTACATGTATGATTTCGATAGAGCGCGAGAACAAAGTGTATACAAATTGGTTTTTTGATGAAATAAGGGGAGGAGTAACTCTATGCACGAAAATCGAAAGTATTATTTTGATCCCCCAAAAGTATTAGTGCTCGGATTTGCGTTGATTATTTTTATTGGTGCAGCTCTTTTAACCCTTCCGATTGCAACGAATGACGGGAAAGGGCTTCATTGGCTAGATGCTTTGTTTACGGCGACATCGGCTACATGTGTAACGGGGCTTGTTGTCGTGGATACAGGGACAACGTTCACGTTGTTTGGGCAGTTAGTCATTTTGTTTTTGATTCAAATCGGCGGATTAGGGTTTATGACGTTTGCGACATTTTTTGCTTTCCTTGTTGGCAAGCGAATTTCGTTAAAAGAACGGCTGTTGCTTCAAGAGGCGCTAAATAATTTATCGATTGAAGGAATCGTTCGGCTCGTCAAACGAGTATTGATTTTTACGGGTGTCATTGAACTCGTAGGTGGTCTTTTATTAACGATTCGCTTTTCTTTTGACATGCCATTATTAAAGGCTTTTTATTTTGGAATGTTCCACGCCATTTCGAACTTTAATAACGCTGGATTTGACTTAATGGGAGGATTCAGAAGTTTTACAGGATACGTCGAAGATCCGCTCGTTACGCTTGTATTATGTGCGCTGATTACGCTTGGTGGCATTGGGTTTATTGTGATGAATGAAGTATACGAATATCGTGAGACACGCCGGCTTTCTTTACATACAAAAGTCGTGTTTGTCACAAGTGGTTTATTAGTGGTACTTAGCACGCTCTTTATCTTTTTGTTAGAATTTCATAATCCGAAAACACTGCAGCCACTGTCTCCGCTTGGAAAATTTCTTGCGTCGTTGTTTCAAGCGGTTACACCGCGAACAGCTGGTTCTAATACGTTAAATATTCCCGATTTAACACAACCAACATTGTTCCTTATCATTTTTCTTATGTTTGTCGGTGCTTCTCCCGGATCGACAGGGGGAGGGATTAAGACGACGACATTTGCAACATTGCTCGGTGCCGTCTGGTCGCAAATTAAAGGAAAAGAAGATGTGATTTTCTTTAAGAAACGGATTGTGTATGACACGATTTATAAATCGTTAACGGTAACATTAAGTGGCTTATTTATCGTCATGACAGTAACGATGTTATTAACGATTACAGAGCGCGGCAAAGACTTTTTGATGATTTTGTTTGAGGTAACGTCTGCATTTGGAACGGTTGGTCTTTCTATGGGATTGACCCCGGAGCTTTCACCTTTTGGGAAGGTTCTTATTATTTTAACGATGTTTGCTGGAAGAGTTGGACCGCTAACAATTGCCTATGCGGTAACATTACATCGTAAGCCAGACCCGTTCCGTTATCCAAAAGGGAAAATTATGATTGGATGAGTTTGAGTTGTAAAATTGAAGAATAAAGCTTATAAACATGAGAAAGAAACGAAAATAAGAACAAAAAAGTGATAAAATAAGCGAATTTCTGTTTAATCCCTTCTTTTTGCTTCTTTACAAGGTAAATCGAAATGAGTAAGATAACATCTATGATTGACAATTGACAATGTAAATCGCTGAATCCTTGATGGAGCGGGGGAACCAAATTTGTAACGTATGTTACTTGGGGTGAGTCCTTAAAAAGGAGGGGTTACTCTCATAGCCCTAACCCGACAGCTAACCTCGTAAGCGTTTTGGGAGGGATGTAAAGGAAAGTGGCTTTTTAACCGTTGAGAACATCCTCAACGGTTTTTTATGTTTTTTAAATGATTGTCCCAGAAAATACAAAAAGATAATAAGTGATTGTTTACTTTTAAAATTTTACGAACATCCAAAAAGAAGGGGTAGGAATGATGGCTTCTTTGAAACGGCTATTAATTGGTTCACCAATGGAAACGAAACGGTTGAAACATGAAAAATTGCCAAAATGGAAGGCGTTAGCCGTGTTTTCTTCTGATGCGCTTTCGTCTGTCGCTTATGCGACGGAAGAGATTTTATTGGTGCTTATGTTATTAGGAACAAGTGTGTTCTTTTACTCATTACCGATTGCGTTAGCGATTTTAGGATTATTATTGATTGTGACGTTGTCTTATCGACAAATTATTTATGCTTTTCCATCTGGCGGTGGCGCTTATGTCGTTGCCAGAGACCATCTAAGCACGACGACAAGTTTAGTCGCTGGTGCGGCATTGATGATTGATTATGTTCTTACTGTCGCTGTCAGCATTAGTTCAGGAGTAGCCGCGCTTACATCCGCTTTTCCAAACTTACTTCCTTGGAAAGTGGAAATCGGGATCGGGCTTGTGTTGTTGCTTATGATTTTAAATTTACGTGGGATTACAGAGTCAGCGACGGTGTTTGCTTATCCGACATATTTATTCATTATATCGGTTTTAGTGCTCATTGGCGTTGGCGGTTGGCAGTTATGGCATGAAGGATGGCATGGATTTAACTATAAGGAACATGCTTCTGCTGAACATTTCTTTTCGTCAGGATATGGCATGTTTATTTTGTTAAGGGCTTTTGCTTCCGGGTGTTCGGCAATGACCGGAGTAGAAGCCATTAGTAACGGCGTACCTTCGTTTAAGCCGGACAGTTCGAAAAACGCTGCGATTACGATGGGATGGATGTCGTTATTATTAGGGACGATGTTTTTAGGAATTACGATTTTATCAGCGGGATTCGGTGTTACGCCAATGGAAAATAAGACCGTGATTTCGCAAATTGGTCACCATGTCTTTGGCAATAGTGTGTTCTTTTATCTTTTTCAAATGGTTACGATGTTGATTTTAGTGTTAGCGGCTAATACAAGTTTTGCCGGATTCCCGCAGCTTACTTCCATTATTGCGAACGATCGATTTTTGCCGCGAAGTTTGGCGGCGCGCGGCGATCGCTTAGTATTTTCAAATGGGATTATTTTGCTTAGCGTTTTGGCAATTATTTTAATCGTTGTATTTCATGGTGAAACGCATTCCCTTATTCCGTTATATGCGGTTGGTGTATTTCTCTCATTTACGATTGGGCAAAGTGGGATGATCAAAAAAATATGGAAAGAAAAAGACAAGCGGAACGTAGCAACATTAGCAACGATTATAACAGGAACCATTGTGACAGGATTAGTCACTGTGATTACGGTTGCGGCGAAATTTACCCAGGGTGCTTGGCTAGTCATCATTGCCATTCCGTTGCTAGTGATGATGTTTTATAAAATTCGTGATCATTATGAAAAACTGGGTGAACAGTTAAGACTTGATGAAGAGGAATGGGAACATCGTGAGAAGGTCGTAAAACCGAAAGTGATTATACCGATTTCCGGGGTTAGCAAAGTCGTCGCTCAGTCGATACAGTATGCGAGAAGCATTTCCGATGACATTACCGCTATTTCGGTTATTTTCCATGAGGAAGAGGAACAAAAACTGCGAGCGAAATGGGAAAAGTTTTATCCGGATATTGAGTTAAAAATAATTTATTCACCGTATCGAACGATTCTCTCTCCGATGTTAGATTATATTAATGAGGTGGAAAAAGAAACAAAAGGCTCACCAATTACCATCTTAATGCCGCAGTTTATTGTGAAAAAATGGTGGCATGCGTTATTGCATAACCAAACTGCGATTGTTTTACGATTCTTTTTGATTCTTAAAAAAGATATTGTGATTGCTACACTGCCGTATCACTTAAAAGAATAAAAAAAGAAAATGTCGAAATGAAAAGAAATATTTCCCCGGAAATCAAAAAACGTCGAAAGGTGTAGTGAACGTGAACGAGTTTCGCCTGCTTACGATAATGCATATAGTAACGCAGGGGGAACGAAACTATGCTGAAATATGTGTCAATGGTGATGTTAGCGTTAGCGGTGAGTTTGGATAGTTTGAGTGTCGGTGTAACGTATGGATTACGAAAATTGAAGTTTCCATTTCGCTCGCTCCTGGTCATTGCCCTGTTTTCTGGTTTGATGTTGCTGTTGTCAATGTATGTGGGTGCATTTTTAGTTTTGTTGCTGCCAATTCAAGTGACACGGTGGTTAGCGTCATCTATTTTAATTGCGTTAGGCATATGGGCGATTTATAATGTTGTTAAGAAGCGAGAAGATGAGTTGGAAGGTATAGAAGAGTATCGTCCACCATCGAAAGCGCGAATGCGAATTTGGAGACTTCACCTAAACCAATTGGGGATTGTGATTCAAGTATTAAAAAAACCGTCTTTAGCAGATCTTGATGGATCGGGCAGTATTAGTATGAAAGAGGCGATGTTAATCGGGTTCGCCTTATCAATGGATGCGTTTGGAGCAGGATTGAGCGCTTCATTTTTAAGGTATTCACCGCTTATTCTCGCTTTATTGGTATCCATTATGAATATTGTTTTTATTCGCTTCGGATTACGAGCGGGGTATAAATTTTCAAAAATAAAAGCGATGAAAAAAGCAACGATGATTCCGGGAACGATTTTAATTTGTCTCGGTATTGCAAAAATCTTTTTTTGAGTTCAAAAAATCCTAAGGGTTACGACAACCTTTAGGATTTTTTGAATCCTTTTTCAAGGCTTATTCGTAAAAATCGATTGTAGGAAAAAGAATGAGGAGAGATGGTGAATGCTAAAAAAGTTATTATCTAAATTGGGCGTAGGTTCTGCGAAAGTCAATCTTGTTTTGCATCATCCTCATGTACGTCTTGGCGAGAAAATCGAAGGAGAATTTTTCATTGAAGGAGGGACGGTGGAGCAGCATATTCATAAATTAGATGTCGAATTACATTTAATTGTTCGTACGGATGGTCACGAACATCGTCGAACGGTCGCTGTTATTCCCGTTTCTCCATCATTTACGATTAAACCGGGAGAAAGAAAAGTACTGCCGTTTTCTTACGTACTACCAATCCATTTGCCAGTGACTCGCCATGGAGTGTATTACACGTTTGTCACGCGTCTCGATATTGCTCAAGGAGTCGATGCGTTGGATAGAGATGCGATTCATGTATTACCTCCGTTGCCATTAGAGAAAGTATTTCATGCGTTGGATAAGCTTGGTTTTCGTGAAAAATCAACTTCCGGTAAGGTAACACCATATGGTCAAGAGTTTGAATTTTTCCCGACAGAAGCATTTAGGGAGACAGTTCAAGAAGTGGAGTTGCTTGCTTTTTTAGAGGAAAACGGCATACGCCTACACATGGAAGTCGATGTGTTTAGTGGCTTATTTGGTTTCAGTGAAAGAGAATTAAAACGGGAAATTTTCTTTACCTATGACGAAATCAACGATGTGGAAGGGTTGACGCAAAAACTGTACATGCTGTTGCAAGAAATGGTGCAGCAACCTCAGTTATATGTCGGTGCGCCATATGTTCCACATCATCCAGGTTATTATTCTCCGCATCATCCGGATTACTATCCTCACCCATCCCATCACCATGATGGACACGGGATGATGGGAGCGATCGGTGGATTTGCGGCAGGAATGCTCGCTGGCATGGTTGCGGAAGAACTTATAGAAGACGTAGTAGAAGATGCGTTTGACGTAGAAGATCATGTGGAAGACATGATGGATAACTGGTTTGACGGTGATGATGATATTGATATACTATAATTTGGAAAGACCTTCTCTTATGTGGAGGAGGTCTTTTTAGTGACCTTTTTCTCCGCCTTCACATATAAAGTAAGTGGTGATTTACTCATTATGTGAGGTGGAGAAAAAATGCCTGCGCATACTTATGGAACAACGCATGTTCACCGCCATTTAGCATGGCATGAAACATTGGAGTTGCATGAATTAATCGCGTTTCAAGCTAATGCATTAATGAAAATGAAAAAGGCTGTCGGAAAAGTAGAGTGCCCTGTGTTAAAGTCAATTTACGCTCATACAATCGAGGGAGTGGAAACGAATTTGCGCGAGTTGTTATCGTTTATTCCTTCGGCGCCAATGTATGGAGAAGCGCGGGAATCAAGAGATGAAAGCGCACTGTATGCAGGTGATTTATTAGGGTTCACCAAGACGGCCGTACGGAATTACGCCGCAGCGATTACAGAAACGGCTACGTCCGTGTTAAGAAAAACGTTTGTAAAACACTTAATGAAGGCTATTGATACGCATGAAAAAGTATTTCACTATATGTACGAGCGCGGCTACTATCCAGCGTACGACCTTAATCGATTGCTGCATAATGACGTTCATAATGCCAATAAAGCCATTTCTATGTCGTATGAGAGATAGAAAGAGGGTGACTCAAAAGGCTCTTCCCCCCTTCAAACAAACATAATATATAGTGCTATTATCTGATTTCGATGATGTATATAGTAACAAAAAGGGCTAACCCATTATGGGTCAGCCCCTTCTTTTGTTACGTTTACTCAAATGCAATCCTTCTTTTTACATAGTTATTGTGATGCATGCTAAGGCAAGATGTGTATGTGGCTTCATTCACTTCTTTTGCGCTTCCTCAATGAGTGCGAGCAATTTGTTCAACGCATCGGTGGCTTCGGATTTTTTCATATTATTGATATAGTTTTCCCTGTCGCGATAAAGTTGATAAATCGCCTCACGAAGTGAATCGTTTGTCAAGTCTTCTTCAAGCAGTACTTCGGCGTATCCCGATTTTTGGAAGGAACGGGCATTTAAAATTTGATCGCCACGGCTAGCGCCTTTTGAAAGAGGGATGAGAAGCATCGGCTTTCTCAATGTTAAAAATTCAAAAATCGAGTTCGAGCCGGCTCTCGATAACACGATGTCCGCCATGGCCATCAGATGAGGCAGTTCTTCGTGGACATACTCGAACTGTTTGTATCCTTTTTCATTCGCGAATTGAGAGTCGACATTTCCTTTTCCGCAAATATGAACAATTTGAAAGTCGGAAAGAAGTGTTTGTAGATTGGCACGCAATGCGTCGTTAATGCGTTTTGACCCTAAACTTCCACCCATGACAAGAAGAACGGGCTTCCCTTTTTCAAATTGACAATACGCGAATCCTTTCTCCGCGTTTCCTTTTTTTAATTCTTCGCGCACGACCGCTCCGACGTACACGCCTTTATGTTCCTTGACATGATTGAGTGTTTCCGGAAACGTGACGCATATTTTCGTCGCAAACGGCATCGCGATTTTGTTGGCAAGACCGGGCGTCATATCGGATTCGTGAATAATGGTCGGTACGCCATTCAGCCATGCGCCAATAATGACGGGAACAGAAACAAATCCACCTTTAGAGAAAATGATGCTCGGTTTTTCTTTTTTTATAATTTGATAAGCTTCAAGAGTTCCTTTGATGACTTTGAAAGGGTCTTTAAAATTATTCCAATCGAAATAGCGGCGCAATTTCCCGGTCGAAATCGGAAAATACGGAACATCTTCCACTTGAGAAACAAGCTCTCGTTCAATGCCGTTGTGCGAACCGATGTAACAAATCTCCCAGCCTTGTTCTTTAAGCTTGGGGATGAGCGCTAAATTGACCGTCACATGGCCAGCCGACCCACCACCCGTAAGAATAATTTTTTTATTCAATCTCATCACCTGTCTTTTTTATCATTCGTCATTTGAAACAATACGCAACATTCTTTGAATCTTTTCTTTTCATCATTCCGTATTGTATTATAGCAAAGAACAATATAGAAATCTGCGAAAATCCTATAACTTACTATTTTCAATGAATGATGCTACTGTTAAAGTGATGAGTAGATATAAAGAGGTGGAATCAATGAGTTGGGTGCTTATTTTTTTATGTTGTTTTTTGTTTTATGGAGTGATTCCAACGATTCTCATCCGTAAAACGGGTTTTCGTATTTATAAAAAAGGAATACAGGACGGGGCGATTGCATTAACGTTTGATGATGGTCCTGATCCGTTCTATACACCTCGGTTATTAGATACATTAAAAAAGCATCAAGTCAAAGCGACATTTTTTATTGTTGGCAAAAAGGCGAAAAAATATCCCGATATCGTTAAGCGAATGTATGAAGAAGGCCATGAAATTGGGATGCACAACTATCGTCATATCAGCAATTGGCTTGTTTTTCCACCATTTTTACAGTGGGGATTACGTAAATCTGCGAAGGTGATCGAACAAATCACTGGACAACGTCCTATTTATTATCGACCACCTTGGGGGCATTTTAATATATGTACATTTTCTTTGCAAAAGAAGTATAAAACGATTATGTGGACCGATATACTTGGAGACTGGAAGGCAAATGTAGGTGTCATCGAACTGTTTCAACGCTTAAAAAACAGTCTGAAAGATGGAGCGATTATTGTCCTTCATGATAGTGGGGAAACATTCGGAGCCGATGCCAGTGCTCCGGAAAACATGATCGCGGCATTAGAGCTGCTGTTAAAGGAAGAGGGGGCAAGAAAAATGAAGTGGGTAACGATTAGTGACATGTTGAATGCGCAAGCTAAAAAACAGATTTCATCTGTATAGAGAGGGATGTATGGATACAACAATCATTTTTAATTATATACAGTCATATGGGTATTTCGTTATTTTCCTCTTCCTCTTTTTTGGAATTGTCGGCATTCCTGCACCGGAAGAAAGTTTACTGTTTTTTCTCGGGGTATTAGTAGCTCAACAACAATTGTTATGGGCATATTGTTTTATTGTTAGCTGGTTCGGTGCTACAATGGGGATGTTAACAGCTTACGGAATGGGTTTTTTCTTTGGTCATCCGTTTGTGAAAAAGTATGGAAAATATGTAGGGATGAAAGCAGAAAAATGGGAGCGGGCGAACCAGTTGTTTCAAAAGTATGGGAAATGGGTCATTTTATTTGGATACTACATTCCAGGGGTACGACAAATTTCCCCGTACATGGCCGGGGTAATTCAGTTTCCGTTTGGTTTGTTTTTGCTTCTTGCATGCATAGGGGCATTATTATGGGTTGTACCGATTGTGTTAGTTGGAATGTTTTTAGGACAACATGTTCACGTTCCGCTTTTTTCTATTCCTTTAATCGGGGTCGCTTTCTTTCTTCTTTTCCTTATCGTTGTATGGCTAAAACAATTATTTAGCAAAAAACAATTCGAAAATTAAAGGGAGCTATCGCGATGATGAGAGTTCTTGTTTTGCCGTTATTTCAAATGAGTTCCGGGCATCATAAAGTAGCCGATGCGCTCATTGATTTTTTACAAAAACAGTTTTCATTTGTTATTTGTAGAAAAGTGGATTTTTTAAGTTATTGCAATGAATATATCGAAAAACTTGTTTCAGAAATGTATCTTCGTTGGATTCGTTCCCATCCTAATTCGTATCATCATATTTATAAAATGTTGATGTATCGAGATTTTCAGAAAATCGAATGGATTCATCTAGAGCCATGGCTACCTTATTTCGAACATAAGATGAAGAGGATGCTAGGGGAAGAGCAGCCCCATCTCATTATTTGTACTCATTCGTTCCCTTCGCGAATTTTACAACGTTTAAAAAGAAGAAATCTCATTAATATTCCTGTTATTAATGTATATACCGATTTTTTTATGAATGGTATTTGGGGGAAAAAAGCGATTGACTATCACTTTGTTCCTCATCAAGACGCAAAACAGGAATTAATGATGAAATATAAAATCCCAAAAGAACATATTATCGTCACAGGTATTCCTGTCCATGAAACGTTAATGACGAGAAGAAATGGAAATAAAGGAACTCATCATCGTCCCCATCTGTTGATTGCTGGTGGAAACCAGGGACTAGGAAATATCACTGATTTTTTCAGGAAAATGGAAGGGACAAGTCGATTTCGATATTCGGTTTTATGTGGAAATAATAAGAAACTTTATGAAGAGCTTTTACGTTGGAAACAACCACATATTCATCCGCTTCCATATATATCGGATATTGAGGAAATGAATCGCTTATATAACGAAGTGGATGCGGTCATTACGAAACCAGGCGGAGTAACGGTCAGCGAAGTATTGTATAAACGGCTGCCGTTATTTACGATTGGGTATTTACCAGGACAAGAACAAATTAATTTGCGTTATCTTGAAGAAAAAGGGCTAGTTTATAATTTAAGCGGTCTTGATCACTATGAACATCGAATCGTTCAAGTGTTAAATGACGAAATGGAACAAAGTCGCTTGAATAAAAGAATTTCTGAATATTTTTCGCAAATAGAGAAAACAGCTCAAGAAGCATTAAAAGATATTATCAAGGTGTATACAAGGGGAAATAGCGTTTTCTTAAAATGAAAGAAAACACCATCTAACAACTACAATAGAAGGCTAGATGGTGTTTTTTCATGCAAAAGTGGCGAAACAACCTTCTTTGGTCATATAAAAGTATCATACGATGGTGATGGAAAACGTGTTAAAATAAAGATTGTTGAAAAAAGATGAGGAGGCACCTAAATGAAAACGAGACTTGGGATTTTGTACGGCGGTAAATCGCCAGAACATAAAGTATCATTACAAACAGCGATGGCGGTAATGAATGCGATTGATAAAAACAAATTTGACGTCATTCCGATTTATATTACAACCGAAGGGCAATGGGTGAAAGGAGAAAAATTGACTGGTGAAGTAAAGGATGTCAAGCAACTACAGCTGAAAACAGAAGCAAAGGCGATTTTGCCAGTTGCTTTGAATGAAACATCTGTCGTAGAAGGCACGAAACAACAAGGAGATGATGTCGTGGATGTCATCTTTCCATTACTTCATGGACCGAACGGAGAAGATGGAACGGTTCAAGGCTTGCTTGAGTTATTGAATATTCCTTATGTCGGAAACGGTGTGCTTGCATCGGCAGTAGGAATGGATAAAGTGGTCATGAAACATTTATTTGCGCAAGCGGGATTACGACAAGCAAAATATGTATCGTTTACGAAAAGTGAATGGAAAGAAAATGAAGAGGCTGCGTATGACAAAGTCGAGCAGGAACTTGGCTATCCTTGTTTTGTCAAGCCAGCAAATGCCGGTTCAAGTGTTGGAATTACGAAATGCAAAAAACGTGAAGATGTCAAAGCAGCGTTTGCCGAAGCGTTTAAATACGATCGAAAAGTAATTATTGAAGAAGCGATTGTCGGCCGCGAAGTAGAAATCGGTGTGCTCGGAAACGACAAACCAATTTGTTCGGTTGTTGGTGAAATTGTTCCGAAAAAAGAATTTTACGATTACCAAGCCAAATATGAAGATGGGAATACGGAATTAATTATTCCAGCAAATATCACCGAAGAACAATACGAGACGATTAAAGCGATGGCGATTACAGCATTTAAAACGTTAGACCTTTCCGGGCTTGTGCGCGCTGACTTTTTCTTAACGAAAGACGGGGTCGTGTACATTAATGAGATTAATACAATGCCGGGCTTCACTCCATTTAGCATGTTCCCGCTTCTTTGGAAGCATACGGGTGTTTCTTACTCGGAATTAATTGAGCGGTTAGTCCAGTTAGCCATCGAGCGCCATGAAGAAAAACAGGCAATCACATATACGTTTTAAACAGGAAAATGAAGGTGACAATATATGATTACTCGCACATTACGCGATATTCAAGAAATGACAAATGGGTATGGTTTGGTAGAAACATTTAGGGATCTTATGATTACGGGAGTTTCCACGGATACAAGAACGATTCAGCCGGGAAATTTATATATTCCGCTTAAGGGAGCAACATTTAACGGACATTCGTTTGTGAACGAAGCGTTTGCGAAAGGAGCAAGCGCAGCGCTATGGATGGAAAGTGAACCTCATCCTCCTGAGAATGTTCCCCTGATTTTTGTCGATGACACATTACAAGCGCTCCAACGGCTCGCCCATCGCTATCGAGAACAACTGCCGGTAAAAGTGATTGGCATTACAGGAAGCAATGGGAAGACGACGACAAAAGATATCGTATCAGCGATATTAGCCACGAAATATAAAGTACAAAAAACGAAAGGAAATTTAAACAACCATATTGGACTGCCATTAACGTTGCTTGGTCTTGAAGAAGATACGGAAATAGCTGTCGTGGAAATGGGAATGAGCAATTTTGGGGAAATCGAGCTTCTATCCCAACTAGCAAAGCCTGATGCGGCCATCATTACAAATATTGGCGAGTCTCATATGAAAGAGTTAGGTTCGCGCGACGGAATTGCTCGGGCAAAATTAGAAATCATCTCAGGATTACAAAACAATGGTGTTTTTGTGTACTATGGTGATGAGCCGCTTTTAAAAACGCGAGTGCAGCAGATGGAATTGCCGTGTCAAATTATCACTTTCGGCCGCGAAACGAACAATGATTATTATCCGCTTGCGATTTCATTAGAAGCAAATGGAACGACATTTACCGTGAATCAGGCACCGAAAGACTCTTTCTTTCTTCCGATTTTAGGAAAGCACCACGTATATAATGCCTTAGCGGCCATTTCTGTTGCGCGTTTTTTCGGGGTAAGCTGGGAAGAAATAAAAACAGGTCTTGCTGGCTTACAAGTGACTCGTATGCGGATGGAAGTAATGAAAGCAAAAGGCGGAGCAACTATTATTAATGATGCGTATAACGCCAGCCCGACATCGATGAAAGCGGCGCTTGAGTTGCTTGGTGAATTAACAGGATATGAAAGAAAAATCGCTGTTTTAGGTGATATGCTGGAGCTTGGTGAACAGGAAATCGAGTTTCATCAACAAATTGGCGCCATGTTACAGCCGAAGATGGTTGATTACGTGTTTACGTACGGAACGCTTGCTAAGCACATTGCTTTAGCGGCTCAATCTTCCTTTCCACAAGGACATGTAAAAGCGTATGACGATAAAGAGGCACTAGCCAAAGATCTTGTTTCCATCGTGTCGTCGAATGATGCTGTTCTTTTTAAAGCTTCAAGGGGAATGAAACTTGAGGAAATTATTCATTATTTACAATAGTTTTGGCTAAATTAGATATCGTCAAGCGGCCGTAGAGGGTGTGATAGTAGCCATTTTCTGAAGGTGGCTGATACTCTCTTGCTGCCGCTTTCGATTTTTGACAGAAATGGTGATATTCCATGATTGGTTGTTTATGTATACATGGGTTTACCGGTGGACCTTATGAAGTGGAGCCACTTGCTCATTATTTGCGCGAGAGAACCGGCTGGCTTATCGAAACACCGACCTTGCCTGGGCATGGTGAAATCCTTCAATTGAAAGGAATTACATATGACCAATGGTTTCATGCCGCGGAAGAAGAGCTGCAAAAGTTGATGAAGAAATGCGACATTGTATACGTGATTGGGTTTTCTATGGGGGGAGTGATTGCCGCTTATTTAGCGACAAAATATCCGATCGAAAAATTAGTCTTATTGAGCCCTGCCTTTTATTATGTGAATCCGAGACAACTGCTAAAAGATATTCACGGTATGATTCGTGATAGTTTGCGGCGACAACTAAAAGAAAATCCTTTGTTTGTTCGTTATAAAACGAAAATCGTCTCTACCCCATTTACAGCGGCATTGGAGTTCCGAAAATTAGTGAATGAAGTCCGCCCACATTTGCCTCACGTGCATATTCCTGTGCTTATTGTTCAAGGAAATGAAGACGGAATTGTTCCGATAAAAAGTGCTCGTTACGTATACGAAACGATTGGGTCTTCCGCAAAAAAATTGCTTTTCCTTCCTTCTTCACACCATCATGTTTGTCATGGTCCTGATCGGCAACAATTATGTGAAGAGGTCGAAATTTTTTTGAAGGAAAATATTTGAAGATGGTATTTATTGCAAATGTGGTATAGAAATGGTATGATAAAATCCATAATGTCCAAGGCCCAACCTTTCATTTTGGGAGAACGGTTTTGAACAGTAAGGAAGTAAAAGGAGTATGAATAACATTGACGACATTTCATGAATTAGGATTAAGCAATGAATTAATGAAAGCGATTAGCCGAATGGGGTTTGAAGAAACGACCCCCATTCAAGCGGAAACGATTCCGTTAAGCTTACAAAATAAAGACGTTATCGGACAAGCGCAAACCGGTACGGGAAAAACAGCCGCATTCGGTATTCCGCTCGTTGAAAAAATTGATATGGACAACGATGCGATTCAAGCGATCGTTGTGGCTCCCACTCGCGAGTTAGCGATTCAAGTATCGGAGGAATTATATAAAATTGGCTCTGTGAAACGTGTTCGCGTCTTGCCGATTTATGGTGGGCAAGATATTGAACGGCAAATACGGGCCTTGAAAAAACGCCCGCATGTGATTGTTGGAACACCAGGAAGAATTATTGACCATATTAATCGCAAAACGCTTCGTTTAGAACATGTGCATACAGTTGTATTGGATGAAGCAGACGAAATGTTGAATATGGGCTTTGTCGAGGATATCGAAGCGATTTTAAGCTACGTGCCAACAGAAAGACAAACGTTGCTTTTTTCAGCGACGATGCCTGAACCGATTCGTCGCATTGCCGAACGGTTTATGAAAGATCCACATCTTGTGAAGGTCAAAGCGAAAGAAATGACCGTTCCAAATATCAAACAATATTACTTAGAAGTTCAAGAAAAGAAAAAGTTTGATATTTTAACACGCTTACTAGATATTCAAGCTCCGGAACTTGCGATTATATTCGGGCGCACAAAACGTCGCGTCGATGAACTGGCCGAGGCGTTAAATTTACGCGGCTATGCCGCCGAAGGCATTCACGGTGATTTAAGTCAAACAAAACGTCTGTCTGTGCTCCGTAAATTTAAAGAAGGTGCGATTGAAATTTTAGTCGCAACCGATGTGGCGGCGCGCGGGTTAGATATTTCGGGAGTAACGCACGTTTATAACTTTGACATTCCACAAGATCCAGAAAGCTATGTCCATCGCATCGGTCGTACAGGTCGCGCTGGAAAAACAGGAGTAGCCATGACGTTTGTAACACCTCGCGAAATTGGTCAACTTCATAACATCGAGCGGACGACGAAGCGAAAAATGGAGCGCATGAAGCCGCCGACGCTCGATGAAGCGTTAGAAGGCCAACAGCGCATTGCGATTGAGAAGCTGCTTACAATTGTGGAAAACGAAAATTTATCGTTCTATAAACGCGCAGCCGAAGAACTGTTGGAAGAACACGACTCTGTTTCGCTTGTTGCTGCTTGTATTAAAATGCTGACAAAAGAGCCGGATACAACTCCAGTTACGTTGACGGAAGAGCCACCGCTACCGGCCAAAAAGGAGAAAAAACGCATGAATCGAAAAGGCGGTCAAGCAAAAGGCACATCCCAGAACCGACAACCGAAAAAACGGCGTGTTGCTCGCTAGATGAAAAAACGGTGCGAAATGCATCGTTTTTTCTTTTAACATCTTGTCCGAGAAGGTAGGTGCGGGAGATTTATAGAAAAATCGAATTCAAGTGATCGAAAGAACGGTGCAAAAACAGTTAATAACTGTATTTTATCTAGGTTACATTCTAAGCAGTCGTTGATGTAACATAGCGAAACATGTATGAAACAGGGAACTAGTATTGTCATTGTCAGTAACTATATCGCTTAGGACGGGAAGCGACAAAAGGCGCGATGATCGCTCCACCTAAAAAGCCGAAAAGATGAGCGATGATGTTTATATTAGGGGTTGTCAAGGTCATGATAAATCCAATGACTAACATTGCAATGATGACCTGCGCATGCGGGCGATTAATGATATCTTTATGAAAAAGAACGAGATAGCTATATACACCAAACAGACCAAAAATGGCTCCAGAGGCTCCCAAATGGCTATACATTGGAGGTAGGAGAAAGAGAGTTGCTGTGTTTGCGAATACTCCGCTCCCTATATAAGCAGAAATAAAATTCCATTTCCCTAGTATCTTTTCTAAGGCAGGACCAAATAGAATAAGTGAAAGAGAGTTAATCATCATATGTCCAATATGAAGATGCAAAAAAAGCGGGGTAACCAGTCGCCAATATTCACCTTGAAAAATCGCTGCATTTAAGCCGACAAGAGTTTCTAAAATCTTGTCAGACAATGGTATTTGAACGGAAAGAATAAGCAAAAACATCAAGTGGAAAGCGACAATTATCGAAACAATCGGGTATAAGCGAAGAAACGTTTGGAAGTTTTCCGTACGAGTAAACATAGAACCGCTCCTCTTCTTCAATAGCTTGTTTACTAAAAATGTATGTATATAACGGAAAGGATAGAAGATGATGATTGTTGGAATCGGTATCGACATTGTTGAGCTTACACGTATCCAAAAACTGATGGAGCAAAACGAAAGATTTGTTGATCGGATTTTAACAGAGAAAGAAAAAGCGCTATTCACCCAACTATCGAATTGGCGTAAGGTAGAATTTCTTGCAGGGCGATTTGCAGCGAAAGAGGCGTATGCAAAAGCATTCGGAACAGGAATCGGGGCAAGTTTATCGTTTCAAGATATCGAGATTTTAAATGATGAGCATGGAAAACCGATTGTGATTTCTAAGACATGTGAACATCACATTCATGTTTCGATTTCTCATAGCCGCGATTACGCCGTTGCTCAAGTAATTATTGAACGCTTGTCATGCTAGTCTGCATATTCAACCAAGCTGTCTCATATATTGGTAATGCAGATGGAGAGTACGTCTCCTAATGTTTATATGAGGCAAAGGGGTTGAAAAAATGAGGAGAAACTTGTTTGGCGTATTGCTGAGCATCGTTTTGCTTTTGGCGTTAGCTGGATGTGGGACAAAATCACAAGGAGATGTCATCAAAGCGCTTGATAAAAAAATGGATGAAATCTCTAGCTACCAAGCAAAAGCAAAAATGACGCTCAAGACGGGCTCGGAGCCGCAAGTATATGATGTGGAAATTTGGTATAAGCATCCATCTTATTATCGAGTGAGTGTGAAAAATGCTAAAAAAAACCAAAGTCAAATGATTTTGCGGAATGATGAAGGAGTGTTCGTTATTACTCCGGCATTGAACAAAAGCTTCCGGTTTCAAAGTGATTGGCCAAAAAACAGCAGCCAAGCATACTTGTATGAGTCTTTAGTGAAAGATATTTTAAGCGACTCGAAAGCAAACTTTAAAGTAACAAAAGATTATTATGTGTTTGAAACAAAGACCAATTATCCAAACAGCAAAATCATTCCGAAACAAGAAATTACATTAAGTAAAAAAGATTTGTCTCCTGTGTCAGTAAAAGTGATGGATACAGATATGAATGCACTATTAACGGTACAATTTTCGAAAATCGAATTTAATAAAAAATTTGATAACGATGCATTTGATACAACGAAAAATATGACAGGGGCACGTTTAGAAGTACCGACTATGGCGAAAGCAGACAATGAAGCATTAGAAGTTATGTATCCAGTTGATTTACCAACCGGAGTGGAACCAATAGATGAAAAAGAAATCGCTACAGAAAACGGAAAACGGGTCATCATGACGTTTGGAGGAAAAAAATCATTTACATTAATTCAAGAAAAAACTCATGTTTTACCAGCTACAAATACAGCAGTACTTGTTAATGGTGAACCGATTGATTTAGGATTTGCGATCGGTGCACTTACGGATCATTCTCTCACTTGGTCATATAAAGGTGTTGATTTTATGATTGCTTCGAACGATTTAACGCGAGAAGAGATGGTGATGGTGGCTCGTTCTGTGCAAGGAAAAGCAGTTAAATAAGGAAATTCGTACAGGCTCGTTCATCAATAGAGCCTGTTTTTTCTTTCAGTAAAAAGCAATCTCTTTGGTTGACATCGCAACGACAAATGACAATAATTTTTATATATATATTGCGAATAAGGAAGTGCATAACAACATGGTAGACTCGTTTCATCGGGATACTTGGGTTGAAATTGATTTAGATGCGATTTTTCATAATGTCGCTTCATTAAGGACGTTTTTAGGGAATCATATTGAAATTATGGCGGTTGTCAAAGCCAATGCATATGGGCATGGGGATGTACAAGTTGCTAAAACGGCTTTAGAAGCCGGAGCGTCTTACTTGGCAGTAGCATTTTTGGACGAGGCGTTGGCATTAAGAAAAAAAGGAATTGAAGCTCCTATTCTTGTACTAGGTGCTGTTCGACCAGAAGATATTACTCTAGCTGCTCGCGAGCGGATTACACTTACCGTTTTTCAAGAAGAGTGGCTTGAACAAGCAAAGCGATTTTATAACGAAACGCTCCCGATTTCATTTCACTTAAAAATGGATACAGGAATGGGGAGATTGGGAGTCAAAGAAGAAGAAGAAACGAAACGTATAATCGAAATCATCGACGATCACCCCTATTTTTCACTAGAAGGTGTATACACGCACTTTGCGACAGCCGATGAGTTAAATACGCAATATTTCTCTTTTCAATACGAAAATTTTTTAAGAATGCTTGATTGGCTTCCTTATAAACCAAAATTGATTCATTGCGGAAACAGCGCAACAAGTTTGCGTTTTCCAGATAAAGTATTTAATATGGTTCGCTTTGGTATTGCGATGTATGGCTTGGCTCCTTCGCCCGAAATCAAACCTCATCTACCGTATGTATTAAAGGAAGCGTTTTCTCTTCATAGTCGTGTTGTTCATGTGAAACGTTTATTGCCGGGAGAAAAAGTAAGTTATGGAGCGACTTATACTGCAGAAAAGGAAGAATGGGTCGGTACAATACCTATTGGCTATGCGGATGGATGGATTCGGAAGCTTCAGAACTTTCAGGTATTAGTAAATGGAGTGAAGGTGTCCATTATCGGAAGAATTTGCATGGATCAATTAATGATTCGATTGCCGGAGAAAGTGCCAGTAGGAACAAAAGTGACGCTTATCGGGAAACAAGGTGATGCACAAATTACGATCGATGAGGTTGCCAAATATCTCGGAACGATTAACTATGAAATTCCTTGTACAATAAGTTATCGCGTTCCCCGTATTTTTTTGAAAAAGAAGAGTATAATGGAAGTGAGAAACCCTGTTTTAGATGGCAATGGTTATGTATAAACTAAAAATTTTTTCAGACGATAATAGGTAGGTACGTATTGAAATGGCTTTGCATAGCCCTTATTTGATGATATTATTGAATGGGAGCGACTAATTGTCTGCAGTTTCGTGGAGGTGTATGTTTGTGTCTGAATCTAGCGCAACAACGGAAATCGTCGTTCGCTTGCCCCAAGCACTAGTAACTGAATTAGATGGCCTTGTCAAACAAGAGAACGGTAATCGCAATGAGCTCATTTACCAAGCGACAAAAATGTATATTCGCGAACGGAAAAAACGTCAAATCCGCGAGGCGATGAGACGCGGTTACATGGAAATGGCGAAAATTAACCTATCCATTGCATCGGAGGCGTTTCTTGCAGAATATGAGGCCGACCACACCGTTGAACGTTTAGTTAGCGGGGGGTAATGCTTTGATTGTTAAACGTGGCGACGTTTATTTTGCGGACCTTTCCCCGGTAGTTGGCTCAGAGCAAGGAGGCGTTCGTCCGGTATTAGTCATTCAAAACGACATCGGAAATCGATTTAGTCCGACTGTCATCGTGGCGGCGATTACGGCGCAAATCCAGAAGGCGAAGTTACCAACGCACGTTGAAATCGACGCGAAACGCTACGGATTTGAACGAGATTCCGTCATTCTTTTAGAACAAATTCGGACGATTGACAAACAACGACTAACGGACAAAATTACGCATTTAGATGATGAAATGATGGATAAAGTGGACGAAGCACTTCAAATTAGTTTAGGACTTATTGACTTTTAACACGCCGAATCCGTTTCGAAAAAGAGCAAGTTATGCGCATTCGATTTGTCTAATTACGCAATATACTATTTTGTGGAAATAGCTACACCTTTTGTAGCTATTTTTATTTTTTTATTTACGAAATATTTGGTAGAATAAAATTATCACGCAGTTGGAGGGTATTGGACTTGTCAAAGGCAGAATCGCTTATTCATGTAATTGCGCAAGAATTGCAGCTTTCAGCACAACAAGTAAAAAACGTTATTTCGCTTTCTGAAGAAGGGAATACCGTTCCATTTATCGCTCGTTATCGGAAGGAGCTAACAGGTGCTTTAGATGAGGTACAAATTCGCAATATACTCGATAAATGGAATTATTTACAAAATCTTGAGCAACGAAAAGAAGAAGTATTACGCCTCATCGATGAACAAGGAAAATTAACAGATGAGCTAAGGAATGCAATCAGTAAGGCAACAAAACTGCAGCAAGTGGAAGATTTATATCGACCATACAAACAAAAGCGGCGGACAAAAGCGACGATTGCGAAAGAAAAAGGACTGGAGCCGCTAGCGGAATGGCTGCTAACGTTTCCAATGAGCCCGATGCCAGAGGAAAAAGCAGCCGAGTTTATCAATCCAGAAAAAGAAGTGTTTACGGTTGAAGAAGCGCTCCAAGGAGCAAAAGATATCATTGCAGAACAAATTTCGGATAATGCGCAATTTCGACAATGGATTCGCTTACAAACATTCAAAAAAGGAATCATTGCTTCCGTTGGCAAAGATATAGAGAAAGATGAGAAAAGAGTATACGAAATGTACTACGAGTACGAAGAGCCGGTACATAAAATCGTTCCGCATCGCATTTTAGCGCTTAATCGCGGGGAAAAAGAAAACGTATTACGCATTTCGATTCAAGCACCTGTTGAAGAGATTATTGCGTATTTAAAAGCAAATGTCATTACAAATGAACGATCACCAGTTGTTTCGCTCATTGCTGAGGCGGTGGAAGATGGTTATAAACGCTTAATTGAACCATCGATTGAACGGGACATTCGCAATGAATTAACGGAAAAAGCAGAGGAGCGAGCGATTCATATTTTTGCTGAGAACTTACGTAACCTTTTATTACAGCCACCTTTAAAAGGAAAGGTCGTACTAGGGATTGACCCGGCCTATCGGACAGGATGTAAACTAGCGGTTGTTGATGAAACAGGGAAACTGTTGAAAATCGATGTGGTGTATCCGCATCCTCCTCATGAGCGATTGGAAGAAGCTAGGGAGAAACTTCTTCGCATCATTCAAGACTATTCCGTGCAAATGATTGCGATTGGAAACGGAACTGCATCACGCGAGACGGAACAATTTGTTGCCGATACGTTGAAACAGCTGCAACGAGAAATTTTTTATGTGATTGTCAATGAGGCAGGAGCAAGCGTATACTCTGCTTCTGACCTTGCCCGTCAGGAATTTCCGGATTTGCAAGTAGAAGAGCGAAGTGCTGTCTCTATCGCTCGACGCGTACAAGATCCGCTTGCCGAATTAGTAAAAATTGACCCGAAATCAGTAGGAGTTGGTCAATACCAACATGATGTGTCACAAAAGAAATTGGCTGAATCGTTGAATTTTGTTGTTGAAACGGTTGTGAACCAAGTAGGTGTTAATGTGAATACAGCTTCCGCTTCGCTTTTACAATATGTATCCGGCTTATCAAAGTCGGTTTCTGAAAATATTGTTAAGCGAAGAGAAGAGCAGGGAAAATTTAAAAATCGGGATGAATTAAAAACGATTCCGCGTCTTGGAGTGAAAACATACGAACAATGCATTGGCTTCTTACGTATTATGGACGGGGACGAGCCGTTAGATCGAACCCCGATTCACCCTGAGCGATATGATGAAGTGAAAAAGCTGCTACAACAAATTGGGTTCACTACTGCAGACATCGGAAGTGAAACACTTCGTCAAGCGCTGCAAACGATATCGATAAAAGAAACAGCAGAAGCGCTTGGCATCGGTGAGTTAACATTAAAAGATATTATTGATGCATTAATTCGACCAGAGCGCGATCCTCGTGATGAATTGCCAAAGCCGCTATTACGAAAAGATATTTTAAAAATGGAAGACCTGAAAAAAGGAATGGAACTAGAAGGAACGGTACGCAACGTGGTTGATTTTGGAGCATTTGTCGATATCGGTGTAAAACAAGATGGTCTTGTTCATATTTCTAAGCTAAGTAAGCAATATGTACGGCACCCACTTGACGTTGTTTCTGTTGGAGATGTCGTTAAAGTATGGGTGGAAGATGTCGATGTGACCAAAGGAAGAATTTCACTATCCATGCTTCCACCTGAAGCATCAGAAAAAACACTGCCTTTATGAGCAGTGTTTTTTCTGATAAAAAAACCAGCATTGATTTAATAATTTAATTTGATAACGATTTTTTTCATAGTAGGCCCGTCTCATTTGGTTTTTTAACCATGTAGGCATAGGGGGCAAACCTCCATTCCGAAAAAGGTAGTATATAATGTATGTGTAGGCAGGTCGTCTTGTGTCAGAAAAGAGGGAGAAGAAGATGGATCAAAAAAGGCTGCAACAGCTTGTAGAGAGTGTTTCTTTACAATCATTTGGCAAACCATTTCTACATCAAGCTTTTTTCAATCCTCGTTTACGAACAACGGGAGGACGATATTTATTACGTTCACACAATATTGAAATCAATCCGAAATATTATGAAGCGTTTGGTGAGGAAGAGTTAATTTCCATTATTAAGCATGAATTGTGCCATTATCATCTTCATTTAGAGGGAAAAGGGTATCGACATGGTGATGCCGATTTCCGAAGTTTGTTAAAGCAAGTACAGGCGCCGCGATATTGTCGACCACTTCCTAATCAGAAAAGAAAAGTCGTTAGTACTCTTTATGTCTACATTTGTTTACGTTGTGGTCTGGAGTACAAGCGAAAAAGAAAAATGAATACGGATAAGTATGTTTGCGGAAAATGTAAAGGGAGAATAAAGATGAGTGCTGTTTTATAAGATGAGTTTTTTACATGAACAATTTTTAATAAAATATAGTTGACAAGCATCATACCTATATGTTACATTATAAAAGCCGTCGCTGATAGGCGGTGAAATGAGTTTAAAAAAGTTATTGACAACAAAAAAAACCCTCACTATAATAAAAGAAGTCGATAGGATAAATTAAGTTTTGATTAGATGTATTCCGCAATAGCTCAGCGGTAGAGCAACCGGCTGTTAACCGGTAGGTCGTAGGTTCGAATCCTACTTGCGGAGCCATTGGAGAAGTACCCAAGTGGCTGAAGGGGACGGTTTGCTAAACCGTTAGGTCGTATTTTCGCGGCGCGCGGGTTCAAATCCCGCCTTCTCCGCCACTTCGAGATATACAATTTGGCCCGTTGGTCAAGTGGTTAAGACACCGCCCTTTCACGGCGGTAACACGGGTTCGAATCCCGTACGGGTCATCATTTGTTTGTGGGGGAGTTGGGGTTTTGTATGTATAAAAACACCATCTCCCATTTTGTTCGGGTATGGAGGATTAGCTCAGCTGGGAGAGCACTTGCCTTACAAGCAAGGGGTCGGCGGTTCGATCCCGTCATCCTCCATTGATTCGATAATTAGTAAGGTCCCGTAGTGTAGTGGTTAACATGCCTGCCTGTCACGCAGGAGATCGCGGGTTCGAGTCCCGTCGGGACCGCCATTGATTGAAAAAATGTTATATCGTCAATGTCGAAATTATTTCGTCGATTTCCTACAGAAATCGCCAAAATAATTTCTGCGGTGTTAACTCATATAGATTATATAGTGTTTGTGGGAGAAAGTAGGTCAATGTCGAATTATTTCCGAAATTTCCTTATAGAAATTTCAGAAATAATTCTGCGGTGCCAATTCACGAAGTTAATTCAGAGATGTTTATTCATGATGATTAATCATTGGGCTATAGCCAAGCGGTAAGGCAACGGACTTTGACTCCGTGATGCGCTGGTTCGAATCCAGCTAGCCCAGCCATTAAAATAATGAGCCATTAGCTCAGCAGGTAGAGCATCTGACTTTTAATCAGAGGGTCGGAGGTTCGAGTCCTCCATGGCTCACTTTTGCGGGTGTGGCGGAATTGGCAGACGCACCAGACTTAGGATCTGGCGCCTTACGGCGTGGGGGTTCAAGTCCCTCCACCCGCACTGTGTTTGTGAAAAATGCGGAAGTAGTTCAGTGGTAGAACACCACCTTGCCAAGGTGGGGGTCGCGGGTTCGAGTCCCGTCTTCCGCTCCATAGTTTGCCGGGGTGGCGGAATTGGCAGACGCACAGGACTTAAAATCCTGCGGTAGGTGACTACCGTGCCGGTTCGAGTCCGGCCCTCGGCATGTGCGCTCGTAGCTCAATTGGATAGAGCATCTGACTACGGATCAGAAGGTTAGGGGTTCGAATCCTCTCGAGCGCGCCATTAATCGGAGCGGGAAGTAGCTCAGCTTGGTAGAGCACATGGTTTGGGACCATGGGGTCGCAGGTTCGAATCCTGTCTTCCCGACCATTTTAAAAAGATAAAATGGGGCCTTAGCTCAGCTGGGAGAGCGCCTGCTTTGCACGCAGGAGGTCATCGGTTCGATCCCGATAGGCTCCACCATTGAATGCGTAAATGTTCTTTGAAAACTGAACAAAACGAAGCGTCCACGTCAATGAATGATGAGTTAGATATTAAACTTTCTATGGAGAGTTTGATCCTGGCTCAGGACGAACGCTGGCGGCGTGCCTAATACATGCAAGTCGAGCGGACCA
>JBHGYD010000047.1:0-42524 GCA_041920415.1 Anoxybacillaceae bacterium
CGGCATACACGAGCGTCATCGGACGTTTCAAGTATATGAAAAAGTATGGGTTATCCGTTCATGAAAGTGCCGCATTGGTCATTGGTAGACGAGGATTAGGTTACCATGAACGATTGCCAAAAGAACTCATTGACACCATAAGAACAAAAGTGAAACGCCATTTGATTGCCGTGTTAGGGTCAATGGAAGAATCCTATAAGCAATTAGACAGCGGGAAGAAACAACGACAATATCTAGGTATGATGTTGAAAAAGATAGAGAACTTCAAAGAAGAACATGAATGGTCATTATGGAACCTATTGCACAAATGTTGTTGGCTGAACCAGTATCACATTCAACTAAAGGAGGTGTAGACCTGGTTACTAAAATCGTTGTCGTGTACTGACCGAAGGAAGGAATGGTGCACGACAGGTGCCGTCGCTAACAGCGAGCCACGGGGTGTCTTTCACAGCAAGTGAATGACAAGGGGATTCCATTCCCTTCCTGATGGAACTCTGGTGTTTCCTGAGCGGCAGGCAGTTTTGCTGGTTCCATCGCGATGTGTCGATTTTTATAGATTTTAGTAACCAGGAATTATCATGATTAGTATTTTAACAGCAAAACTTCGCCTTTTTCTTCGAAAACCATGGATGTTTATTATTATGACCACTGTTTGTATTTTAATGGCTTTTGTCATAGGCACGGCAAATCAAAGCAAAGTGAAAGTTCCTGTCTATAGCCATCTTCCTAAAAAGGAAACGAACGAACTATTTCGTTCTCTCCAACATTCTGATTTGTTTGACTTTGAACTGACGGATCAAAACGACGTTCGTAAGCTTGTGAGCGAAGGAAAGGTCGAAGCGGGAGTAGAGCTAGAAAAGAATGATTTTCGCTTAATTATTTCATCAGAGACGGCAAATGTAAACTTTATTCGTCAATATGTTCAAAAAGTATATGTAGATCATATACAAACGAAAGCCATCATCGAACATGCCTCTACGCATTCGAACACGCATGCGGAAAAGGTCAAAAAGATATTAAACGAAGCAAAAGAACATCCTCTTTTTACTTTCGAAAAGAAAAGTTTTCACGGAGAACAATCGGTTACGATTGATAGTCAATTACAGCCAATATTTGGATTTTCTTTATTTTTTGTCATTTACACAGTTTCTTTTAACGTTCTCCAAATCCTCGTCGAGAAAAGGGAACGAATATGGGATCGCATGATTCTTTCACCGCTAAAAAAATGGGAAATATATACAAGTAATTTATTATATAGTTTTGTAGTAGGCTATGTTCAAGTGGCGCTCATATTCTCTATTTTTCATTTTGGAGTCAGTGTCGATTTTCACGGGAAATTCGCAGAAATACTTTTGTTATTAGTTCCTTATGTTTTCGCGCTTGTTGCGTTATCTATTTTTCTAACAGGACTTGCGAAAAACGAGCAACAGTTTAGAGCGATTATTTCGATTGTATCAGTTAGCATGGCGATGATTGGCGGAGCATACTGGCCATTGGAAATCGTCTCCTCTAAAATTTTATTGACTCTCTCTAAATTCGTACCTGTTACTTATGGTATGGAAATTTTAAAAGGAGCAGCGGTTTATGGAAATTCCATCGGCGATTTATTATATCCAATCAGCATTTTATTTTTTATGGGAGTCGTATTGATGGGGCTTGGCATTAATTTGGTAGAAAGAAGAAATGTGTAACTCCTCTAATAGAAACGAAAGAAGTAGTACGGGACCTCCTTTTTGGCTTGTTTTTTGCGCGTATGGCTATACCAAAACGGAGGCCCTGCTTTTTTTATAAAAAATCATTATTGTCTAGCTAATAAAATCGTTTTACTTCCATTCTATAAAAAAACTATAGTTTAAATTGTTCCACCGCTTGGAACAAATCTTGTGCCTTATCGTTCAGCGATTGCACGGACGAAGAGATTTCCTGCATCGAAGCAAGAAGCTGTTCGGAAGCAGCTGCCACCATTTGTGTCTGTTGCTCTGATTCTTTTGAGATATGTTCCGTTTCCTGAATCGTCGTTGAAAGATGCTGCAGCGACGTTTCCATCATAGTGAGCCTCGTTGAAACATCATTAATTTGTTCTGTCACCGCATGTGTCGATTGCAAAATCTTTTCAAAAATCGTTCCTGTATGGTTTGCCACTACTACCCCTTTTTCTGCTTCTTTCAGCACATGCTCCATCGCCATCATCGAGTTGGACGTATCTTGTTGTATTTCGCTTAAGAGCATATGAATTTGTTTGGCGGATTGCGAAGATTGCGCGGCAAGTTTCCGAACTTCATCTGCCACAACCGCAAATCCTCTCCCATGTTCGCCCGCACGCGCCGCCTCAATCGCTGCGTTTAGCGCAAGCAAGTGGGTCTGTTCAGCAATCGTTGTAATCATTTGTGTCATTTGCCCAATATTGTGGGACCGCTCATGTAACGTTTGAATAAGCAAAGACGACTGTGAAACAAGTTCATTTACATTCGTCATCTGACTCATCATCTTGTGAACGGATTCACTTCCCCGCTTCGCTTCATTTGTCATTTCCACCGAAGAAGAAGCTACTTGTTTCGCGCGTTCAGAAATATAATGAGTATCATTTAACAACGAGCGAATCGAATTTGTATTTTGCGCGGCATATTTCAGCTGTTGTCCCGCTCCAACCGCGACGCCCTCGATCGTTGCCGCCACTTGTTCCGTTGCCTGCGCCGTTTCTTCTGTAATCGCTGTTAATTCTTGAGATGAGGCGGATACTTCTTCGACGAGCTGTTGGTTGACAGAAATAATGGAACGGAATGATTCAATTAACGAGTTGAAAGATGCGGCAATTTGCGCGAACTCGTCTTTCGTATCGATGTTCATGCGAACCGTTAAATCACCCGTTGCCGCTTGCTTTGTCTTCATTTCTATTAAACTGATATGATGGCGAACGGATAAATAAAAAGCGATAAATAAATAAACAATCATGACAGAAATCATAACAATAACCGTAATAGTAACCCACTTACTAGTATGTAATGACTGATATTGTTGATCAATTCGTTGTTCTAACAGTTTAACCACAAAATTAGCCATATTATATAATTTTTCGTTTGCTCGGTTCGTCTTTTCATGCACTTCTTTCGGAGTAATGGTAACATTGCTTGCCATTAAAAATTCCTTATCCATAATGCCAGACATACTAATAATCTCTGTCGTCGCCGTATCTTGATACTCACTGAACTTGCCATGTAGCTTTTTATTTTCACGGAAAATCAACGATGTTGAATTGCTGAGCGAAGTAACAGAACTAGCGATCGTGTTTAAGAAATACGTTAATTTTGTTTTTTCAAGATCGTACATTTGTGTACTAAACGCAAGTTTCACTGTAAGTGCCTGCGTTGAACCGATTAACTCTGTTAAGTATGGGATTTTATCAACGATGATACGGGCCATATAGTTGTTATCGATATTACTATCAAGTGTTAGGTTGGAACGATCGGCAACCATCATCATCTCTTCCATCAATCTATTAATGATCGTGTTATGACGCTCAACCGTTTCATCCGTAGTGTAACTTGTCCATCCGTTTTTTATTTGTTTCCAAGATTCCAATATTGTTTTCCATTGTTTATCAATACCGAACAGATCTTTATTTTCCTGATGAATGGTTTGAATGCGCTTGAATACTTCATCCAGTGTTTTTTCTGTTTTCTTTATGTTTGGTTCAATGGACGTATCACCGGAAAGATATATTAACGTATTTTCGCGATGTTCTTGAAGTACGTGTAAGCTAGTTAAAAAGTTTTCTACATATAAGAGCCCTATTTGCTCTTTTTTCACAAACTTCGCTTTTTCTTCTAACGAACGAATATAAAATGAACCAATTGTTACAAGAGAAAAAATAAAAATGATAAATAAGAGCATAAATTTTTTTCCGAATTTTAGGCGATTTAACAACAACGCCCCCGGATGAAATATTTGCATTTTATCACTCCTTTTCAAGCAAAATTACTTATTTAAATAGTAAGAAAATTGAAATTGATTTTTATTTTACCAAAAAACAAATAAATAAAAAATACTATTTTCATATTTTTTATATGTTTTGTTGTCATAACAAATTTCGTTTCGTTTGAAATAAACGAACAAGATTTAGGGAGGTACTAAAGATGCTGAAAGTAAATTCAAGAGGAGACAATTATATATCCCCGCTCATCAATGATAAGGGGGAACATCTTGATGAACAGGGATATTTAGTAGGCTCGGTAAAAAGTATTCGTTTAATGCGTTTGTTTTTTGCGACTTGCAATGTCAATCCAAACCGCAAGAACGAGAATGCTTCCTTTGACAATATATTGCCAAAACGTTTCCATGCCCATTAATGACATGTCGTTATCAAGTGAAGTCATCACCATTGCACCGATGATTGCACCAACAATCGTACCTGAACCACCCATGAGCGATGTGCCACCGATGACGCAAGCGGCAATGGAAACACAATCTCTTTTTCTAACAGTTTCATTTGTTCATCCATGCTTGTCCGCAACGGTCCAATGTATTCAACGTTCATATGATATTGTTTGGCTGCTGCTTTTGCCCCTTGTTCGATTTTGCGCCAATACGGATTGTCAAATTCTTGGGAAATCAGTACAAAGTGAGGTAATTGCGGCGAAGAGCGCGATGTTTGTTGTAATTGTTCAACCGTTTTTTCAATTTTTTGTGTTGATGCTATAAAATGAATAAGTACGTAAAGAAAGAGAAAGAATAACGCGATTAAACTTATCGTCCATTTTTTTATTTGTCATGAGCTTCACCCAATTTTACTATAATTTGTTTTGGAAGCGGTTATAAGTAAAAAGTAAAACGGCAGTAAACGAACTGCCGTTTTACACGATAAATTTGCGAACGGTCTGTTTCAAATTATCGGAAATCGCACTTAATTGTTGGGTCGTGGCAGCCACTTCTTGGGCAGAAGCCGTTAATTCTTCAGTAGAAGCCGTTACTTCTTCTGTCGCAGCCGAGTTCTCTTCAGCAACGGCGCTAATTTGCTCAACTTTGCCAATGATCTCATCTTTTGTTTTGACAATCTCAGTCATTGCTTCATCGGTCGTTTTTAATAACGGAGCGATGCGGCTAATGGAGTCGAGAATGTCACCAAAGGAGCGAACAGTATTTTCAACAGCGGTCGCTTGACTTTGAATAAAGTGCTCGACATTTTTCGATGTCTTCATTACATCGTCTGTATCCGCACCAATGGAAGAAATAAGTTTTGCGATCTCTTCCGTTGATGTTTTCGATTGTTCCGCTAGTTTGCGCACTTCCTCTGCAACAACGGTAAATCCTTTTCCTGCCGCTCCTGCGCGCGCTGCTTCAATGGCAGCGTTCAGCGCAAGCAAGTTCGTTTGTTCAGAAATGCTTGAAATGATTTCTGTAATGCCGCTAATTTGCTTCACAGAATGTGTTAAGTTCGTCACTTTCTCAACGACTTTTTCAAACGCTTGTCTTATTTCTTCAATCGAAGCGATGAGCACATCCATTTCGCGTTTGCCGATATCAGCTTTCCTCGCCGTATTAACGGTTTCATCTTTCACTTTTCCAAGTTCAATGTACACATTTTCCACTTTTTGTGTTAAATAAGAAAGGGAATGAACAATTTCTGCTAAGTCGTTTGCTTGAGCAGTCGCCCCCTCAGCCACTTGCTGCATTGTCGAAGCGACTTCTTCAGTTGATGAAGACATTTGTTGCGAGGTGGCTGCTAGCGTATCTGCTTGTCGATCCACTTCGGTCGATTGGTTTTGAATATGAATGATCGTTTCTTTTATGGCCATTCGCATTTCATCGAGGGCGCGCGCCATTTCACCAAATTCATCTTTTGCCTGTCGTGTACGATCAGGAAGCTCTTGCGTAAAATCGCCTTTGGCCATTGTGTGAATGTAGTTTTTCGCAATATGAAGCGGCTTCATAATTCGCAATGAAATGAGAACATGATACAAACCAATGCCAACCGCTAGTGAAATCAAAGAAATGACGATAATTTTATAAATGACTCCGTCAATGTCACGATCAATGATCTGTTTTGGGATTCCAAGAAAAAACATACCGATGACGTTCCCATCTGCATCTTTAAGCGGCAAATAGCTTGTAGCATATGTATGACCTAAGACATCTGCTTGACCGATATAATCATGCCCTTTCTCAAGCACTTCTTTGACCACTTCATTAGCTGCTTTGGTGCCAACTTGTCGTTCTCCCTCTTTTTCAATCGTCGTTGTAACACGTTCATCCCCAAGAAAGATGGTACTATCTGCCCCCACCGCTTGTTTAATATAGTCAACGATTTGATAATTTCCACTTACTTTAGTGTCTCCTTTGTAAAGTTCGCTACCTTTTACTTGCCAAGCACCTTCATATTTTGCATCGATCAATTGTAAGGCAAGCTTCGCATTCGTCGTAATCACCTTATGTGTAATTAAGGATTGAAACTGAAAATAAATAACAACGTTAATGAGTGCAATGAGAATAACAACGGTGAGTACATACATAGAAACAATTTTTCCACGCGTTTTCACGTTATACCTCCTATCTATGTGAAACATTGAACATTCTCATTTTAGCAGAAAATAGCAATCTATGCATGTGCTTTTTGTCATTTCTTAATGGATAGTAATTTCAAATTTGTGAATTATGTTGATTATTTAGAACATAGTTTCGTTAAAGATCCTCTCTATATACTACATATTTCATGTTGACACCTCTTTCAATCAAATGAAATCAGTAACAACAGTAAATACCAAACACAAAAAAGCTGACTCAACATCGCTCAAAGGCGATGTTTTGAGTCAGCTCCTTGTTGTTTCATTATTTAAACGCCATGGCGGCTTTAACCGCTTTTTTCCAACCTTCGTACAATGTTTCTTGTTTGTCTTTTTCCATTTGCGGCTCAAATTGACGCTCTAAGTTCCACTGCGTCGCAATTTCGGCGCGATCTTTCCAATAGCCGACCGCAAGTCCGGCTAAATACGCGGCACCAAGAGCTGTCGTTTCGTTCACAACTGGACGTTCAACCGGCACCCCTAATAAGTCGCTTTGAAATTGCATAAGGAAATTATTTTTCACCGCACCGCCATCAACGCGCAATGTTTTTAAGGCAATGCCAGAATCCGCTTCCATCGCCGTTAGTACGTCTTTTGTCTGGTAAGCAAGTGATTCTAATGTGGCGCGAATGAAATGTTCTTTCGTTGTACCGCGCGTTAAGCCGAATACCGCTCCGCGCACATCGCTATCCCAATATGGTGTACCTAAACCAACGAACGCCGGAACGACATACACACCGTCTGTAGAGGTCACTTTTTCGGCATACTCTTCGCTATCTTTCGCTTGTTTAATCATACGCAAGCCGTCACGGAGCCATTGAATCGCAGAACCTGCGACAAAAATGCTTCCCTCTAGCGCATATTCAACTTTTCCGTCAATGCCCCACGCGATCGTTGTTAATAAGCCGTGCTTCGATTGAACTGCCTTTTCTCCCGTGTTCATTAGCATAAAGCAACCGGTTCCGTACGTATTTTTCGCCATTCCTTCTTCAAAGCACGCTTGCCCGAACAGTGCCGCCTGCTGGTCGCCTGCCGCGCCGGCAATTGGCACTTCTTGACCGAAGAAATGATACGGTACCGTTTTTGCGTATACTTCAGAAGAAGGGCGCACTTCAGGAAGCATTGACTTTGGAATGCCTAAAATGTCAAGAAGCTCATCGTCCCATCTTAATTCATGAATGTTAAACAGCAACGTTCTTGACGCATTCGAATAATCTGTAACATGGGCGCGACCGCCGGATAATTTCCAAATAAGCCACGTATCAATCGTTCCGAATAATAAATCGCCTTTTTCCGCTTTTTCGCGTGCCCCTTCGACGTTGTCTAAAATCCATTTTACTTTCGTACCGGAAAAATAGGCGTCAATGAGCAATCCTGTTTTTGCGCGGAATAATTCGTCATAGCCTTGTTGTTTTAACTGTTCGCAAATGTCTGCTGTTTGTCGTGATTGCCAAACGATCGCATTGTAAATCGGTAAGCCCGTATGTTTGTCCCAAACAACCGTTGTTTCGCGTTGGTTCGTAATTCCGATAGCCGCGACTTGTTCCGGCTTTACCGACGCTTCAGATAAAACGCTAGCAATCACCGATAAAATCGAGCCCCAAATTTCGTTTGCATTATGCTCAACCCAACCTGGTTTTGGAAAATATTGTGTAAACTCTTTTTGCGCAATATGCACAATCTCTCCTTTTTTATTAAACAAAATCGCCCGTGAACTTGTTGTTCCTTGATCTAATGAAAGGATATATTGTTCCATAAAAACTTTCCCCCTTTGTTTACATTAAAGCATTTTTTGATTGTTTATAGGTAGTTGTTTTTGCTTGTTGAACAAAAACAACAGCTAACACGACGATGATCGCGATAAGCATATACCAAAATGCTGTTGTCACTTTTCCTAAAAATACGGCTTTGTAAAATAATCCACCAAATGATCCTCCTAGTATCGGACCGACGACTGGAATCCATGCATATTGCCAATTAGATGACCCTTTTCCTGGAATCGGAAGCAAAAAGTGAGCGATGCGTGGACCTAAATCGCGCGCTGGGTTAATCGCATAGCCTGTTGTTCCTCCAAGCGATAGACCGATACTGACGATGAGAAACCCTACAACAAACGGATTTAATCCATCGGTAAATTTGTTGGCCCCGATCGCTAAAATCCCAACAACCAATATAAACGTACCAATCATTTCGCTTAACAAATTCGCAAAATGGTTTGGAATCGCTGGACCTGTCGCAAATACCCCTAATTTTACGCTTGGGTCATCTGTTTCTTTCCAATGAGGTAAGTAATGAAGAAAAACGATCGTCGCACCAATAATCGCTCCAAGCAGTTGCGCAACGATATATACCGGTACATCCTTCCAAGGAAAATCGCCGTTGAATGCCAATGCGAGCGTGACGGCTGGATTTAGATGGGCGCCGCTAAATTGACCAACCGCATACACTGCTACGGCTACTGCTAACCCCCATCCCATCGTAATGACAATCCACCCAGAGTTTTGCGCAAATGATTTGTTTAAGCTCACTCCTGCGCAAACACCGGCACCAAAAATAATGAGTAAAGCCGTTCCAATCAGTTCGGCGACAAATGGTGTCATTCTTATTCCCCCTTTGTTTTTTATGTGTGGCGAAAAAGACAAAAACCCACACATCTCCTCTTATAAAAAAGAGGAACATGTGTGGGTCTCCCAATTCTCCGCCACGATTATTAACTTGATTATAATGTTAATCAAAAATGTAAGCGTTGTCAATACATTTTCAGAAATTTTTCTCTACTTTCCCATAATTTGAATATAATCAAAATCGAGCGTATCGACAGCATCTTCGATATGCAACCGAGTGATAAAACGATAGGAAACTCCTGGTTGTGAAGGGATGATATTTTCTGGAACTTGATAGCTAAACGGCAAACTCTTTTTCTGTTCTGCTTCGATAATAAATTCGCCCGTAATCGGAATCGTCGCAATAATCGTATCTTCTTCCTTTCCGTCACGCAACGTCTTACGAACGAAATCGACATCAAGCTTCATCACCTTTTGTTCTACTGTCCCTCCGCGAATATGCAGTTGTCCCTCGATGATATCCCCAAGTTTATACACTTGTTTATTTAAAATTAAATCGACATGAGCCGAACCAATTCCTAATTTTGACATCATTTTACGCAATAACATATTAACACACCTCTTTTTCCCCATGTTTTTCACAATACTACATTTATACGGTTTACCATTTAGATTTGTTTCATCATTTCGACCATGCGAAGATAAAAAAGACCTATGCCTTGTTTCGGCAAAGGTCTGTTGAATATTGTCCGGTCAACAAAGCCGTCTTTTTCATCGTGATAGCGCTTACAACATCATCTATTTTCTAATTTATGTCATCTTTTTTTATTTGTCAACAGTTATTCATACACATTTTCGTTCTCAATCACATAATCAACACGAATAACGGGAATATCATGCTTCTCTACCTCGGCAACGATCAAACCGACGCGATCGTTATAGATACAAAATGTTTGCTGTCCTTTCTTAAAAGCAGTTTCTCCATAGGAGAGAACCATATGGTAAAGTTTCTGATCATTCAAATGATTTTTCTGCACTCGTTTTCCTAACCGCACAATCACTTCTTTTCCACCAATTTTCCCGCGATACATGCAAATCCTCCTTTACGCTCTTACTTCAATGTATGACATCTTCCTTTCATTCATACGTATTTTTGTAGCAACGCAAGAAACATTGTTGATAAAACGGTTCGACAAACGAAGGCGATTTTCCTCTCTTTCGAAAGATTACCCAAAAATTTGCAAATTTTTTCTGAAATTCGCTTTGTTTTCCTTGACGATGCCCCCACATTAGTGTATAGTAAAGACATCATTTAACAGAATATATCTCGTACGGTGCAGCTTGGCTCACTCACCTTAGATGGCTGTGGAGTTATATTCCGTTATTTGATAAAAATTTTTAAGTTAGCCGAAAGGTGCTAAAGGTATTAGGAGGAATTAAGTATTATGCAAAACGGTAAAGTAAAATGGTTTAACAATGAAAAAGGTTATGGTTTCATTGAAGTGGAAGGCGGAGCAGACGTATTCGTTCATTTCACAGCAATCCAAGGTGAAGGTTACAAAACATTAGAAGAAGGTCAAGAAGTTTCTTTCGAAATCGTTCAAGGAAACCGCGGACCTCAAGCTGCGAACGTAGTAAAATTATAATCAAGCATTCGTTTATATAGAGCGTAGAACGGAAGCGAAATAAAAAAGACTGACGTTATGTCAGTCTTTTTTCTGTTTTCTGTACGCATATTCCTTCCGAACGCAACAAACACTATCCGTTAGGAGGTGTTTTTATATGGAACGTGACATTCATTCAGGTTACAACGATTTAAAACAAGTAGAAATGTTCGTTGAAACAGCAAAAAAAATGGTTGGTTCAGCGACGATGAGCTTAGACAAAGATATGTTGGAAGGTGCCAAACAAGCAATTGCCAATGCATATGAACAACTCTCCCGCGCCCGCGGTCAAGCAACTGGCGTTGATGAGTCATTTCTTGCTCAGTGCGAACAGCAGCTGCAAAAAACGGAACATCAATTAAATGAAGCATTAAATTAGAAAAAGGGCTCATTGATGAGACCCTTTTTGCCGTTTTTCTATTGGAAAGAGCGAGAAGAAGCTGTCAATAACATCTCTCCGTATTGTTTTATCATTTCACCAACAGTACAATGGTTAATGCAAAACGATTGCGCATACGTTTTCCCCACTTCTTTGCGAAACGTACTTTTTAAAAAGCATCCTTCACAATACTGATGATGAATCTCGTTTAATTTCGTTAATATTTCTTTTCGTTTTGCTGCTTTCTCTTCTTTACTCATCCGTTTCTAATCCTTTCTTTCCAAGTTCCATCGTGCTTGTAATTGCTTTTCCTTCTAGTGCTTGACGGGCAAGCTGGTCCGCTTCTTTATTTTGTTTTCGTGAAATCGGTTCATAAATTGGTTGGATACCTAACTCTCTTAGTTTCGCCTCAATGCGGTCAAGCCATGTATTGTAATCATCTTCAAAGCACGGCCACACACCAGAAAGCTGATTTAACACAACATGCGAATCGCCGCGAAAAATGACCGGTAAATGATGAACACCAAGCTCTTCTAGCATTTGTACTAAAAACCAAAATGCGGCATATTCCGCTTCATTGTTCGATTTTAATTCACCAAGCTGGCGATTGACACGAAGCCGATATTGTTGATTGTTTTGTGTATAATAAATAACCGCTCCCACTCCAGCTTGAAACGTTTCGTTATCAAATCCTCCATCAAAATAAGCAATCACATCGTGCGGTTCGGTTTCTAATTCTTTTAATAATTTCGTAAGTTCTTTTTTCGTCCATGTTACATGACCGCGATCGATAAAGATTACCTCTTTTACACGCCCTGTTTTTTCAAAATCTTCCGCTAACAGAAGGGCCTTCTCTGCCGGAAGAAGATCAGAGGTTAACACAATTTCTTGCTTTTTCGGTGTAATATATGTCCATTGAATAATCACGTCCACTTTCGTTTCATCCTTCCACTATCCATTTTAGCAATTGTTCCTTGAAAGAACGATTCGCTCTATTACTTTATATTATACAATATAGGAAAGGAAAAAATGTGAACGAAATCACTACGGTTTATCGTCATTTTGCCCAACAAAAAAAGATATATAAATTTTCTAAAAATGATGATACACTAGCAATAGTTTTATTTTTTTGGAGGAATGTTGAATTGATTGAAGTGTATATTGATGGGGCAAGCGCCGGAAATCCGGGTCCTTCTGGTGCAGGAATTTTCATCAAGGTTAACGGAACAGTGGAACGATATTCGATTCCACTTGGTATAATGTCCAATCATGAAGCGGAACTTCATTCCTTGATTAAAGGGTTAGAAATTTGTCTTGAAAAAGGCTATCGAATCGTCTCGTTCCGTACCGATTCACAATTGATCGACCGAGCTATCGAAAAGGAATTTGTAAAAAACAAAACGTATGCGCCTCTTTTACAACAAGCGCTTTTACTGGCCAAACAATTGGACCTATTTTTTCTTAAATGGATTCCAAGTAAAGAAAACCATGTTGCCGATGAATTAGCACGAAAAGCGATTCGCCAAAATGATTCAAAGGGGGATGAGGTGTGAAAAAACAGTGGGTAGCAGATACGAGTCTTCTCGCTGTCACGTTCGTTTGGGGAGCCACATTTGTTGTCGTTCAAAACGCGATTTCATTTCTTGAGCCGCTTTCGTTTAACGCCGTACGCTTTTGGATGGCCGGCTTGTTTTTGCTTCTATGGCTTCTATTATTTCACCGTTCTCAGCTCAAACAATACAGCATGTCTCTTTTGCGCGCCGGCGTCTGGATGGGACTTTGGCTGTTTAGCGGTTATGCGTTGCAAACGATTGGGCTTTTGTATACAACGTCATCAAAAGCCGGATTTATTACCGGTCTTAGCGTCGTGTTAGTACCCCTATTTTCGTTTCTTTTTTTGAAACAAAAACCGGCAATGAATGCAGTGTTAGGGGCACTGATTGCGACGGTCGGCTTATATTTTTTGACAATGGATAGCGGTGAGTGGTCCATAAATCGAGGCGATGTGTTCGTCTTCTTTTGCGCCATCTCATTTGCGATGCATATTATTGTGACAGGAAACTATTCGTCACGTTACCCAACATTCTTGTTAACCGTAACTCAAATTTTTACTGTTGCGATTATGTGCTCTGTTTTTGCATTTATTTTTGAAGATGGAACACAAATGTGGAACATGGCGATTTTACGACAACGAGAAGTATGGGCAGCGTTAATCATTACCTCATTGTTCGCAACAGCGCTTGCATTTTTAGTACAAACAAACTTTCAAAAATATACGACTGCTACCCGCGTTGCCCTTATTTTTGCGATGGAACCGGTATTTGCCGCTGTGACTGCATACATATGGGCCGGGGAACGGCTTTCGACTGTTGGAATGATCGGTTGTATTGGTATTTTATGCGGCATGATTTTGTCGGAATTTCCATTTTCGTTGTTGTTTCGAAAACGGTTATCAACAAAGCGACATCTAACACGTTGAACTACTCCCTCTTTCACTTCGTTTCAAAGTGGGAGCCTTCTCTCCTAATTTTAGATAAAATCCTCGAAGCGATTGGCCTCGAGGATTTTTTCACTAATCAATGAATCCTTTTTCTTTCATAAACATCCGTATTTGTTGATGCGTTGTGATTTGTTGTTGTTGAAACGCTTCAAGTAACGAAAGATAAAAGCTGCCATCAAACTGTTTTTGAATTTTTAATGTCCATTCAAGCGCCATAATCGTAAGTGCGTCATCAGCTCCCGCATACTGTTGACCAAACCGAATAAAGTTGTGCGCATCTTCGCCAAGGCGAAATCCTTTACTCGCTAAAAAATCGAAGTATTGTTCTACCGTCCGCTCTTTTTTCCCCATATTCCTTCTCCCAAAATGAGATATTCCGCTCCCATCTTAACGCATTTTCGTCGCAATGGCTAGCTTATTTTTTATGCGCCAACAAATAGGACACGAATCCTGTTGCCATCCCGAGCAGAGCTCCACCGATGACTTCAATAGGCTGATGACCAAGGCGTTCGCGAATCCGTTCGTTCTGTTTCTCGTACACGGTTTGTTTCGGGTCATTTTCTAATCTCTTCACTTCTTCCGCTATATCGTTCAAGCGAATCGCTAATTCTCCTGCTTGGCGGCGCACCCCTTGTGCATCATACATCACAATTAAACCGAATAGAGCGGCTAACGCGAAATCGGTGGTTCGTATTCCTCTCTGTAAGGCGATAAACGTTGCAAGCGAAGAAACACCGGCGGAATGGGAACTTGGCATTCCCCCTGTTTCGAAAAAAGCGGCCATTGCCAGCTTCCGGTTTCAAGCTTTTTCAACGGAATTTTTAAAAATTGGGCAAAAGCAATCGTACATAATGCCGTTTTTAATGCTTTGTTCATCGATAACTCTCCTTTCATGTATCATAGACATATTTTTTCACAAACAGGCAACACTATCCTCGGAGGTGAGTGCGATGGCTAAAAATGGCGGAAAAAACCGCGGAACAAAAGCGCCGGGCGCAAATCCACAAGGGTTTGGACAAGATGCGACCTTTACGCCTGATCCGAAAAGCGAGTTAGAAAATGCAGCGAAAAGAAGTAATAAGAAATAAGAAAAGCAGAGACCCCCGACACGCGCTGGAGGGCATGCGAGGAAACTCAGACCAAACTTTGTTTGGTCTTGCGTGGGTTACTCGAAGAAGTTGACTCAATGTGTTGACGCCGAAGCTAGACGACAATAACAGGCACAGATAAACTTTGATAATAAAAACAAGCAGGCTTAGGTTACAAGCCTGCTTGTTTCGTTAACAACTTATTTTTTCAATTTTTCACGCAATACCATTTGTAAAATACCGCCATGACGGTAGTAGTCGATTTCGACTTCGCTGTCAAAACGAACTAATACTTCGAACTCTTTCGTTTCTCCTGTTTCCGGATTTGTAGCGGTTACTTTTACGTAATCGCGCGGTTTGACGTTTTCATCAATGTGCACTTCGAACACTTCTTTTCCTGTTAATCCAAGTGTTTCTGCGTTTTCGCCTTCTTTAAATTGCAGCGGTAATACACCCATTAATACAAGGTTGGAGCGGTGAATGCGCTCGAAGCTTTCGGCGATAACAGTTTTAATGCCTAACAAGAACGTACCTTTTGCTGCCCAGTCACGAGAGCTTCCCATACCGTAATCTTTTCCAGCAAGAACGACAAGACCTGTGCCGTCTTGTTTATATTTCATGCACGCATCGTAAATGGACATTACTTCGCCTGTTGGCCAGTACGTTGTGTAGCCACCTTCTGTTCCTGGCGCAATTTGGTTACGAATGCGAATGTTTGCAAACGTACCGCGCATCATTACTTCATGGTTACCGCGGCGAGAACCATACGAGTTGAAGTCTTTTGGATCAACGCCTTTAGAGATGAGGTATTGACCCGCTGGCGTGTTTTTACCAATCGAACCGGCTGGTGAAATGTGGTCGGTTGTCACAGAATCACCGAACTTACCAACAACGCGCAAGCCTTCGAGTGGCTGTACTTCACGAACGTCTGGAGATAGCCCTTCAAAGAATGGTGGATTTTGAATGTATGTGGAATCCTCGTCCCATTGGTAAAGCGGCTCCTCCGTTGTTTCGATCGCATTCCAACGCAGATTGTCATCGAACACGCGCTCATATTCTTTGCGGAATAATTCTGGCGTAACCGTTCGTTTCACGACTTCTTTGACTTCTTCCATGGATGGCCAAATGTCATTAAAGAACACATCGTTACCGTCTTTGTCTTTGCCGATTGGCTCATGTAATAGGTCGATATCGACCGTACCCGCTAGCGCATAGGCAACAACAAGCGGCGGTGACGCTAAGTAGTTACCTTTTACAAGCGGATGGATACGTCCTTCGAAGTTGCGGTTACCAGAAAGGACGCTTGTCACAAGCAAGTCGTTTTCCGCAATCGCTTTTTCAAGTTCAGGCGCTAGTGGTCCTGAGTTCCCGATACATGTCGTACAACCGTAACCGACAATGTTAAAGCCGATTTGCTCTAGGTATGGAAGCAAGCCAGAGTCTTTTAAGTAGGCAGTAACAACTTTAGAACCTGGTGCAAGTGATGTTTTTACATATTTAGGAACTTTCAATCCTTTTTCAACTGCTTTTTTCGCCACTAAGCCAGCCCCGATTAATACATATGGGTTTGACGTGTTCGTACAGCTTGTAATCGCCGCAATCGCAATCGCGCCTGTTTTCATTTTGACTTCTTCGCCATTTAAAGTAACCGTAATTTCTTTGTCTAAATCCGCTTCTGTTAATCCGAAGCCTTGGTTTCCTTGAGGCGCTTTTACCGCTTCACGGAATGACTCTTTCATTTTCGAAAGCGGAATTAAATCTTGTGGACGCTTCGGACCAGAAAGATTTGCTTCAATTTCAGAAAGATTGATTTCTACCACATCAGTGAAAATTGGCTCTTCCGCATCCGGTGTATAGAATAAACCGTTTGCTTTGCAGTATGCTTCAACGACTTGTACATGGTGCTCATCACGGCCAGTTAAGCGCAAATAGTCAAGCGCTTCCGCATCCACTGGGAAGAAACCGCATGTTGCGCCATATTCTGGCGCCATGTTCGCAATAGTCGCACGGTCAGCAAGCGGCAATGTCGCTACACCTGGACCAAAGAATTCAACGAATTTACCAACGACACCTTTTTTGCGGAGCACTTGCGTTACTTTTAAAGCAAGGTCGGTTGCGGTTGTGCCGTTTGGTAATTTTCCTGTTAACCGTACGCCAATGACTTCTGGAACTGGGAAGTAAGAAGGTTGTCCAAGCATTCCTGCTTCTGCTTCAATTCCGCCGACTCCCCAACCGAGAACACCAAGACCATTAATCATCGTTGTATGGGAGTCCGTACCAACTAGAGTGTCTGGGAACGCTTCGTATTCACCGTTTTCCCCTTCGACTGCATGAACAACATTTGCTAAATACTCTAAGTTCACTTGGTGAACGATTCCTGTTGCCGGTGGAACCGCACGGTAGTTGTTAAACGCTTTTTGCGCCCATTTTAAAAACTTGTAGCGCTCCGCGTTGCGCTCGAACTCTAAATTCATGTTATATTCAAGCGCATCATCGGTTCCTGCTTTATCGACTTGAACGGAGTGGTCAATGACAAGGTCAACCGGAATTTCCGGATTGATTTCATACGGGTCACCTCCCATGTCCGCCATCGCTTTGCGCATAGACGCTAAGTCGACAACAGCTGGTACGCCCGTAAAGTCTTGTAAAATGACGCGTGACGGCTTAAATGGAACATCGATGTCTTTTAATTCAGCCGTTCCCCATTTTGCTAAATTTTCAACATGCTCTTTCGTAATGACACGCCCGTCTACTTGTCGAAGTACAGATTCAAGCAATACTTTAATCGAATAAGGTAAACGGGAGATGTTACCGATACCCGCTTCTTCAAGCGCTTGCAAACGATAATAATTGTACTTTTTACCGTTTACTTCAAAGGAAGCGCGGGCTTGAAATACGTCTTGTTTTGCCATATGTATTACCCCCTCATTTCATACTATACTATTTTTTCGTCCTACAGTCGAAAAAATAGCATGAATTCTCCCAAAACCCATAAAATTGCTACGCTTTTATCTTATTATAAGGCACTATATATTGTAAATAATATTCAGCTAGTTTCTTATATGAAAGAATAAATTTTCCTTCCCGTTACAAAATAGTAGCGGAGGTGAAAATGATGGCAAAACGGAAAGCGAATCATGTCATTCCAGGGATGAATGCAGCAAGTGCACAAGGGATGGGAGCAGGCTACAATGAGGAACTTGCTAACGAACCGTTAACCGAAGAACAACGCCAAAATAATAAAAAAAGAAAAAAAAATCAATAATGCGGCCGTTTCGTCATCCCGGATTACCGTAAAAACACCAGACAAAAAGGGAATGTCCAGCAAAGACATTCCCTTTTTATTATTGTATTTCATTTACTTCATGAACAATCGCTTGCAAGTCGCTGCGAAACTGTTCGAGTTGGGCGCGCTGCTTTTCGGAAGCGACTTCAAGGGCATTGTTAATTTGTTCAAACGCTTCGTTTACTTCTTGTTTCAAATGTTTTAACTGGCTTCCGTAATCTGCCTGGTCACTGACTAAGTGATCATACCATTCTTTGGCTTCCATTGTTCCTTGCTGTGCTGATTGAAACGCTTGTTGTTTGTCATTATGATACGGCATGTTTGTTCACTCCTTCACCAGTTGCGTCTTGCATTTATTATCGTTTCAAATGTTGCACAAATTATACAGCGAATAAATGACGAAAATGCTGTTATCCTAATAGATAGAAGGAGGAAGATTACGATGACAAATAAAAACACAAGTAAAGATATGCGAAAAAATGCGCCAAAAGGCGATAATCCGGGTCAACCAGAACCGTTAAGCGGGTCAAAAAAAGTGAAAAACCATAATCATACACGCCAAAAGCATAATTCGAGTCACGATATGTAATCTATTTCTTTTCCCCAACTCCCGCCGCGAACGATCTCGCAAATGGAGCATATGATAGAAAATAGTCACTCTATTAGTGAATGCGGAGGGAGTTGTTGTTGTGGGAAACAATAAAAAATCTGAACTTGTTGAGTTACAGCGGTGGCTCGAGGCGTTATATAGCGACCCATTTACAAGTTATTGGGACGAAACCGTTTTCCGTGTCGATGTATTTGAAACGGAAACACATTATATTGTAGAGGCAGAACTTATGAACTGCACAAGCGAACAAATAAGTGTAACATGTGAAAACGATGCTTTAACCATTCAAGTAAACCAAAACGAAAACGTGGATAAACAACGAGTCGTCCATTTGCCGTTCTCCCTTCTCAACAAAGACATTCGCGCTTATTTTACACCACCAATTTTAGAAATACACATTAGCAAGGAAATAAGTATAAATGAACCAAATAGTAAAAATATTGTCGTCCATGAAGTGGATTCGTAAAGCTCTTCGAAATAAGAGCTTTTTATTTTTAGTTTACATAACATTTTTACTGTACATCAAAAAAGGACGCCCTTTATAAAGGAACATCCTCTTTTCAATTTATTTCGCAAAGACGTGATGACCAATTCGAATCGTCACTGGTCTTGAAAGCATCCATTTATCCTTTGTGATTTTCGGATTGTAAAAGAAAAGTGAGCCACGTTTATCATTCGGATATAAAGTTAACGCTTGATCAACAGCTGCATAATCTTGTTTTGTTGGCTGAATGCTTGTTAGTTTACCAGTTTTTACAGGAACAAACGCATAGCCTGCTTTTGTTTTTTGATAAATAACTCCTTTGATGGTGTTCGGGAATGCAGGATTTTTCACACGATTTAAAATCACTAACGCTACTTCTACTTTTCCAGCAAACGGCTCGCTAAACCCTGTTTCCGCTTGAACGAGCTGTGCTAAAAGCTTTCGTTCCTCCGCGGTTATCGATTTTTTTTGTGTCGCTACTGTTTTTGTCGCTTTCACCGTTACTGGCACTTTTAACGTTTCGCCGACAACAATTCGGTCACTTTTCTTGTGGTTTAATGTTTTTAGTAAAGAAACTGTCGTTTTATATTTTTGAGCAATTTTATAAAAGGAATCACCTTTTTGCACTTTATAGTATGTATACGTGGTTGCCGCATTCCCTTGCTGCGATGTAAACGCTACTACCATACAGCAAACTACTGCGAGTGTTGCAAAAGCTTTTTTAATCATTGTGTCCTCCTCATAGTTGCTTTTTGGCTTTCTCGTTTGCATTTACTAGATTAGCATGTTCGTAGATATATATCACTGGTCGAGATTCCCATTTCACAATGATGACAGACGCGAAACTATTGATATATAAGGGATTGCCGCTTTTCTTTACAGTTATATTACAGTTTGGTAACAATCGTTCTACATCTCAATAAAAAGCAGCTCTTCTTGCCAAACAACGTTGTTTCGGCCATAATGATTGATAGAAATGGAAGTTTTCGTTGAGGTGGACACCGATGTTAACAGGTTGGTTTCTTTGGTTTATTTTGTTTTGGGTCGTGTTTTTGCTTGTAACGATGTCGATTGGCGGCTTTTTTATGTTCCGCAAATTTTTAAAACGATTGCCAAAAGAAGACGGAAAATCGGAACTTGATTGGCAGGAATACTATATTGAACAAACGAGGCATTTATGGGGAGATGAGGAAAAAGCGCTTCTTGAGGATTTAGTGAAGCCGGTACCGGAGTTATTCCGTGATGTCGCTCGACAAAAAATCGCTGGCAAAATTGGCGAACTCGCGCTTCAAGAAAACGCGCCGCGCATCACGAAAGATTTAGTCATTCGCGGCTATATTATCGCCACGCCAAAACGCGACCATAAATTTTTAGTAAAAGCATTGAAAGAAAAACAAATCGACCTAGCGCCGTACGCGCATTTACTCGAAAGCAAATAAACAACCACGTAAAAAAAGATGGGGACATCCCCATCTTTTTTTACGTATTTTCCCTCTCACCGATGTCGAAACGAAGCACGTTTCGCGGGAGCCAGGATGACGACAGCCGTTGCCCACAGGATGTGGGCAGCTTTTAGGCGAAATTGGGCCGCTTCCGCTTTTCTTGTTGTCTAGCTCGGCTCCGCTTTTCTTGTTGTCTAGCTCCAGCGGCTAGCTCTCTTCTGCCAAATAACCTTCTCCCTCGAAGTGCAAGCACTTCTGCGGGCGAAGAACATTTGGCTTCGAGGGAGCCAGGATGGCGACATTTCGCCGTTGCCCACAGGACGTGGGCAGCTTTTAGGCGAAATTGGGCCGCTTCCGCTTTTCTTGTTGTCTAGCTCGGCTCGCAACGCCTAGTGGAAAATAACCTTCCTCCGTCGAAATGCAAGCATTTCTCGTCGGAAGAACATTTTCCTTCGGCGTTAGGCGCTCGCCTCCGCTTTTCTTATGTTGACCAGATCGTTGGATTATGTCTTAATTGTCTTTCTAATTTTTTATAAGAAACGTACATGGCAATCCGCCATGGGACAATCATGGCAAATGCCAGTAAATAAAACATGCCGCTTAGTTGATGATAGTCAATCGTTCTTCCTAAATACGATTTTAGCGCAAGGCGAATGACGATAAGGCTAATTAAAATCCAAACAAATGCTTTTGACCGCTTTAAATAAATGTGTCCGTCTCTTATTTCGAATTTTGATGTTTTAATCAAAAAAATCGAGAAAAATGCCCCGAGCACAATCGCCTCTATCAATTCACCTTTTGTTACCCGAAACAGCGGATCTAAAAACATAAGCGAGCCTGTGCTCATAAAAATCGGTGGTAAAATAATTTTTTTGGCATTTGTTGGCTTTTTCGCTGCTTTCATGCGAACAAATAAAATAAACAAGGCCATGAATACCGCAAAAATTGAACTTACGACTGCCAAGAACATCATCCTTTACTTATTAGTTTGACAATCCTATTATAACTAAAAAAGAAGCGAACGTGCACGTTTCTTTCCTACATTAATGCACGGGCTACCGCTTCAATGACACGGCTTTCTTCAAACGGTTTGACAATAAAATCAATCGCACCCGCTTCGATCGCTTCTACAACCATTTTTTGTTGCCCCATCGCCGAACACATAATGATTTTTGCGTTCTCATCTACCTGCTTAATCGCTTTTACCGCCTCAATCCCATTCATGACAGGCATTGTAATATCTAATGTAACAATGTCGGGTTTTAACATTTGATATAGCTCAACGGCTTCCCTCCCATTTTCTCCTTCTCCAACAATCTCATGATTCGCTTTTTTCAAAATATTTGATAACGTCATTCGCATAAATTTCGCATCATCAACAATAAGTATTTTAGCCATAATCATCCCCCTATTAGCCAAAAAAGTAATTCGCGCATAATGGGTTAATAGTCCTATCAAATTACACTCGACATCTATTACCTTCATTCATTATTAAAACCCGGTAAATCCTCCAAAAATACTTGTTGTATATACAATAATTTTTGTCATCCAATCAAAAAACAGCACAATTCCCATCACGATCATCACATATCCGCCCGCTTTCATGATTTTGACATGATGGCGGCGGATCCATTGCATTTTGCCAATGAAAAAAGATAAAAGGAAAAACGGAACAGCAAAGCCTAACGAGTAGGCCACCATATATAGTATTCCTGAACTTGGATTCGTAGCCGCTAAAGCAATCACCGAAACTAAAATAGGACCGGTACACGGAGTCCAACCTGCAGCAAATGCCATCCCAATAAGAGCTGAGCCGATATATCCTGATGGTCGATGTTGAAATGAAAAACGACGGTCTTTCATTAAAAAACTCGGCTTAAATACGCCGATAATGACAAAACCAAAAAAGATGATGAGAATCGCGCCAATTTGTCGAATGAAGTCTTGATATTGTTTAAACCATTCACCAATGATCGAAGTGCCGAAACCGATCGAGATAAAAATAAACGAAAAACCAAGTAAGAAGAAAAACGTATGTAACAAGCTTCGCTTTTGCAACATCGCGTTCTCCGATTGTAACTCTCCGACCGATACACCGGTAATATATGATAAAAATGCCGGATATAGCGGCAAACAACATGGAGAAATAAACGATAAAAATCCTGCACCAAACGCTAAAAAGACATTGATATCCGTCATTTAATCCAACTCCTAAACTCTCTTTTTTATATCTATTTTACCAAAAAATCAAATCTCTTGTGATACTTCCATCTTCATTATATGTGTGGAAATAGCGAAAAATCGTAATTTTTCTTTTGAATTAATTACCAAAATAGTATACAATACCTATATAATCCTTTACAAAGAAAGGACTTGTTTTCTCGTGTCAAACAAAGAAATGCTCATGCTCATTGAAAAAAAACGAAACGAATTAATAGAGATCGTAGCAAAAAGAGGCTTAAACGCAGCGATTACCATTCGATTAAGCCAAGAATTAGATTCGCTTCTCAACCAATATAATGAATACATGTATAAAAAGAAGAAACGCCTCTCCTCTCATTAAAAAATTATGAAATTATGAGGCGTTTTTGTCATGTTCAAAAACCTATAGACGTGTTAAATCATTTACAAAAACAGTTCTTTATTATGATTTTATTATACATATTCTTCCACATCCGCTAGCCCGTTTTGTAATAAATACATTTTATAGTAAAGCCCTTTTTGTGCTAACAGCTCTTGATGGTTTCCTCTCTCAACAATCTCCCCACGGTGAAGAACGAGAATTTGGTCCGCATCTTGAATGGTTGACAAACGATGGGCGATGGCCAGCGTTGTCCGCCCTTTCCGCATGTTCGCAAGCGCCTCTTGAATCGCTTCTTCCGTTTCCGTATCAATATTTGCCGTCGCTTCATCGAGCACAAGAATTTTCGGATTGATCGCTATCGTGCGAGCGAAAGCGATTAATTGCCGTTGTCCGCTTGAAAACGTCGCTCCACGTTCGACAACTTGATGACGATATTGCTGTGGAAGTTTCTCAATAAACTCATGCGCTTGCACAAAACGTGCAGCCTTCACAATATCATCATCGGTTATGTCCTGATTGTACATACGAATATTCTCTTCAATTGTTCCATAAAACAAAAACGGATCTTGCAAAACGAGCCCGATTTTTTTTCGCAACTCTTCATTTGAATAGTGGCGAATCGACACGCCATCAATAAGAATATCACCACGGTCAAACTCATAAAACCGCATAAGCAAGTTAATCATCGAACTTTTTCCACTTCCTGTATGACCTACGAGCGCCACCGTTTCTCCTGGTTTCGCTGTAAATGAAATGTTTTTTAACACATCACGCTTTCCATCATAAGAAAAGCTGACATTGCGAAATTCTATCATCCCTTCGGAAATGATAGGATTTCCTCCTTCCATCACACGCGGTGCTAATTCCGTATGATCAAGAAGTGAAAACACGCGCGCACCAGAAATAATCGCTTGTTGGTACAAGGAAAGATGCATCATCATTTGATTGATCGGTTCAAAAAATCGCTCTAAATAATTGATAAACGCATATAACACTCCGATTTCAACGGGGCTTTTCATCGCGGAAAGTCCAAAAAAACTAAGCACGATAACCGTCGATAAAATATAGACAACATCAGTAGCAGGCCTCAAAAGCAAGCCATCTAGTTTAATATTTTTCATCCCTGCTTCATAATGTTTTTCGTTAATGTTCGCAAATTTCTTGCGCAACCGTTTTTCTTGACGGAATACTTGAATAATCGCCATTCCTTGGAGCGATTCATTTAATTTGGCATTCAGTTCGCTTAACCGTTCACGCATTTCTTTATAAAAAATCGAACTATAATGGCGATACGTCTTCATAATCCACCATATTACCGGCAAAATAAACAAACAATACGTCGCTAACTGAACATTTAATAAAAACATCGCAACAAAAATGCCAATGACAAATACACCGTTTTGAATGAAGCTAGCGAGCACGCTCACAAACATGTCTTTAATCGCTTCCGTATCGTTTGTTACGCGCGAGACAATACTACCGCCGGGTGTTTGATCAAAATAACGCATTCCAAGCTGATGCACTTTTGTAAATACATCCATTCGCAACTCTTGAATAACTTTTAACGCTAACTCTTGAAATTTAACATGTTGGAAATACGTAATGATGGTTTTGACGACTAATACACCTAAATAAGCACTGGCCAGCCATAGAATCGGACGTGTTTCAAGATGATGTGGGATTAAATAGTCATCGATAAAAATTTTTATTAAATACGGACCGATGAGCTCCCCGGCTGTCGCTAGCACAAGCAAAATAAACGCGCTTACCGCCTCTTTTTTATAGTTTTTTATATATGAAAGCAATCTCCATAACACTTGCCGTTGTTCTTTCGGATTTAATGTTTTTTCCATCCTTACCCTCCATGTTCAACTAATGATTCAAGCTGCTGGCGGTAGTACATATCACGATACCAGCCATGCTCATTGACAAGTTGGTCGTGTGTCCCCATTTGCACGATTTGACCGTTATCTAAAACGAGAATAACATCCGCATGCTGAATGGCACTTAATCGGTGAGAAGTAATGATCGTTGTTTTTCCGGTCCGATTTTCTTTTAATGCCGCTAAAATACTCTCTTCTGTTTTCGCATCAACAGCGGATAGTGAATCATCAAGAATAAGCACTTCTGGGTTCATAAGCAACGCGCGAGCAATCGAAATTCGCTGTTTTTGTCCACCGGAAAGAGACACTCCTCTTTCACCGACAATCGTTTCATACCCATCAGTAAATTGACCAATATCATCATGGATGCTTGCTAGTTTCGCCGCTTCAACGATTTTCTCCTCACTTGCTTCCGGGCAAGCAAACGCAATATTTTCTTTAACGGTCGCTGAGAATAAAAAATGGTCTTGAGGTACATATCCAATGGAAGTGCGCAAAGCAGCAAGCGTATACTCGCTAATTTCGTGACCACCAAACATAATTTTTCCATCGTATTGATCAAATTCACGGATCAGCAATTTTAATAACGTCGTTTTTCCGGCTCCCGTCTTTCCGACAATACCAAGTGTTTCGCCACGCTTTAACGTAAAGAAAATGTTTTGCAACACAGGAGTTGTTTCGTTTGGATAGGCAAAGCGTTCCAATGCGTACGTGATATCACCCGTCGGTGGAGTGTGTATCGCATTTTTCGCTTCCTTTATCTCTTCTTGTTCACTTAACAAACTCCGTACGCGGTCATAAGAGGCGCGTCCGCGTTCGACAATATTAAAAAGCCATCCAAACGCCAACATCGGCCAAATTAAAATTCCTAAATACGTCGTAAACGAAACGAGCTCACCGATCGTTAATTCTCCGGCCAACACCATTTTCGCCCCAAACACAACGGCTAAAAAAAATGAAATACCAACAATAAGCGAAATCGTCGGGTCAAATAATGCATCAATTCTCGCAACAGCCATGTTTTCGGTCACAACTTTATTCGACTGCTTGCGGAACGATTCAACGTCTTCTTGTTCGTAACCAAATGTTTTAATTACCTTTATTCCGCTAACACTTTCTTGTACTTTATCATTTAACGAAGAAAACGCTTCTTGCGCTTTTAAAAATCGTTTATGAAGCAGCGTCCCATAACGGCTTGTCGCTAGCGCCATAAAAGGCATAGGGATTAAGCTAATGAGCGTTAATTTCCAGCTAATTGTAAACGCCATCGCAATGAGAACAAAGCTGCCTAATGCCAGGGAATCAACAAGTGTTAATACACCGCTTCCTGCCGTTTGTTGAATCGCTTGTAAATCATTCGTTGCATGCGCCATTAAATCGCCAATCCGTTTCCGTTGGTAAAACGATGGGGGCATGTTCGTAAAATGCGCGTACAATTCATTGCGAAGTTGTCGTGACAGCTTCACGGCCGAACCGAAAATCAAAATGCGCCAAAGGTAGCGCAATATGTAGAGTGCAGCCGCAACGACAAGTAAAAGAATGATCCATTTTCCGAGAAGAACCTTCGTGAGAGTTCCGTTTTTCACATGATCTATAATCATTCCGATCACTTTTGGTGGCACTAACTCTAATAGCGCAACAATCATTAACAATAAAACACCGGTTATATATGCCTTTTTCTCTTGAACAAAAAACCACATTAAATCTTTAAATACCCTCATCGAATCTCCCCTATCTGCCAACGTTCCAAAAACATGTTATATTATTTTAACAAAAATATAAAAATTCAGAAAGTTTAAAATGAAATAAAAAGACACTCTAATGAGTGCCTGTCCAATGTTTATTTAAGCTGATTATTCATCGCTTTCATCATTTGATTAATTTTCTTCTGCGATGGTGTCATTCCCATTTGCATCATCATCATGCGAATCATTTGTTCATTAATTGGCGGATTTTTCTTTAAATAGTTCATCATCGTTTTACGGGCAATGAAAAATCCTAGCGCCGTTCCAGCGATAAGCGCTAGAATGCCAACTAGAATAGTTGTCCACATAGCTTTTCCTCCTTCATGTTGTCTACCTAACAGTGTACTAAACAATGTGCTATTATACAATATTTCCCCGTAAAAATCTTTTATTTACGCAAATTTTCTTCCATCCGCGGAAAAAGTAAGCCATTGATAATGACGAAAATGGATGTCAACTGCTAAAAAAGAAGGCGAAATCATTGCCAACGCCTTAAAAATGTTATGTGTTAGGACATGGCTATCACTGACGAGAAGCAAACGGCGTTTTTGAACAATCAATAGCGCTTCCTCGCTCGTATGTTCCTGCCTTAAAATCAGCATGTTTCGTTCTAAATTTTTCTCCACTTGTCCAGAAAAATTCTCTTTTAACCCCATTTCAAGTCTTGAAAATGAAATACGCTCTGTAATAAACTCCACTTGTTTATGACATACACTCTTAAGCGAGGCCGTTGCATATTGATGCTCGCGCAATAGTTCGACGATTTTTTCCGCACGATGATAATACCCATTTGCCACTTCTTCATTAAATAAATAAATCCAATACCGTTTCACACTCCGTCCCCCATTCTTTTTCTTCTTTCTACTTATTATAGAAAAAGAAAAGAGAAAAACTTGTCTATTAACGGAAAAATTTCCTACTAATTTTGTCGAAACAAAAGGCTTTCGTAGATTCGTTTCCGGTTAGGGGAGTGCATGAAAGGAAATCTTCTCACTGAAAACGATTGTGCATTGATTAGTAATAAATAAGGCTGTCCTTTTATGGTGTAAGGACAGCCTTTTCTTCATTATTTATTGAGCAATGCTTTCACACGTTTGACGACGTTGTCAACAGTAAATCCGTATTCCTCCATGATTTTTTCACCTGGAGCAGAAGCACCGAAGCGATCGATCGCTAAAATATCACCTTCATCACCCGTATAGCGTTCCCAACCGAGAGAAGCAGCCATTTCAATCGCTAAACGCTTTTTCACAGCAGGAGGCAACACTTGTTCTTTATATTCTTTCGGTTGTTGTTCGAAGCGATCCCAAGATGGCATGCTGATAACGGCAACATGAATGCCTTCAGAAGCTAATACTTTCTGCGCTTCAACAGCAAGGCTTACTTCTGAACCTGAAGCGAGTAATAATGCTTCCGGGTTGCCATTTTGCGCCTCTGAAACGACATACGCTCCTTTTTTCACACCTTCGTAAGCACGTTCTGCTGTTGTCGCAAGCGTAGGAAGGTTTTGTCTCGTTAACACAAGTGCAGTCGGACGATTTGTTGATTCTAGAGCTAATCGCCACGCAGCTGCCGTTTCATTGCCATCCGCTGGACGAATGACCGATAAATTTGGCATCGCTCGAAGTGATGGCAATTGTTCTATTGGTTCATGCGTTGGACCGTCTTCTCCGACAGCAATACTGTCATGTGTAAGAACATACGTCACCGGCAATCCCATCAATGCGGCAAGACGAATCGCTGGGCGCAAGTAGTCAGAGAAGACAAAGAACGTACCACCGAATACTTTTACGCCGCCATGAAGCGCCATTCCATTCATGGCCGCGCCCATCGCAAATTCCCGAACACCAAACCAAATATTGCGGCCTTCGTAGCTTTCTGGCATAAAATTGCCTGCTCCTTTAATGAGCGTTTTGTTTGAACCAGCAAGGTCAGCAGAGCCGCCAATGAATTGCGGAACGACTTTCGCAATCGCATTTAACACTTCTCCCGAAGAAGCGCGAGTCGCAAGGCTTTTTCCTTCTGCATATACTGGTAAGCTTGCTTCCCATCCTTCTGGAAGCTTTCCTTCGATGGCTAACTCTAACTGTTGCGCCAATTCTGGATACGATTTCTTATATTGGGCGAATAATTCGTTCCATTCTGCCTCTTTTTTCTGCCCCGCTTCTTTGACAACTTCACAGAAATGGGCATATACTTCTTCCGGTACGTAAAAATCTTCTTCAAATGTCCATTTGTACGCTTCTTTTGTTAATTTCAACTCATCGGCACCGAGCGGAGCACCATGAATGTCAGAAGTACCGGCTTTGTTCGGAGAACCATAACCAATGGTTGTTTTTACTTCAATTAACGTTGGGCGATCTAAATCTTTTTGCGCTTCTGCAATCGCATTGGCAATTTCTTCGATATTATTGCCATCTTCTACACGAAGGTATTGCCAGCCGTACGCCTTGAAACGCTGTTCGACATTTTCAGAGAACGATAAACGTAACTCCCCATCAAGAGAAATATCATTTGAATCGTAAAGAACAATAAGGCGACCAAGTTTTAAGTGACCAGCTAACGAAGCCGCTTCAGAAGCAACACCTTCCATTAAATCTCCGTCGCCGCAAATCGCATATGTGTAATGGTTAATGATTTCAAAGTTATCTTTGTTATATGTAGCTGCTAAATGTCTTTCGGCCATTGCCATTCCGACTGCCATTGCAATCCCTTGTCCAAGCGGACCTGTCGTTGCTTCTACTCCTGGCGTGTGACCATATTCCGGGTGTCCCGGCGTTTTACTTCCCCATTGACGAAACTGTTTAATATCTTCCATTGATACGTCATAGCCGCTTAAATGAAGTAAGCTATATAAAAGCATCGAACCATGCCCTGCTGATAAAATGAAACGGTCACGGTTAAACCATTTTGGATTGCTTGGATTATGATTCATAAACTTCGTCCAAAGCGTATAGGCCATTGGCGCAGCACCCATTGGCATTCCTGGATGTCCTGAATTCGCTTTTTCAATCGCATCAATCGACAATGTGCGAATCGTCGTAATCGCTAGTTGATCAATCTTGTTTGCCATTTAAATTCATCCTTTCGTTAAAAAACATTCTACCACCTCTATGATATAGAAGTGAGAAAAAATGTACAACTTTTCTTTCGAAAAAAGAAAGCACCTATTACTTAAGATGCTTTCTTTTTGTCACAATTATTAGTGAAAACGTTTTTTCTGGCTATCTTTTAGTTTTTTTGGGGTGACATCGTTTCCGTTTGGATCGATAATCGTCACGGAATGAAGTGTATCAGTGATCGTCTTGCGAAACGCTTGAAGATATTCTTGGCGAAGCCGCTGTTGTTCCTCGCTCTCCGCTGCTGTCAAACCACTTGTTTTTGCTTTTTTCGCTAGCTCATTAATTCGTGCCATTTTTTGTTTGGATAACACTGTTTCACTCCACCTTTTTAACAAAAATCTTATGCTTCTCATCTTACAAGAGAAAAAAAGAAATGACAACTTCCTTGCACCGATGGCTAGTATGCGTGACGAAATTGTATTGTTACTTTTCCGTCATCATCGATACAAATGTGCCTGACTGAATGTATTCTTGGTAGCGGCGATGAACCGTTGCTTTTGACACATCATAGCCGAAGCCACGCAATGTTGCTGCAATTTCCGCAAACGTTAATCCGTTATGGCGGAGGCGTACAATTTCTTCAATCGGCAACTCGATTCGTTCCCTTCCGGCATGTTCGCCGACATGTTTTAAATTCCGTTCCGGCCGGTACCCTCTTTCAATCGCTTTTTGCATGCCGCGCTTAATTTTTAAATTATGTATTTTTCGTTGATATTCTTCGACGATGCTGATAATATTCAACACCATCGAATCCGCTTCCGATAACTGCATTTCCCCGTTATGGCTAATCGTATATATTTTTACCCCTTCTTTTTGAATGCAATGAAGAAGGGCAATTCTTGCGTTTCCCCTACCGAGTCGCGTTTCATCTTGAATCAAAATCGCATCGATCGGCTCTTCTTTCAACGTAGCTAGAAGTTCCAATATTCCATCCCGTTCAATCTCATACCCGCTTGCTTGTTCCATAATCACTTTCACAACTTCGAAGCGATATTGTTCAGCGAGGTGCTCAAGCTCTTCTCGCTGCCGCTCTAGCGATGTTTCTTGTTCCTCTTTCGTTGTGCTGACGCGACAATAAATGATCGCTCTCACCTTCTACCATCTCCATTATTATTTGCTTACAACTAATGTTTTGTCCGCTTCTGATTTTAACACGGGAATCACAAGTTTTTCACCCGCAACGATTTGTTGACCCGACAAATGATTGACATCAATGACCCAATCAATAAACTCTCTTGTCGAAAGATGATGAGAGTCATGATATTTAGTAGCCAATTCCCAAAGCGTATCGCCCGATGCAACCGTAATTTCGAGATAATCATCTTTATTAATCGGTTTGCTTGCGTATAAAAACCCTGCCATTAACATGAACGAAAGAAAAGAAAAAACGATATAATGAGCTAGCTTCCGTTTCATTTTCTACCACCCTCTTGAGAATGTTTGTTCGCTTTTGTAGTTTTTATTATAATCAGGAACATTTGTTTGTGTCAATACAAATTTCGAACCTATGTTTGTTTTTTAGTGGTATCCGTGCTATAATGAAGGAAAATGACGAGGTAAGAGGTGTGTAAGATGACTAAATTGTCAAAACGGCAGCAGCAAATTTTAGATTTTATTAAAAAAGAAGTGCAAACGAAAGGATACCCTCCTTCCGTTCGCGAAATTGGTGAAGCGGTGGGTCTTGCTTCTAGTTCAACCGTGCATGGACATTTGGCAAGACTTGAAAGCAAGGGATACATTCGCCGCGATCCAACAAAACCACGCGCCATTGAAATATTAGATCCCAATTTTACTTCCCCGATGCAAAAAAGCAATGTCGTCAATGTCCCTGTCATCGGCAAAGTGACGGCCGGGCAACCGATTACAGCAGTTGAAAACGTCGAAGACTATTTTCCGCTTCCAGAACGTCTTGTCCCACCAGAAGACCAAGTATTTATGCTTGAAGTGATGGGCGACAGCATGATTGAGGCCGGCATTTTAGATGGCGATTACGTGATTGTGCGCCAACAGCAATCAGCCAATAATGGAGATATTGTTGTAGCGATGACAGAAGAAAACGAAGCAACAGTCAAGCGCTTCTTTAAAGAACAAGACCACATTCGCTTACAGCCAGAGAACTCTCATATGGAACCGATTATTTTACGCGATGTAACAATTCTTGGCAAAGTGATTGGCGTTTATCGCGTGATTCATTAAATGAAACAAAAGGCTATCTCGTCGCCGAGATAGCCTTTTGTTTTTAGTATAGAGACATATATTGATCGCGTTCCCATTGATGAACAGCAGTACGGAACATATCCCATTCGATTTCTTTCGCTTCGACAAAGTGTTCGAATAAGTGTTTGCCTAATGCGTTGACAATGACTTCGTCTGATTTTAAGTTTTGTAGTGCTTCTGCTAATGTTGCTGGTAAATCAACGATTCCTTCCTCTAAACGCTCTTCTTTTGTCATAACATAAATATTGCGATCAACCGGAGCTGGAGGAGTTAATTTGTTTTTAATTCCGTCTAATCCAGCCGCAAGTAACACTGCCATCGCTAAATAAGGGTTCGCTGCAGGGTCAACGCTGCGTACTTCAATGCGTGTGCTCATGCCACGAGAAGCTGGAATACGGATAAGCGGGCTTCGATTGCGCGCAGACCACGCTACATAACAAGGTGCTTCATATCCAGGAACAAGGCGTTTGTATGAGTTCACAGTTGGGTTTGTCACCGCTGTAAAGTTCGGTGCGTGCTTTAATACACCGGCAATAAATTGAAGAGCAGTGTCACTTAATTGCAAGTCACCGTTTGGATCATAAAACGCATTTTCATTGTTTCTAAATAATGACAAGTTGCAGTGCATTCCTGAACCGTTCACACCAAAAAGCGGCTTTGGCATAAATGTTGCGTGCAAACCGTGTTTACGAGCAACTGTTTTTACAACGAGCTTAAATGTTTGAATATCATCGCATGCTTTAACGGCATTTGCATATTTAAAGTCAATTTCATGTTGACCAGGCGCTACTTCATGGTGAGATGCTTCGATTTCAAAGCCCATCTCTTCTAACTCTAATACGATATCACGGCGGCAGTTCTCACCTAAGTCAGTTGGCGCTAAATCGAAATAACCGCCATTGTCGTTTAATTCAAGGGTAGGATGACCTTTTTCATCAAGCTTGAACAAGAAAAACTCCGGCTCCGGACCTAAGTTAAAATCTGTAAACCCTAGTGCTTCCATTTCTTTTAACACGCGTTTTAAATTGTAACGAGGGCATCCTTCAAACGGTGTGCCGTCTGGATTGTAAATGTCGCAAATAAAACGAGCAACTTTCCCTTTTTCTGCTGTCCATGGAAAAATAACAAATGTGTCTAAATCTGGGTATAAATACATATCTGATTCTTCAATGCGGACAAACCCTTCAATCGAAGAACCGTCAAACATAATTTTGTTGTCTAATGCTTTTTCTAGTTGGCTAATCGGAATTTCAACGTTTTTAATCGTGCCAAGAATATCCGTAAATTGCAAACGAATATACTTGACGTTTTCCTCCTTCACAATACGCACAATGTCTTCTCTTGTGTACTTCGCCATCATAAACTCCTCCCCCGGTTTATCGTCTAAAATAATTTATGTTAAAAAACATAAAGCAACGTATTAATGGAAAAAGCGTGCAATATCACCTTGACGAAGCGATGCGCGATTAAAGCGACCCGCCTGCATCAACTCCGCTCGTAATAATTTTCGCAACTCCTCGTCGGATAACTCTTGTTTTACAACTTTTTCGACCTTTTCCGTTGGTGCATCATTGACTGTAGATTGACGAGACGCGAAAATTTGTTTGATCCCGGCCAAGTTGACTCCTTGATCGATTAAATCTTTAATTTCTAGAAGACGATCGACATCATTAAACGAGAAAAGGCGTCGATTCCCTTCCGTTCTCGCAGGAGAAACAAGTCCATGTTCTTCATAGTAGCGGATTTGACGAGCAGACAACTCGGTTAATTGCATCACAATGCCAATTGGAAATAGTGGCATGGAACGACGAATGTTGCTACTCACGTCAAATTCCTCCTTTAATTCAGGTATTTTCATTTTATTATAATGTAAGATAATATGTCAACAGAATGTTACATTTTCTCACATGCAAATTAGCTGTTTTTCAATGAGTTGATCAATCGCCGTACAAATTGCAATTTTTACATGAGAATACGTTAATCCACCTTGAACATAGGCGACATATGGCGGACGAATTGGTCCGTCGGCAGATAGTTCAATGCTAGCTCCTTGAATAAACGTTCCTGCTGCCATAATGACATCGTCCTCGTACCCTGGCATGTAATTCGGGTATGGAGTGAAATGCGAGTTTACCGGTGAAGCAAATTGAATCGCTTGACAAAATGCAATCATCTTCTCCCGATCATCAAATTGAACAGATTGAATGAGATCCGTACGTTTGTCATTCCATTTCGGATGTGTATTCATTCCAAGTTTCTCTAATAATGCCGCTGTAAATACAGCACCTTTCAACGCTTGTCCGACAACATGAGGAGCTAAGAAAAAGCCTTGATACATTTCTTGTAGGCTGTAAAGTGACGCTCCTGCTTCGGCTCCAATTCCGGGTGACGTCATGCGATAGGCACACGCCTTAACGTATTCTTCTTTTCCGACAATATATCCTCCTGTTTTCGCAAGCCCGCCACCTGGATTTTTAATGAGCGAGCCAGCGATTAAATCCGCTCCAACATGGCATGGCTCCATTTCTTCAACAAACTCACCGTAACAATTATCCACAAACACAACGACATCTTGTTTGATTGCTTTAACAAAATCAATCATTTTTTTGATTTCAGCAATCGTGAACGATGGACGAGGGTCATATCCCTTTGAACGTTGAATTCCGATCATTTTTGTTCGTTCGTTTATCGCGTTTTTGACTGCTTGAAAGTCGACTTTTCCCTCTTCTGTTAGCGGAACGCTTTTATAACCAATATGAAACTCCTTCAATGAGCCAATTCCACTGCCGCGAATACCGACAATTTCTTCAAGCGTGTCATACGGTTTTCCCGTAATATAAAGAAGCTCATCACCAGGGCGGAGAATGCCAAATAACGCTATCGAAATCGCATGCGTTCCAGAAATAATTTGCGGGCGTACAAGCCCCGCTTCTCCTCCAAATACATCAGCATATACCTTTTCTAATGTATCACGCCCGATATCATCGTAGCCATATCCAGTCGATGGAATAAAATGCGCATCGCTTACTTGATGGCGACGAAAACTTTGCAAAACGCGATATTGGTTGTAGTCGATTCGTTCATCGATTTCTTTATGAATCGAAGCAATTTGCGCTTCTACTTCTTTGACGAGTGATGCAATTTTTTCTCCATGTTTTAAATGTTGAAACATAAAACAACCCTTCCTATTTTTGATATATTCTTAGCTGTCCATTGAGCGGATGTGTCGGCAATATATACCCTTTGCATTCATACATGCCGCTTTCGTTGTAATGTAATTCGTGTAAAATTGTTTCCGATTTTAGCTGAGCGAGCAGCTTTCCTTCAAAGGTTGGAATGGATACATGATAGTGATCCATCAGCTCAATCATCGTTTTCTCAATGAATTGGCGCAATTGTTGTACATCATTCTGATTCAATGCACTAATGGTAATGGAAGCTGTTTTCGCGTTCGGTACAAAATCAGGATGGACGATATCGCATTTATTATAAACCGTAAGGATTGGAAGCGATGAAACATCAAGTTCCTCTAACAATTCGTAAACCGTTTGTTCATGGTGATAGTAGTCCGGGTTTGATGAGTCAACAACATGTAAAATCAAATCCGCTTCTTTCACTTCTTCAAGCGTCGAACGGAAAGCAGCCACTAATGTCGTCGGCAAGTCTTGAATAAAGCCAACCGTATCCGTCAAAAGCGCGGTGTATCCACTAGGAAGCGTCAATTTTCTCGTTAACGGATCGAGTGTGGCAAACAATAAATTTTCTTCAAATGAATCCGCATCTGTCAGACGGTTAAATAATGTCGACTTCCCCGCATTTGTATAGCCAACAAGAGAAATTTGGAACACATGATTTTTTTTGCGGCGCCCGCGATAACGTTCGCGATGTTCAGCAACAATTTTCAGCTGAGCTTTAATTTCATCGATACGACGGTGGATATGACGACGGTCCGTTTCTAATTTCGTCTCTCCTGGACCTCTTGTACCGATTCCTCCACCGAGGCGAGACAATTCGGTTCCTTGACCACTCAAGCGAGGTAATAAATATTGTAGTTGGGCAAGTTCTACTTGCAGTTTTCCTTCTTTTGATCGCGCGCGTTGGGCAAATATATCTAAAATGAGCTGTGTCCGATCGATGATGCGCGCTCCAATTTGACGGGAGAGGTTACGGTTTTGGCTTGGCGATAACTCATCATTAAAAATGACAACATCTGGAACAAGTTGTTCCACAAGTCGGGTGAGTTCTTCCACTTTTCCTTTTCCGATATAAGTAGCAGGATGAATCGCCTCCCGCTTTTGTGTTAATGTCATAATCACTTCGCCGTTTGCCGTATGAACAAGCGATTTTAATTCTTCCATTGAATACAAAAACCGCTCATCATCTACGTTTGGCAGTTGGCAACCGACTAAAATGACTTTTTCTCGCTCATTCGTTTGCAAGTCTTTCAATCTCATACCTTCCTTCTTTTATGAAATGAGCCTTTATTAATCATAGCAAATCCTTTTCGAAATCGCTATGGATATCCGATACAGATATGAACAAGCTTTTCTACCTTTAGTATGTCGAGTGGGGAAGATAAAATATGTCCAATTTAAAATTTATAGAGCAAAAATAATGATTGATTTTCGAAAGTATTCTTCATACAATCTTTACGTAAAAAGATACAAACAGAAAGGGCTTTGTTTATGACATGGGAAGTATTAAGTGTAATCGGCACCATTGCTTTTGCGATTAGCGGAGCAATTGTGGCCATGGAAGAAGAATATGATCTCCTTGGTGTATATATTCTTGGCATCGTTACCGCTTTCGGTGGCGGAGCGATTCGTAACGTATTAATTGGCGTTCCTGTATCCGCTCTTTGGCAACAAGAAGCGTTATTTTTAGTTGCGTTTCTTTCGATGACGCTTGTTTATTTATTTCCGCAAAAAATGTTGCCGCATTGGCAGCGATGGGGAAACTTTTTTGATGCGATCGGTTTATCCGCTTTTGCCATTCAAGGAGCTCTCTATGCGGTAAAAATGAACCATCCGCTTAGCGCTGTCATCGTGGCCGCTGTGTTAACAGGAAGCGGTGGCGGGATTATTCGAGATGTTCTGGCCGGACGAAAACCGCTCGTTCTTCGTGACGAAATTTATGCGGCATGGGCCATTTTGGCTGGTGTGGCGATTGGTACAGGATTAGCTGATTCATCGGTCCGATTATATATCTTATTTATCATTGTTGCCGTGTTGCGTATTTTATCTTATACGTATAATTGGAAATTACCGAACAAATCATTAAAAACAGAAAGCAGCGCAAGCTAATCGCGCTGCTCTTTTGCTTACCCGTTCCATCGTTCAATCACCGTTGCTGTCGCCATCCCATGGCCAATGCAAATCGTTAAAAGACCGTATTTTCCATTTCTTCGTTCCAGCTCGTGAACAAGCGAAGTCATTAATTTTACACCTGTTGCTCCTAACGGATGCCCTAAAGCAATCGCTCCTCCGTTGACATTTACTTTTGAAAAAGGAGCACCGATTTCTTTTTGCCATGCTAAAACAACAGGAGCAAATGCTTCGTTAATTTCCACAAGATCGATGTCGTCGATCGTTAATCCGGCTTTTTGTAATACTTTTTTTGTCGCTGGAATGACACCATCCAGCATATACGTCGGATCAGAGCCAACGACAACTTGTGCAACGATTTTCGCTTTTGGCTTGAATCCCAACCGGAGCGCCGTTTCATGTTCCATCAATAAAACCGCAGCTGCTCCGTCGCTCATTTGGCTGGCATTTCCTGCGGTAATCATTCCGTCTTGTTTGAAGACAGGCTTGAGTGAAGCAAGAGCTTCAAACGATGTATCTTTGCGTGGACCTTCATCCGCTGTAACGGTGATTACGTTTCCATCTTTATCAAGCCCTCGCATCGGAACGATTTCTTTATTAAATATTCCTTTTTCTTGAGCAGCAATCGCACGCCGGTGGCTTTCGTAGGCATATTCATCTAACTGCCGGCGCGTCAATCCATATTTTTCAGCGATGAGCTCTGCGGAAATTCCTTGATGCACAAACTCGTATTTTTCATGTAACGACGGTGGAATCGTCCGTTCATTTCCATCACTTAAAATCGGCACTTTCGTCATGCTTTCGACACCCGCAGCAATCGTTATATCCATATCACCTGATTTAATTTCTTGTGCCGCAAAATGGATGGCTTGCTGACCAGAACCACACATCCGGTTGATTTGGACAGCTGGCACTTCAATCGGAAAGCCTGCTTCTAAAGCGGCAAGACGACCGATATTATACCCTTGCTCGGCAATTGGAGTAACGCAGCCCATGACGATATCTTCCACTAGTTCCTTTGCTATTCCCGCCCGCTTTACGACTTCATCCAATACCACAGCTGCCAGATGAACGGGATGAACATCGCGAAACACCCCGTTTCGTTTTCCGACAGGAGTGCGCACCGCTTCAACAATAACGACTTCTCTCATGTTCGCTCTCCCCTTCGTTTATTCGTTGTATGTGTAAAACCCTTTTCCTGTTTTTCTTCCTAAATGTCCGGCTTCGACAAGCTTTCGTAACGTTTGCGGCGGACGGAATCGGTCACCGTATGCTTCTGTCAAGTTTTCACTAACAAACAACATCGTATCTAAACCGACTAAATCGGCAAGCTCTAATGGTCCCATCGGATAATTCAAACCGAGACGAACAGCTTTATCAATATGTTCGGCAGATGCTACTCCTTCTTCATACATGCGAATACACTCAATCATGTGCGCCGCAAGCGCTCTTGTCGTGACAAATCCTTGCATATCTTTTACAATCACCGTTTCCTTGCCGATTTCTCCGGACAATTGTTGAATCGTTGTAATCGTTTCTTCTGAAGTCGCGATTCCTTTCACAATTTCGATAAGTTTCATAACCGGAGCAGGGTTAAACCAATGCATGCCGATCACTTGATCCGGTCGCGTTGTCGCAGAGGCAATCGCGGTTACGCTTAATTCTGATGTATTCGTCGCTAAAATCGCCTCGCGTTTTGCATAGCGGTCTAATTCTTGGAAAACTTGTTTCTTTAATTGCAAGTTTTCTGGGACTGCTTCGATTACAACATCCGCATCTTTAACTGTTTCTTGCAAACTTGTACTTGTTTGAATGCGTTCGATCGCTTGTTTCGCTTCTTGTTCCGATAATCTTCCTGCTTTAACAAAACGAGCAAGGCTTTTTTGAATCGAATTCATTCCTTTTTCAAGAGCGGTTTCAGAAATATCATATAAATAAACATCTTTTTTTCCCATCGCTACGGATTGCGCAATGCCGCTTCCCATTAAACCTGCACCAATGACAGCGATTGTTTGTATCATCAAAATCCCTCCAATAGCAGTGTATTATTGCACATTTGAAAAATATTCGCGCAGTTGTTCACGCAATTTTAATTTCAAGAATTTTCCGACTCCTGTTTTTGGAATTTCATTCATAAACACAATATCGTCTGGAATCCACCATTTCGCAAACTGCGGTCTCAAAAAATCATATAGCTCTTCTTTTGTCACCGTTTTTCCTTCTTTTACGACAACGCAAGCGATTGGGCGCTCTTGCCACTGCGGATGCGGCACAGCAACGACCGCTGCTTCAAATACCGCTTCGTGCGCCATTAAAGCGTTCTCTAAATCAACAGAAGAAATCCATTCTCCACCGCTTTTAATGACATCTTTTGTGCGGTCAACAATTTTAATAAATCCTTCTTCATCGACCGTAACGACATCGCCCGTGTAAAGCCAGCCATCGCGGAACGTTTCTTTGCTTCGTTCATCATGATAATATTCATCAGCAATCCACGGACCGCGCAAGCATAGTTCTCCCATTTCGGTATCGTCCCATTGGACATCGCCATCTTTCCCGACCACTTTCATTTCCACACCAGGCACGAGAAATCCTTGCTTCGCGCGAATATCTAGCTTTTCTTCGCTTGATAAGTGTTGCTGGTAGCTTTTTAAACGTGAGAGAATGACGAGCGGACTCGTTTCTGTCATCCCGTAGGCGTGGACAAATGGAATGCGATATTTTTCTTCAAACGCGCGAATCATGCCTTTCGGTGCGGCTGAACCACCGCATAAAATGCGCGTCATATTGCTTAGGTCGTAATTTCCTTTTTCCAACTCGTTCAACAATCCGAGCCAAACGGTCGGCACTCCTGCCGCAATCGTTACTTTTTCCGCTTCCATAAGCTCAGCAAGCGTTTTTGGTGTAAACGCTGGCCCCGGCATCACCAATGTCGTGCCAAACCATGTAGCCGCAAACGGAAGCCCCCATGCGTTTGCATGAAACATCGGTACAACCGGCATGGCGACATCTGTTTCAGATAGCGCCGCGCTATCCGCTAATCCAAGCGCCATACTATGTAACACAATGCCGCGATGGGAATACAAAATTCCTTTTGGATTACCGAAGGTATTAAAAAAGTATGTGAAAAGAGAAGGTATAATGACATTTCCCTACTTTCTTTATTCTGTAAGCGTTTTTACAATTCCTGCTTACATACTATATTTTTCAGTGTGTTTCATCGAACTTACCAAGCACCTCCTTTAACTCCTCTTTCGTATTCAATACATCATTTAGCACTTTTTCGAAGAACGTACACGCGGCTATTGCTCCATCGCAAAACGCTTGTTTCTCTGCGTCATCCCATCTCATCAGCTCATACTCCGCTTTTTTCTCATCAATAAATTCCTGCAACTGCAAAAGTTTGATTTTCATCATCCCTAAAGTTAGTTCTTCCATGCTGCTGATCCCTCCTTAAAAACCTTGTTTACATAGCACTTCATACGGCACCCCATACTCCTTGCACCAAGCTACCAATTGTTTCTTTTTCGTGTCCGAAACGGTGTACCACAACAAGATTGGCTCGCCTATTTGCTGACGCTGTATGAATCGGAACAAATAAGCGTACTTCTCGACCTTTCGCTTGTTTTCGGCCATTTTTTGCTGAATATCGACTTCCAAGAAGTACATCTGCCCGTGATACGTGAACCGCGCGTCAGATACAACACTGTATTCTTTGCCGCATTCTATCCACCTTGTTTTCGCTTCTACCTTCCAGTCACGCGGATAGTGATAGAAAATATAGATGTCATTGCGCAGTACGATGTGCTCGAGTGGGCTGTTTTTCCGTATCGTCGCTTCACCTCCGACCAACTCTGCGCCCTTTTTGTTGAGATAGTACACATCCTCGCCGATCCTCTTTGTGTTCGTATATTCACGAATGCTTTGCAGCACACGGTTTGCGTTCCGTTTGCTACCTAACTCGAACATGTGCTGCAGCTGTGAACGACTCAACGCTTGAAGGCTACTCAAAGTGTATAGTATCTTCATTTGTCTTTCTGTGAGGTGTTCTAACTTTTGCAATTCGATGCACCTCCAATCGCTTCATCATCTCATCGTCAGAAATGAACGGCGTCTGCATCGTTCGCAACTCATGCGTTTTCACAATCGCACGTCCTGGAATATCGCTCGGCAGTTCTTCTGCTCCGTATTGGTCAATAGCGACCACCGAGGCATATCCGGCAGGCAAACGGAAGGTGATTTTTAGGTCACTGTTTTGCTTAATTTGACGTGGTAGAGTGTCCGAAGTAGGATATTGTGTACAAAAGATGAGGCGAATTCCAAGACCTCCGCCGATGCGAGCAACTTCTGACAGGATATGCTGACATGCGCCAAGCATTTCTTTTTCTTCCTTACTCATGAATTTGTCCGGAGCAAGCTGCGCCCCTTCATCAACAATGACAAATAGGCGTTTCTTAATCGGTGTATCCACGATGTTGGACCAAACATTTTTCTTAAACTCGATCTCACGTTGCTCCATGAAGGTTTTAACAATGTTTAAAGCCTCAAATGCTTCAAGAGGATTGCTGGCCACTTCTACAACTTGGCGCAAGTCGCGGTATCTTGAAAACTCAAGTCCGCCTTTCATATCGAGTATGAGGAACTCTGCATCGTCCGGATGGTGCTCGATAAGATACGTCATGATGTTTTTAAGCATGACCGTTTTTCCAAAACGAGTAGTACCTGAAATCGTACAATGCGGCGTTTTGTCAAAGTCATGGAAGACCCAACCTCTTTCATTTTGGCCAAGTGGAACAACCCAGCCTTTTCGAGAAGGAACATCACGATAGAGGACTTTTTTCGGGATGTCGTTGTGAAAAACGTCGATGTACAGCCACTTCTTGAACGTGACTTCAACCGGCTTGTCGAGCGTAGAAGAAAGTATTTCCTCGATAGGCTCCAGTACCTTTTTTGGCAGCCCTAATGGCACACGATATACATAACGCACACTATAATCTTTTTGTTCAGTCGCAATCAGCTTTGGATAGACAAAGTCCTTGCCCTCAACCGCCCCCACTTTGAGGTTTTTGAAAACT
>JBHGYD010000046.1:0-13792 GCA_041920415.1 Anoxybacillaceae bacterium
TTTTGTGGTGAATTGTGATGAGTTGTGGTGACTCTATTATACCAAAAGAGGAACGGTTTTCTTATTTTTTTTGCGCCAAAAAAGTGGAGGGTGTCCGAAAAGCGAACGCCTAGCGAACACTTTTGGGACACCCTCTTTTTGCTTAGGAAGGTTCAAGCATTTTTTTTGTAGAAAAACAAATTCATGATGTAAAATAAAGTATTCTGATAATAGAGAAAAGGAGGGGACATTACGTGAACAGTCGGATTTCAGTCATGGTGAGTATTGTTCTTGCGATGCTAGTGGCATCGATGGACTCAATGATTATGAATACAACGATGCCGATTATTACAAAAGAATTAGGTGGATTTTCTCTTTATGCTTGGTCGTTTGCTTCTTATATGATTACAATGACCGTTCTCTCACCGATCGCGGGAAGATTATCCGACCTTTTTGGCAGAAAAAAAGTGTTCAGCTTTGGAATTATTTTATTTTTCGTTGGTTCGCTTCTTTGCGGCATGTCGCAAAATATGGTGCAACTTGTCATTTTCCGCGCTATACAAGGGATCGGAGCTGGATTTATGATGCCGTTTCCAGCCATTATTGCCGGCGACTTATTCCCTATTGAAAAACGTGGGAAAATCCAGGCGTTTTTTACGGCGATGTGGGGAATTTCCGCTGTTCTCGCGCCGTTATTAGGCTCTTTGTTCGTGGAGCATATGTCATGGCGCTGGATTTTTTATATCAACCTTCCGATTTGCCTTCTTTCGCTTCTGACTTTGTTGCCGTACAAAGAAGTGTATGAGCCGAAAAAAGCAGCGATTGACTATATCGGAGCCGCATTATTTGCGTTAGCGATTAGTCTGCTTTTGCTTGTGACGGTTGTCAAAGGCAACCAATGGATTTACGCCATCACTGGCACATTGTTGCTTGCTGTTTTTTATATGTATGAGAAAAAGCAGTCATCACCGCTTGTTCCATTATCGTTACTTCATCATCCAACATTGAAATGGATGAATATCAATGGGTTTGTCAGTTGTGTTGCGTTGTTTGGAACATCGAGCTATATTCCGCTATTCTTGCAAAATGTCGCTCATGAATCTGTATTTTTAAGCGGTGTCGCTCTTTTTGGCACATCGATTGGTTGGATGATTGTTGCAGTGCCTGCAGGAAAATGGATTTTACAATACGGCTATCGTCTTTTGTTAATCATTGGGAACGTCTTCCTCGTTATTTCCGGGTTATTGCTTGCTCTTTTGAACGAAAATCGTGGGTTTCTTTACATATTTCTCATTATGTTTATTCAAGGATTATCGTTCGGTCTCACTTCGACCGTTGGTGTGATCGGTTCGCAACAATTGGCAGAGGCACACGAAAAAGGAATTGCGACGTCGTTTTTCATGTTTTGCCGTAATATCGGAACCGCGATTGGGGTCACGATTATGGGAGCGTTTTTAACAAAAGCGGCTGATTTTATGACAGGAATCCATCATTTATTTTTATTTGGGTTTATCGGTAGCCTCGTTGCCTTATTGATATCCTTTTTCATTCAAGACGAGTTATCAAGTGATAAACAGAATATGATGGAAGAAGGAAAAATAGGGTAGAAAAAGACTATAAATATTGCATAAATTTTTCCGATAAAAAGAATAGAAGTGAGGTTATGATGGTGATTTCGGCACCGCTTGCCTCCTTCGTCAATAACGGAAAAAGGATATAAATGAATGGAGGACCTCGTCGTGAAGATGACAGTAAGAAAAAAGTTGTTTGCTGGTTTTTCAGCTGTTTTAGCTATTTTAGCAGCAGTCGTTGCAATTGCTTATTATGAAATGAAATCAATAGACAATGATTATACGAACTTAATGGATGATAGAGTAAAAAAATTATTGTTGATCCAAAAACTGGAAATTGCTGTTAAGAAAGAACAAGGAAGTATGCGCGGGCATTTAATTACTGGTGATGATACATCATTAACAAACTTTAATAATGCTCATGATGAATATGAGCAATTAAGTAATGAATTAGCAAAAATGATCACTCGAACTGAAACAAAGGAGTTACTTGCACGTTTAAATCAATTGGAACTGGAATTTTACCAATTTGGGAAAGAAGTGTTTCAACTAAAACGACAAAATAACGTACAACAATATACGGAATTAGTTGCTACAAAAGGTCGAGACCTTATGAAGCAGTTTGACGAAACGGCTGATCAATTAACGAAATTGCAGCAACGTTCATTAGATGCAGAAAATCATTCAATCTCTTTAAGAGCGCAATCTGTTGAGAAATGGATGATTATTTATGGACTTATTGCTGTGTTAGTCGGTGTCGTCGTTGCTTATTATATTAGCCGTATCATTTCTCATCCAGTGATAGCGTTGTCGGAAGCTGCAAAACGAATTGCTGCGGGAGATCTTACAGGCACTGAAATTAATGTCAAAAATAGAGATGAAATTGGTGAATTAGCAACGTCATTTAACGAAATGGCGAAACATTTGCGAGAAGTAATCCGACAAGTGGCGATAAATGCAGAGCAAGTAGCGGCATCGTCTGAGCAACTGACAGCAAGCGCGGATCAAACAAGTAAAGCGACCGAGCAAATTGCCGTTACGATGCAAGATGTGACTTTAGGAGTGGAAAAGCAAGTACAAAGTGTTGAGGAAACGTCCGAAACGATTCAAGAAATGTCTAGAGGTGTTCACCATATTGCCGAGCGTGCTCAAAGCGTAGCAACAATCGCTGGAAGTGCTTCAGAAAAAGCGTTAGAAGGCGGTAAAACGATTAAAACAGCCGTTGACCAAATGAATTCTATCAACGAAACGGTGACGAGTTTAGCGAGCGTTGTAAAAGGATTAGGAGAACGTTCCGAACAAATCGGGCAAATTATTGAAGTGATTACGGGAATTGCCGAGCAAACGAATTTGTTAGCGTTAAATGCAGCGATTGAAGCAGCAAGAGCAGGCGAACACGGGCGCGGATTTGCTGTAGTCGCTGATGAAGTGCGGAAGTTAGCAGAACAATCGGCGCAATCCGCACAGCAAATTTCAGCGTTGATCGCTGCGATTCAACAAGAAACGAATGCAGCTGTTCAATCGATGGCGATGGCGACAAAAGAAACATCAAACGGGATTGCCGTCATTCGTACAGCTGGGCAGACGTTCGTTCAAATCAAAGATGCCATTCACGAAGTTGCTGCGCAAATTCAAGAAGTCTCCTCTTCTGTTCAACAAATGTCGGCAGGTGCCGAACAAATCGTTCAGTCCATGCAATTGATTAGTCAAATTGCTGAGTCTGCTGCTGGTGGAACACAAGAAGTTTCCGCAGCAACGGAAGAACAATTGGCATCGATGCAAGAAATTTCAGCTTCGGCCACTTCTTTATCAAACATGGCCGAAGATTTGCAAGAACTTATTCAGAAATTCAAAGTATCGTAGTTTTATTCGTCAGCGTGAAAAGAAAAAGTCTAGAAGGATCTTGCTTGCGGGCGAGGTCCTTTTTCGTCTTCTATTATTCGCTATTTCTTGAAAACGTTATGATAATTTTTCCTTCACTTGGGTATAATAAATAAGTGTTACACATTGTATAGAAAGTAGTGATTCGTTCATGGGAGAGAAGCTAGTTGTTTTAATTGGGCCAACAGCTGTGGGAAAAACAAAAATGAGCATCGAACTTGCGAAACGGTTAAATGGGGAAATCATTAGTGGCGATTCGATGCAAATTTATAAAGGAATGGATATCGGTACCGCTAAAATTAAACCAGAAGAAATGGAAGGAATTCCACATCATTTGCTTGATATAAAAGAGCCGGACGAGTCTTTTTCCGTTGCTGAATTTCAACAACTCGTTCGCTCGTTAATTCGCGAGATTACGAGGCGTGGCAAATTGCCGATGATCGTTGGTGGAACAGGGCTCTATATTCAATCTGTTATTTATGATTATCGCTTTTCTGACGCTCCTTCCGATGAAATGTATCGCCGTCATTTACAACGTATTGCTGAGGAAAAGGGAGGGATGATCCTTTATGAACAATTAAAATCAATCGATCCGCAAAGCGCCGAACGAATTCACCCGAATAATATTCGCCGCGTCATTCGTGCGCTCGAAATTTACCATTGCACCGGAAAAACGATGACCGAATGGCAAAAAACGCAAACTCCGGAGCTTCTTTACGATGCCGCAATCGTTGGGCTAACGATGGAGCGTGAACAATTGTATCGTCGCATTAACGAGAGGGTTGACCAAATGATTGCCGAAGGATTACTTGAGGAAGTGAAGTCTTTATACGAACGAGGCATTCGCGATTGTCAATCGATTCAAGCCATTGGATATAAGGAAATGTATGCGTATTTAGACGGGCACATTTCTTGGGAAGAAGCGGTTGAACAACTAAAACAAAATTCACGTCGTTATGCGAAACGACAGATGACGTGGTTTCGCAATCAAATGCCTGTTCAATGGTTTGATATGACCGACACTTCAAAATTTGCCGAGAAAAGAGAGGAAATTTTACACTACATAGCAGGAAAGCTTCAATGAAAGACGAATATATAAAAATTAGGTAGAGAGAAAAGAGGAGGCCAGTTCATGAAAACATCAATTAACATTCAAGACCAATTTCTAAACCAATTACGCAAAGACGGTACACATGTAACAGTATTTTTGCTTAATGGGTATCAGCTTCATGGTGTAATTAGAGGTTTTGACAATTTTACTGTTCTTTTAGAAGTCAAAGGTAAACAGCAACTCATTTATAAGCATGCGATTTCTACGTTTGCTCCGGAAAAAAACGTTCAGTTTGAAACCGAGTAAACGATGACAAAAAGCGGAGAGTTGCCTAGATAAAGAGAAAATTTAGGTCGTAGGCAATCTCCGTATTATCGGTATCATTAGTATACGCGTTTAAAAGTATCCGTCTGTGAAAGGCGGATACTTTTTTTACTCGTAAAAACAAATATGGACGAATACAATATACAAAAAAATATTTCTCGGGAAAACGCAAAAATAGACATCGAGTGTTGGAATGTGTCGTAGTTTTCTTGTTCCTAGGCGGTTGTCACGAATTTGTGATGATGTACGTATACTGATAAGGAACGAAAAAGGTATATAAGTGTTTGAAAATGGGGTGGAACGTATATCGAAGGACGTTTGGTATGCGGGTAAGGACTGAAAATACTAAAGTGAGGTGACGCTCCTTTGTCAGAATTAACGATGAATAAGGCAAAAGGACAAATTAATATCGTCTTAAACTCAAAGAATAGCAATCATTTAATAAAAGAAGAGCGGAATGAGCGAATTAATTATGAAGAACATCTTGTGTTAAAGGAAATTCAGAAAGAGCTCGATCAACTCATCGGTTTAGAAAACGTCAAAAAAATTGTGAAAGAGATTTACGCGTGGTTATATATTAATAAAATGCGAAAAGAAAATAGTTTAAAATCCAATAAACAGGCACTTCATATGATTTTTAAAGGAAATCCAGGGACAGGAAAAACGACGGTGGCACGCTTATTAGGAAAATTATTTTTTGAAATGAATGTCTTGTCAAAAGGACATTTTATTGAAGCGGAACGTGCTGATTTAGTCGGAGAGTATATCGGACATACGGCGAATAAAACAAGAGATTTAATTAAGAAGGCACGCGGCGGTATTTTATTTATCGATGAGGCATATTCATTGGCGCGCGGTGGGGAGAAAGATTTCGGAAAAGAAGCGATTGACACACTTGTAAAAGGAATGGAAGATTATTGTGAAGACTTAGTTGTCATTCTTGCTGGCTATCCAGCCGAAATGGATTATTTTCTTTCTCTTAATCCAGGATTGCCGTCACGGTTTCCAATAATGATTGAGTTTCCGGACTATACGGTGAATGAATTGGTGAAAATCGCAAAACAGATGTTACATGATCGAGAGTATGAATTTACGTTTGAAGCAGAACGTAAATTGTACGATCATATTGAAGAACTGCTTGAAACAAAAAAAGATAAAAAATTCAGCAATGGTCGCTACGTTCGTAACTTAATTGAAAAAGCGATACGAAAACAAGCCGTTCGCTTGTTACACGAAGGTCGTTATGATAAAAAAGAATTAATGCTTATTCGTGACCGCGATTTAGTGATTGGATCGTAAAAAGGGAGGTTGTTAATATCCTTCCTTTTTCTTCGTTTAAGAAGGATTTTTGCTTGCGAGGTAGAATGTATTCAACAAGAGGGAAAAGGTAAATATAATATTCAGAATAGTTTAAATATTAAATTGACAATGGAATATTCACATTCCCTCCTCATAATATTGTAATGGTTTTTTTGTACGATGAAACGGCAAAGGGGGCAGAGGGAGTTGTACATCACAATTGGTGAACTATTTTCACAAACGGTAAGGAAATTTCCGAAGAAGGAAGCGCTTGTCGATGTAAGAAGAGAACTTCGTTACACGTACGAACAATGGGAAACAGAGGTAAATCGGTTAGCCAATGCATTCATGGCAGCCGGTGTGAAAAAAGGGGATCGCGTTTCAACCGTTTTATTCAATACAAGTGAACTGGCGACGGCATTTTTTGCGTGTACCAAAATCGGTGCGATTTTTAATCCGATTAACTTTCGTTTGAAGGCGAAAGAAATCGCTTACATTCTAGAGGATGCTGCTCCGAAAGTCGTGCTGTTTGAAAAAGCAGTCGAGCCGCACATTACAAGCATTCATGAAACATTCCCTCATATTTCATTTTGGTATATTGATGAAGGTACACCAACCTACGCAACGAACTACTACGAACGCATAAAACAAGCTCCAGCAATATCTCCTCACATCGACGTATCAGAAAACGATATTTACGCGATAATGTATACAAGCGGAACAACGGGAAGACCGAAAGGAGTGATGCATCGTCATCGCGATATGATTGAGCAGAGTTTTATTTGCAACTCCGTTATGCGAATTCGCGAAACAGAACGCGGTCTTGTATGTGCTCCAATGTTCCATTGTGCGGAATTACATTGCTGCTTCTTGCCGCGCGTTCATGCCGGAGCGACGAATATCATTCTCCATCATTTCGACCCGAAACAAGTATTGCACGTGATTGAACAAGAAAAAATTACCGTTTTATTTGCCGCACCGACAATGTGGAACATGCTTTTACAAGAGCGGCTTGAAGATTATGACTTATCATCGCTTCGCATAGGACTATACGGTGCAGCGCCAATGGCTCCTGTCCTTGTGAAAGAATGTAAAGAACGATTAGGAATTGATTTGATTCAAGCGTATGGAATGACGGAAATGGGACCAGCTGTGACATTTTTATTTGAAGATGAACAATTGACAAAAGCCGGGTCAGCAGGACGTGCCTGCTTAAACCATGAAATTCGTATCGTAAAGCCGAAAGAAGACGGTCCATCCGACCCGGACGATATTCTGCCTCCAGGGCAAGTAGGCGAAATTATTGTGAAAGGCCCGTGCATGATGGCCGGCTATTACAATCGGGAAGAGGCAACAGCGAAAGCGATATACAAAGGTTGGTATTATTCTGGTGACTTAGGATATATGGATGAAGATGGCTATTTATACGTCGCCGATCGCGTTGATGACATGATTATCAGCGGTGGTGAAAACGTATACCCGCGTGAAGTGGAAGACGTTTTGTACGAGCATAAAGGAGTGCTTGACGTCGCTGTTCTTGGAGAACCGGATGAAAAATGGGGCGAAAAAGTCGTGGCGTTTGTTGTGAAAAAAGATCCGCACCTAACAGCGGAAGAGTTAGAAGAGTTTTGTAAAAACAGCGATAAACTAGCCGCTTACAAGCGCCCGCGCGCCTATTACTTTGTCGAGGCGTTGCCGCGAAATGCAAGCGGGAAAATTCAAAAATTTTTGCTTCGCGAGCAAGTAAAAAAAGCAACTCAATCGTAAGGGGGGGAGACAGATGGCAGCTTCCTATTTACGCGAAGAGCATCACATTTTTCGTGATGCCTTTCGCAAATTTTTAGAAAAAGAAGCATATCCGCATTTTTCAGAGTGGGAAAAGCAAGGAATCATTCCGCGTGAGTTTTGGAGAAAAATGGGGGAGAATGGTTTTCTTTGCCCATGGGTTGATGAAGCGTACGGTGGACTGAATGCAGACTTTGCCTATTCCGTTGTGATTAACGAAGAATTAGAGAAAGTCGGCTCAAGCATGGTCGGGATTGGCTTGCATAATGATATTGTCGTTCCGTATATTGCTGCATACGGAACGGAAGAACAAAAAAGAAAATGGTTGCCGAAATGCATCTCTGGTGAAATCATTACGGCCATTGCGATGACAGAACCGGGAGCAGGTTCCGATTTAGCGGGAATTTCAACAACGGCAATAAGAGATGGCGATCACTATATTGTCAATGGGCAAAAGACATTTATTACAAATGGCATTCATGCCGATTTAGTGATTGTCGTTTGTAAAACAAATCCGAATGCTCAGCCCGTTCATAAAGGAATTAGCCTTCTTGTCATCGAGCGGGATACCCCTGGATTTACACGCGGAAGAAAGTTAGAAAAAGTTGGGCTTCACGCCCAAGATACGGCAGAATTATTTTTTACTGATGCGAAAGTTCCCGCTGAAAATTTACTTGGGGAAGAAGGAAAAGGGTTTTATTATTTAATGCAAAAACTGCAACAAGAGCGTCTCATTGTAGCAATTGCCGCGCAAACGGCGGCAGAGGTGATGTTTGATTTAACAAAACAATACGTGAAAAACCGAACGGCGTTTGGACAAAAAATTAGCCAATTTCAAACAATCCAGTTTCGCCTTGCCGAAATGGCGACAGAAATCGCATTAGGGAGAACGTTTCTCGATGATGTGATCGAGCAGCATATGCTCGGGCGAGATGTTGTGACAAAGGTATCGATGGCAAAATGGTGGATTACTGAAATGGCAAAACGGGTGGCAGCGGAAAGTATGCAGCTTCATGGCGGCTACGGCTACATGGAAGAATACGAGATTGCTAGACGTTATCGCGATATTCCTGTAAGCGCGATTTACGCCGGAACGAACGAAATTATGAAAACGATTATTGCAAAAAATCTTGAATTATTCTAGGGGGGCAATGAATTGCTAGATGGTATTAAAGTTGTGGATTTTTCCCACTATCTTCCCGGTCCGTTTGCGAGCCTCCGCTTAGCTGATTTAGGCGCGGAAGTCGTGAAAGTCGAACCTCCCACTGGAGATTTGGCGCGATCACAAACGGATACCACTTTTCACTATATATTTGAAGCGAATAACGTAAACAAAAAAAGCATCGCTCTCGACTTAAAGAAGCCAGTTGATTTACAAATCGCTAAAGATCTTATTCAAAACGCTGATATCGTCATCGAAAGCTTTCGACCAGGAGTGATGAAACGGCTTGGACTAGCCTATGAAGATGTTCGATCGATCAATGAAACGATCATTTACTGCTCGATTACTGGCTATGGACAAAAAGGAAAGTTAGCCTTGCTTGGAAGTCATGACTTGAACTATATGTCATTAACGGGTGTGTTAGCGCAATTGAAAGATAAAATGGGACGGCCAATTCATCCTTCGCTGACGTTTGCTGATTTAATCGGCAGTATCGTTGCTGTCGAACAAATTCTCGCTGCTCTTTATTATCGTGAGCAAACGGGAAAAGGAACATATATCGACCTTTCCTTGCTAGACGGGCTTCTTGCGATGATGAACAACCATTTGGTCATTCAGCATTATACCGGAAGGAAAAGCGGGATCGAACAACTTGCTGGTACGATTGTTTCCTATTATATATACGAAACGAAAGATGGGCGGTACGTCAGCCTTGCCGCGTTGGAAAAGAAATTTTGGGAAAACTTTTGCCTCGCTGCAGGGAAACCGGAGTGGATAAATGACCATCATTCTCCCGCTAGCGAAGAAAATGCTATTTTTCAAGAAATAAAACAATGGTTTAAGACGAAAACGCTCCAAGAATGGATCGAGTTTAGTGAAACCGTCGATTGTTGTCTTACCCCTGTTTTGGAAATGGATGAGGTGAAAGCATGGTTTTCCAAAGAAGATTACCGAAAAATGATTCATATAAATAAAGAGCGTATGGATGTAGCTACCCGATATGACAATCACATTTTTACTAAGAGACAGCGGGCGCCGCAGTTAGATGAGCATCGGCAAGAGATTATGAAAAAATGGATTGGAGAAAAGGAGAGGGATGGACGATGATGAATGTCCCATTAAACATTGCAACAATGATTGAGCGAGCAGAAACGTTTTTTCCAAAAAAGCAAGTCATTTCTCGTATGAAACACGGCGTGGTACGTCACACCTATAAAGAAATTGGTGAGAGAACGAGGCGGCTTGCCAGTGCATTAAAGCAGCTTGGTGTTGAAGTCGGAGACCGGGTTGGTACGCTTGCTTGGAATCACCATCGTCACCTTGAAGCGTATTTTGCGATTCCGGGAATTGGGGCTGTTCTCCATACGATTAACATTCGCCTTTCGCCGCAGCATATCTCCTACATTATTAATCATGCGGACGATCGAGTATTACTTATCGATGATGATTTGCTTCCGCTCATGGAAAACATCAAAGGCGAAATTCCGAATGTGCGCGCATTTGTTATTATGACAGATGAGAATGCGCTTCCGGATACAACGCTTGCCCCTGTCTATCATTATGAAGAGCTGCTTGAAAAAGGGGATCCTACCTTTGCATTAATAAAAGATTTAGACGAAAATAGCCCAGCAGGAATGTGCTATACATCGGCAACGACTGGAAATCCAAAAGTATTAAAAAAGAGTGCGTAAAATCACAAAAACGTAATTTTACGCACATAAACTTCACGTTTTCTGTAGCGATTTGGTCGTTTGTTGTCAGCATCGACGTGAATTTCCTTCACAAGGATGGAAATGAGGTTTTTCTTCTCTTTATCGTTAAGATGCTCCCAGTTTTCTCTAAATTGTTGTAAAAGCACCGCGATTTCTTCCGGTGTTTTTTTATCTGCGTCTATCTTTAATTCCAAGTCGGCGAGTTTTTGCTCCAACTCTTTTTCTAACGCCCGATCACCTTCTGTTAGTTCCTTTAATTCCTCAAGCGAGATTACTTCATTCGCGAAGGCGAAGTGCCATTTTTTACGTCTCTTTTTGATTTCATCTAATTGTTTTTTGATTGCCTTGATTTGTTTCAGAACCTCTTTTTCTTCTGCTGTATACGACGAAGCAATATCCATGGCTGTGATCTCATCATATAGATCGTTGACGTATTGCAAAAATGCCTCTTCCACCGATTTTTCGTTAAGCATTGGCATATCACATAGCTTCGTAAACGTTCCGCGGCAAGTATATGTTCGTTGAGTATATCTTCCATCTTTTTTATTTGCGTTCGATATCCTTCCTGGCATTACACGACCGCACCGATCGCAACGCAGCACACCAGAAAAAATATAGTCGCTTGATACTTGTCGCGGGTGTTTCCCTCTTCTTCCTTCACGCATTTTTTGTGCCGTCTCGAATTTTTCTGTATCAATAATAGCTGGTACGATTCCTTCGTGGCACTCATCCATATAGAAAAACTGTCCGACGTAAATCGGATTGATGAGAATATCCCTAACCAGCTTTCCATTCCACAGCTTCCCTGATCTCGTTCGGTATCCCATGTTATTTAGTAGGTATGCTGTACGATTGTCTCCGTTCCCCTCGATATAAATATCAAAAATCGTATTTACAATAGCTGCTTCTTCTTCATTCGGTTGAATCTTTCCATTTTCGAGTTTATATCCAAAATTCACTTTACCGCCCGGATATTTTCCTTCTCTCACCATTTGTTGCATTCCGAATTTAACACGCTCAGCTAGGTTTTCACGTTCCCATTGCGCGAGTGCTGCTACAATCGTAATGAACATTCGCCCCATCGCGCTCGTCGTATCATACACTTCTGTCGCTGATTTGAAATGGCAATTATGCTGTTCGAATATCTCTAATAGCTTGTACAAGTCAAGAACAGAACGAGTGAGACGGTCTAAGCGATAGACAAGAACACAATCGATTAATCCTTTCTGGATATTCTCGATCATCCGTCTTAATTCTGGTCGGTTTAAGTCCTTTGCACTATATCCTTCATCGACATAAAATGATTCAATGTTCCAGCCTTGAGAAATACAGTATGCAAGCAACTTGTCTTTTTGTGCCTGTACAGAGTATCCCTCTCTTGCTTGATCTTCTGTTGAAACACGAATGTATATCGCTGTTCTCATGTATTTTCCTCCTTTAGCTCCTGAGAAAATGTCGAAAAAAGTATTAAAAAGTCGAACGTTATTTATAGAACGAATGTTCCCATAGAGGTATAATGGAACTATATAGGAGGTAAGCTGTTCGGCTTACCGTCGGCATCGAGTAGATAATATCTACTCGTTTTCACCTGCTTCGTCTTCTACCCATATCCATTCGTATAGGTCTTCAATGGAACAATTGAGGATGGAAGATATATTTTTTGCGGTTTCGAGCGACATGCGCTGTCGATTTGTGGCGTACTTGTTGATCTGTTGTTTTGTTACATTCAGTCGATACGCCAACTCTGTTTGTTCCATTCTTGCTTCTTTTAGACGAAGAGAAAGCAGGCATCTACCGACCCGATAAGCCAGAACAGACACCCTTTCTTCTTTTTTCTTTTCAACATTGGGAGGGAAACGCTACATGGCTAAAGAAATCGATTTAGCAAAACTTTTACGAAAGATAAAAATCCAAACACCTTTCGAAAAGAAAGATGAATATATCAAAAAAGACGAGACGTAATCTTTACCTCGTCTTTTTTACTTTTTTTCTCTTTTAGTCGTTCTCAAAGTACGAATAAATGCGATGATGTTTTGAATTTCTTCTTTTGTTGCTGGCTCACCATCTATTGTAAGGTTATACTTGTCCAAAAGTGTTTCAATCGGAAGGTCAATATCTTCCAGGAACTCTTTCTCATCTTTAGTGTAAATGGAGTCGCTACGACCCAGCAAATAATCAGTTGTAACATCAAATAGATCAGCTATTTTTGCTAATTCATGATCTTCTACAGGTCTTTTCCCGAGTTCCATACGATTGACAACAGAGTAACTGATACCAAGGCGCTTTGCGAACTCACGTTGCGACCATCCATGCTTTTCTCTCAACTCTTTTATGCGTTCCCCAACACTATCCATACTTTATCACCTCTTCACACACTAATATTATCATTATTTCCAAATTAGAAACAAAAAATTTCTGAAAAAGAAACAAAAAAAGTATTGACGTTGCTAAAATAGCAACATATAATGGAATTGTAAGTTGTTTCTGATTTAGCAACAGAGAGGAGGCGAATGATGAATCAGGTTAATTTGGAATTCATCAAAAAGCGTCGATCTGAAATGGGCATCAGCATGCAAAAGATGGCTGAACATCTTGGATTTAAGAACGCATCGACGTATCTCAAGTATGAGAAAGGTGTATACAATTTTAAAGCAGATCACCTACCGATTTTGGCAGATGTTTTCGAATGCGAAATACAGGATTTTTTTACATTAAATGTTGCTAAAATAGCAACATAAAACGTTGTAGTAACGGGGGATAAAACAATGGTTAAAAATAGTGAAGTCATCATGAACAAACCATCGCCAGAAACAATGCGCAGGGTGTACCAGTTCTTTATGCGCACGTCGATTCCTCGAATCTTGGCAGCGCAGAAAGCCGAGAAAGAAAAGGAGGTGAACAAATGAAAATCGTGCCTAACACAAAAGAAAAGTTTTGCGTCAATTGTGGTTGTGTTCGAAAGTTCGTCGATGGAAAAGAAGGTATAGAACGTGAGCCCGGCAAGTTTTTCTGTTCACATTGCGGTATC
>JBHGYD010000001.1:0-30337 GCA_041920415.1 Anoxybacillaceae bacterium
CATCAAATTCGGGAGTGTGGTATGCTTGTTCATAGAGAGCACCTCTTTCCTGGGTTTGTTGGTGTGGTTACTTACATTCTATAGGAAAGGCGCTCTTTTTTCTATGCTCTTTGGATTTTATTGGATAATCAACACGCCTGAAAAAAGAACTATTAAGAGAAGTTAATCGCATTTATCAAACAGACCATGTCGATGAGAAAATGCTCGATATCATTGATTACCTAAAACAAAATCCTGACATCGAACAAGCGATTTATTTCTTAGCACAGCTGCCGGCAAAAAAACGAAAACATCTTGAAACAGTCATCACAACCATTATCAAAGAGTTTTCACGCGCAGTCGACTAGTTTCGTCTCCGAAAGAAAAACGCCAACCGAACACGGCTGGCCATATTGGAGGGGACGATCGAGGGGTTCATTTCTCTATGTGAAGGAGAGATATCAGAAAGGATAATAAAGGAAGGAAAAAGAAGAAAGGAACGGAAGCCATTCGTTATCGATTTACTTTTCAACTTCGTTTAATCATGTGTTACCCATTCACTTGTTTTTCCACCCATAAAGCGAACAGATTCAGCGACAACTTCTGTGACATACACTCGTTTTCCATCTTGTTTTTCGTAATTTCTCGTTTGAATCCGACCCATCACGCCGATAATCGAGCCTTTTCGACAATAATTGGCCGTATTTTCGGCAACTTTTCGCCAAAGTGTACAATGAACAAAATCGGTATCAATCACTCCTTCGGCATTGCGAAAATTTCGGCTAACGGCCAGCGTAACATTGGCGACTGCTGCCCCATCGGCTGTATAGCGAAGCTCTGGGTCTTTTGTTAAACGTCCGACAAGAACGACTTGGTTGATCATTGCGATTTGAATCCCTCCCTTCTTTATTTTTCACCGCACTTTTATCATAAACAATGGTCCATTTCCTCGTAAAACTGCGATTTCTTAATTTTTCATTCCATTTTTTCGTAAAATATAAATATGCTTTGACAATAAATAAGAGAAGGCGACATAAAAACTCAATTTTCGCATGCCTCCTTCCATCTTCACCTATTTCACCTTGACGATGTGGATATGTTATAATTTTTGATAAGACATGTTGACGAGGTGATCGAATGAAAACCTTTAAGCTTGTGGGGCTCCAAGTTGTATACGACGACTTACACCGAAAAGAAATTTCGCTCATCGATGGGCTTGTGATTAATAAAGAAGACGGCAGAAATCGCTGGCTGATTGAAACATACGTCGATAAACAGTACGAACCTTTATTTTTAGAGCTGCAAAAAGAAAACGATGAGTTCCGTCTCCAAGTGACTATTTCCAATAAAAGCAACGACCCGGCCAATATGATTGCGACCGTTCGTTCCATTACACTAATGAATGAGCATATTAGTGTGCTGATGGATGGATTGCTCATTCGAAATAAAACAGACCTCGCTGAAGTCGTGCTTGCTGGATTGGTGGAAAAGGGGCTGCAAGGAGAAGCGTTGTTGAAAGAGTTTAAACATCAACTTCATGAACGCCGAGGGATGAAAGAAACGGCAAAAGCTGACTCCACAATAAAAGGCTAACTCTTTCTATCCCTTTACGAGTCAGCTGTTTACTAACTACGTACGTTTTGGAACAAGCTCGGCAACAAGCACGTAACGCTGCTTGGCGTCACCGATAAAATGAAACGGATAACAAGTAGTGACCGTTAATGTCGGCCGCGGCTTTTCGACAATTACGGTGCGATCGTTTTCATGAACGATTCGCACCTTTTTTACTTTATAAACAAACTCTCCCGCTTTCGTCTTCACAATGAATTCATCATGAATCCCTATTTTCCCTAACTGCCGAAAAACGGTATCGCGATGCCCGGATAAAACAACATTATTCGGTTGTCCAGGTAACGCGCTTTTCGGATAATGCCCCACCCCTTTTCGTAATTCTTGCTCACTTGTCCCATGATAAATCGGCAACGAAATATGCAGCTTTGGAATGAGTAACATCCCGATTTGTTGACCGAGCTTCGGTTTGATCTGAACGACATATGGTTTTTCGCTATGAAACCGCTCCTTTTTTTCATCTAGCGGCTTAATTGCGCGATATCCTTGCCAATATGCATAGCCGTTCCATACGACTATGAAAAGTCCAAGTACGATCAGAATGAGCGCGCAATAGTGTTTGAACGTGGCGTGAACCGTTTTTTGACGCCATTTCCCCATGTTACTCCACCGCTTTTTTTCGCGTTTGCAAATAGAGGAAAGCGCCAAGCAACATAAGAAAAAGTCCCATGAGCACGTTCATAACATAAGGAGAAGCGGTATTTGGCATTTTCTCTCCTTGCATTTTTTCTTTCATTTCGCTGGCCATCTGCCCCGCATGAATAAAATCTTGCCCCGCATGAAGGACAAACTTCGACATAAACATGTTCTCTGGTAACTGAAGGTCCATGACCCGTTCACCTTGATGATTGTCCAATGCGACCAGTAAATCACGTCCCTCAAGCGTTTCCATCGCCATTAACTGACGAGCGGATACTTCCTCCATTTGTCCGATTTTTACTAAGTAAAATTTTGATTGAAGTCCCAATGTCGTAAGTAAATCTTGCCAAATCGATAAGGCTTCTTTTTGTTGTTCAGTTGTGAACTTCATCCGTTCATCCATATGAAGAAGCCGCTCGATGCGTGCGTCTAACGCTTCTAGTCGCTGGGCAATGTTTTTGTCATGAAGTGACATAATATGCTCAAATAAGCGGCTCGCTTCCCCTTCCGTAAACCCAATCGAAGCGAGCATATCGTTAATTTTTTGCATTTGTTCGTTATGATGTAAGTAAAAGTCGACAGCGGTATCTAAGTCGTTAATAAAAGTATAATCTTGGGTAGTTTCCCCAAATTGCCCCAGAAGCGCCTCTAGTTCTTCTTGGGTAAGACGATAGCGGGTCAGTAATTCATTGATGTTTTCTTCCGTAATCGGTGTCCCGAGCCATTGTTTCAGTTTATCGAACGTAGCGAAATCCGCAAGCGTCCGATCGTGGTTAGCTAAGTATTGCTGTAAGTCTTCCATCGTCCAGCCGAAACTGCTTATATATTCTTGCAACTGTTGATCGTTGATTTTCGCAAACGCACGCTGCTCAAAGCTCATCGTATTGAAAAAGAAGCACATCGCTGCAATGAAGAGAAAGTTTTTCATCGCGATTTCCTCCATTGTAAAAATTTATATAATGGTAGTATTTTCTTCCTAACGATTTCTTATGTATAAAATAAAAACCACTCTCTTTTTGCTTCTTAAAGAGAGTGGTTTCCATATTAAAAATAGGCCTCATATAATGCCCGCACAGCTTGCTCGACTACTTCTTCCTTCACACCGAACATCATGCTTACTTCGGAAGAGCCTTGGTTAATCATTTCAATATTAATCTTCGCTTTCGCAAATGCAGCGGTTGCTTTCGCTGCTACCCCGACTGCGCGCTCCATTCCTTCACCAACAACCATAATTAAGGCTAATCCATGCTCAATATGAATCTCATCTACTTGCAATTCGGTTTGAATTCGGTCGATAATGCGCTGTTCTTTTTCTCCTTCTAATTGGTTCGCACGCAAAATAACAGACATATTATCAATTCCAGATGGAGTATGCTCATAAGAAATTCCTTCATCCTCTAAAATCTGCAGCAGCTTGCGACCAAAACCGATTTCACGGTTCATTAAATATTTACTAACGTTAATGCTGCAAAACCCTGTGTCGCTCGCAATGCCGGCAACCGGTTCATTACGGTGATCTCGTTCCGCAACAATCCATGTTCCTTGTGCTTCAGGATTGTTTGTGTTTTTTACGCATACAGGGATACCGGCTTTATACACCGGCTCCAATGCTTCGTCATGAAAAACGGAAAAGCCGGAGTACGATAGCTCACGCATTTCCCGATACGTGATTTCTTTCAATTGGCGTGGATTGTCGACCATCGACGGATTGACACAATAAATCGAATCGACATCTGTAAAGTTTTCATAGACATCCGCTCCTACTCCTGCTGCCACAATCGAACCCGTAATATCCGAACCGCCGCGCGGGAATGTGACAATATGCCCTGTTAATGAATAGCCGAAAAACCCAGGAATGACTAAAATACCTTGGCGTTTCTGTAACTCTTTTAGTTTCTCATATGATTCTCGTAAAATTTGCGCATTGCCTGGCTCATCCGTAACGAAAATGCCAGCTTCACGCGGACTCACATAATGTGCGTCTAGCCCTACACTTCGTAAATAACTCGCCATCAATCTTGCGTTATGGTCTTCTCCGCTTGCTTTGAGCGCATCCATCAGCCGCTCGTGGTCGTTGCGATATGTATCAATTTTTTGCCGTAAATCATCCGCGATTTGAGCCATCATCGCCGAAGCTGATAATTCTAGCCCTTTAGCAATATCAGCATAACGCTCAATAACGGTTTCTAGTACTCGTTCATACTCTTCATCATTTATCACGGTTTCGGCTAACTGAATTAATACATCGGTGATTTTCGTATCGTCTTTATATCGCTTTCCAGGAGCGGATACCACGATGATGCGGCGCTCATCATCGGAGCGCACAATATGAGCCACTTTCCGAAATTGTTCGGCGCTTGCAACAGAACTTCCCCCGAATTTTGCTACTTTCATCTTCCATAACCCTTTCTCTCTAAAAATGATTTATATTTTGTTATGATACCACACTTTTTCGGAAGGGGAAGTATTGATTTTTATAAATTCTGATAATTTATTTATTTCTGGCTGATATTCCCCGCTCGAACATTGGCAATCCCTTCTTTACATACTCCATATGGGAGCCATGAACATTTGTCGCACAAATGATTCAAATCCTCTGGTTTTACTTTTCGAGCGGTTAGACGTAATAATTCTGATTTTAAGTACACTTCATTTTCCTCAATGCCAAGATGCTCAATGACTTTTCGATCCATTGACATCACATGTTCGTTCGAGTTCGGGTCAGCTTGACACGTGGACTCCCCATGGTGCGGACAAGTAAAACACGCATCATCAAGTGCTACAACGACTTGAATCGGGAAATCTTTCTCTTCGTTACGAATGTCTTTGACAATTTCCCACATTTTTTCTACAAACGACGGACTGTATCCCATCCCGCGAAACCCATGTACACATAATAAATGATGTCCCCGTAACCGCAAAGGTTTCACGTTCTCTCTTCCCCTCTCATAATATATTAGTTTCATCTTAACGGATAAAGGTCCGTTTCTACAACTATGATTTTTTAACTTGTATATAAGTCCAACTTCATTTTTCAATGTAGCATTCCCTCGTTTTAGTATTTCAGAAGAGTCGGGCTCGCTCGTTAGAGAATCGACGCTATGTTCTCTATTCACTATATGTTTGATTATTTCAGCGTATGTATAAGAAAAGCCGCCTCGACATGCGAGACAGCCGTTTTCTTTTTAGAAGAATCGCCATAAAGGGAATTTCTGTTCAATGACTTTATAGATGCCCGAACGAGTCTCTACCGTATAATACAACAATGTCGTTTTCGCTCGTCGCGCCTCCAGCGTATCGCGGTGTGCGTCAATAATGAGGGAAGTGCCGTTCGCTAGAATGACTTTTGCTTTCTTTTGCTTATATCGTTCGATTTGGTGAATATGGCGTAAGGCAAGCCAAAAACATTTGTCGCTTTCTGGGGAACAAGTCGGCATGATATACAATCGCAAAGGATAGCAAACACAAATCGGAACCATTTGCTTTAAGCCAAGAATGAGTTTCGCTGCTTCTAGTAGACCTTCATATCCGCAACCATAATAGAGGCAACTATGCTCGACAATTTGTAGCGGGGGCTTTTCAATGGTATATGTCGCATTCGTCTCATGAACGATTGTACATAATTGCCCACGCTCATTGTACATCGGCTCTAGCGCTTGCGTATCTTCGCCGATTTCGTAGCTACCTTTCACTCCCATTCCCTCTTTTCCCCCTTTGCAACCTCTAACATGTTGCATGTTTAGCAATAGAGGGTATACGAACAATATGTTGGTATACCCAACATCCCACTCCCTTTGGTAACATGGAGCCCCAACCTTGTCGCCAAAAGTTTTTTTCTTCCTCCCTTCAATAGCTAGCACTGACTGTCGGCTCGTTTTGTATTCCGCAGCCGATGCACGTTTCTTGCCTGATCATTTCCTTCTTATTTGCTTTTGTGGCTTGGTTTTTCGTTACATGCAGACACTCATTTCAAACGAGAGATGATGCGCACAGCCGGTCCAACTCTATTTTCTCTTCCCCCTTTCGTTACCAGTTTTATAGAATATATTATAGCACGTACGTTCGAGTTTTAGAAGAAAAAATTTACTATTTATCCATTAACATCCTACAAAATCTTTCCCTTCCATTTTCACGAACACCACTTTGATCGACTCTTCCTCTATTATAAAAAAACGAAAATTATAAATTTTTATTATTGTTGTTTTTATTCAACTCTTTCAATATATGATCCATCTTTTCATTGACTTGTTATTGATAAAAATGGCATTCTAAACTTAATACGACGTATATTACAACATAAGGAAAGGACTTGTGAGCAATGGAAGTAACGAAAGAAGAGATTGCGCAAGTATTGTCCGTTTTGCTTCGTCAGATCATCAACGACTGGACGAAAGAGAAAATTCATTCCGATGTACTCGAAGTCATTATGAAAATGAGAATTGAAACAAAAAGCGAAGATGAATACATACAATTTTTACTTGCCAACGTAGCGTTCGCCACTGAATCGACTTATGCGCTGCAACAAATACTAGAGGCAATGTTAACAAACAAATCATTTTCTTCCACTGCCGCTGTAGAGGCGATGATGACAGAAGCACAAACACGCATTCATGAGCAGCTTCCGAACATCATCGGGCAATATGAGGCGCGTTTTTCTCCAATTAATGACGAAACCGAGCGCAAACAACAACTTGAACGATCTTATTGTGCCATCCTTGTGGCCAACCGCATCAAAACCGATTTTATTCTTAGCTTTATTCATGAAAGCAACCAACAAATGATGAAAGGATTTTTCGACGCTAACCCGAACGACGTTCTTGAAGCGTTTCACCATTTAAGCGGTGCGTATGCAAGCATAGTATTAGAGGGGCTTGAGTTAGAATATTAACGTCATTTCTATGAATGAAGGCTGACGATCGTTAGCCTTTTTTCTTTAAAAATTCATTGCATATAAAACGAACATGACAAATATACTAATTAGCGAGCATAGATTTATAGTTTTATTTTGACAAAAACGTCATATAATGCTAGCATGATAGTTGGGAGAATTTTTCACTTAACGATGAATGTATGCGCTTGTCTGTAAGCGCATACAAGTTAAAAACAAAGGGGGAATTGGAATGATTTATGCTCAGCCTGGACACCCTGGTTCTCTCATCACGTTCAAAAAACGTTACGAAAATTTCATTGGCGGTGAATGGGTCCCACCAGTCGATGGAGAGTATTTTGAAAACATTTCTCCAGTCACCGGACTTCCTTACTGCGAAGTGCCTCGCTCCAAAGCAGCCGACATTGAATTGGCATTAGACGCAGCGCATGCAGCAAAAGACGCTTGGGGGCGCACTTCCGTAGCAGAACGGGCTCGCATTTTAAACAAAATTGCCGACCGTATGGAAGAAAACTTGGAAATGCTAGCGGTCGCAGAAACATGGGAAAACGGAAAGCCGATTCGCGAAACATTAGCAGCTGACATTCCACTTGCAATTGATCATTTCCGCTATTTTGCTGGTTGCATCCGCGCTGAAGAAGGCTCCTTAGCAGAAATCGATCATGATACCGTCGCCTACCACTTTAAAGAACCACTCGGTGTTGTCGGACAAATTATTCCTTGGAACTTCCCGATTTTAATGGCGGCATGGAAACTCGCTCCAGCGTTAGCAGCTGGGAACTGTGTCGTTTTAAAACCTGCAGAACAAACACCAACATCAATCCTCGTTTTAATGGAACTAATTCAAGACCTCCTTCCTCCTGGTGTCGTCAACATTGTGAACGGATTTGGTCTTGAAGCCGGAAAACCGCTTGCTTCAAACAGCCGCATCTCTAAAATTGCGTTCACTGGCGAAACGACAACAGGACGGTTAATTATGCAATACGCATCGCAAAACATTATTCCAGTTACATTAGAGCTTGGTGGAAAATCACCAAACATTTTCTTCGAAGACGTGGCAGAAAAAGATGATGAATTTTTTGATAAAGCGCTTGAAGGTTTTACGATGTTCGCGTTAAACCAAGGAGAAGTATGTACATGTCCTTCCCGCGCCCTCATTCAAGAATCGATTTATGAAAAATTTATGGAACGAGCGTTAGAGCGCGTGAAACAAATTAAACAAGGCAACCCGTTGGATACGGAAACAATGATTGGTGCGCAAGCTTCTTCGGAGCAATTAGAAAAAATCTTATCTTACATTGACATCGGTAAACAAGAAGGCGCAGAACTTCTCATCGGCGGTGAGCGCAATTTCCTTGAAGGCGACTTAAGCGGCGGTTATTACGTGAAGCCAACTGTCTTTAAAGGTCATAACAAAATGCGCATTTTCCAAGAAGAAATTTTCGGACCAGTCGTTTCTGTCACAACGTTTAAAGACAAAGACGAGGCGTTAGCGATAGCCAATGAAACGTTGTATGGATTAGGAGCCGGCGTCTGGACGCGCGATATCAATACCGCTTATCGATTCGGTCGCGGCATTCAAGCTGGACGCGTCTGGACGAATTGCTATCATGCATACCCTGCCCACGCGGCGTTCGGAGGCTATAAACTGTCTGGCGTCGGTCGCGAAACGCATAAAATGATGCTGGAGCACTACCAACAAACGAAAAACTTGCTTGTTAGCTATTCTCCAAAAAAACTCGGCTTCTTTTAATCCGTAAACTCACAGGCAGCGAGCGAAAAAGCACGCTGCCTGTTTTATAAAGGGGGAATCGCTTTGCACGAGCAAAAGAAAGTCATTGCGACCGAAGCGGCGTTACAATTGATAGAAAAATTGAAAACGAAATACGGACCGTTGATGTTTCATCAATCCGGCGGCTGCTGTGATGGAAGCTCACCGATGTGCTATCCACAAGGGGATTTAATCATCGGCGACTCTGATGTGCTCCTTGGCGAAATTGGTGGCTGTCCATTTTATATATCAGCGGCACAATATGAGTATTGGAAACATACCCAGCTCATTATCGATGTCGTTCCCGGCCGCGGAGGCATGTTTTCCCTAGAAGGACCTGAAGGGGTACGTTTTCTCACCCGGTCAAAAGTATTTGAGTAACAAAAAAAGGTTCACTTCCCTTAAAGGGCGTGAACCTTTTTTATGCGCCTTCGCTTTTCGGTGATGTCTAGCTCGGCTCGCAACGCTTTGTGGAAAATAACCTTTCTCCGTCGAAATGCAAGCATTTCTCGTCGGAAGAACATTTTCCTTCATCGTTGGGCGCTCGCCTCCGCTTTTCGGGTTAACTTGCCGCTTTCTCCGCACGTCGTTGATCGGTAAGCTTGATTTTCCGCAGTGCAAATACGAACACGACACCGCAGACCACAAACACAAGCCCAACCACAAAGACCGAATGAAGAGAGTCAACGAGCGAATGTTTTAAAATCGGAATAAGCATCTCCTTAAATTGTGGCGGCATTTTTGCTAATGCTTCAGGGTTAAGCAAAACAGAATATAATCCTTGTGGATCATCGTGAATCATATGAGCAAACTGATTGACCATTCCTTTCGCTTGCGCTGGGAGTGATTGTAACATCGGCATTAAACGATCTTCTAGTAAATTACTTGATCGATGGTTCATCACTGCTCCTAAAATTGTCATTCCAAACGTTCCACCAATGGAGCGGAAAAATTGACTTGAAGAAGTGACGACACCAAGCTCCGACTTCGGAAAGCTTTCTTGTAACGCCAACGTAAGAATCGGCATCACTAAGCCAACGCCAAGTCCTAGCACAATCATGTAAAACGTTGCCATCCATTTTGTCGTTTCCATATCCATCGTTCCTAATAAAACGAACCCAAGCGCCATGATTAACATGCCGGTAATCAATTGCGGCTTAACACCGATCTTATAAACGATTCGTCCGCCAATAATGCTGCCCACGATCATCGTAATCATCATCGGCGTCATAATCGTCCCGGATTGCGTTGCACTCACGCCTACAACCCCTTGCATAAATAACGGAACGAACATAATCGCACCAAACATGCCGATGCTCATCAAAAAGCCAATGCCGTTTAACACCGTAAACGTTCGATTTTTAAAGAAATGAACCGGTAATATCGGTTCTTCTGCCTTTGATTCGACCCAAGCGAAGATTGCTAAGAATAAGATCGCGACAGCGAACAAGCTAATGATTTGCCATGACGTCCAAGCGTACTTATCGCCGCCAAACGTAAGGGCTAATAATAAGCTTACGACACCAACCACCATCGTGAACATGCCGGCGATATCAAATTTCACAGGACCTTTTGCCTGATGCTTATTTAATCCCATCGCAATAAAAATCGTCGCTAAAATCCCAACAGGAAGGTTAATGTAAAATACCCATTTCCAATTTAAATGGTCGACAATCCATCCGCCAATTTGTGGACCTAACACGGAAGCAAGTCCGTAAAGCCCGCCAAAAACACCTTGCCATTTTGCCCGTTCTTTTCCAGTAAACAAATCTCCAATGATAATCATGGCCATTGGCATCATAATGCCTCCGCCAATGCCTTGCAGGCCGCGGTAAACAATCAGTTCCGTCATATTATCCGCCATTCCGCAAAGAGCGGAACCAATCATAAAAATCGTCAATCCAGACACATAGACGACTCTTCGTCCTAGTAAATCCGCTAATTTTCCGGCAATCGGTACAACCGTTGTCGATGTAAGCATGTAAGCGGTTGTTAACCATGTCATTAAACTTAATCCGCCCAGCTCACCGACAATGCGCGGCATCGCTGTTCCAACAATCGTGCCATCAAGGGCACCAAATAACATCGCGATGATTAATCCTGTAATTAATATGTTGCGATGTTTAATCATACTTGGTTGCATTTCCAACGTATTTGCTTCTGTCATCTTCTCGTCTCCTATCTATCATTTTTGATGTGTAATATATTCATGAACGATCTCTGTTAATGAAGCTAAGTTAGCCGATAACTGTTGCAGCTTTTGGCTTTCAATATATAACAATATTCCTTTCACGACATATTCCCTCAGCTCTGATTGTTCGTTCGTCAATTCCGCTTCTAACGTATCTAAAGCGGAGTGAAGCTGATGATGAGTTTTTTTGTCCAACGAAATCGTTGATAATGTTTCCCTTAGGCGCGCAATGTGCGCGATGATTTGTTCTTTTCGTTCATGCCGCTCCCGCTCTTCGATTTCAGTAAAATAGCGGACCATTTCTTTTTTTAAAAGCGGCGATTCGTGCTGCTCAAAACTATCCACCACTGCATCAAGCCGCCGCACAATAAAACGAGCAATTTCCTCGGAGCGCAACATATTGTTGGAGTTGAACAACATATAAAACATATATTCCTTAATCATTCCGTTTAACATCGTCGCTACATCAAACACATAGCACTCCACTTTTTCACCATAGACTTCTATCAGCCGTTTACAATACCAATTAAAGATTTTCGCGCGTTGCTTAAATACGTAGTGTTGTATGTCATCGCTAATTTTCGGAAGTTGCTCCGCCATCATCATTTGAATAAAGTCTTTATGCGAATGAATCCCCTCAAAGTTCATCGTAATTTGCTTTACTAACATTTCTTTTTCCGATTCATTCTCTTGCTTCACATTCATAAATGTAGAAAACAGCATTTCAAAGTGGTACTTCACAATGGAAAGCATTAAATCTTCTTTCGATGAAAAGTGGTGATAAAAGGCTCCTTTCGAAATGCCCCATGCCTCGACAATGTCTTGAATCGATGTAGAATGATAACCTTTTTCCGCAAATAACTTCATTGCCGTTTCGATAAATTGGATTTTACGTTCGGTCGCCATTTCCTTTCATCTCCTACACTGATGAACCTTCATGAGCGGAAGAGCACGTTTTTGTCAGCGAGCGTTTATAGATCGAAAGTTCAGTGCGCGGCTTTACAAGCTCCACATGCACCCCATATTTTCGAAGCTCTTCCACTACACGCTCATAGTTTTTCTGTTTTGTACGTTTTCCCATCGGCAAGCACTCCATTCATATGGATCAAATGACCATGACCGTTAAGTCAATTGTATTATAAACCTATGTTCACTTTTTATCAAGAATATAATTCGTAAAACATATGAACATTAGTAAAACATATTTATTCATAAAAATGACCAATTAGTCAAATTTCGACGGCTTATATAAAAAAACGACCGTTTTCGTTGCGCTTTTTCCACAACGAACGGTCATTTTTCGTTTCCGATTACTCTCACCAAGCGCTTGTTCCGCTAACGCAAGCGCCGCAAATACTAGCATGATCCGCTCATCCTTGGAGGACTATATCAACATCTCCCGTGCGGTACGTATCCGTTGAGAGCTTCAATCTCTCCAAGATACACGCTCCGCCCCAACAACGTTCTTCTTTCTCTGAATTCGATGATAAGATTTATCTTAAATAGGCAAGAAGATTCCCACTTTGAAACGTAGCGAAAGAGGGAATCGTTCAATGCAAACAATCCCTCTGCTGAAATTCTGTTCAGCAAGGGGATGATTTACTCTTTCATGTAAAACGGAATCGTTAGAATCATAGAAAAATCTTTCCCGGGTTTAAAATGTTATGCGGGTCAAATAATTGTTTTACTCCTTTCATTAGCTGAACCGCGTCGCCATGCTCTTGATATAAAAATTCGCGTTTTCCAATACCAATTCCATGTTCTCCGGTGCAAGTGCCTCCCCTTTGAAGAGCGTAGTTGACGATACGGGTATTGACCTCTGTCATACGCTTCATTTCTTCTTGATTGTCTGGATCAAATGCAAAAATAGTATGATAATTCCCATCTCCTACATGTCCGACAATAGCTGCGTTCATTTGATATTCATCCACTATTTTTCTTGTTTCAGAGATCGCTTTGGCCAACTCAGAAATTGGCACACATACATCTGTGGATAAAAGAGCTTTTCCGGGGTGCGCCGCTTGTATGGCAAAAGCAACATGATGCCGCGCCTCCCATAATTTTGCTCTCGCTAATGAATCTTCCTCGGATTCAAAGGATATGGCCTGTTCACTTAGGCTCATTTCTTTGATTAACTGTAAATCCTCTTTCACACTTGCTTCACTGCCGCTTAGTTCGATAAAAAGAGTAGGAGCTTCTTGATACGTTGTGTGTTTGTATTGATTAACCGCTTGAATCGTTTTTTCATCTACAAGTTCAATTTTTCCGAGGGGAACTCCGGATTTTAGGATCGTAGCGGTTGCTTGAGCAGCTTGAGCAAGCGATGGGAAAGCTACTTTTACAGCGGCCGTGAACTCAGGAATACCTTTTAAATGAACAATAATTTTTGTAAAAACCCCTAGCGTTCCTTCCGAGCCAACAAACAAACCTGTTAAATTGTACCCGGCGGATGATTTTACTGCAAGCCCGCCTGTTTTAATGATTTTTCCATCGGCCAAAACGACTTCAAGCCCTAAAACTTGGTCACGCATGACGCCGTATTTCACACTATTCGTGCCGCTTGCGTTCGTGGCGGTCATTCCTCCAATCGTCGCGTCCGCTCCCGGGTCGATCGGGAAAAACAAACCATGCTTTTTGAGCGCTTGGTTTAACTGGGTTCTCGTTACTCCTGGCTCGACAATGGCAATAAAGTCATCTGGGCGAATCTCAATTATTTGATTCATAAGTGTAAAATCTAGAGAGAGGCCGCCATTCACCGGAATAATGTGCCCTTCCAAACTACTGCCCACGCCAAAAGGAATGACGGGTATGTAGTGTTGATGAGCATAAGCTAAAATGTTACTTACTTCTTCCGTCGTTTTAGGGAACACAACGACATCCGGTCTTCTCGGAGAATGATAAGTGAAACCTTTACTGTGTTGCTCTAACACCGTTTCATTGACCGTGACTCTTTCCCGATCTTGGATAAGTTCAAGTAACTCCTCATAAAGTCTCATTGATTGTCCCCCCATTTACCAAAACGATTTAAGAAATGATATAGTACCTAGCAAATTTAGTGGCCTCTGGCACTAATAACGCATGAGTGTCCGCACGCCTTCAATGATTCGTTCCGCATTTGGAAGCCAGTCATCTTCGACCGAAGGAACTGGATACGGCGTATCATAGCCCGTAATTCGAAGGATCGGCGCAGACAGCGAGAACAAGGCTCGTTCACTGATGAGAGCAGCGATTTCAGCGCCAAACCCGCTTGTTTTAACTGCCTCATGAACAATCATTAACCGACCTGTTTTTTCTACTGAACGAATAATCGTATCAAGATCAAGAGGTTGTAAGGAACGAAGATCAATCACCTCAATATCGACATCTTTTTCTTTCATTTCAAGGGCCACCTTAGTTACTAGAGGGACAGTAGCTCCCCAAGAGACAATTGTTACATCTTCCCCTTCTTTCACGATATTTGCCTTGCCAATCGGGATTTCATACGGCTCTTCAGGCACTTCCATTCGAATAGCGCGATACAGCTTCATCGGTTCTAAAAATAAAACCGGATTTTCATCACGAATGGCCGCAATTAGCAAGCCTTTTGCGTCATAAGCGTTAGAAGGCACAACGACTTTCAATCCAGGTGAGTGAGTGAACAACGCTTCAAGCGCATCAGAATGAAGTTCCGGAGTGCGAACGCCCCCGCCGTACGGACTTCGCACGACAAGTGGACAAGTAAATCTCCCCGCAGAGCGAAACCGAATTCTCGCCGCTTGTGCGGCCAGCTGATCCATTGCTTGGTAAATAAAGCCTAAAAACTGAATCTCAGCAATCGGTCTTAAACCATTAATGGCTAAACCGATCGATGTTCCGATAATGCCTGATTCCGCTAATGGGGTATCGAATACCCGCCGTTCCCCGAACCGTTCAAACAGACCGTCTGTCGCGCGAAAAACACCTCCATTCTTTCCTACATCTTCCCCTAAAACAATGACGCGCTCATCCCGTGACATTTCTTGCGCCATCGCTTCGTTGATTGCTTGGATCATCGTTATGTTGGCCATCTTATTTCACCTCTTTCATTTGTTTCCGCCGAATCACTTCTTGCTTTTGCTCTTCTAACCATTTAGTCGGTTGGTCATATACATAATCAAATGCTTCGACAAGCGTAGAGGCTTCTATCTCCTCCGCTTCTTTATAAGCTTGAGTAATTTCATCATTGACTTGTTGCGTAAACTCCTCTTCTTGTAATTCAGACCAAAGCCCAAGCTGCAATAACAACGTTCGAAGGCGATTGATTGGGTCTTTTCTCAACTTCCATTCATCGACTTCTCCCTCATTCCGATATTTCGTAGGATCGTCCGAAGTAGTATGTGGTCCCAATCGATACGTAAGCGCTTCAATCAATACTGGTCCTTCACCATTTCGGGCCAAATTTACCGCTTCTTTCATTGTTTTATACACAGCTAAACAATCGTTCCCATCTACTAATATCCCTTTCATACCATAAGCAAGTGCTTTTTGAGCAATTGTCCGGCTTGCCGTCTGTTTATGAACGGGAACACTAATCGCATACTGGTTATTTTGACAAAAGAAAATCACCGGTAGTTTATATACAGATGCAAAATTTAAAGCTTCGTGGAAATCCCCTTCTGATGTTGCACCGTCACCAAAATAACAGACCGATACTTGTTTTTCTCCTTTTAACTTTGTTGCCCACGCACATCCCGTAGCATGAAGAGTTTGAGCGCCGATAATAATTTGAATCGGGAAAATGTTTACATCTTCAGGAGTTCTTCCTCCAAGTATGTGACCTTTCACATAATGAAAGATTTGTATTAATGGCATCCCGTGTGCTAAACAAGCAGCTATTTCCCGATAGCTTGGAAAAATCCAATCATCTTTTTCCAGCGCTAAAACGCTTCCAATTTGCGCAGCCTCTTGCCCACTGAATGGCGCATATGTACCAATGCGACCTTGGCGCTGCATTTTTAAAAGACGTTCATCCACAATTCTCGACTTTCGCACCCATTGATACATGTCAACTAATAAATGGTCTGGAAATTCTTTCAACGTTTCTACATTGACGTTTCCATTTTCATCAAGTATTTGTACCATCTCATACCGTAAATTGTTTTGATCAAACATCAACATCCTCTCCCCCTTATCAAAAACGGCTATTATTTTTTTCGATTCATCGAACGTCTAGCAGCAACCATTCAGGATTTTCTAGGATATATTTGATCGTGGTCATAAAACGTCCCGCTGGTTCACCATCAATAATGCGGTGGTCAAATGTAATGGACATGCCCATCATGCTGCGAATCACAATTTCCTCATCTATAACAACAGGCTTTCGTTTAATTGAGTGAACTCCTAAAATCGCAACCTCCGGATAATGGATGATTGGAGTCGCAAACCAACCACCATTAGCCCCTGTACTTGTAATCGTAAATGTACTTCCTTGGATTTCATCCAGCTTTAATGTTTGTTGATGAGCTTTAGCCGACAATTCAGCGATTTCTTGGGCAAGTTCACGAATCGATTTTTGGTCCGCGTGTTTAATGACCGGGACAACAAGCCCTTCTTTTGTGGCCGTCGCAATGCCAATATGGTATTCTTTCTTCAATACAATCTCATTGGTTTCCTCATCAATCGTAGCATTAAAAATAGGGTGTTCTTTTAATGCCCTTGTAACAGCTTTAATGACAAATGGAAGATAAGTAAGTTTCATTGAATCGCCTTCGATTTGTTTTAAAATATTCGCTCTTATGTTTACTAGTTTCGTTACGTCCACTTCATCCATTCCGGTGACATGCGGTACGGTATAAGCCGATTTGACCATGTTCTCAGCGATCTTTTTCCGTAATCCGCGAATAGGAATCCGCTCTTCTCTCGTAACTATTTGCGTTTCTTCTTGTTTTGTTGCTTCAAACTTCTGCTCCACTTCTTGTTTCCGCGTTTCATGCATAGAAACAATGTTAGCGGACTGCTGTTCTCTTTTTTGCAAATACCGTTCTAAATCAGCTAACGTGACTCTTCCTCCATCGCCCGTTCCTTCTACTTCTTCAATTGGAATCTTTAATTCTCTTGCTCTTTTACGAACAGATGGAGCGGCGATCACCCGCTTTTTCGTTGGGGATGGAGAAGGGGCAACAGTTTCTGTTTTTGTGTTATGTTCCGCTGTATCAACCGTTATGAACGCTTCCCCCACTTTAACGGTTGCTCCCTCAGGTCCGGCAAGCGAGAGAACTCGTCCCCCAACAGGAGTTGAAATTTCGACAGTCGCTTTATCGGTTTGAATTTCCGCAATTGGCTGGTCAACTTTAATGTCGTCTCCCTCTTTAATCATCCAACGTACAATCTCCGCCTCATGCAAGCCTTCGCCAATGTCTGGCAATTTAAACTCATATAGCACGTTTATCCCCCTCTTTCTTCGTGCTTTCTAGTTTCTCATGCGCATACGGTGCGGCAGCCTTTCGAACAGAAACATTTTTTGATTCACAGTTGTCAAAATGCCTTTTATCGTTTCCGATCATTACTGTTTTAAATATTCCAAAATAACGCTCGAATCAGCTGGCAATTTTTTATACCGCTTCCCCAGCATTCACAATAAAATCTGGAATACAGTAAATTCCTTTTTTATGTAACGCCTCCTCGGCTTCTTCCGTAACAGGGATATTGTCCGCCTCGACAATAACAGATGCTTGTATGTTTTCTACATTTTCTGAATGAAAACATGAACTGAAAGACCGATCCAAACATCATATGGTTTTCATTGGTACAACAGTGGAAGCTTTGTCCCAATTGTTCCTTTACTATTTTTTATGCTTAATAGATAAGAAATATCCAAGCCTTCTTCACAAAAAGTCATTCCCTCAATATGTGCGACAGCATAAAACAACGATGGCTGAATCAATCATCGTTGTTGACATAGCGCCAATGAGCCCCATTTTCCCCTCGGAATTTATCATGCACATGCTATTCTACTATTTTTTGTTCTAAAAATTCTGAATATTAATTATATGATAATAGAAATATTGGCGCAGTGTCAATATTTGGTGATACATATAAAAAATTGACGGCCGAATACGCCGTTCGTTGGAAACGAAAAGAAAATTCCCGATTGCAAAACCATTGTCCATATTTATATGTTTGGTCTTTATGGTAAGACGCGAATATCAGAAGAGATGGAAAAACTTTTTATCAACAACATTACTCCCCCTCCTCATGACAAAGGCTAGTTTATATGTGTATAATAAAAATATTGAAAAAAATTTCTGATTCATTGGAGGAACGTGTATTGAAAACGGACGAGTGGTTGACATATGTATTGGAAGCGATTAAAAGTTCGCAGGCTTATCAGGAGCTACCTAAGGAACAACAGCTGCAATTGAATCAAGTTTTAAACAAAGACTATTTAACTAGTGCCATCTCGGAAAAAACGAAGGCAAAGAAAGCGGCTCGCGCTCAAAAAAGCATCACTCTGTATCAACTAAAAATCGCCTTAAAAGGCATTCGTCCACCGATTTGGCGACGAGTTGTTGTTCCAAGCCATATCACCTTTGCTCAACTTCATGACGTCATTCAAACCGTTATGGGGTGGGAAGATTATCACTTGTATGAATTTGAAATCGATGATATTCTCATTGACATCCCAGACGAAGAATACGGATTTTCTTTTGTCGGTCGGCGGGAAAAATATGATGCCCGCAAAGAGAAACTTGAAAAATTTGTGACTGAAGAAGGCGAAAAATTCACGTATACATACGACTTTGGCGATCACTGGGTTCACACGATTACGCTAGAGAAAATAGAAACGACCCATGACCCGCTTCCTCATCCGATTTGCTTAAAAGGAAAACGCGCCTGCCCTCCTGAAGACATCGGCGGAATATATGGATATATGGAAGTAATGGACATGCTAAACGGGCATGGAACGAAGGAAGAAATCGAAGAGTTTGTCGAGTGGTATGGTGGTGACTATGACCCGGAATATTTTGATATTGACGAAACGAACGAACGGTTAAGATCCATTACATTTCTTTAATGCATCAAGCCGCTGACCGAACGGATCGGCAGCGGTTGATTGTGTAAACAGCGAGCACCGTTTTGTCAAAACAATTCTAAAAGGAGAAAACAAATAATGAACCTGACCCGCATCCACCATATCGCCATCATTTGTTCTAATTATGAACGGTCAAAGCACTTTTACGTTAACATACTTGGACTCAACATCATTCATGAGCATTACCGCGCGGAACGGAACTCGTACAAATTGGACTTGCAAGTGGGAGACCATACGCAAATTGAGTTGTTTTCGTTTGAAGATCCACCAAAACGGCCGAGTTACCCAGAAGCGTGCGGATTGCGTCATCTTGCCTTTGAAGTTGATGACATCGAAGCAACGATCGCTTATTTACAGAAACACGAGATTGCGGTTGAACCGATTCGCACCGACCCAATAACAGGAAAGCGGTTTACTTTTTTCCGCGATCCGGATGATTTGCCGATTGAGTTATATGAAAAATAAAAGAATGAACACAAACAAGGAGTGCCCACCCATGATCAAATTCGCTACGATTGGAACGAACTGGATTACTGAGGAATGGATTAAAGCGGCGAAAGAAGTACCCGACTTCATCTTAACCGCCGTCTATTCACGAACAGAAGAAAAAGCGAAGGAATTTGCCGAAAAAGTCGGGGCAGAACGAACGTTTACAAGTTTAGAAGAGATGGCGAAAAGCGATGCGATCGATGCGGTTTATATCGCTAGTCCAAACTCGTTTCACGCCGAACAAGCCATCTTCTTGATGAATCATGGCAAACACGTCTTATGCGAAAAACCAATCGCCTCCAACACCAAAGAAGTGCAAGCGATGATCGATGCCGCGCGCAAAAACAACGTCGTCTTAATGGAAGCGATGAAAACGACGCTGTTGCCAAATTTCCAAACCATTCGCAAACATATACATAAAATCGGGAAAGTTCGTCGCTATTTCGCGAGCTATTGCCAATATTCGTCACGCTATGACGCCTATAAGCAAGGAATCGTGTTAAACGCCTTTAACCCTGTATTTTCTAATGGCGCCTTAATGGACCTTGGCATTTACTGCTTGTATCCGATGGTTGTGTTATTTGGAAAACCGCAATCGCTCAAAGCTAACAGTGTCATGTTAGAGTCGGGCGTCGACGGTGAAGGCAGCATCGTTCTCAATTATGGCGACATGGATGCCGTTGTCATGTACTCAAAAATTACGAACTCGTACACTCCGTCTGAAATTCAAGGGGAAGAAGGAAGCATCCTCATCGATGCGATCCATACGCCAACAAAAGTAGAAATCCACTATCGCGACGGCCGCGTGGAAGACATTACACAGCCGCAGACGCATCACCCGATGTACTATGAAACAAAAGAATTTATTGAACTCATTCAAAACGGAAAACGAGAGTCAGAAATCAATTCGCACGATCATTCGCTAACCACAATGGAAATCATGGAAGAAGCGCGGAAACAGACGGGGATTGTGTTTCCAGCCGATCGCTAAAAGCCTGGTTACTAAAATCTATAAAAATCGATCCATCGCGATGGAACCAGCAAAACTGCTTGCCGCCCGGATTCTCACCGAGTTCCATCAGGAAGGGATTTCCCTTGTCATTCACCTGCTGTGAAAGACACCCCGTGGCTCGCTGTTAGCGACGGCACTTGTCATGCACCATTCCTTCTATCGGTCAGTACACGACAACGATTTTCGTAACCAGGTTTACACCTCCTTTAGTTGAATGCGATACTGGTTCAGCCAACAACATTTGTGCAACACATTCCATAACGACCATTCATGCTCTTGTTTGAAGGTCTCGATTTTGCGTATCATCCTGCCTAAATATTGGCGTTGTTTCTTTCCGCTGTTCGATTGCTTGTAGGATTCTTCCATCGACCCTAACATGGCAATCAAATGGCGTTTCACTTTCGTTTTTAGGGTATCAATGAGTTCTTTTGGCAACCGTTCACGATACCCTAATCCTCGTCTGCCAATGACAAAAGCGGCACTTTCATGAACGGATAAACCGTATTTCTTCATATACTTAAAACGTCCGATAACACTTGTGTACGCCGGATTCACCTTTTTGATGCGAAACCCAAGCCGCATCCCCCGACGAAGGATCGTTTCTGTCAGCTTTTTCTTTTTGAAAGCGTGTGTCAATCGATTGAATCGTTTGTCCGTATCATGTTGTTGTCTTAGTTGGATGTTTTCGATAACAACTACCCCCACGTTTTCTTGAAGTAACCAATCATACACATCGCGCACGGTTTCTCCAACGATGTTGTTTCGCTTATTCGCTTTCACATATTCGAGTTCATGACAGTAAAACACCTTTGATTTAAGAAAGTTCCCTTGCTTCGAAACAATACTCACGGCGATTCGGTCAATGTTGATGTCAATCCCAGCGATTCGTTCCGCCTGAATCGGTTCATCGTAGTGAAGTTCTCTTCCATATACCTCTTCTTCATAAATGAGATGCACATAATACTCTCCGTTTTTTCGTTTGATTTCAACCGTATATGGCTGGTAGTCCATGATCGGCTTGCTTTTTGCATTCACCCCGATTGGTTCCCCCATGACGAGATCGATGATTTCCTCTTCATATTTTTCAGGAACAGACACAGGGAATCGTAAACGGGGAGCGGTTTTGCTTTCCTGTTGCCCAAGCGGATTCGCGATTTCTACATAACATTCATACGTGTGATCGTCGTACATGAGGCGAATATTTAAATTCCCTTTTTTGCTTTTATCGCCTCTCGCGTACAACTGATTCGACCGCATGTCTTTCCATTCTTCGTTCGTGATGGTTCCTTTTAGACGTTTGTAAAAGTGTTGTTTTCCGCCAAAAATCACACTCGGAATCGTCCCTTGTTCCAGATGATGCGTTAGCTCGGCTTCTTTCGCCTTTAGCTTTTCTAACCGTTGACGTAATCCTCCTAAACATGTTCGAAGATCAACCTTCTTTGGTGTTTTTCTTCCATGTTGATACTCATCGATTTTCTTTTCGGTTTTTTCGATTTTCGCCTGCACATCCTCTAGCCGCATCGGTAGTAACTCACGTTGAGAAGTAATCAGCGATTGAGCCAACAACACCGCATCTTCGGCATATCGTTTGTTGAGCCGAAATTGGTGCGGAAGGTGCTTGATGATGTCTTTTGCGTTCCTTCCCTCTAGCAAGCGGTTGAACGCATATCGTTTCGCTGAACAAAAGACGCGCATTAATTCATCCAATGAACGAAGTTGTGATTCATCATTCGAAACGATTTTCATCACCCGAACCGTTTTCATCCCCTTGCCTTCCCCCTATGTTTGGATCCTTTAGAACATATATTCGCTAACTCTTCTTCATTTCCTTTTTACATGAGGAAAGAATTTTTTCAACATGATCTAGATCTAGGGGAAAAGGTTCAGAAGATAGTCGAAATCCATATATTTAGGTGAAAAACAAGAGATATTTACATAATTTCACATATTTTTGTGGATTTAAAATAAACTGGTTATACCTCCCATTGGACCGATTCCGTTTGCTGCGTTACAAATGTATGGAACATCTTGAAGTTTGGTGATGTTTCCATTTACTACCCTTATCATACTCATTACTCCCTTCCTTATTTGTCGCTACCTCTTTTTCTTCATTATATATATATGGAAACGTGATACCTTTATAAATATTTGCAAAGTTCCATATAGAAATCGGCACGCTTTCATCCTTGCCAAGATTTTAAATCAACGTTTGATTAGTGATTTCTCTATTCCGTTACTATCCCGACACTGCCGCCTTTCTGAAGATAGCAAGTACTTTTTATCCAAGTGGCGAATTCGGAGGCTGGATGAAAAACTACACTGAGAAAAAATCTGCTCCGATTAGCCCCTTTGCCATCGGTAAAACTTCCAAACGATCGACATAAAAAGGAAATAGCCAAAGAACGAATAAAGGTGTTTCCATTGTTCGTTGTGAATAAACCATCCGATCGCTTCCGCCTGCTTTTCCACAAGCATCATCCCCATGCTCATGACGACCACCAATACACCTTTTTCCCATAATCGTAAAGATTCCATCCAATAGAGAAAGACCGTGATGAAGACAGGCAGTCCAATCAAGGTGAACGCAATGTTGATCATGAATATCGATGGAAACGGTCGAACCGGAAACGCATAGAAACCTTTACCGACAAAATACATATCCAAATACGTTCCGAGCCAAGAAGCAAACACTATCGTAGAAAGATAAGCTAAGCGTTTTTTCTTGTTACTAAAAAATCGTCTTTTTTGCCATGACCGCAAGTTCCATTTTTTCGAGGGTTTTACAGTATTCATCCATAATCTCTCCATTTATATCTTCTTCTTGTTTTCGTAAATAGTCCACGACGGTCCAGTCATGGAACCAATCTCCCGCCTCCGCACTTGTATGGGTCACATTTTTCCATGCATACTCGAGTTTTGGGCTATACATTCTCGCCGCTCCTTTTTGTAATTGGCATTGCTTGAACCGGCGGCGATAAGGCCTTCCCGGCACTGATTCTTTGACATCATTAAACAAGTGAGGCCAGTAATCTTTCCTTGAGCCAGTATGAGGATGAGACTCAGCCCAATGTACCGTTTTCTCCAACATCCCCTTTTTTCTAAAAAGCAGATGGTACAACCGTTTTCCCAATAAAATCCGTTCATGAAGCGAGCCAAAGTGGTGAAGCGTTTGGCCGACCAGTCCGATTTGTTCGTTTTGATAAAAGGGAAAAAGGATATGGTTCAAGCTAAAAAGATCTTGAAATGCGAACTCCATCGTGTTAAAAACGGTTTCTTTATAAAGAGGATGCTGGATCACTCTTTTCTCGATATAGCTTTGCTCGTTAATAACGTGCGCAATGGCTAATACTTCGCTGTCACCGTACTTCCAGAAGTGATTCCACATCGTTTCCATAAAGGTAGATACATGGAAAAAAGGAAGAAGATAAAACAAATTTCTCTGCCTTTTGACACTTTCTTTGTAAAGCAAAAACTGCGGATAGGCGTCTTGAAAAATCAGCCAATTCCCCCGTTCTAAAAAGGTAAAGAAAGCTTGCTGTTCTTTCTCTGTCAGTAAGGTGGATAAAAACTCCCCCTTTAAATCGGTCATATTCCATCCGCCATTTCTGGAGACCATATGCCCTAAAAAAGCCCAATGAATTTCTGGATGGTGGCGGTAAAACTCAAAATAGGCGCGGGTTCTTGTGACGTTATTGACATTGTGCAGGTCCGTCTCTGCTTTCACTTTTTGTACAATCTTTTTCTCTTCTTCAGACAAGTCCGATTGTTTGAGCTTCACCGTGTGAAAGCCTTTGCTTTTTTTCATTAATTCCTCTTTGATTTCATCAAGAGATGGAGACAACATTGGAGGTTTCCCTTTCTTTTTAAGCCAAAAAATAGCCGTCACTCCCCCCATATATGGAAATCCCTTTATAAAAGAGAATCATTTTCGAACAGGTTATGGTTTGATTCATTTGACGTATCGACAGGGGCTTATATGAACATCTTATGGCGTACATTGGGAATACATGATGAGGATTTTGATGAAGCGGGAGCGGTACGCAATGACTTACTTATTACTAGTCACCAATGCTTCCAGCGCTAAAGTGTGGGCTTTAACTTCGGGTGGTGTCCCCTGTGATTGTTGGGTTTTGTTACTAATAAAAGCGCATGAAAGGAATATAGTAGATATAGATAAAATGATTTGTTAGGAGAGAGGCGGATGCACATCCATGTGGTACAAAGAGGGGAAAACTTATGGCTTATTTCACAGCGTTACGGCGTTACCATTAATCAAATTGTAACTGCAAACCAATTAACAAATCCAAATCGTTTGGTCGTTGGCCAAGCACTCGTCATTCCAACACCCTTCAAATATCATACAGTCCGTTCAGGAGAAACATTATGGATGATCGCCGGGCGGTATGGAACATCGGTTGAGGCGATCGTTCAGGCAAATCGAATCAGTCAACCTTCCATGGTTTTCCCTGGAACCGTTTTAGTGATTCCCGCAAGAACCCATACTATTCAGCCCGGAGAAACGTTATGGCAAATCGCTCAACGTTATGGCACCACGGTTCAAGAAATCATGAGAGCCAATCAAATAACCAATCCAACTCTCATTTATCCTAGAACGATGTTAACAATCCCTTTTTACAAGCCAGCCATTGAGGTAAACGCTTTTACGATCCATAAGGGGGAAGAAGGCGCAAGGCTAGTCCGGGAAGTGGGCCGCCATTTAACGTATATGTCCCCTTTTGCTTACATTATAAGGGCAGATGGCGGGCTAGATCCGGTTAATGACACCCCGATTATTCAAGCTGCAATAGCAGAGAACGTTGTCCCAATGATGGGGATTACGAATTTTACGTACAAAGATCCCGGATCCCGATTGGCGCGAACCATCCTTTCAAGTACTGAACTGCAAAATCGATTGTTAACGAATATTGTCAATACGATGAAAGAAAAAGGATATCAAGGTTTAAACATTGATTTTGAAAACGTCTATCCGGCTGATCGCGAGTTGTATAACCAATTTCTACAGCGTGCTGTTAACAGGCTTCATTCGGAAGGATATTTTGTTTCTACCTCCGTTGCCCCCAAATTCAGCGGCGAACAAAAAGGGCGTTTATATGAAGCACATGACTATCCTGCACATGGAAGAATTGTGGACTTTGTGATTCTCATGACGTATGAATGGGGGTATAGGCTAGGGCCTCCTCAGGCGATTTCACCGATCCATCAAATCAGACGTGTTCTTGATTACGCCGTCACTGTCATTCCTCGAAACAAAATTTTTATGGGCTTCCAAGTGTACGCACGCGACTGGCTCCTTCCCCATGTACAGGGACAAGAGGCAGAAACGTTTAGTCCGCAGGAAGCGGTTGAACGGGCCATTCGCTATGGAGCGACCATCCAATATGATCAGACCGCTGAATCGCCGTTTTACCGATATGTCGATAGTCAAGGTCGCACGCATGAAGTCTGGTTTGAAGATGCTCGTAGCGCCCAGGCCAAATTTGATACGGTAAAAGATTACGGTCTACGCGGAATTAGCTATTGGGTCCTTGGTTATCCATACCCACAAAATTGGGTATTACTTGAAGACAATTTTCGAATTCGTAAAATTTTATAAATCTTCCATTTCATGAGTGGGAGTCTTCAAGCCTAAAAGAAAAGGGGCATGAAAAGAACTAACGAATTGGAAAAAACAAATCAACGCGGAGTTTCAACAAATCTATGAAGCGGCGAAGGCCGATTTACAACAACACAACTTTCAACCAGAAGATGTAGGGGTATTGAAAAAGGAATACGAAAATGCAAAAGAAACGAAAAAAGCCGCTATCATGCAAAAATAAGTCCAAGGCGCTGTTAAGATACACAGCGCCTGCCGCCTCTAACAAAACAAAAAACACCTAGGAACGTTTCATTCGTAAATAAATTCGAACGAATAATAAAGCAAGAGCCGCGCCACATGCGTCGATGAGAACATCAGAAAATAGAGCCGTTCGCCCGGGTTCAAACGATTGATGCCATTCATCCGTAGCGGCATAAACAGTCGCAAAACTCCACGCGCCCATATATGCGAAACGATGAGGGAACATCGCTTTCCAGACAAGAAACGCCAAAATGCCAAACGCCGAAAGATGAGCAAACTTTCGGATGACGAAATTCAACGGAGAACTTGCTCCATCCCCTACTTCCGCCCTAGAAAGCGACAAATATTTCATTACATGGCGAATCACTTTTTCCGTATTCTCCCCTGTGAAGAAAGAAAATTCACTAAAACAAAAAATGACCACACACCATAGAATTACTAAACTCCACCAAAATGATTTACTTTTCATCTTGTCATCACCCATCATCTACCATAATGTCTTTCTTTATTTATAGCAACCAAAAAAATACCGCACCTCCTAATCGGATAGTGATATGAGTTTTATAGTTTTTAAAACATTTTCAAAATGAAAAAATCGGCCTCATGGACCGATTTTTTCGTGAACTCGTTATACTTGAAGAACTCCTTTTGTAGAAATGGTAATCCACTCATATTGGCGGAGTTTTACTTCAAACAATGTTAGCGGATCGCGGTACGTTTCCGGATTTGATCTCATTTTCTCTAGCTCTTCTTCTTTTTCATTGATTTCCTTTTTCGTTTCTTCTACAACTTGATTCAATACGGCAAGCGGGTTTCGGAAAAAGATCGAAATATCTCGTTCCAGTGATTTCTCGAACAATTCGAATTGCAGAAGCAACTTGTTCATAATGGATTCGGTAACGTCTAAATAATCCTCATTTTCTACAAACTGCTTGTATTTGTTATATAACATCGTATTGTTTTGCTGGAAGACTCCAAACAACTTGCCGGCACTTTTCAATAAAATTTGATACGGTGTACGACGGAGAACAATATTCACCTTCTCCAATTGCGCGCCGCTCGTCATCCGGTCCGCATCCCGGCACCAGTCATCAAGCACTTTAAAGTCACAATTCAGCTTAAACCGCTCTTCCCCATACATCGCATTAAACCCATCGCTTACTTCATCTAGGAAAGATTGACAGCGATCAAGTTCATCATTCACCGTTACAATCCATTCTTGAAGAGAACGATAAAGCTTAGGCAAGACTTTATCATTTACATAAGCATGGACTCTTCGGTTCATCTCATCATTTAGTTCAAGGTGAATTTTGCGGAAATCACTGTCTTCCTGAATGATATCGGAACTGTCTCGTAAAATTTCCGGAATATTTTCCGATAGATCCGATCTGATTTCCTCCAAGACTTTATGGAACGTTCTCGTGATCATTCGCGCTGTTTCTTCTTTCAAATCCGTTACTTGATGGATTGCGCCACTTAGCTTTGTGACCATTTCTTCGTTCCATTTAATCGAATCAGCTAGCCCGTTTTCCATTTCTTCGCGTTTATCCAATAAATGCTTGATTAATTTACGAATAAAGATGACGATTTTTTCAATTCGATCGTCTTCAGCAATTGGTCGATTCAAGTTTTTCAAGAACTCTGCTAGATCATTTTGTTGTTTTCTGCTTCTTAGTCGGGATGAATAGGCAAACACCTGAGCCCGCGGAAAATATGCCCGCACTCTCAAACGAGTGTCTTCAACAATCATGGCAGCTTCTTGTTCATCATAAATTTCATCGATTTTATTGATCAGAAAATGAATTGGAAGATTAGGTGCGTATTCCCGAATCTGCATTAAGATGTCTTGCTCTTTTTCTGTAAAAGGATCGTTCGCATCAAGAACAAACAATAAACTGTCGGCAAAATGCAGATATTTGAACACTTCACCTTCCATGCGGTTGCGGCCGTTAAATCCCGGCGTATCAATAAAAGCCATCCTGTTTTCCTGCAAAATTGACGATGGAAGAGAGAACTCAATAATCGCGTTGTCAAAAGCCTTATTCAGCCGTCTATCTACTGCCTCCTGGAATTCATCGAAACTTGAAAATGTTGTTAATTCTTCATCGGATATTTTTCTAATCTCCGTTTCATCATCCCCCTTAAATACAATAACGGAAGATGTCGGAGCGGTTAGGATATTTTCTCCGAGGACCGAATTGATAAAAGCAGACTTTCCATTTCCGGAAGTTCCAACTACAAATAAATGATGTGTTTGAAAATCAACCAGTTCTCGGATGAGCCATCTGAAGCGGTGACCTGGATCGGCATGCTGCGCTTCCGCCCATTTCACGATGGAATCGAATAATGTCAAGCTGTATTCCAAACCGTCTATCTCTTGGCGGGAATGGAAAATCAGATGTTCGGCATCATTGACAACCTCTGGACGAATACTGGACGGAAACTTCTCGCTCCATGCTAATACCGCTGCAGAAGCAAATAAAGCATGAGAATGATCGGCTATTTTGATCCAGTTCGTTAACAGATTCGGAATAATCTCTGCCAATTCTTTTATTAAATACGTTCCATCGATCAATTCAAAATATGTTTCTTGATAAAGTGCGGACAGTTCTTTCCAAGACTGCTTCCGGTTTGCGTCCAAATTTAAGAAAAGGTGGTTAAATTCCCGCAGCCATGAAAAATAGGAACGCTCGTTTTTGTAACCATTCCATAATGCATGGACCATCTGTTCAAATCTTGTCTGATCCACTCCGTATAACACGACTAAGCATTTTGAAAAATACTGCGGTTCAAAGATTTTTGTTAGTCCTTGTTCCGCATAGGTTTTTAAAATATCAAACCAGTCATGAGACTCTGTCCGGATCGCTTCATTTACTGCCAGCTCAATTGCGCTCTTCCAATCCTTGTGTTTTTCGAAAAAGGCACGAGCAATGTCGGTCACATTCGGATAGTCCGGATTAAAAGATACCGCTTTTTTAATTACTTCATCCGCTTTTTCAAGCCTGCCTTGGTCTATGTAAAGCGAAAATAATTGCAGTGCAACTTCTGATTGTAAGACACTGCTTTGGGTATCAATGGATTTATAAATTTCTTCAGCTGTTGATAATTGCCCGAGTTCATAATAACAATCCGCTATATTTTTCTTCGCCCACGGTTCTAAATCATTATGAGTATTTTCCCATTTAAAAATCGCTGCTTCATAATCTTTGTTATGAAAATATACTTCTCCTTGGGCAAAACGGATGGTGGAAATGTCAGCTGTCCCATCTTTATGCCCAGCAAGAAACGCTTCCCCAAGCACACGGACAGGATTTTTTTCATCCGCTTCCATCAATGTTTCATAAAATGTTTTTTTGATCAGTTGATTCTCTAACGTCATGTTGATCCCCCGATCTATAGTTAATCAGTATATTTTACATACCGTATGATATAGTTATGAAAACTTTCCTGTTTCTATCCTTCGTATTCTAGCAGACTTACTTTTCTATAAAGTTTCAAATTGCTTTCATTTATAATACAGATTTTTATCATAGCGTAAAATTTCAGCTAAATTATGTTAATGAACCTCTCCCACCTACACGTTGTTTAGAGGAGGGAGTTTCTTACCAACTCCATCGAAGAAGCTTCAGCGCAGAAGAAGGCTGTCTTCTCCTACTCGATGAACTCATCGGAAGTCTTCTCGATCGATTCGGTAAGCAACATCGGCTTGGGGCCGATGGGGCGGAACAACCCATCTACTACTTCTTGCTTACGCAATCCGTAGATACGTCAGCTTGGTCGGTACCTTCCAAGGAATGATGTTTTGATGCACCGCCCTGCTCAAGATGTTTCG
>JBHGYD010000017.1:0-2558 GCA_041920415.1 Anoxybacillaceae bacterium
CCAACTATTTCTCCTGTACTGAGCGTCGCAAAGTCTTTCACCCCAACGTCAATCCCCACCGCTGAACCGGTTTTTGGTAACGGCTGTACTTCTGTTTCAACGAGAATGGAAACAAAATACTTTCCACTTCGGTTGCGTCGAATGGTAGCGCTGAGGATGCGCCCTTTCACTTCTTGACTTTTCGCCAAGCGAACCAAACCGAGTTTGGGCCATTTGATTTTATTTCCAACGACCTCGATCGACGGTTTTCCTTTTTTCGGACTGTTGCATTGACTGGTGTACGATTGAACGGGATGTTTTTTACTTTTAAATGTTGGGGGATTATTTTGTTTGTTGAAAAAACGAGTGAATGCTTCCGCTAGATGATGAAGAGCATTTTGCAGGGCGGTCGAATCGACTTCATAGAGCCATTTCAACTCTTTTTTTAGTTGAGTGAGTTGAGAGGAACAGAGCGTATAGGTTAGTCCCTTTCCTGTTTGTTCATACGTTTCCTTCCATTTGGCGAGGAAATGGTTAAACACAAAACGGCTACAACCGATCGTCTTCGTAATGAGGATTTCTTGTTGTTTGTTTGGATAGATACGAAATCGGTAGGCTTTATGGATACGCATCGACTCTTCACCTCCCTCTATCGTTCCATTATACACACGAATATGTGTTCGGACAAGGAGATGATAGGGCAGCTCGCAAAAAAAAAGTGAACCACAGAAATATGTTTCAATCCGTCGAACAGTCGAGATGACAAAAGGTCATCTCTTATCCGAAGCCGATTCATCTCCCACTTACTCACGATGGTTCGTTGAAGTGAGAGTCTTCTCGGCTATTTAAGATAAAATAAGGCGACACATCAGTCGGGAGGTGAAAGCATGAGCTTATTATCGGAAACTACAAAAGAAATAGAGAAATATATCAACCGTCTTACAAATTTGCAAGAAGCGGACGGTTCTTGGAGATTTTGTTTTGAAAGCGGCCCACTAACAGATGCGTTTATGATTATTACCTTGCGCTCTTTAGAACTGGAAGAGGAAGCGCTGATTAGAAAGTTAAGTGAACGTCTTTTATCTCTACAAACAGATTTAGGTTGCTGGAAGCTTTATGGCGATGAGAAAGGCAATCTGTCTGCAACGATTCAAGCGTATAATGCGTTGCTGTTTTCTGGTCTTTGTCATCGGCAAGGTCAACTACCCGCCACTTAAAGCCTAGGGGCTTTTGAAGTGGGGGTCTCCTGCGCTAAAACGATGAAGTTTTCCCATTGCTCACCCTTTCCCATTATCGCCGAGCAGCTAAAAATTTGGCTGCACAGTAATCGCTTTTTCTACTTGTTTTTATTCCAAGCTTTATGATATGATGATTAGAAAAACAAAAACGGAGGTGGATGACAATGCGGTATGTTACATTAACAGACGTATTTGTTCATCCGATTGCGCAAAAATATTTAAAACGCTCCGGGGTTGCTCATGCGATTGCTACGGCTTATCATGCGTATCGATTAGCCGTAAAGCACGGTGTTAATGTCGATTTGGCAACAAAAGCAGCACTTCTGCATGACATTGGTCATTACGAATGGTATTCCAACGGAAAATGGGATTATGAAAAATATAAACAAAACGATATTCATGCCATTAAGGGGGCAGAGCGTGCTCATAAACTGTTAATTCGTTTAGGCGAACATCCACAAAACGCAAAAGAAATTGCACTCGCCATTCTTTTGCATACCGACTCCTATCTGCCAGAAGGCGAATTAAAACGAAAGCCATTGCAAACGATTATTAAGCTCGCCGACGAAGCAGATGAAGAGCCAGGCGGCAAGCATCACTATCGACAAATAGACGACGCGCTCGCTTTGAAAAAAGTGAAACAATTGGATGAACTGGTCGACAAACAACTCCAACAAGAACGGCTTGATGAAATTATATAAAACTAGGCAACATAAGGTAGGTAGTTCCGTTTTTGTGGAGAAAACCTTAAATTAACATAATGAATCTCACGATAATCCGCAGTAAAAATCATATAGTAATTCGCACAAAAAAAGCTTGAGGAAAATCTGTCCTCAAGCTTTAAATTGTAACGTCACTATTCCACTAAACGCACCTGTTAGTGGAATAAGTGAAATTCACGGTTAACTAAAAACAATTAAGTTTCACTCTGCCACTATAGGGCCATTTTCTGGAATAAGTAAGAGAATTATTTTCTTAGCTTCTGTAATAATTTACACTTATTAAAAAAGGGCGCACCCCAAACTTTGACATTCGCCATGTCAGGTCGTCCCCAACAAGAGTGTTGGGGCATATAAAAGCGTGGGGCATAGTTTTGCATAGCTATCAACTCCTTAAAGCCTCTCAGAAGCCCTAAGAAGCCCTCACAGGCTTTCTAAAGGATATCCTATTTTTTCTATTTCCGCCAAAAATTCGAATTCCCAGCCTTATCCTTGATATTAAATTCAATTATCTTCTCTAGCAATTCGTAATTAACTGGTTCAGTCCATTGAATTCGGAACAAGCGTGAAGAAGCGCTGTAGCCAGCTTGGGCGATTTCATCGGCAAAATGCACCATTGTCT
>JBHGYD010000021.1:0-103998 GCA_041920415.1 Anoxybacillaceae bacterium
ACGCTTATGCAGTAGTGGATAGCTTACCCATTGAACTCTGCCACCACGCACGAATGTATCGCGTCAAACGGTTTCAAGGAATCGCAGATATTGGGTATTGTGCATCCAAAAAGATGGCTTACTATGGGTTTAAGCTCCATGTTCAGATCACCGACCAAGCGCTTCCGATGGGATATGTCGTAACCGAAGCATCCTGTCACGACCGGACAGCTGCTGAAACAGTGATGGCCCAACTTCCTCATCCGTATACACTTGGAGACAAAGGATATGTGAGCCAAGACTTGCAAAAGAAGCTGTATGATAAATACAAGATCACTTTTTGGACGCCCGTTCGGAAAAAACAGAAGATCCACCAATCGAAAGCATGGAAACGATGGATGAAACGAAAGCGCAAAGTCATTGAAACCGTGTTTTCAGTTCTCGTTGATCAGTACCGGATCACGGAGATTCGAGCCAACTCTGTTTCTGGATTTGAATCAGCTTTGGATGGCATTTTACTAGCTTATTCACTCGTAATTCTTGGGCTAGTTGAGCGTTAAGGTTCAACTAGCATCACGGGTTATTAGAATATAAAGTTATATTTCATATACCTTTTGGTTTTGGGTAAGCTCGAAATTCTGTGAGCTACTTTTTTGAAGCAGTGCTTTTGAAATTCAACTCCAAAACATATATAAAAAATCCACTCTGTTTGGAAGATAGATTCTCGGCTTTCAGCAAAAAACGCTTCCAAAAGAGTGGATGCTATTATGTTTTTATATATGGTTTCTACAACACTTTTGATAAAAACGACTTCGTTCGTTCGTGTTTTGGGTTGTCGAAAATTTCACTCGGTGTTCCTTCTTCGACGATGTAGCCGCCGTCCATGAAAATGACACGGTCGCCCACTTCGCGAGCAAATCCCATTTCATGTGTCACAACGACCATTGTCATTCCTTCGTTCGCCAATTGCTTCATAACGGCTAATACTTCACCGACCATTTCTGGGTCTAAAGCAGACGTTGGTTCATCAAACAGCATCACTTTTGGTCCCATCGCCAATGCCCGTGCGATCGCGACACGTTGGGCTTGCCCGCCTGATAACGAATCAGGATACACATTCGCTTTATCTTGAAGACCAACTTTTTTCAATAACTCCATTGCAGTTTCTCTTGCTTTTTCGATCGGCCACTTCCGTACTTTTACGGGAGCTAATGTAATGTTATCGAGCACGGTCATATGCGGGAATAAGTTAAAGCGCTGAAACACCATTCCTACTTCTTCTCGTACTTTATTAATGTCTGTGTTTTTATCTTTTAAATGAAATCCATCGATAATAATGTCTCCATCATCGAAATCTTCGAGAAGGTTTAAGCAGCGTAAAAATGTTGACTTTCCTGAACCGGACGGTCCAATAATAACGACTACTTCTCGTTCCCGAATGTGGGCATCAATTCCTTTTAACACTTGCAAATCGCCGAATGATTTTTTTAAATTCGTGACTTTAATCATTGGTTCGAATACTTCCTTTCCAAATAATGTAGTAGTTTGCTAAGGGAAAGGGTAAGAATTAAATAAATAAATGCTACCGTTAAATATGGTTCCCAAACGCGGTAATATTGTCCTTGCGCCGCTCTTCCCCAGTACATAAGCTCTGGAGCAGCGATAATGGCTGCAAGAGAAGAATCTTTAATTAATACAATAAACTCATTCGCAAACGGTGGAATCATTCGCTTTAACGCTTGCGGTAAAATGACGTAGCGCATCGCTTGAACGTGCGTCATTCCAAGCGAACGGGCCGCCTCCATTTGCCCTTTATCAATCGATTGAATACCGGCACGGAAAATTTCTGCAATATAAGCGGCGGAGTTTAATGATAACGACACAGCAGCCGAAACTGTTGGATTCGGTTGTGCAAAGAAAAGGGGCATTAACCCAAAGTGGACGAGCAAAATTTGTACGAATAGAGGGGTTCCTCTGAAAAAGTTAATATACCACTCAAACGGAAGGCGGACGAGCCGCTTTGTTGACATTTTGCCAAGTCCGATCGCAAGCCCGAGAATAGAGCCGACAATAATGGCAATTAAAGATAAACCAATCGTTAATAAAACGCCTTGCAGAAAAAATGGGGCGTATTCTTTTATAATGTCAAAACGAAAATCCATTCTCCTCACCTTTCTTATAAAAATTGCGTAACTAGCGACGAATAGTTACGCAATTTTTTACCTGTATGTTACTTCTGTTTGACTAAGTTATCGACGTTTGGTTCATTCCCGAACCATTTTTTATAAATTTCCGCGTATTTGCCGCTGTCGATGACTTTTTTAATTGCTTCATCAATTTTCGGTTTTAATTCGCTTCCTTTCGGGAACATGAGTCCGTAAAATTCAGATTCAAAGTTTTTTCGATCTTCAATCGTTTTTAATTTTTTATCAGGATTGTTTTTTACATATTCGTTCGCTACCGCGTTGTCTGTGACAACTACGTCAACGCCGCCGTTTAAAAGGTCCATAATTGCGACAACCGTGTTTTCAAACTTTTTAATATTTTTGTTTTCTGCACCAAGCAATTTTTCAACAGCAGCTTGTCCAGTTGTTCCGTTTTGCACGCCAACGACTTTTCCTTTTAAGTCAAGTGCATTTTTGATAGGGCTATCTTCTTTCACAAGAATCATATGAGTAGATTCAAAGTAAGGAACCGAGAAATCATATGTTTGTTTCCGTTTATCATTAATCGTAATACCGGAAATCGCTAAATCCACTTCTTTCCCTTGTACCGCTGCGAATAAAGGATCCCATCCGATATTTTTCAATTCATAATCCATTCCAGCTTCTTTCATGACGGCATCTAAGAAATCGACGTCAAAACCGACAATTTTTCCTTTATCCATATACTCAAATGGAGCAAACGACGCGTCTGTACCGACGACGACTTTTTTCTTTGCTTCTCCACTCCCTGTTGAAGAAGCTTGCTCAGCTGATTTTCCACACCCTGCTAAAGCGACAAACAAAGCGAGAATGACTGCAAAAATCATTCCTTTTTTCATCCTTCAATCCCCCTTTATTTATAAAAATAAATTCATTAATATTTATTCAGTGTCCAGTGCTTACAATGGTTCAAATATTTATAAAGAATTTCTGGTTTTTTAGACACTGCCTAAGACGATTATTATACTATCGGAATTTTTTTATTTATTCAATACTTTTTATAAAAATAATTTTTTGTAACATTTAGAAAAGAAGTTAAAATATATTAAGCCGTTGTTATATGCGATTGCACCTTAAACATATTATAAATTCAAAAAAATTAGAAAACAACAAAAAATATATTTTTATGAAACTAAATTTTTAATAATAGAAAATAATAGAAAGCATTTAATTTTTTCTCATTTATTTGAATAATTTGTTAATAAAGTTGTTTTATTAGTTTTTTCTGCAATTAAAGTTGTTTTTTAGGTAGTTTTTTAGTGTTATATTACAGATGGAAAAATATAATTACTATTGCATAAATAATATTCTTCCGTTATGATATTATTGACAATTTTGAAAAGTCAGAAGGAAAGGGGAAGGGGGAGAACATCATGGTACTTATTTCTATTGTTATTTATATGGTAGGGATGTTGCTTATTGGTTATTGGGCATATAAGCGTACTTCTAATCTTTCCGATTATATGCTTGGTGGACGGACGTTAGGGCCTGCTGTGACAGCACTCAGTGCTGGGGCTTCTGATATGAGTGGTTGGCTCTTGATGGGGCTTCCAGGAGCGATGTACGTGCAAGGGTTAAGCGCGTCATGGATTGTTATTGGTTTGACGCTTGGAGCGTATGCGAACTGGTTGTATGTTGCCCCACGTCTGCGCGTATATACAGAGGTAGCAAACGACTCGATTACAATTCCAGAATTTTTAGAAAATCGTTTTGGTGACACTTCGAAATTATTACGTTTTATCTCAGGTCTTGTCATTATGATTTTCTTCACATTCTACGTATCTTCCGGTCTCGTATCTGGCGCGGTATTATTTAAAAACTCTTTTAATTTCAGTTATCACACAGGCTTGTGGATTGTCGCTGGTGTAGTGGTGGCGTACACGCTATTTGGCGGATTTTTAGCCGTTAGTTGGACGGATTTCGTGCAAGGTCTCATTATGTTTATTGCCTTGATTCTCGTTCCTGTTGTTACTCTTTTCCACACCGGTGGAGTCGGCGATACGGTCACGACGATTCATCATATCAACCCAGAGTTATTGGATTTATTTAAAGGGACAAGCTTCCTTGGAATGATTTCGTTGTTTGCTTGGGGTCTTGGCTATTTTGGACAGCCGCATATTATTGTTCGCTTTATGGCGATTTCGTCTGTCAAAGAAATGAAAAATGCCCGCCGCATTGGGATGGGGTGGATGATTTTCTCCGTTGTTGGCGCGATGTTGACAGGATTGTTTGGAATCGCTTACTTTGCAAATGAAGGAACAAAACTTGCCGATCCGGAAACAGTATTTATTAAGTTAGGTGAAATTTTATTCCATCCGCTTATAACCGGATTTTTGCTTGCGGCGATTTTAGCGGCGATTATGAGTACGATTTCTTCGCAGTTGCTTGTGACATCAAGCTCGCTTACGGAAGATTTATATAAAGTGTTATTCCGTCGCTCTGCTTCGGATAAAGAACTTGTTTTCGTTGGTCGTCTTTCTGTGCTCATCGTATCGTTAGTGGCCGCAGCGCTTGCTTATCAGCAAAATGATACCATTTTAAGGCTTGTTGGCTATGCGTGGGCTGGATTTGGTGCTTCGTTTGGTCCTGTCATTTTATTAAGTTTATTCTGGAAACGGATGACAAAATGGGGAGCACTGGCCGGAATGATCGCAGGGGCAAGCACGGTCATTCTTTGGACGCAATCGGAGTATTTAAAAAATCTTTTATATGAAATGATTCCGGGTTTTGCGGCAAGCTTACTAGCAATTGTCATCGTCAGCTTGCTCACGAAACAGCCATCTAATAAGGTATTAGAGCAGTTTGATCAGTTTAAAAAATCTTTATAATGAAAATAATGCAATAAGGCAGAATCGTTCTGCCTTATTGTTTGGATTAATGGCTATGTTCCTTATATAAACGGTAAGCGGCATGGTTTGTTGGACCGACGTATTGGTTGAGCGGGAACGAATGGCGAATCGCTTCAGTAATGAAGGCTTTCGCTGTAAGAATGGCCTCTTTAACCGATTTTCCTTTTGCTAATTCAGCAGTGATTGCTGCGGAGTATGTGCAGCCGGCACCATGAGTGTAAGTCGTTTCAATGCGATCGGATTCTAACAACTCAAACGTTTTGCCATCGTATAATACGTCCACTGCCTTTTCATGCGGGATTTTGCTGCCGCCTTTGACAAGGACGTATTTAGCCCCAAGCTCATGAATTTTGGCCGCTGCTTCTTTCATCTCGTCAATCGTTTTAATTGGTGCTTGTCCACTTAATTGCGCAGCTTCGAATAAGTTTGGCGTCACGACGGTGGCTTTCGGCACAAGCACTTCGCGGTAACAAACTGTATTTTCCGGGTGCAATGCTTCATCAGCGCCTTTGCATACCATGACAGGGTCGACGACAACATTCGTCAAGTTATGTTTTTCGATCGTTCTTGCTGCTAGCTCGATAATATCGGTCGTTGGAAGCATGCCCGTTTTCATCGCATGAACACCAACGCCAACGATGATCGTTTCAAGCTGCGCCTCGATGGTTGCGAGATCAATCGGAAACACTTGATGGAACCAGTTGTTATGTGGGTCCATCGCAACAATCGTCGTTAGTGCCGTCATTCCGTACACGCCGCGCTCTTGAAACGTTTTTAAATCCGCTTGAATGCCTGCTCCGCCGCTGCTGTCAGAGCCGGCAATCGTTAATGCTTTGTACATCGTCATGCTGGATTCCCTCCTAAATGTTTGAAGTAATAAGTCCTGATCACTATTTTACACCACTTTATGGTTTTACGAATATAAAAAAGCTGGCACTACGATGATACGCAGCACCAGCTCGAAATGAATTAATGAGTTGTTAATTGTTTTTCTAACGCTTCCTCGACTGGAACGTATTTGTAGCCAAGGTCTCTTGCGACGGCTTCGTATGTGATTTCGCCGTTTGCTACGTTTACGCCAAGTTTAAGCGCTGGATTTTCAGCGATTGCTTTATGAACGCCTTTATTAGCAATTTGTAAAGCATATGGAATTGTTACGTTTGTCAATGCAATAGTAGATGTTCTTGGAACAGCACCAGGCATGTTTGCGACCGCATAGTGAACAACACCGTGTTTGACGTAAGTTGGGTTGTCGTGAGTTGTTACGTGGTCGCTTGTTTCAACGATACCACCTTGGTCGATTGCAACGTCAACGATGACAGAACCTGGTTTCATTGCTTTCACCATTTCTTCTGTGACAAGTTTAGGAGCTTTCGCGCCAGGGATTAATACAGCACCGATGACAAGATCAGACTCTGCTACGGCTTGCGCGATGTTCATTGGGTTAGACATCAATGTGTTAATTTGGTTGCCAAAAATATCGTCTAACTCGCGAAGACGATCTGCGCTTAAGTCGATGATTGTTACGTCAGCACCTAAGCCGATGGCTACTTTCGCTGCGTTTGTTCCAACGACACCGCCGCCGATAATTGTTACTTTACCGCGACTTACACCTGGAACGCCGGCAAGAAGGATACCTTTTCCGCCTTTTGGTTTTTCAAGGAATTGCGCACCGATTTGTGCTGCCATGCGTCCTGCTACTTCACTCATTGGCATAAGAAGCGGAAGAGTGCGTCCGACTTGTACCGTTTCATAAGCGATGGCAATAACGCCTTTTTCTTTTAACGCGCGTGTCAACTCTGGTTCAGCAGCAAGGTGTAAGTAAGTGAATAAAATTAAGCCAGGACGGAAATAGTCGTATTCGCTTGCTAAAGGTTCTTTTACTTTCATGATCATATCCGCTTGTGCCCATACGTCTGCGGCGTTGTCGATGATTTGCGCTCCCGCATTTGCGTAATCTTCATTTGTGAAACCGCTTCCAATACCGGCGTCTTTTTCGATAATGACTTTATGACCAGCATTTATGAACGACATAACCCCCGCAGGAGTAATTGCGACACGATTTTCGTTATTTTTTATTTCTTTAGGTACACCAATAATCATGAGTTGTGTTCCTCCCTCATATATGTCTTTACTTGCAGTATAAACGGTTTGCACTATTTTTTCTTTGTTTAGAAGAAAAAAAGAAGCAGCCTCATTTTGTGGATTTCCACAAAATTAATGCAGCGCTTCATATTTAGCAAGTTTAATATCAATGTAGAGTTTTACTTTTTGATTGATATCGTGTAAGTTAATTTCCCCAATTTCTGCGATGCGTTTGAGACGATAGGAAAGGGTATTGGCGTGAATATTCAACGCTTTTGCGGTTTCATTCACGTTGCTGTCGTGGTCAAAAAACACTTCAAATGTTTCAACTAAATTCGTATGGTGTTTTTCGTCATACGCTTGTAATTTCAAAAGGGAGGAATTAATGAATTCACCTTGCTGTTTTTTCTCTAAAAGCAAATCGAAAAACTGGTAAATCCCTAATTGTTGGTAGCCGTAAATGGTGGCCGTTTGCTCTGGGAATTTTTCTTTCATCGATAAAACGGTTAACGCTTCTTTGTAGCTTTTTTCAATATTTTCGTATGTTTCATAAATGCCGCCGAAACTGCTTTTTATACTACTGACGTGAAATCGTTCTTTCATTTTCGTAGCGAACGAAATGATAAATTGATTGAACTCGTGTAACGGTTGACTCGTTGATTTGGGAGCGGCAAGTAAAATAAAGTCGTGACGATCGATGGTGTAAAGAAGCACTTGAATTTGTTGCGTTGTTTGTAAAATGTAAGAAATTTGTTTTTCAATTTCATTCGTAATTTCGGTTGCAAAACGGAAAACGAACACGGAAAATAACGGAGCGGTTGGAATTTGCATCATATCAAAGTTTTCCTTAATTTCCTCGTTTGCGGTAATATGTCCGGTCAATAATTTCCAAAAAAATTCTTGTACCCGCTCTTCTTTTTTATTTTTGCGCATATAAAGCTGCAATACTTTATTTTTCGCTGCTTTGGCTGCTTTTTTCAGCAATTCCATATCGTCCTTCGATAGGGTGCGGTCTGTTTCGAGTGCCCAAATAAAACCGATGACTTCGTTATTTTTCCAAATGGATACGGCAACACGGTTTCCAAGACCGACTTCTGAGATGGTTTCGACGCGCACAGGTTCTTCGCTGCTTAGCAATTTTGGAATGACTCCTTTTTTCCATAAACTATTAATCACTTTTTCCGGAACACGGCGGCTAATAATCGTCGAGGTACGCGCCGGGTCCGTGTAGTCATCGTGCGCGCTGTATGCAATTAACCGATGATTCGCATCTTCAATCGTAATCGGGCATTGTAGCAAATCACTAATCCGATCGGCAAACTCTTCAAGACTGTCAAAATTCGCTTTGAACGGATCTTCACTATATTTCACGTTTTTATCCTCGCTTCCCGAAGTGAAGTTTGTTGAAATAAACAAATCAATGGTTCGCTTTTTTATTGTAACAGAAAATTTTCTTTGTCAACTACACATGATTTCACAGAGAGAAACGGATTGTTTTTATCATTGTGCTACTTTTAATTATTTTTAGAATATTGATACAATAATAAAGAGTTCTTTTTAGGAAAAGAGGGAAAGAGGATGAAATGGCAAACGATGCAACAGTTAAAACAATTGCTTTGTAATTTAGTAGAATATCCAAGTGTGAGTGGATCAGAGGCAGAAGTGTTTCTCGCTCATTATATTGTTGAGCAGTTGGGCGCACTGGATTATTTCCTGGGAAATAAAGAACATTTGCAATTACATCCAATTGGGGATGGGCGCTATTTTGTAACAGCGCTTGTGAAAAAAAGCGAAGAAACTCGCGATACCGTTATTCTTGTAAGTCATTTTGACGTGGTTGATGTCCAAGATTACGGATCATGGAAGGATGTTGCGTTTTCCCCAGAGGAGCTAACAACGCGCTTTTATGAACATAAAGAACATCTTTCTTCTGAAGTGCAAGCCGATTTAGAAAAGGATGAATGGTTATTTGGTCGCGGTGTGATGGATATGAAGTGCGGGCTTGCGCTCCATATGTCGCTTATAGAACAAGCATGTTCCGGCAAGTTTCAAGGTAATTTGCTACTGTTGACCGTACCAGATGAGGAAGTGAATTCGGCTGGAATGAGAGCAGCGGTGCCTGTTTTAGTGGAAATGGCAGAAAAGTATCACTTGAATTACAAGTTAGTGTTGAATTCCGAACCGATGTTCACGCGCTATCCGGGAGATCAAACGAATTACATCTATACCGGCTCCATCGGCAAAGTGTTGCCGGGCTTTTATTGTTATGGGAAAGAAACGCATGTTGGAGAACCGCTGGGGGGGCTAAACGCGAACGTTATGGCGTCGCAAATTACGAATGAATTGGAATTAAACACCGATTTTTGCGAGGTGTTTGGTGGGGAAGTCAGCCCGCCACCGACAAACTTGCTTCAAACGGATTTGAAAGAGGATTACTCGGTCCAAATTCCGCACCGCGCAGTTACGTTATTTAATTTGTTTTTGCAGCAAAAATCAATCGCTGAGGTCACAGCATCTTTACTTGCATTAGCGAAACGTGCAGCGAAACGCATAGAGGAACGGTATCATCATCAAGCGGTTCGTTTTGCACAGCTGGAAAAGTCGGTACCGCGGTCGCTTTCTGTGAATGTGTTTACGTTTGCGGAGTTAAGAAATAAAGCAGTTAATATGTTTGGACTTAAAAAGGTTGAACAGCTAGAGAAGAGTGTTTTGACGAATGAAAACAAAAAAGATGAACGGGAGCAGACAATTGAACTAGTAGATAAATTAGGGATTCTTTGTAAAGACTTGGCGCCAATGATTGTGTTATTTTACGCACCTCCGTATTACCCGGCTGTCAACTCAAGCGACGATCCGCTGATTCAACATATAGTGGCACGTCTGACGGAATATGCGGACAAAAAGCATCGTGTGCAGCTTGTGCAGCAGCATTATTTTGGCGGAATTTCCGACTTAAGTTATGTCGGCTTGCAGCAGCCGCTTTCCGCTCTACAATTGCTTACCGGCAATATGCCGCTTTGGAATCGCGGATACGACCTTCCATTTGCGGCGCTGGAGAAGTTGAATGTTCCTGTATTAAACGTCGGACCGGTTGGACGTGACGCGCATCAATGGACAGAGCGCCTAAACGTTCCTTTTGCGTTTGAGGTGGTTAGAGACTTATTGACGTATACGGTTGAAGAAATTTTTGCACAATAGGACAAAGGAGGTTTCTCCTTTGTTTTTTTATTTGAACTATTCAGAATGAGTGAATATAATGATGTAAGGTGTAAACTTTACATCTGTAAATAAAGGAGGCTTGTCATGGGTAAAGAACAGGGTATTTCAAACAGAAAGTTGCTCGGTATCGCTGGTCTTGGCTGGTTGTTTGATGCGATGGATGTCGGAATGTTGTCGTTTATTATAGCGGCATTACAAAAAGATTGGAATTTGACGGTTGAACAAATGGGCTGGATCGGCAGTGTCAATTCGATTGGCATGGCGATTGGGGCGCTTTTGTTTGGGCTTTTAGCGGACCGAATCGGTCGAAAAAATGTCTTCATGATTACGCTTTTACTTTTCTCCGTTGGCAGCGGTTTATCCGCATTTGCAACAACGCTTACCATCTTTTTAGTGTTGCGTTTTTTAATCGGAATGGGATTAGGCGGCGAACTGCCGGTTGCGTCTACTCTCGTTTCCGAAAGCGTACCGGCAAAAGAGCGCGGCAAAATCGTCGTCTTGCTTGAAAGCTTTTGGGCCGGTGGTTGGTTGCTAGCGGCACTTATTTCTTATTTTGTGATTCCGAAATATGGCTGGCAAATGGCATTAATGTTAGGGGCGATTCCGGCCTTGTATGCTCTTTACTTACGTTGGAGCTTACCTGACTCTCCGCGGTTTATGAGCGTGAAAAAAGAAGGAACTGTGTTCGGTAATATCGCAAAAGTTTGGTCTTCTGATTATAGAAGAGAAACGATTATGCTTTGGGTTCTTTGGTTCTGTGTTGTTTTCTCGTACTACGGGATGTTTCTATGGCTTCCAAGCGTCATGGTCATGAAAGGATTTAGCTTAATTAAAAGCTTTCAGTATGTACTGATTATGACGCTTGCGCAATTGCCGGGTTATTTTAGTGCTGCTTGGTTAATTGAACATATGGGCAGAAAATTTGTCCTTGTTACGTATTTAATCGGCACCGCGGTGAGTGCATATTTCTTTGGAAATGCGGAATCATTAGCATTCTTAATGATATCTGGTATTCTGTTATCGTTTTTTAATCTTGGTGCATGGGGAGCGTTATACGCTTACACCCCTGAACAATATCCAACATCCATTCGCGGCACAGGTGCAGGCATGGCCGCTTCATTCGGGCGAATCGGCGGCATTCTCGGACCATTGCTTGTCGGCTATCTTGTCGCGCAAAAAACAGCAATGACAACGATTTTTGCGATTTTCTGCGTCGCCATCTTTATAGGGGCGTTCGTGGTATGGTGGTTAGGAAAAGAAACGAAGCAACAAGAATTGGCATAATGATTGACAAATAGGGGAAGGAGCTATAATTTTGATATTATGGCTTTTTCCTTTTTATTTTTGCGAAAGAGGTTGGTAGTATGTCTAAATTATCTATTTATTTCTCACTTATAGCTGTAATGGCCATTTGGGGAATGAACGTTGTCGCCATAAAGATATTAGTCTATACGTTTGATCCGATCACGATTACGGCATTGCGCATTTTTGTTGCCTCTCTCACTGTATTTTTCGTTTTATCTATCACAGGACAATGGAGAAAAGTGACGGGTAAAGAAATGTTTATGATTCTTGTAGCAGGACTATTAAATGTTGTTGCCCATCATTATTTTTTAGCGACCGGATTAACGAAAACAACTGCTTCCAATGCGGGAATCATTTTAGGACTTTCTCCGCTGGTGACGGCGTTGTTAGCCATTCTCTTTTTAGGTGATCAGTTTCGTCTCACCAAATTTAGTGGTATCATCCTTGGTTTTACAGGGGTTATTTTTATCGTCACTCATAGTTCTACAAAGATCGGTGCCGTCTCCCTAGGAGACTTATTTATTTTCTTAGCCGTATTGGCTCAGGCAATGAGCTTTATTTTCATCAAAAAATTAGCGACGACTCTCGATGCGAGATTATTGACAGGTTGGATGCTTTTGTTTGGATCGGTGGTTTTATTTGTAGTGAGCTTGTGTGTAGAGCCGCGCGGCTTATTTGGATTAAAAGAAGGAAAACCAATGACTTGGTTGATTTTTTTAGCATCGGCTGTATTGGCTACGGGGCTTGGCCAGATGATTTATAATCGAGCGATTCATCATCTCGGTGCGGCGGAATCGGCTGTTTTTATTAACTTATCTCCATTTTTTTCGTTAGTGGCATCTTCTCTATTTTTAGGGGAAGCGATTCATTTCATACAGTGGTTCGGTTTTTTATTTATTGTCGTTGGTGTTATACTTGCGTCAGGGGCAGTAGAAGGAAAATTCTTAAAAATGTTACGCATATTTGGACAAGGGAGAATGATGGGGTAAAGGCGGTGACATTTGTTTGAATCCATTTGTTTCTGTTGTTGTTCCTACATACAATCGGCTATATCCACTTGCGGAGTTGCTGGAGTCACTTAGTAGACAAACATATCGTCATTTTGAAGTGATCATTGTCAATGATGGTGGGGAGCGCATTGAACAGGTCGTGGCATTGTACCCAGAATTACAGGTGAACGTCATTCATTTAGAAAACAATGTAGGACATGTCGAAGCGTGTAATATCGGTGTCAAGACGGCGACAGGAGAACTCGTTATGCTTTGCGATGATGACGATTTATTGCTGCCTTGTCATATGGAGCGAATGGTCGATGAAATTGCAGAGGTTGACTTTGTTTACTCCGATGTAGAAATCTTTCATTATGAAGTGGGCAATGGACAGCGGTGGCCGACAGACCGGTTTTTATTTGCTTATGAATATGATGTAGCGGGAATGCGAAAATTTTCGACTTACGTTCCGTCCGGAAGCTTATATCGGAAAGAAATTCATTCGTCCATCGGATATTTTGATCATGATGTTCATAATTATTGGGATTGGGATTTTTTCTTGCGCGTGTCCGCGTCATTTCGCGTCAAGCGAGTCGCGGTTGCCAGTGTATTGTATGCTTTTTCTAACGAGGGAGACCATTTGTCGCGGCAAATGAGCGAGGAGCGTCAAATGTATTTGAACCGCTTAAGCGAAAAACACGGACTTGGAAAGTTACCGACGAAAAACTTTTGGTTGTTGCTGAAGGAGCCGGAAGTGACGAAACGAAAAGCGGAAAGCACAATTATATGGGATGGAAAGCCGATTGTTTCGCGATTATGTTTGTCAGCGAGGTAATGTACATCTATTTTTTTGTAAAAAGTTACTGGTGGCATTGACGAGCGTTTTTCTGTTTTGCTATTATAAATAGCAAAACACGAATATTGCTGTAACGATGATGGATGGATAGTAGTTGATCCCTCTCTTCTTTCAGCGAGCCGGGGATGGTGGAAGCCTGGTGAAGATGGTCAACGAAACGGCAGTCCGGAGTTGCTTTTATGGAAAAGTGGATGTGAAAAAAGTGATCGTTTTTCGCATCAACTAGGGTGGAACCGCGGGAGTTACGCTCTCGTCCCTAGGCGTGAGGCCTAGTGGCGAGAGCGTTTTTGTTTTTCAAAAAATGATAAGGAGGAAAAAAAAGATGACAGTGACAATGGAGCAGATCGTCGCTCATGCGAAACATCGTGGCTTTATTTTTCCCGGCTCGGAAATTTACGGCGGTTTGGCGAACACATGGGATTACGGTCCATTAGGCACGGAATTAAAAAATAACATTAAGCGGGCATGGTGGAAAAAATTTGTTCAGGAATCCCCTTATAATGTTGGCTTAGACGCAGCGATTTTAATGAATCCGAAAACGTGGGAGGCATCTGGCCACTTAGGCAATTTCAATGACCCGATGATCGACTGCAAAAACTGTAAAGCGCGTCATCGTGCCGACAAATTAATTGAAAATGCGTTAGAAGCAAAAGGTATTGAAATGGTTGTAGACGGTCTTCCGTTTGAAAAAATGGAAGAGCTAATCAAAGAGCATGGTATCGTTTGTCCGGAATGCGGCAGCCAAGATTTCACCAACATCCGCCAATTTAATTTAATGTTTAAAACATTCCAAGGCGTAACGGAATCAAGCGCGAACGAAATTTATCTTCGCCCAGAAACAGCGCAAGGTATTTTCGTGAACTTCAAAAATGTACAACGTACAATGCGGAAGAAACTCCCATTCGGTATTGCGCAAATCGGTAAAAGCTTCCGCAATGAAATTACGCCGGGTAACTTTACGTTCCGCACGCGTGAATTTGAGCAAATGGAATTGGAGTTTTTCTGCAAGCCGGGCGAGGAGTTACAATGGTTTGACTATTGGAAACAATTTTGTGAGCAATGGCTATTGTCATTAGGCATGAAACGCGACAGCATTCGCCTTCGCGACCATTCCGAAGAAGAGTTGTCGCACTACAGCAACGCAACAACAGACATTGAGTACAAGTTCCCATTTGGTTGGGGCGAGCTATGGGGCATTGCGTCTCGTACGGATTATGACTTAAAACAACATATGGAGCATTCCGGCGAAGACTTTAACTACATTGACCAAGAAACAAACGAGCGTTATATCCCTTACTGCATTGAGCCGTCGCTTGGCGCAGATCGCGTCACACTCGCGTTCATGGTCGATTCATATGAGGAAGAACAGTTAGAAGATGGCACTACTCGTACGGTGATGCGCTTGCACCCGGCGCTTGCGCCTTATAAAGCGGCGATTTTACCGTTATCGAAAAAGCTTTCTGATGAAGCGCGTAAAATCTTTGAAGACCTATCAAAATATTTTATGGTCGATTACGATGAGTCCGGCTCGATTGGCAAACGCTATCGCCGTCAAGATGAAATCGGTACGCCGTTCTGCATTACGTATGATTTTGATTCGCAAGAAGACGGCATGGTAACGGTGCGCGACCGCGACACAATGGAACAAACACGTATCCCAATTGCAGAACTGAAAAACTTTTTAGAAGAGAAAATTCAATTTTAATGAAAAAAAGGCTATCCTATTAATAGGGTAGCCTTTGTGCTAAATACATGACCGAAACAAGGAGCTAGAGTGGTATGGCGGTGTTAAAAAACGATTGGGCTGTTCTTTTAGAAGAAGAATTTACAAAACCGTACTATTTAAAGTTACGAGAATTTTTGAAAGAAGAATATCGAACGAAAACGATTTATCCTGATATGTATGATATTTTCAATGCGCTTCATTTTACACCGTATGAACAGGTGAAAGTCGTCATTTTAGGACAAGACCCCTATCACGGTCCGAATCAGGCGCATGGGTTGAGTTTTTCCGTGAAGCCGGGTGTTCCCTTGCCGCCTTCTTTGTTAAACATTTTTAAAGAGCTGCATGACGATTTGGGTTGTTATATACCTAATAACGGCTATTTAGTGAAATGGGCAAAACAAGGCGTTCTCTTGTTAAACACAGTTTTAACGGTGCGACGAGGGGAAGCGAATTCCCATAAAGGAAAAGGATGGGAATATTTTACTGATCGCGTTATTGAGCTTGTTAATGAAAAGAAGGAACCAGTTGTATTTATTTTATGGGGACGGCATGCCCAAGCGAAAAAAGAGTTGATTACAAATAAGCATCACTATATTATCGAAGCACCTCATCCAAGTCCGTTTTCCGCAGCGCGCGGCTTTTTTGGTAGCCGTCCATTTTCAAAAACGAATGAGTTTCTTGAAAAAGTAGGACGTGGTACGATTGATTGGCAAATTGAGAATATATGAGAAGAAAAATGGAGCGTAATCGAATTAATTGCTATCAATGTAAACACTTTTATGTGACGTGGGACCCTTCGTTTCCGAGAGGCTGTCGCGCTTTTGCGTTTAAAAGTGCCGCGCTGCCGTCCATTGTCGTGTTGCGATCGTCTGGGGAGAAATGCTTAAAGTTTAAACAAAAGAATAAAGAGGATGCGTGAGATGAGGTCATCGAAATCGTTAGTTGCCGCGATCAGCGCGATGTTGCTCGCCGTGTTCGTTGGTACGCTTGGTTTTTCGTTTTCGGAACATCTTTCTCTTTTCGATGCGTTATGGCTGACGATTGTGACGATTTTTACCGTTGGTTATGGCGACACGATACCGGAAACGTTATTTGGAAAAATATTTGCGCTTTTGATTGTACCAATCGGTGTCGGCATTGTGATGTATGCAACGGGGGCTGTCGCTTCGATGATGATTGAAGGGGAGTTTTCAAAAAAAGTACGGAGGCATCGGATGGATCAAAAAATTCGTTCATTGAACAATCACATCATTATCTGCGGACTTGGTCGGGTCGGCGAGCAAGTATTAAGCGAGTTTGCAAAAAACAAAAAACCTGTCGTTGTCATTGAAAAAGACAAAGAACGCATCGAACAAATAAGCGAGGAAGTTCTATACATACAAGGGGACGCGACGGAAGACAAAGTATTAATGGGTGCGGGGATTGACAGAGCAGCGGGGCTTGTTGCCACGCTTCCGGACGATGCACTTAATGTGTTTGTTACGTTAACGGCTAAAGGTTTAAATCCAAACGTGCAGGTGGTCGCGAGAGCCGAGCGGTTTGAAACAGAGGAGAAATTGCGCCGCGCCGGTGCCGACAAAGTCATTAATCCGTCTTCGATCAGCGGAAGACGAATGGCGATGTCGCTTTTAAAGCCGCTTAGCATCGAATATGTAGAAACCATCTTGCATGATGAAACGGAAGAACTCGAAGTGGAAGAAATGAAAATTGCCCCTTACTCTTCGTTAGTGGGAACGACGTTGCGCGAAAGCCAAATCCGAAGCCGTTATGGGGTGACTGTTGTCGCGATTCGCCGCAACAATGGGACAATCAGCAATCCGAAACCTGATGAAATGCTGTATGCTAATGACGTCATTATCGTGTTGGGAACGAAAGAGCAACTTGAGAAACTTGAAAAAGAAGCGACATAGAGAAACGCAAGGGGAACTCGCGTTTCCCTATGTCGTTAAACAAGCCGGTAAATTCGCGCCTCATGAGGACGCATATGCAAAACGAGGTCTTTTTCTTGTATGTCTGAGTAATTGCCAAGCAATAATTCACGTTTGTAATGTGCCAGTTGCGCAGGAATTTCATAGTCGTTCGCGTCATCGCAATGATTTAAGACGATCAACCAACGCACACCGTCGAGCTCACGGGTATAAGCATAAATGTACGGGTCGTTCTCCGAATAGTCATGGAATGTGCCGTAAACCATGACCGGGTTTTCTTTTCGTAATTGAATGAGTTTTTTGTAATAATAGTAGACAGAATTTGGATCTTCAAGCGCTTTTTTCACGTTGATTTCTTTATAGTTTGGATTGATTTTAATCCACGGCGTTCCCGTCGTAAACCCGGCATGTTCGCTGTCGTCCCATTGCATCGGCGTCCGCGAGTTGTCGCGGCTTAATGGCTGCAAGCTTTCGAGAACTTCTTGTGGGTCGCGTCCTTTTGCGACTTCTTCGGCGTATTTGTTTTTCATCGCAATATCGTTATAGTCGTCAATCGAAGGGAAACGAACGCCGGTCATGCCGATTTCTTCCCCTTGGTAAATATACGGTGTTCCCGGTAACGTATGCAGCATCGTTCCAAGCAGTTTTGCCGATTCGATACGGTACTCTTTGTCGTTGCCGTAGCGCGTCACTTGTCGCGTATGGTCGTGGTTATTTAAAAATTGCGAATTCCACCCTTTTCCCCATAACGCTTCATACCAACGCTTTTGAATTTGTTTAAAGCGAAGCGGTTCCCATCTTGGCATTTCATCACATACCTCAAAATGGAATAATGTATGTAATTCATGGCGATCTTCAGCGACATATTTTAAGCCTTCTTCCGGTGATACGAAGGCGACTTCACCGACTGTGAAAATGTCATAATGTTTAAACACTTGTTCGTTCATTTCGCGTAAATAATCATGCAGACCAGGATTATTTGTCAAATACCGAATATCTTGCGGATTAGCGGCATCTGGGAATCCTTCTGGCTTTGCCAATAACGCAATCGCATCTAAACGGAATCCATCAATCCCTTTATCAAGCCAAAACCGCATCATTTTATAAATTTCTTGGCGCACCTCGGGATTTTTCCAATTCAAGTCAGGTTGTTCAACAGCAAACGAATGAAAATAATATTGCCCTGTCGTTTCATCATATTCCCAAGCCGATGGTGTAAAATAAGAGCGCCAGTTGTTCGGCTCATCGCGCCATATGTACCAGTCGCGTTTCGGGTTGTCTTTTGATGAGCGCGACTCTAAAAACCAAGGATGCTGGTTGGACGTATGATTGACGACAAGGTCCATAATCAGTTTCATACCGCGCTTATGCACTTCGTCAAGAAGCGTTTCCCACGTTTTCATCGTCCCGGCTTTGTCCATGATTTTATAGTAATCGGAAATGTCGTAGCCATTATCTTTATCCGGCGATTCATAACAAGGATTGAGCCAAATCACATCAACACCTAAATCTTTAATGTAATCTAATTTTTCAATTAATCCTTGCAAATCCCCATATCCGTCGCCATCGGAATCGTAAAAACTGCGCCAATATACTTGATACACAACCGCTTCTTTCCACCACGTTTTTTTCATCGTTTTCTCCTCCGTATAAAGCGCTTTCAACTTGAAATGTTATTATCTATAGAATACCATTGAATCAGCGTGAAAAGAAAGATGGGAGTGAAAACGTTTTGGATGTATCGGTAACAACGATTTTAGCGAAAATGTCAGAGCAGTTACAAAAAGCTCATTTGACGCAAGATGGACAGCATATTCGAGAACATATTGCCGCTATTCGTGTCCTTTGCGACCTTATTTTAGAGGGGGAGAGTCAAGTCGAAACATCTATTCCTGTTTCTCCTTCTTTTGTAGAGTTGCCTTCATCGGAAATAAAAAAAGAACGAATCGATATCGGTGATGACGCAAACGGACCGTCTTTGTTTGATTTCTAAAAAAATGGAGACGTTCACCTCCGATCATCTGTGAAGATGAGGGAATAATAGTCAATAAGTGAAGGATTTTCGACGTTCATTGTTCGGCATTATGAAATGAAAACAGATCGTGATTCCGATGAGCGAATCAAGCAAGTGTTAGAAACAACAACGCTGATGTTTCCCTTCTCAAACAGAAGGGTTTTTCTTTTGTGTAGGAATGGTTTATGATAAGGTTGGAATTTATCATGAGTAAGGAGACGAATGCAATGAAAACATTTGTATTGCTTGGAGCGATGAATGCGTTTTTAGCTGTAGCGCTCGGTGCATTCGGTGCGCATGGGCTCGAGGGGAAAATTCCCGACCGCTATTTAGAAATATGGAAAACGGGTGTGCATTATCAAATGTTTCACACGGTCGGACTTTTTGTTGTGGCGTTTTTATTGTCGAAATGGCCGAACATTAGCCAATTAACCGCAGCAGGTTGGATCATGTTTGCCGGGATTGTTTTGTTTTCTGGAAGTTTATATGTATTAAGCGTGACGCAAATCAAGCCGTTAGGGGCGATTACTCCGTTTGGCGGTGTAGCGTTTTTAATTGCTTGGTTTTTATTAGGATATGTCGCGGTGAAATACTTATAAAAAATGGAAAAACAGGGTTGCAATTTGGCAACCCTGTTTCGATTAGCGAGGGGCATAAGAGGCTAACCCAGGTGCTCCACCTGCGTATGGATATTGATAAGCAATTTCCTCATCAAATGTAACATAGTTTAGATAAATCATTGGCAGTAAGTAACGCATCCCTGTTTGCGGGTCGCTTAAAATTAAGTGATCGCGTCCTGCCGCTTCGATCGCGCCTCTAAATATTTTCGCATTCCACTCGCGGTTGTTTTCAAATGTCATATAAACGGTCGCGATTTTTCCTTTATTTAAGCGTAAAATGTTTTCAATATATGATTCTTCGAGAGGCAGCATGCCAGGTATTTGTTGACCCACTGTAGTAGGTGTTTGCGCCGCGAAAGAAGGGGGTTGTAGTCCAAAACCAGTTGTTTGCGGAGTCATTGGTTGGTACGGTGTTGGTTGTTGATAATATGGATAAGTAGTTGGGTAATAGGTTTGCGGATACATGTAGCCATACGGATATGTCTGAGAGCTTTGTTGACGGTCTTCTTCGTACGCATTATTGAATGATTCATATGAATGAGTAGTCATAGGTTATCTTTACCTCCTATAAAAAATATTTTTAATACACTCTTGGACAATCGCTACGATTTGGTGCATAGAAGCAGTGCGATTTATAGCGCCCGGCGTTCCATTGATTAAACCATTGCGGTGGGCACTCTCCCCCTGGTTTAAAAAACCAAAGGCAATAAGTAGCAGGATGATAGCGCCAACCACGGATTACTTGGCGAGCTAATTGGATATCTATTCCTCTTGCGGCTTGATAAAAATATCCTTTTTGTATAGCTTCGAACCCACCGGGACTTTGAAATACCATCTGACGAATCGATCGTAATCCTTTAAAATCGAGGCAGTTCGCAAGGATACGGTTAACTCCGACGTTTCCTACCATCAACATTCCTAATTTTCCTTCACCTTCCGCTTCTGCCCGCATCAGTCTTGCTAATAATTGCACCTCTTCTTCGTTGCAAGCAACAACAGCCATTTTGTGTCACCTCATCCCGTCTTTTTCTCGACAATAATAGGCTATTGTAAAAGTGGAAATTGGTGACACGAGAAACAGATTTTTATGGATAGATTTCTAATTTATAGTTATGGGCAAATACATCGTCATATGACAAGAAAACGAGGATTGTCCGAAAAAAAATAAAGGGGATGTCTCGTAGAGAAACATCCCCGATTGTTTACTTATACATGGAAAAACGAAGATACTTTTTCTTTTGGTAAATGATTTCCAACGAAGAAAGAGCCAAATTCTCCGTAACGGGCGCTTACTTCGTCAAACCGCATTTCATAGACAAGCTTTTTAAATTGTAGCACGTCATCTGAGAATAAGGTGACGCCCCATTCATAATCGTCAAATCCGACAGAGCCGGTAATAATTTGCACGACTTTTCCTGCATATTTGCGTCCCGTCATTCCGTGAGCGCGCATTAAGTTGCGGCGTTCTTCCATTGAAAGCATGTACCAGTTGTCATTTCCTTGACGGCGCTTGTCCATTGGATAGAAGCAAATATGTTTTGTTTTTGGCAAGATTGGAAAAAGACGGCGGCGAACTTCTGGATTTTCGTATGGGTCGCTTCCGTCAGAAGGCAAGTAGTTGCTTAACTCCACAACCGATACGTACGAATATGTCGGCACAAGGTATTCCGCTAATTTTGTTTTATTAAGTGCTGTTTCGATTTCATTAAGTTCTTCCATCGTTGGACGTAAAATCATAAACATGATATCCGCTTTTTGCCCAACAACGGTGTAAATTGCATGGCTTCCTTCTTTTCGATCTTCCGTTTCTTTCCATTTTTCGACTAATGATAAAAATTCATGAATCGCTGCTTGGCGCTCATCGCTTGTGAGCGTTTTCCATGCGGCCCAATCTACGGAACGAAAATCATGAAGGCAATACCAGCCTTCGAGTGTTTGTGCTGCTTCGCTCATTATCTTTCACTCCTATGCTATGTATTTTACAGTCTTACTATAACATAGTTTGCCCAAGAAACGCTCGAAAGTCGCAAAATCAATAACATGACTGAATTATTTTAATAAAAAGACTATTTTTTGTAAGGGCTTAACTTGGTTGCTTTTCCCTATAATAAGAGTATTCTAGTAAATAGATGATTTTATTGTATTGAGGAGGAACTTTTGTGAGTGACTTATTTTCCATCTTAAAGCAAAAAGTGGCTGGAAAAAATCTTAAAATTGTATTTCCTGAAGGATTAGATGAGCGTATTTTGACGGCGGTGAGCCGTTTGGCTAATGAAAATGTATTGAATCCGATTGTGATTGGCAATAAAGAAGCGGTCGAGAAAAAGGCAGCGGAAATTGGCGTAACGCTTCCAAACGTTGAAATCGTAGATCCAGAACAGTATGAGGCAATGGACGAGCTTGTGGACGCGTTTGTAGAACGCCGTAAAGGAAAAGTGTCGAAAGAAGAGGCCCGTAACATTTTATTAGACGAAAATTATTTTGGCACGATGCTCGTTTATATGGATAAAGCACACGGTTTAGTGAGCGGTGCTGCTCATTCGACGGCCGATACGGTAAGACCGGCATTACAAATTATTAAAACAAAACCTGGCATTCGCAAAACATCTGGTGTGTTTATTATGGTGCGCGGTGATGAAAAATACGTATTTGCTGATTGTGCGATTAATATTGCACCAGATAGCCAAGATTTAGCGGAAATTGCCGTAGAAAGCGCCAATACGGCGAGAATGTTTGATATTGAGCCACGTGTAGCGATGTTAAGTTTCTCAACAAAAGGTTCAGCGAAATCTCCAGAAACGGAAAAAGTAGTTGAAGCGGTTCGTCTTGCGAAAGAAATGGCTCCTGATTTAACGCTTGATGGCGAGTTTCAATTTGACGCTGCTTTCGTTCCGTCCGTTGCGAAAAAGAAAGCGCCAGGCTCTGTCATTCAAGGCGATGCGAATGTGTTTATTTTCCCAAGTTTAGAAGCGGGGAATATTGGTTATAAAATTGCGCAACGCCTCGGTAACTTTGAAGCAGTTGGTCCGATTTTACAAGGACTTAATAAGCCAGTCAATGACTTATCGCGCGGTTGCAATGCGGAAGACGTGTACAAGCTTGCCCTCATTACCGCAGCGCAGGCGTTGTAAGAGAAAAGGGTTGGTTTCTCCTTACAGATTTAGTAGTAGGGAGTCCGACCCTTTTCTTTTGAATCGTATGGTATAATTCTATCGTAGATATTATGATACTGAGGAGATTTATGATGATACATGAACTGCTACAACAACCGAAATGGCGAATCATTGACCAATCTCACTTTGGTCCGATATTTGATGCGAAACAATCATTTGCGATGGATGATACGCTTTGTACGACAGTAGGACAAGGTTTGTCTGATGCGGTTGTTCGTACATGGGTTCATCACGATACGGTGGTGTTAGGGATTCAAGATACGAAGCTTCCGTATTTGCGGGAGGGGGTTTCATTTTTAGAGGAGCAAGGTTATCGCGTTATTGTTCGCAATTCTGGAGGGCTTGCGGTTGTTCTTGATGATGGGGTGTTAAATATCTCGCTTATTTTTCCCGAAGCGACAAAGGGAATCGATATTAACCAAGGATATGACGCCATGTGGGGACTCGTCAAATGTATGCTTTCAGCATACGAAGTGAACGTAGAAGCGCGAGAAATTGTTGGCTCATACTGTCCTGGAAGCTACGATTTAAGCATCGATGGGAAAAAATTTGCTGGGATTTCGCAGCGCCGCGTTCGCGGGGGCGTTGCCGTGCAAATTTATATATGCGCGAGCGGCAGCGGTTCGGCACGCGCGGAATTGATTCGGCAATTTTATGAGCGTGGTTTAAAAGGGGAACAAACAAAGTTTACTTACCCGAACATTGTTCCGGAAACGATGGCTTCTTTGTCGGAATTGTTACGTGAGCCATTGACGATTCAAACGGTAATGATAAAGTTATTGCAAACACTTCAATCGTTTGGCGGCGAGCTTTATTCGTCTTCATTGACAGCAGAGGAACAATCATTGTACGAATACCATTTGCAGCGAATGATAGAAAGAAACGAAAAGGTGTTGTAGAAAAAGGAATGCCTGCCCCTTCCTGTCATGATCGATTGTTTAGGGAATGGCAGGCAACGATTATTCAGCAATTTTTTCTAAATTTCCGTTTTTGTCCATTTTAAATTTTAGTGTTTGTCGCTCTTCTTCCTCTTGTAATGCTATTTTTCGCGCTCGGTTCATAATTCGCATTAATGTTTCATACTCCTCTTGCATGAATGAAGAGTCTTCTTCTAGTTTAGCAATTTTCTTTTCTAGCTCTTCATTTTTCGAGAGAATTTCGGCATTTTCTTTCTTTAATCGCTCGTTTTCTTTTTGCAATGTTTCATGATTGGTATGAATGGATTTAAACGTTTGCAAAAAGGCGATGACATGGTCAAGTGACATCGTTGTTGGTTCGATCGAATTTGATAGTGCTGGCTGCTCTGCCATTTCTCCTAATTCTTCTATAGAAGGAATCGGAGGAGTGTATAGTAATTTTTTGCGAACTGGTTGATGCTTTCCGAGCAACCGTTGTCGTTCTTTTCGCTGTTTTTTTGCGAGCTGCAATGCTTGTTCATATTGTCCACGCACCACAGCGTTCCAACGAAATCCGCAAGCGGCTGATGTTCGGTTTAATTTATCTCCCACTTCTTCAAATGCGTTTAGTTGCGTACTTCCTTCTCGCACATGGCGCAATACTGTTTCGGCTAGTAATAAATCATCTTCTTCTGTCCATGCGTCTTGTCGTTGTTTCATTACTCTCAACTCCCTTTTCTTATTTGCTAGTAGTAGCATAGACAAAAATAAAACATTCTATACTATTTTTTAGTTTCTATGAATGGGAAATTGTGAGAGTTTTAACACCTTTTCCGAGAAGCTTCTCTCCTCGAAACGAAGAGTGAGTGGGAGAGGTTCGTCACACAAACGAGTAAATGTGAATAACTTGCATTGGCGGAAAAGAAGATGTAGAATACACGTTAGTGTGAAAACGTCGAGTTCATAGGAAGGGTGAACGTAAGATGGCAAACGAGTTTCGCGTCTGTGATGATTGTCAAGCAACGAATTTGAAAACATTGTTGCCGCGCTTAAAAAAATTGGACCCAAATGCCACAATTCAAATCGGTTGTCAGTCGTATTGTGGTCCCGGTCGAAAAAAATCGTTCGCTTTTGTCAATAATCGTCCGATTTCAGCGGCAAACGAAGATGAGTTAATCGAAAAAATCGCCCAAAAATTAAAGAATAATCGTTAAAAAATCGCCTTCATTTTTGATGAAAGGTGATTTTTTGTTTCTATTTTTAGGAAATACTATAATAAAAAATCAAGTATTTTTTTGCAGATAGAAACGGCTTATAATAGATTCATGTTATGAATGGAAGAGGGGATAAAATGGCATATCCCGGCGGACAATTAAACGAGGAAAAAGTGTTTAAAGACCCTGTGCATCGGTATATACATGTTCGGGACAAAATTATATGGGATTTAATTGGGACAAAAGAGTTTCAACGTTTACGCCGCATTAAGCAGCTCGGCACGACGTACTTAACGTTTCATGGCGCAGAACATAGCCGTTTCAACCATTCGCTCGGCGTGTATGAAATTATTCGCCGCATTATCGATGATGTGTTTGTTGGTAGAGAACACTGGGACCATAATGAGCGGTTGTTATGTTTATGTGCCGCACTGTTACATGATTTAGGTCACGGTCCGTTTTCTCATTCGTTTGAAAAAGTGTTTCATCTCGATCATGAAGATTTTACACAAGCGATCATTCTAGGTGATACAGAAGTAAATGCAGTGTTAAGGCGAATGGGTGATGATTTTCCGAAAAAGGTTGCCGAAGTCATTGCAAAAACATATAAAAATAAGCTTGTTGTTAGCTTAATTTCGAGTCAAATTGATGCCGATCGAATGGATTATTTGCTTCGTGATGCGTATTATACGGGCGTTAGTTACGGAAATTTTGATATGGAGCGCATTTTACGCGTGATGCGCCCGCGCGAAGACCAAGTCGTTATTAAACGAAGTGGTATGCATGCAGTGGAAGATTATATTATGAGTCGTTATCAAATGTATTGGCAAGTGTACTTTCATCCTGTCACACGCAGTGCCGAAGTCATATTGACGAAAATTTTGCATCGTGCGAAAAAGTTGTATGAAGATGGGTATGATTTTCAAACAAAACCGATTCACTTTTATTCTCTCTTTACGGGGAATGTGAATTTACAAGATTATTTAAAACTCGATGAAGCGGTTATATTATATTATTTTCAACAATGGCAAGAAGAAAAAGATGAAATTTTACGTGATTTATGCTGTCGCTTTGTTCATCGCCGTTTATTTAAATATGTCGAGTTCAGTCCAACAAATGAGCAAATGAAAAAGCTAATGGAACTGACGTTACTATTTAAAAAAGCGGGGATTGACCCGGAATATTATTTAGTCGTCGATTCATCGTCGGATTTGCCGTATGATTTTTACCGCCCGGGGGAAGAAGGAGAGCGGCTGCCGATTCATTTATTAATGCCAAATGGCGAACTCCGTGAGCTATCGAGGGAATCAGCTATTGTCGATGCCATCTCCGGAAAACGGCGGACAGACCATAAATTGTATTTCCCAGACGATTTGATTCATGATTTATCAACGAAGCGTGCGACAAAGAAAAAGATTATTGAAATATTAGAGGGTTAGGAGATGACGGGGAGTGTTAACGGAGCATGCAAAAGTAATGAAGACGTTTGCGGTGGCTGGGGAAATCGTCGGTCGAAAGAAATTACAAAAAATGATTTATATTGCGAAAAAACTACAGTTTCCTTTTTACGAGAAGTTTGATTTTCATTTTTATGGACCGTATTCGGAAGAATTGACATGGCGCATTGAGGAACTTTGTAATTTAGGGTTTCTAAATGAAATCAAAGAGAAAAAGGGCGGTTATTTTCAATATCGTTACACATTAACGGAAGCGGGTGAAGAATTTTTAAGCCACTACGATATTGACATGCCTCATTTACAAGAATGTCTGCAAGATATGAATGAGCAAAATTCACGATTTCTAGAGCTTGTGTCCACAGTCCTTTATTTTGAGAATTTAAGCAAAGACGAAGTGAAAGAAAAAGTGTTTTCGTTAAAGAGTAAACAGCGCTACACAGAGGAAGAAATTGAACAAGCCTATTTATATATCGAACAATTGCGCCATAAAGTGCAAAAAGAAGTCCGTGTGTAACGGACTTCTTTTTTAATGCGTTAAAAACGCCAGTTGATAGAAGAACAATACAGCAAAAAGGTAGACAAGTGGATGTACTTCGCGCCATTTTCCGCGCGTGATTTTTAAGATCGGATAAGAGATGAAGCCTAAGGCGATTCCTGTCGCGATGCTTGATGTAAGCGGCATGCTTAAGATGACGAGAAACGCTGGGAATGCTTCATCTAACTCATCCCATTTAATGTGAGCAATGCTACCCATCATTAAGCTTCCGACAATAATTAACGCAGGTGCCGTAATCGCGGAAATTCCGGAAACCGCACCGACTAGCGGTCCAAAAAAGGCAGAAAGGGCAAACAATACAGCGACCGTCAGTGCCGTTAGCCCCGTGCGTCCTCCAGCTGCTACTCCGGCAGAAGACTCAATGTAAGCGCAAGTCGGGCTTGTCCCGAATATCGCGCCAATTGTTGTCGCAATCGAGTCAGCTAAAAGCGCTTCACGGGCGCGCGGCATCGTATTCCCTTTCATTAAACCAGCCTGCTGCGCCACGCCGATCATTGTTCCCGTTGTGTCGAAAATGGTGACAAGCAAAAACGAAAAGACAACAGCATACAGACCGTATTGCACAACATCTCCAATTGCGGTCAAAGGATTCACAATCATTAATCCTTCTGGAAGTGAAGGTACAGAAACGAAGCCTTTGTCAAATTTCAGTTGACCAGTAAAATAAGCGATGATCCCCGTTACAATCATCCCGAAAAAGAGCGCTCCATTTACGCGAAGCGACATGAAAATAAGCGTAACAGTTAGGCCGATTAACGTGAGTATGGCCGAAGGAGAATGTAAATCACCTAACGCGACTAAGTTTTGTGGATGTGCTTTAATAATTCCTGTTAAACGCAAACCGATAAAGGCGATAAACAAACCGATTCCCGCCGTAATGCCGTGCTTTAAGTTTTCTGGAATTGCCTCAATGAGTTTACGGCGAAAAGGCGTTAACGATAAGATCACGAAAATAATCCCAGCAACAAAGACAGCGGAAAACGCCACTTCATACGAAATATTCCCATGCCCGTGCGAGCCGACAACGGAATAAGCGAAATACGCATTCAATCCCATGCCAGGCGCGATCGCGATTGGATAGTTAGCGAATAGAGCCATCCAAAGTGTTCCGATGATCGTTGCGATAATGGTTGCCGTAAACACTTGCTGAAACGGCACGCCCGCATCCGACAAAATGACCGGATTGACAATGACAATATAAACCATTGTTAAAAAAGTGGTTAAACCGGATAGTATCTCCGTTTTTGCGTTTGTTTTATATTCGGATAACTTAAACATAGGTACCTCCAAAACACGAACATTTTTTCAAACATATATTATATTATTCGTTTTTTGCGAGATATGCAACAATAAATTAAAAAAATAAGGAAGCCTGTTGCTGGCTTCCTCGATTGATTATGTACATTATTCGTCGCTGAGGCGTTTACCACCGACAGCATAATGGTTTTTTGACATTTCTTCAATAAAGACAACGATTTTTTCTTTTGGAGCTCCAGTTGTTTCAGCAACCGCTTCCGTTACTTTTTCAACGAGCGCTTTTTTCTGTTCTTCCGTACGACCTTCAAGCATTTTTACGGTTACGTAAGGCATGTGAATCGTCTCCTTTTTATGAAAATCACTTTTATTATATCATCAGTAAGCTGGTCGAGGTCCACTTTTTGCAAGGAATCATGTATACTTATTAGTAAATATTATAGAAAGAAGGAGAAAAGTTAACGTGGACAATTTTTTACCATATTCGCTCGGTGAACTTCCTTATGTATTGATGACATTAGCCATTGCGTTTTCCGTTCATGAATTTGCTCATGCGTATGTCGCTTATAAATTTGGCGACCCAACTGCCAAAAATCAAGGGAGGCTTACGTTATCGCCTCTTGCTCATTTAGATATTTTAGGAACATTATTAATTTTTATTGCGGGATTTGGGTGGGCCAGACCCGTACCGGTGAATCCGTATCATTTTAAAAATCCGCGTCTGGCAGGAATTCTTGTCTCGATTGCCGGTCCACTCAGTAACCTTTTGCTTGCGGCCGGAGGTTTTTTAGTCTGGTACAGCATGATTCGTTTTGGTATCATGGCGATGATACCGGATTGGTTCGCTGCTGGATTTGATTTATTTTTTCAAATTTTTATTAGTTTGAACGTTTTATTATTTATTTTTAACTTACTTCCATTTCCGCCTTTAGACGGGTATCGGATTATTGAAGATTTAGCTCCTCGCAATATACGAGCGAAAATGACACAATGGGAGAATTATGGGGCGCTTATTTTTTTGATCCTTGTGTTAACACCGCTTGATCAATACACGATTCACCCAATTTTTCATGTAGCGATTCCATTTGTCCTCGAACAATTACAATCGTTTTTCTCGGCCCTTATTTTTTAGTGTAGAACACAGAATAGAAATCTTTATAAGGTGGTGTTTTGATGGAACAAAAAAAGAAAAGTATCGGTTTTAATATTATTAAAAATGACCCGACGGATGGTCATGGTGGCTTTGGTGTAGGAGCGTTAAGCCTTGAGAACGTATCGCCTGTCATTATTGATGTTGAGGCGGGGGAAGCGTTTGTCGATATGGGCGCGATGCATGCTCGAAGCGCCGTTGAAAGAGGGATTAAATTTACGCCAAATCGCGCGGATGTACCGAATGGAAAACCGTATTGGCTCGTGTGGGTGACAATTGACCGAAAAGAAGAAGGACCTTACTATGCCGGCGTGACCGCTTGCGAAATGACGGTCGACCGCGAAGCTCGTCGCGGTTATAAAATGCTGCCGGAGCATGTCAATCGGCTCGATAAATCGCTAAAACGCCGGATTATTGTTGACCATATGGATGAAAAATCGAAACAAGTGTTGGCCGATTTCTTAAAACAACATGATATCGATATGTGGAATCGCTCAAGCGATGAATTAAAAAATGGCTTAGAACAACATTAAGTAGGAATATTTTTCTATATATGTGACGGTTTTGTGAACGTATCCTGATGAGGACTTGAGCTTTTTTTGGAAAAAGAGTAAACTAAATCTACATGCATAACACAATAAAACTAGGACGGGAAAACCCCCAAGCGTTTCGCTTGGGGGTTTTCTTTAAAACCAGTCAAACAGTTTTTCAAACCATTTTTTGTTCTCTTCTTTTTGTGGTTTCTTTTTCTTCTTTTTATGCAAATGGTCGGTGCAATATTCAGTTGGTTCGGTTCCGGCAATATAGTACGTGAGTCGTTTCACTGGACATGCTTTTGTTGCTAGTTTCCCGTTATCGGGATCGATGTACACACCAACAACGCCTTTTGTTGGTTTAAATGTTTTCACTGGTTCATTTTGCAGGCTTTTTTCCATAAACTGTACCCAAATTTTTTTCGCATATTGTTTTTCGGTCACTTTATCAATCGTTTCCCCACGGTCATAACCAGTCCACACTCCTGAAACAAGTTGTGGGGCGTATCCGATCATCCAGCTATCCGTTTCCGTCGTTCCGGATTTTCCTGCGTAAGGACGGGTAACATCTTTTAAAATCGTTTGTCCCGTTACGGTCGTGTAGTCATTGAGTTTCGGGTCAAACATTCCTGTCATAAGTTGGGTCGTCACGTAAGCAGCATCACGGTCAAGAATTTGTTCATTGCTTTTTTTGTATTCGTAAATTGTTTCGCCTTTATGATTGACGACTTTTTTAATGAACACCGGCTCAACTTTTTTTCCATTATTGGCGAGGATGCTGTAGGCGTTCACCATTTCGATGACTTTGACAGGCGATGTTCCTAAAGCAAGCGAAGGGACTGCCTTTAATTTACTAGTGATTCCTAGTTTTTTGGCAGTGTGAACGAGCTGTTCTTCTCCGATAAATAAGTGGGTTTTCACTGCAAAGACGTTATCGGATAACGCAATGGCTTGGGCAAGGGTAATCGTATCATTCGCGTAATAGTTGTTATAGTTATGCGGCGTATATGTTGACTTTCCACCGTCAAATGTAAAGGTGGTTAACTCACTACGCATTTCCGTTGATGGTGTGAATCCATGTTTAATTGCCGCATAATAAAGAAACGGTTTAAATGTCGAACCTGGTTGTCGTTCTGCTTGTACAGCGCGATTGTATGGGCTTTTTCCATAATCCCTTCCGCCAACGAGTGCTTTCACCTCGCCGGTATGCGGGTCCATTGCGACAAGAGCCACTTGAATGGTGGAGCTTGGGTCAATTGTATCACGAATTTGTTGTTCGGCAATCGCTTGCATGTTTGGATCAAGAGAGGTATAGACGCGCAATCCTCCCATCTCGATCGTGCGCTCGTCGATGCCTAATTTCGTCCGCAGCACATGTTTGACAACATCTTGGAAATACGGCGCGATTTGTTTTTTTACGACTTCATGGTGACGAGAGTAAACAAGCGGAGTTTGATAAGCTTTTTCCGCTTCTTTTTGGCTAATATAGCCGCTGTCTACCATCGACAATAAAACAGTTTTTTGTCGCTCTTTTGCTCGTTTTTCGTTAATCAATGGTGAATAGTAAAAAGGGCCTTTTGGAATGCCGGCTAACATGCTCGCTTCACTTAATGTTAATTGTTTGGCTGTTTTACCGAAATAGTAATTGGCCGCCGCTTCAATCCCGTAAGCGCCATGACCATAATAAATCGTATTTAAGTATCCTTCTAAAATTTCTTTTTTACTGTAGTTGGTTTCAAGACGAATCGTATACAATGCTTCTTGAAGTTTTCTTGCCCATGTTTTATCATGGCTTAAAAATAAATTTCGCGCATATTGCTGCGTAATCGTACTAGCTCCTTGTACCTTTCCCATTGCTTTTACATCTGCAATCAAAGCAGCAACCATTCGCTTGATGTCAAAGCCATGATGTTCAAAAAATTTCTTATCTTCCACCGCAACGGTTGCCTGAATGACATAAGGGGAAATATCCTTAAGGTCTACCCAATATCGTTTTTGGCCGTTATCGCTTTCGCCAATTTTCGAGCCGTCGTCTGCATAAAAAATCGTCGTTTGCGGCACGGCTAAAGGAGGGGCTCCTTCGAGCTTCGCAAACGCGATCACGGCAACGATGCTAATGGTGAATAAGATTGCTAGGATGAGGCTAATAAATACAAGTGCGCGAATGTATTTGAATGTCCCGCGAAACCGGCTGCTTGGGATGATTTCCAACGTCCATCACCTCATCGATGTTGTTTGTATTAGTATGAAATCATTTTTCCCATTTTAAACATTTTTCTAGCAATTTTTACTTGAAATTTTGCTAGATTGCTCTATACTTTTTCATGTTTGGTTTTTTCTTTGCAAGGTAAAAATAATGTAGTACGAATGTTATCGAAAGGTGATTAGATAAAGAAAGGGTGTTCAAAATGGAACTATGGTTCACGGAAAAGCAGACGGAACATTTTGGGATTACAGCGAGAATTAAACGTACTTTACATACAGAACAAACTGAATTCCAAAAGTTAGATATGGTGGAAACGGAAGAGTTCGGAAACATGCTCATTTTGGATGGCATGGTGATGACGACACAAAAAGATGAATTTGTGTACCATGAAATGGTTGCACACGTGCCGTTATTTACCCATCCAAATCCTGAAAATGTACTTGTTGTTGGCGGTGGCGATGGCGGTGTCATTCGTGAAGTATTAAAACATCCAAGCGTCAAAAAAGCAACGTTAGTAGAAATTGACGGGAAAGTAATTGAGTATTCCAAAAAATATCTCCCTGAAATCGCAGGAAAATTAGATGATCCACGTGTCGAAGTCAAAGTAGACGATGGCTTTATGCACATCGCTCAAAGTGAAAACGAGTATGATGTCATTATGGTCGATTCCACAGAACCAGTTGGTCCAGCGGTGAATTTATTTACAAAAGGGTTCTATGCAGGAATTGCGAAAGCGTTAAAAGAAGACGGGATTTTCGTCGCACAAACCGATAACCCTTGGTTTAAAGCAGATTTGATTCGCAACGTACAACGGGACGTTCGCGAAATTTTCCCAATTACGCGCCTATATATCGCCAATATTCCAACGTATCCAAGCGGCATGTGGACGTTCACAATGGGTTCGAAAAAATATGACCCGCTTGAAGTCAGCGATGATCGCTTCCATGAAATTGAAACAAAATATTATACAAAAGAATTGCATAAAGCTTGTTTTGTTTTGCCAAAATTTGTTGCTGATTTAGTGAAATAATAGGGGGAGAATGAACATGCGATTTGATGAGGCGTATTCTGGTAACGTCTTTATTAAAAGCCACCCGAATTTTGAAGAAAGTGAAGCAGTGATTTATGGAATGCCGATGGACTGGACGGTTAGCTATCGACCTGGTTCTCGATTCGGTCCAGCGCGCATTCGCGAAGTTTCTATTGGTTTAGAAGAGTACAGCCCTTATTTAGACCGCGAACTAGAGGAAGTGAAATATTTTGACGCAGGCGATATTCCGCTTCCGTTCGGCAATGCGCAGCGCAGCTTAGACATGATTGAAGAATTTGTCGACAAAATTTTAGCGGCAGATAAATTCCCACTCGGTCTTGGCGGCGAGCATTTAGTCTCTTGGCCGGTCATTAAGGCAATGTATAAAAAATATCCGGATTTAGCGATTATTCATATGGATGCGCATACGGATTTGCGCGAGCAGTATGAAGGTGAGCCGCTTTCCCATTCGACGCCGATTCGCAAAGCAGCGGAACTCATCGGTCCGAAAAACGTTTTCTCGTTCGGTATCCGTTCCGGAATGAAAGAAGAATTTCAATGGGCAAAAGAAAACGGCATGTATATCGCCAAATTTGAAGTGCTAGAGCCGTTAAAAGAAGTTCTCCCGAAACTTGCTGGTCGTCCTGTCTATGTAACGATTGACATTGATGTGTTAGATCCAGCACATGCACCGGGAACAGGTACGGTCGATGCGGGCGGCATTACGTCAAAAGAATTACTTGCGGCGATTCATGAAATTGCTAAATCAGATGTGCGTGTCGTCGGTGCAGACTTGGTTGAGGTTGCGCCTGTTTATGATCACTCTGAACAAACGGCTAATACCGCAAGCAAGCTTGTTCGCGAAATGATTCTCGGTTGGGTGCAAAAACGGAAATAAGTAGGTACACACCCCCGCCTCGTTATCGAGGCGGGGGTGTAATATTTTGTAGAATGGTCTTGACTCTTGAATATCGTTAAAACATTCCTTTATACTAATGGAAGTTACAACGTGTTTGTCGATAAGGATGTGTCCATCGTGGAAAAAACAAACGGAACTCCGGTTCTTCTCAAACAAGTTACTGACATTCGAGATGGATTTAGAAAAGAGACTGTTGTATTTGAAACAAATGGTCTATACTACGTAAAAGGAAGTGCGGTATATTTAACGTTTGAGGAAGAGCAAGAAGTGGGGAAAGTGAAAACGGTGGTCAAAATCGCCGGCAAAGAAGTGACGGTGCTTCGTTCCGGTGCCGTTCATATGCGCCATGTGTTCCGCAAAAGCGAAGAAACGGTTGGAAATTATCAAACCCCGCTTGGAAATTGGACCATGAAAACAAAAACAGACAATATCGAATTTCGATATAACGAAAAAACAAAAAAAGGGCAATTATTTTTATCTTACATACTCGAGCTGCAAAATGAGCAAGTCGGGCGCCATGCCATGACGATTACATTTAGGGAGGCGTAAGTATGAACATTGTTGAGCAAATGAAAGAGCGAATTAAAGAAGAAATTAAAAATGCGGTTTTCAAAGCGGGGCTTGCCACAGAAGAGGAAATGCCAAGCGTCATTTTGGAAGTGCCAAGAGAGAAAGCGCACGGTGACTACTCAACGAACATGGCCATGCAGTTAGCGCGGATTGCGAAAAAAGCGCCACGAGTGATTGCCGAGGACATCGTCAATTATTTCGACAAAACGAAAGCATCGATTGAAAAAATTGAAATAGCTGGTCCTGGTTTTATTAACTTCTATATGAACAACAGCTATTTAACTGATTTAATTCCAACGATTTTAAAAGCGGGAGCGTCTTACGGGGAAACGAATGTCGGTCAAGGACAAAAAGTGCAGGTAGAGTTTGTTTCCGCAAACCCAACAGGAAATTTACATTTAGGACATGCCCGCGGAGCTGCGATTGGTGATTCATTATGCAATATTTTAGCGAAAGCCGGGTTTGACGTAACGCGTGAATATTATATTAACGATGCAGGTAATCAAATTTACAACTTAGCAAAATCGGTAGAGGCTCGTTATTTTCAAGCGTTAGGAATCGACAAGGAGATGCCGGAAGACGGATATTACGGTGAAGATATTATTGAAATTGGCAAAAAACTTGCGGATGAGTACGGCGACCGTTATGTTCACATGGATGAACAAGAACGTTTAGCCTTTTTCCGCGAATACGGTTTAAATTACGAATTAGACAAGATTAAAAAAGATTTAGCGGACTTCCGAGTGACATTTGATGTCTGGTATTCCGAAACGTCTTTATATCATAATGGAAAAATTGATCAGGCATTAGCGACGTTGCGAGAGCGTGGTCATATTTATGAGAAAGACGGCGCGACATGGTTCCGATCCACGACATTCGGTGACGACAAAGACCGCGTCCTCATTAAGCAAGACGGTTCCTATACGTATTTGTTGCCGGACATTGCTTACCACCAAGATAAATTACAGCGCGGTTTTACGAAATTGATTAATATTTGGGGTGCTGACCATCATGGATACATTCCGCGCATGAAAGCGGCGATTGAGGCGCTTGGTTATGACCCTAACATGTTGGAAGTTGAGATTATTCAACTTGTCAGCTTATATCAAAACGGGGAAAAAGTGAAAATGAGTAAGCGCACCGGCAAGGCGGTGACGATGCGCGACTTAATGGAAGAAGTGGGACTTGACGCGACACGTTATTTCTTTGCGATGCGCTCAAGCGACACGCATCTTGATTTCGACATGGACTTAGCGGTTTCCCAATCGAACGAGAACCCAGTTTACTATGCGCAATACGCTCATGCGCGCGTATGCAGCATTCTTCGTCAAGGAGAAGAACAACAGCTATCGTACGAAGGCGAGCTGCAACTAGACTATATTCAATCAGAAAAAGAAATCGAGCTATTGAAAAAGCTTGGTGAGTTCCCAGAAGCGGTATCGGAGGCAGCGTTAAAGCGGATGCCACACCGCATTACGAACTACATTTTTGAACTAGCTTCTGCCTTGCATAGCTTCTATAACGCAGAAAAAGTATTAGACCCGGAAAATACCGAGAAAAGCCGAGCTCGTTTAGCGTTAATGAAAGCCGTACAAATCACGCTACAAAATGCACTTGCACTCATTGGCGTATCCGCTCCAGAAAAAATGTAATATAGAAAAGCGGAAGCGCCCTGCTTAGCCGCGATGGGCAAATGTTCTTCCGGAGCAAGAAGTCGCTTTTTGACTTCGCTCCGGAAGGTTATTTGACCCCGAGCGGCTGGGCGCTGAAGCTAGACAATACAGAAAAGCGGAGGCGAGCGCCTAACGCCGAAGGAAAATGTTCTTCCGACGAGAAATGCTTGCATTTCGACGGAGGAAGGTTATTTTCCACTAGCTGCGCCTGCGATTACTCGGCGCATGTCAGCGAAGATGCTGATTCAAGCAGTTGACACGTTGCGAGCCGAGCTAGACAATACAGAAAAGCGGAAGCGGCTCAATTTCGCCTAAAAGCTGCCCACGTCCTGTGGGCAAACGGCGAAATGTCGCCATCCTGGCTTCTGCGACAGGCAAATGTTTTTCCGGGGCAAGAAGTCGCTTGTCGACTTCGCACCGGAAGATTATTTGACCCGAGCAGGGAGAAGATACCGATATAAATTTGATAGTACGGAATAAGATGGGTATGACTGCTTTATGCAGACATACCCTCTTTTTTTGCTCCTCATTTATTAAAGAGTATGCTAAGATATGTAAGGGCTTTCGATATGAGTAGATACATGTCGAATGGACATAATGATATCATAAGCAAAAACGGAGGGGATAGCATGAAAGAAATCATTATATCATTATTGACAGGTATGGTTGTTGGTTTTTTGTTTACTTTATTTAGATTACCGATTCCAGCTCCACCAGCATTTGCAGGGATTTCTGGCATTATTGGAGTGTATTTAGGAATGAAAGTATTTCATTGGATCAGTTTTTTATGGAAATAACAAATGTTGAGGGAATCGCCCTCAACATTTTTCTATAACCATTCAGAAATAAGTGTCGAAAGCGATTCTTTTCCTCGCTCCCATACCGTTCGTTTTCTCAAAAAATCGAGCGTCAGTTGTTCTGAGTGAGTAAGGTCATTTTCAATCACTTTTTTTATTTGTTGCACAAATGGTTGGTTGTAAATGAAACAACTCATTTCATCATTTAGAAAGAAGCTACGTTTATCAAAATTAGCCGTTCCGATGTCACACAATTGATCATCGATAATCAACGTTTTTGCATGATAAAAGCCCTGATAAAAACGATAAATATGCGCACCAGCTTTCAGCAAGCGATAAAAATAAGGGAAAGCAGCCTCTTTCACAAATGGGTGATCCGCTTTTAATGGAACGAGAATAGTGATCCTCACATCGCGATCAAGGGCATGTAGTAATGCATTCATCATCTTTTTTCCTGGAATAAAGTAAGGAGTCCCAATGACAATTTCTTTTTTTGCTTTATTGATGATATGAATAAAATATTCCTCTAGTCCATCTCCGCTTGTAGCGAGAAACTGCTGGGTGATCGTTCCTTTTGTTGTTTCTGGGAAATATTTATGATTTGCGTATAACTTTTCTTTTGTTGCTGCTTCCCAGTCATAGAGAAACTGTGTTTGTAAATCAACCACTCCTTCTCCCGTTATTTTTAAATGATAATCGCGCCAATCACCAAAGTCTGGATCTTGTCCAATATATTCTTTCCCGATATTAAATCCACCGATATATCCTATTTTTCCGTCAATGACGGTAATTTTTCGATGATTTCTTCGGTTTAGCTGATAAAAGAAACAAGGAAATGTAGGTTTTTGGCTGTAGGCAAAGCGCACCCCACTTTCCTTTAAAGAACGAATCGTTTTTTTTGGAAGTCCAAAGCTGCCAACCCAATCAACGAGAAGTCGCACTTCTATTCCTTCTTCTGCCTTTTGTTTTAACAGTGCAAAAAAGCGTTGACTAATCTCATCCGTTTTAACAATATAGAACAAAATATGAATATGATGTTTTGCTTGCCGAATCGCTTGAAAATAATCATCGAATAAATGTTTTCCATTTGTAAACAACGTTAAGTCACTTTGACGTTGCGGATACTCTCTTCGCGCGGTGTTTGTACGTTTCCTTTTTCGCCCGAGTTGCTCATCTATGGTGATAAGCATGAATAAAATGACAATCACCCATATAAAAATCACGATATTTTCCTCCTGTTTCCATCGTTACTTATTAATGTACCCCATATGAAAAAAAATAGCAGGCTAGCTAACAAAAACATTGTTGACTGAATGCTCATTCATTATTAAAATAAAAGTGATAGGCATAATTCTGAAAATTTATTCTCTTGCTAATATTTTTTCATTAATATACCGAATTAAGGGGGAAAGGGGCGTAAAACAGTGCATGGCTTATTGATAGTCAATTTTCTTGCATTCTTACTTGTAACGGCTTACGCTGTCTATTTGTTTACTTATTTAGTGAAAACGCGTATCGCCTATATCAAATTAGGCAAAAAAGTCGAGTTTGACCAAAAAGTAAAAGAGCGCCTTCACAAAATTTGGGTGAATGTATTCGGCCAGAAAAAACTATTAAAAGATAAAAAAAGCGGAATCATTCACGTTCTCTTTTTCTACGGGTTTATTCTTGTGCAATTTGGAGCGATTGATTTTATCATCAAAGGACTTGTTCCTGGGGCTCATCTCCCATTAGGTCCGCTTTATTCAGGATTTACGTTTTTCCAAGAGATTGTTACATTGCTAATTTTAATTGCGGTGTTTTGGGCGTTTTATCGCCGTTATATTGAAAAGCTTGTCCGCTTAAAACGAGATTTTAAAGCAGGATTAGTGCTCATTTTTATCGGGGGATTAATGCTTTCTGTTTTATTCGGGAACGGAATGAGCATGATTTGGCATGGTGAAGAAACGACATGGAGCGAGCCTGTTGCTTCACTCATCGCAAGCGCTTTCCAATGGGTCGGCGGTACAGGAGCAGCTGTTCTTTTCTATGTCGCATGGTGGGTTCACTTGTTGATTTTGCTCACATTCTTAGTGTATGTCCCTCAATCAAAGCACGCTCATTTAATTGCTGGACCAGTCAACGTTTTCTTCAGCCGTTTGTCCAAACCAAAGCTTGAAAAAATTAATTTTGAAGACGAGACGCAAGAATCATTCGGTGTCGGTAAAATTGAAGACTTTAAACAAACGCAGCTTATCGATTTATACGCTTGCGTAGAGTGCGGTCGATGCACAAACATGTGTCCTGCGACAGGAACAGGAAAAATGTTGTCCCCAATGGATTTAATTTTAAAATTGCGCGACCATTTGACAGAAAAGGGGGCAGTTGTCACGTCAAAAGCGCCTTGGGTGCCGACGTTTGCGTTTAAACATACAAGAGGAAATCAGCTCGCGTTTGCGGCACAAGGGGTAAAAGAGCAGGCGGCGGCGCTAGAAATGCCAAGTTTAATCGGCGATGTCATTACCGAAGAAGAAATTTGGGCCTGTACAACGTGTCGCAACTGTGAAGACCAATGTCCAGTCATGAACGAACACGTGGATAAAATTATTGATCTTCGTCGCTACCTTGTATTGACGGAAGGAAAAATGAACCCAGATGCACAGCGGGCGATGACGAACATTGAACGTCAAGGCAACCCTTGGGGACTAAACCGGAAAGAAAAGGAAAATTGGCGTGAGTTGCGCGAGGATGTTCATATCCCAACTGTAAAAGAAATGCAAAAAGCGGGCGAAGAATTTGAATATTTATTCTGGGTTGGTTCGATGGGGTCATTTGACAACCGCAGTCAAAAAATCGCGTTAGCGTTTGCGAGATTGTTAAATGAAGCAGGCGTAAAATTTGCGATTTTAGGTAATAAAGAGAAAAACTCCGGCGATACACCACGCCGCTTAGGAAATGAGTTTTTATTCCAAGAATTAGCAACTAATAACATTGCTGAGTTTGAAAAAGCGGGTGTGAAAAAAATCGTGACGATTGACCCGCACGCATACAACACGTTTAAAAACGAATATCCTGATTTTGGATTTGAGGCGGAAGTATACCATCATACGGAACTGCTAGCGAAACTTGTGGAAGAAGGTCGATTAGTACCAAAATATGAAGTTAACGAAACGGTGACTTTCCACGATTCTTGTTATCTCGGACGCTATAACGAAGTATATGAACAACCGCGTAACATTTTACGTGCGATTCCAGGTGTGAAACTTGTCGAGATGGAACGGAACCGCGAAACCGGAATGTGCTGTGGCGCAGGCGGCGGTTTAATGTGGATGGAAGAAACGACCGGAAACCGTATTAACGTCGCTCGCACAGAACAAGCGCTAGCGGTCAATCCGACTGTCATTAGTTCCGGTTGCCCGTACTGCTTAACAATGTTAACGGACGGAACAAAAGCGAAAGAAGTGGAAGACAAAGTTGCTACGTACGATATCGCTGAGCTATTAGAAAGAGCGGTGTTTGGCGACCAAAAAGAAATCGTTTCATAATAAAAAGAAATAAAAATTTAATAAACAATTCGTATTTTTTAAAATAATTAGTATAATAGAGAGGAGAAGGTGTACGAAAGGGTACACCTTCTCCTGAACATCCAAATTGAGCGAACGTTCAGTCTGTTGTTTGTAATCGTTTTCTTATTGCGTTTATTGTCTGCTTGAACTCAGGCGCCGCCTGGTTCGACATATATTTAAAGGGGGAGAGGAATATGGGAAAAACAGTCATTTTAAGTGGGGTACGTACACCGTTTGGAAAATTCAGTGGAAGTCTTAGCTCACTAACAGCTGCGCAACTAGGAGGGATCGCCGTTAAAGAGGCGCTCCATCGTGCGAATGTCAGTGGTGAACAAGTCGATGAAGTGATTTTAGGAACGGTTCTTCAAGGTGGACAAGGGCAACTTCCTTCACGGCAAGCTGCTCGCTATGCGGGCATTCCATGGGAAGTGAGAACAGAAACGATCAATAAAGTATGTGCATCCGGCATGCGCAGTGTGACGCTTGGCGACCAAATTATTCGTGCTGGCGATGGTGAAGTGATCGTTGCTGGGGGAATGGAATCGATGAGCAATGCGCCATACGTATTGCCAAAGGCGCGCTGGGGCTTGCGTATGGGTGATTCCACCGTGAAAGATTTAATGGTACATGACGGGCTTACGTGCAGTTTTACCGGGGTTCATATGGGGATTTACGGTAGTGAAACGGCAAAAGAATTAGAGATTTCACGCGAAGAGCAAGATGCTTGGGCGTATCGCAGTCATCAGCGTGCCATTGCGGCGATTGAAGCCGGGATATTAGCAGAAGAAATCGTACCAGTGGAAATTCCACAGCGCAAAGGCGATGCACTCGTTATCGAGCATGATGAGGCACCGCGCAAAGATACATCAATCGAGAAGTTAGCCAAACTAGCCCCTGTGTTTGATCCAACTGGCACGATTACGGCAGGAAACGCTCCTGGTGTGAACGATGGAGCCGCTGCGCTTGTTCTTATGAGTGAAGAACGGGCATTGCGTGAGGGAAGAAAGCCGCTGGCAACGATTCTTGCTCACACTTCCATCGCTGTCGAGGCTAAAGACTTTCCGAAAACACCAGGGATTGTTATTAACGAGCTGCTCAGAAAAACAGGGAAGACAGCGAATGACATCGACTTGTTTGAAATTAATGAAGCGTTCTCCGCTGTCGCATTAGCGAGCATCAAAATCGCTGGGTTAGATCCAGAAAAAGTGAATGTGAATGGGGGCGCTGTAGCGTTAGGTCATCCGATCGGCGCAAGTGGAGCGCGCATTATCATTACGCTTATTCATGAATTGAAACGTCGTGGCGGCGGCATCGGTATTGCAGCGATTTGCAGCGGTGGCGGTCAAGGCGATGCGATTATGGTTCAAGTTGATTAAAAGAAAAGCAGAGGCGATCTAGACAATAAAGAAAAACGGAAGAGAGCTAGATAGTGTTTCGAAATGTATGATTTCTTTATCGAGCGCTGTTGTTTTGCAAAAAGCGACAGCGTTCGGTTTTACAAAATGGTTAGTTGATAGGGGGATGGAACAATGGATGTTAAAAAAATCATGGTTGTTGGTGCCGGTCAAATGGGATCGGGCATTGCCCAAGTATGCGCGATGGCAGGATATGACGTATTTTTACAAGATTTGAAGCAAGAATATGTCGATCGCGGACTTGCAACGATTTCGAAAAATTTAACGCGCCAAGTTGACAAAGGAAAAATGACAGAAGATGAAAAAGCAAGCATTTTAAATCGAATTACCCCTTCTCTTGATTTGCAAAACGCAAGCAACGTTGACTTAGTCATTGAAGCAGTCGTTGAAAATATGGAAGTAAAAACAAAACTCTTCGCGCAACTAGACGAAATCACTTCTCCGCATACCATTTTAGCAACGAATACTTCCTCGCTTCCGATTACCGAAATCGCCGCGGCAACGAAACGACCAGAAAAAGTCATTGGCATGCATTTTATGAATCCAGTTCCAGTGATGAAACTTGTTGAAATTATTCGCGGTTTGGCCACAGCGGATGACGTGTATCAAACGATTGAAGATATTACACGCAAATTGAACAAAGTGCCAGTAGAAGTCAATGATTTTCCAGGATTTATCTCTAATCGAATTTTAATGCCAATGATCAATGAGGCGATTTACGCGTTATACGAAGGTGTGGCCACGAAAGAAGCGATCGACGAAGTAATGAAGCTTGGCATGAACCATCCGATGGGACCGCTGACACTTGCTGATTTTATCGGTTTAGATACATGCCTTTACATTATGGAAACACTTCATGAAGGGTTTGGCGATGATAAATATCGCCCATGTCCGTTATTACGAAAATATGTAAAAGCAGGTTGGCTCGGACGCAAGACAGGGAGAGGATTTTACACTTACGAATAATTCATGGTTTATTTTCAACAAAGAGGGTGACATACATGAATTTACATTTTACTGAAGAGCAAGAAATGATGCGAAAAATGGTTAAAGAATTTGCACAAAGCGAAATTGCTCCATTCGTTGAACGCATGGAACAAGGAGAGTTTCCGCGCGAAATTTTAAAGAAAATGGCGGAGCTCGGCTTAATGGGTATTACGATTCCTGAAGAGTACGGCGGAGCTGGCATGGATTTCACCTCTTACATTATTGCGATTCATGAAATCTCCAAAGTAAGCGCGACGGTCGGCGTCATTTTATCGGTTCATACATCCGTCGGCACGAATCCGATTCTTTATTTCGGAACGGAGGAACAAAAGAAAAAATATATTCCGAAATTAGCAAGCGGTGAATATTTAGGAGCGTTTTGTTTAACGGAACCGAGCGCTGGCTCAGATGCGAAAAGTTTAAAGACGAAAGCGGTTCGCCAAGGCGATTACTATATTTTAAACGGATCCAAAGTGTTTATTACAAACGGTGGTGAGGCGGACACGTATATTGTCTTTGCTCGCACAAATCCAGAGGAAGAAGGAAGCCGAGGCATTTCTGCGTTTATTGTCGAAAAGGATACACCGGGATTTATCATTGGCAAAGACGAGAAGAAAATGGGCTTACATGGTTCAAGAACGGTGCAAATTTCGTTTGAAGATGCGAAAGTGCCGGCAGAAAATTTATTAGGCGAAGAAGGGCAAGGATTTAAAATTGCCATGGCCAATCTCGACGTTGGACGCATCGGTATCGCCGCTCAATCGCTTGGGATCGCTGAAGCAGCGCTAGAACATGCGACGGCCTATGCGAAAGAACGCATTCAATTTGGAAAGCCGATTGCCGAACAACAAGGCATTGCATTTAAGCTTGCGGATATGGCCACAGCGGTTGAAGCAGCAAAACTATTAGTATATCGTGCCGCATTTTTACGTGCGAACGGACTTCCTTGCAGCAAAGAAGCGTCAATGGCCAAGTTGTTCGCTTCAAGAGCAGCGATGGAAAATGCGATCGAAGCGGTACAAATTTTCGGCGGTAACGGCTATACAGAAGATTATCCAGTAGAGCGGTTGTTCCGTGATGCAAAAATTTGCGAAATCTATGAAGGAACAAGCGAAATTCAACGCATTGTCATTAGTAAACAACTGTAGCTTTCGTTTTAAGGCAAAACGATTCATAGGGGGACGAGGATATGAATTTTCAATTAACGGAAGAACATGAAATGATACGTAAAATGGTTCGCGAATTTGCGAAAAACGAAGTAGCACCGACAGCAGCGGAGCGCGATGAAGAGGAACGGTTCGATCGTGAGATTTTTAATAAAATGGCTGAGCTTGGTTTAACCGGGATTCCTTGGCCAGAGGAATACGGCGGCATCGGCAGCGATTATTTAGCGTACGTTATTGCCGTTGAAGAGTTATCAAAAGTGTGTGCCTCTACAGGTGTCACGCTATCCGCACACATTTCGTTAGCGAGCTGGCCAATCTATAAATTTGGTACAGAGGAACAAAAACAAACATATTTGCGTGCGCTTGCTACAGGTGAAAAGCTAGGTGCTTACGGTCTTTCAGAGCCGGGTGCAGGTTCTGATGTTTCTTCGATGAAAACGAGAGCGGTATTAGATGGGGATCACTACGTGCTGAACGGTTCCAAAGTGTGGATTACAAATGGGGGAGAAGCGGAAATTTATGTTGTTTTCGCTGTAACAGACCCAGAGAAAAAACATAAAGGAATTAGCGCGTTCATTGTTGAAAAAGGCACACCAGGATTTTCAATCGGCAAAAAAGAGAAAAAACTAGGCATTCGTTCATCACCAACAACGGAGTTAATTTTTGAAGATTGCCGTATTCCGAAAGAAAACCTTCTTGGTCAAGAAGGAGAAGGCTTTAAAATTGCGATGATGACATTAGACGGCGGACGTAACGGCATTGCCGCGCAAGCGGTTGGTATCGCCCAAGGCGCGTTAGATGCGGCGGTCGAATATGCAAAAGGGCGGGTTCAATTTGGAAAACCAATTGCGGAACAACAAGGTGTTGCCTTTAAGCTTGCGGATATGGCCACGGCGATTGAAGCTGCTCGCTTACTAACCTATCAAGCTGCATGGTTAGAATCGAACGCGCTTCCATACGGAAAAGCATCCGCGATGGCGAAGTTGTTTGCTGGAGATACAGCGATGAAAGTAACGGTCGATGCGGTACAAATTTTTGGTGGGTACGGTTATACAAAAGACTATCCGGTTGAGCGGTTTATGCGCGATGCGAAAATTACGCAAATTTACGAAGGAACACAAGAAATTCAACGACTTGTGATTTCTCGAATGCTCACGAAATAAACGAGTGGCGATTTTAGGTGATGAACATGAAAAAGCGCGAAGTACCGGCATCAGTGAAAGATGAGCGCCTCGTGAAAAAAAGGCGCAATCAAATGATTAAAGGAGCGATTTCCCTTTTTAAACAGAAAGGGTTTCATCGTACGACAACAAGGGAAATTGCGAAAGCATCCGGCTTTAGCATCGGAACGCTTTATGAGTATATTCGTCAAAAAGAAGACGTGCTTTATTTAGTGTGCGACCGCATTTACGACGAAGTACATGAACGGATGGAAAAAGATATCGGTACTCATCATGGAACGATCGAAAGTTTTAAGTTAGCGATTGCTCGTTATTTCAAAGTCATTGATGAGGTTCAAGATGAAGTGCTTGTCATGTATCAAGAAGCAAAATCACTCACCAAAGATTCGTTACCGTATGTGTTAAATAAAGAAATACAAATGGTCGCAATGTTCGAAAAAATTTTACAAACATGTGTCAAAAACGGGGTCTTTCAGCTAACGGAACAAGAAATTAAGCTGTTTGCTCATAATATTTTCGTTCTAGGGCAAATGTGGGCATTTCGGCGTTGGGCGTTACAGAAAATGTATACGCTTGAAGAGTATATTGAGCTGCAAACGGATTTATTGTTAAGGGGAATTTTGGAGAAACGGTCATAACGAAAAGAAGGGGGAGAGAAAATGGCTCACATTTATCGTCCGAAACATCATGTTCGCTTTGTGACGGCCTCTAGCTTATTTGACGGTCATGATGCATCGATTAATATTATGCGCCGCATTTTGCAAGCAAGTGGCGCAGAAGTAATTCATTTAGGACATAACCGTTCCGTTGAGGAAATTGTCAATGCTGCCATTCAAGAAGATGTACAAGGCATTGCTGTTTCCTCTTATCAAGGCGGACACGTTGAATTTTTTAAATATATGTATGATTTATTAAAAGAGCGGGGCGCCTCGCATATTCGCATTTATGGCGGTGGTGGTGGCGTTATTATTCCTAGGGAAATAAAAGAATTGCATGAATACGGAATTGCCCGCATCTTTTCACCAGAAGACGGTCTCGTTCTCGGCTTGCAAGGAATGATTAATGTGATGATGGAAGAATGCGATTTTCTGACTGTTCGGGAAATTACTGACGAAATTGAAAGGGTGCAAAAGGGAGATGTTCAAGCGATTGCTCGCTTAATTACCTTGTCAGAAAGCCGCGTTGACTTGCCACAAGAGGTTGCTGCATCGGTAGAAAACGTATTGGAAAAAGTAAGAGAGCTTACTAAACCGGTTCCTGTTGTCGGGATTACCGGTACGGGCGGAGCGGGGAAAAGCTCGTTAACAGACGAATTAGTTCGTCGCTTCCTAAACGAAATTCCGGAAAAGAAAGTGGCGATTTTATCTGTTGATCCAACGAAGCAAAAAACAGGTGGGGCGCTGTTAGGCGATCGCATTCGTATGAACTCAATCAACTCCCCGCGCGTGTATATGCGCAGCTTGGCAACGAGAAATTCCCGTTCTGAGTTGTCACTTGCGATTAAAGACGCGATTAACGTCGTGAAGGCGGCCGGATTTGACTTAGTCATCGTCGAAACAAGCGGAATCGGTCAAGGGGATGCGGCGATTACGGAAGTGTGTGACATTTCCATGTATGTCATGACAAGTGAATTCGGTGCGCCAACGCAGCTTGAAAAAATCGATATGATCGACTATGCGGATTTAATCGTCATTAATAAGTTTGAGCGCAAAGGCTCTGAAGATGCGAAACGTCAAGTACAAAAACAATACCAACGCAGCCATCAGCTATTCGATAAAGACTTATCGGAAATGCCGGTTTACGGCACGATTGCCAGCCAATTTAACGACCCGGGAACAAACACGTTATTTGTTGCCTTAATTGATTTAATTAACAAAAAAGCAGGAACTAACTGGACGACGACACTGCAAAAAGTAGACGATGTCCAAAAGCAAAACGTCATCATTCCAAACGAGAGACGACATTATTTGCGCGAAATTACGGAAACGGTACGCAACTATCATAAGAAAGTCGATCAGCAAGCCAATATGGCTCGCCGCTTGTTCCAATTAGAAGGTGCGATTGAAGCGGTCAAAGAGCGCGAACGAAACGAAGAAGTGTTGGCCTCACTTGAAGCATTGAAACAGCACTATGAAAATCAACTGACTCCAGAATCAAAACAAATTCTTGCTTCGTGGGAAGACCTGAAAGCAAAATATGCGGCCAAACAATTTGTCACAAAAATTCGCGACAAAGAAGTTGTCACCGAATTAACGACAAAAAGCTTAGCGGGCTTAGATATTCCAAAAGTCGCGCTGCCAAAGTTTAAAGACTATGGCGAGATTTTACGTTGGGTCTATAAAGAAAACGTGCCGGGTTCATTCCCATACACAGCAGGCGTCTTCCCGTTTAAACGCCAAGGGGAAGATCCGAAACGACAATTCGCGGGAGAAGGAACGCCAGAGCGGACAAACCGTCGCTTCCATTACTTATGTAAAGATGATCCGGCAAAACGTTTAAGTACAGCGTTTGACTCAGTTACGTTGTACGGTGAAGATCCGGATTATCGCCCAGATATTTTCGGAAAAATCGGTGAGAGCGGCGTCAGCGTTTGTACATTAGACGACATGAAAAAGCTATATAAAGGCTTTGATTTATGCGACCCGTCTACATCCGTTTCGATGACGATTAACGGACCAGCGCCAATTATTTTAGCGATGTTTATGAATACGGCGATTGAACAGCAAGTGGAAAAACGCGAAAAAGAATTGGGGCGACCATTAACGGAAGCGGAATATGAAGAAGTAAAAGCCTTTACATTACAAACGGTGCGCGGTACGGTTCAAGCCGATATTTTAAAAGAAGACCAAGGACAAAATACGTGTATCTTCTCTACAGAATTCGCGTTAAAAATGATGGGCGATATCCAAGAGTACTTTATTAAAAATAAAGTACGTAATTATTATTCTGTATCGATTTCCGGGTATCATATTGCTGAAGCGGGGGCCAATCCGATTACGCAGCTTGCCTTTACATTAGCGAACGGCTTTACGTATGTCGAATATTACTTAAGCCGCGGTATGCACATTGACGACTTTGCGCCAAACCTTTCGTTCTTCTTTAGCAACGGACTTGACCCTGAATATTCGGTCATCGGTCGGGTTGCTCGTCGCATTTGGTCGATTGTGATGCGCGAAAAATATGGGGCTAATGAACGAAGCCAAAAACTAAAATATCATGTTCAAACATCTGGCCGTTCATTGCACGCACAAGAAATTGATTTTAATGATATTCGCACAACCTTACAAGCATTAATGGCCCTTCATGATAACTGCAACTCGTTGCATACAAATGCTTATGACGAAGCGATTACGACACCGACGGAAGAGTCGGTCCGTCGCGCGATGGCGATTCAGTTAATTATTACAAAAGAGCATGGCTTAACGAAAAACGAAAACCCGTTGCAAGGCTCCTTTATTATTGAAGAACTAACCGATTTAGTAGAAGAAGCCGTATTAAAAGAATTTGAACGACTCAATGATCGCGGTGGCGTATTAGGTGCGATGGAAATGCAATATCAGCGCGGAAAAATTCAAGAAGAATCAATGTACTACGAAATGAAAAAGCATAGCGGAGAGCTACCGATTATCGGTGTGAACACCTACTTGAACCCAAATCCGCCGTCAGAAGAAGAGTTGAACAATATTCAATTAGCGCGTGCTTCCTATGAAGAAAAAGAATTACAAATTACGAATTTACGAAAATTCCAAGAACGGAATAAAGACAAAGTAGAGGAAGCTCTAAAACGCTTAAAGCATGCGGCTGTAAGTGGCGGCAATATTTTTGAAGAATTAATGGAAACGGTAAAAGTCGCTAGTCTCGGGCAAATTACGCGCGCATTATACGAAGTCGGCGGTCAATATCGTCGCAACATGTAACTGTGAATGGGAAATCGTTTGTCGATTTCCCTTTTTCGCTGAAAAAATAGCAATTTTTTTAGAAACTATCAATAAGGAACTAGCATAAACGAAGAGAAATTGTTTATAATGAATGGTATGTATTCTAACTGCATTCATTCATATTGTATCGGTAACGAAAAGTTTATTACATAGAAAGGGAGTGCCGAATTTGAGCTTGCAGCAATACTCTCCAGAAGAATTACAAGAAATGTCGCTTGTTGAACTCGCTTATTTAATCATGACTGATAAAAAGGAAGCGTTGCCTTTTCAACAAATCGTTAACGAAATTGCTGCGCTAGTAAACTTATCCGAAGAAGAAGTACGAGAGCGCATTGCGCAATTTTATACAGACTTAAATATCGACGGCCGCTTTATTTGTATCGGGGAAAATCGTTGGGGATTACGTTCTTGGTATCCATACGACCAAACGGAAGACGAAAATGTGTCAACAACGGTGAAACCGAAGAAGAAGAAAAAAGCGCTTGATGAGTATGATGACTATGATGAAATCATCGACGAAGAAGATCTTGATTACGATGATCTCGATGACTACGAGGATGAAGAAGTTGATCTCGAAGATGAACTTCTTGATGAGGATGAATTTGATCTCGATGAGGCAGACGCATTTGACGATGAGCTTCTCGACGAGGACGAATTTGATTTAGAGGACGAAGATCTAGAAGAAGAGCTTGAGATTGACGAAACAGAAGAAGAATGATAATCCCCTTGACTTTATATGCCAGACTATGTAGAATCTTATTTGGGCTCTTTCAAAATTTCGTATAAAAATATCGCTCCCTTACAATAAACGTAAGCGGAGCGTTTTTTATTTTTGCGTTTTGTACACACTTTAAGTGTTACATATATTTCGGCAAGGGGGAACTTGAAATGACAAAATATATTTTTGTAACCGGCGGTGTTGTTTCATCGTTAGGAAAAGGGATTACGGCTGCATCATTAGGTCGTTTGTTAAAAAATCGCGGGTTAAATGTAACGATTCAAAAGTTTGACCCATATATTAATGTCGACCCAGGGACGATGAGTCCATATCAACATGGGGAAGTGTTTGTAACGGATGATGGAGCGGAAACGGATTTAGACTTAGGCCATTATGAACGTTTCATCGACATTAATTTAAATAAATATAGCAATGTCACAACAGGAAAAATTTATTCAACAGTATTGAAAAAAGAGCGTCGCGGTGATTATTTAGGCGGTACGGTGCAAGTCATTCCCCACATTACAAACGAAATTAAAGAACGGGTTTTCCGCGCTGGTCGCGAAACGAATGCCGATGTCGTCATTACCGAAATCGGTGGCACGGTCGGCGATATCGAATCATTGCCGTTTTTAGAAGCCATTCGCCAAATTAAGAGCGATATCGGACGCGAAAACGTCATGTATATTCACTGTACGCTCGTTCCGTATATTAAAGCGGCAGGCGAAATGAAAACGAAGCCAACGCAACATAGCGTGAAAGAGCTTCGCAGCCTCGGCATTCAACCAAACGTCATCGTCGTTCGCACAGAAATGCCGATGTCACAAGACATGAAAGACAAAATTGCGCTATTTTGCGATATCGATCCAAAAGCGGTCATCGAAGCGCGTGACGCAGATACGTTATACGCCGTTCCGTTAATGCTTCAAGAGCAAAAATTAGACCAGATTGTTTGTGAGCATTTAAAACTAAACTGCAAAGAAGCCGATATGACAGAGTGGAAAGCGCTCGTCGAAAAAGTGCGCAACCTTTCTAATAAAACAAAGATTGCTCTTGTAGGTAAATACGTCGAGCTTCAAGACGCGTACATTTCTGTTGTTGAAGCGCTTCGCCATGCTGGATATGCCTTTGATACGGAAGTGGAAATTAAATGGATTAACTCAGAGCATGTCAATAGCGAAAACGTAGAAGATCTATTAAAGGACGTAGACGGCATTCTTGTTCCAGGCGGTTTTGGAGACCGTGGCATTGAAGGGAAAATTGAAGCGATTCGCTATGCCCGTGAGAATAAAGTGCCATTCCTCGGTATTTGCTTAGGCATGCAGCTGGCATCCATTGAATTTGCTCGCAATGTAGTTGGGCTTAAAGGCGCGCATTCTGCAGAAATTGACCCAAATACACCACATCCAATCATTGACTTATTACCGGAACAAAAAGATGTCGAAGATTTAGGTGGAACGCTTCGTTTAGGGTTATATCCTTGCAAGTTGTTAGAAGGAACGCTCGCTTATGAAGCTTACCAAGATGAAGTCATTTACGAACGCCATCGCCACCGTTATGAATTTAACAACCAATATCGTCAAGTGATGGAACAACATGGGTTTGTCTTTTCTGGTACAAGCCCGGATGGTCGTTTAGTCGAAATTATTGAGTTAAAAGATCATCCATGGTTTGTGGCAGCGCAATTCCACCCAGAGTTCACGTCACGTCCGACAAGACCGCAACCGTTGTTCCGTGAATTTGTGAGAGCTTCATTAAAACAGTAAATGAATATGGAAAAGGACTATCTCTTTTGTTTGGGAGATAGTCCTTTATTTTAAACCTCTTCGTATTCGTCTAGAATTTCTTTCATGGTGAAAAATAAGCAATAGTAAGCAAACAATGCCGTCATCACCGCTGGGAATCCAAAGCGTGTGCCGTCTTCTTTTGGAATCAGTGGCTTCACAAGCTTACTATCAATATGTACGTCTACAACATCAGCAAGAGACTGCTCTTCCTCATTGACCACTGCAGAGATGCCCACAATGGGCAAGTTCTGCTCCTTTAGTTTCTTCGCTAATGCGATTGCTTGTTCGTCATTAGAAAAGCGGGTAACAAGCAAAACGCGATCCGTATCATCGATATCACTGCGAATGTTCGCATTTTGCATTAGCCGTTCCGCTTTTGGCAACGTTTCTTGCCCCTTCGTTGCTTCAAAAACAATCGCTTCCATCTCATCAAATCCATGAATCAAAATGCGCCCGTCTCCAATAATTGCTTGAGCAAGCAATCGTGCTCCGTCTTCTATAGACATTTCTTCGTTTTCAGCAATTTTTTTAAAATAACCGTTTAATTGTGTCATAAAGATTTTTACCATTTTAATTCACCTTCCTTCTAAACAATAAAGTATACTTTTATTATGCAATAAAACAACTAATTTTCTGTAATTTGTTGATAATCGAGCAAAAAAACGGCAGGAAAATAGTGGACTAATGCGAAAGTATATTTTGAGGAAACCAAAGAATTGAGGTGTGTAAGAAATGAGTGAAATGAGTAATAAAATTTTAATTGTCGATGATCAATACGGAATTCGCATTTTATTAAACGAAGTATTCCAAAGAGAAGGGTATACTACATTTCAGGCCGCGAATGGAATGCAGGCATTAGATATCGTACAAAAGCATAGCCCAGATTTAGTGTTGCTAGATATGAAAATTCCCGGGATGGATGGAATTGAAATACTAAAACGAATCAAAGCGATTAATCAAGATATCAAAGTCATTATTATGACGGCTTACGGTGAGCTTGATATGATTCAGGAAACGAAAGAATTAGGCGCGATCATGCATTTTGCTAAACCGTTTGACATTGATGAGCTGCGTGACGCAGTAAAAAAACATTTATCTTTGTAATCCGCTTTCGACAAACTTTTGTAAAATTCATCAAGGTTCATAATGTTGCTGTTTCTTTTGTAAGTTGGTATGCTTATAACGTAGACGGAAATGCGCCTTTCATACATATTTTTACTATTTTTGGCGATGCTACGCATAGCCTCCCTTTTTTCGAAAGGCGAAGTTTAATCATTAAGGAGGATTTTTATCATGCCTTTAGTATCCATGAAGGAAATGCTGAACAAAGCATTGGCAGAAAAGTATGCGGTCGGACAATTCAACATTAATAACCTTGAATGGACACAAGCGATTTTAGCGGCGGCACAAGAAGAAAAATCTCCAGTTATTCTCGGCGTGTCTGAAGGCGCGGCTCGTTACATGGGCGGCTTTAAAACAGTCGTCAACATGGTAAAAGGATTAATCGAAGATATGAATATTACCGTTCCTGTTGCGATTCACCTTGACCATGGTTCTAGCTTTGAAAAATGTAAAGCAGCGATCGACGCTGGTTTCACATCTGTCATGATTGATGCTTCTCATCATCCGTTTGAAGAAAACGTTCAAATTACGTCTCAAGTAGTGGAGTATGCTCATGCGCGCGGCGTATCCGTCGAAGCAGAATTAGGTACGGTTGGTGGACAAGAAGACGATGTTGTGGCTGATGGCATTATTTATGCTGATCCAAAAGAATGTGAAGAGCTTGTTAAACGTACAGGAATTGACTGTTTAGCGCCTGCGCTCGGCTCTGTTCATGGTCCTTATAAAGGAGAACCAAAATTAGGATTTAAAGAAATGGAAATCATTCGCGACTTAACGCGCGTTCCGCTTGTATTACACGGTGGTACAGGCATCCCAACCGAGCAAATTCAACGTGCTATTTCTTTAGGTACTTCTAAAATTAACGTAAACACAGAAAATCAAATAGCATTCACAAAAGTCGTTCGCGAAGTATTGGCAAAAGACGAAAAAGTATATGACCCACGCAAAATTATCGGTCCTGGTCGTGACGCGATTAAAGCAACTGTCATCGGAAAAATGCGCGAATTCGGCTCTTCTGGTAAAGCGTAAGAAAAGCGGAAGCGTCCCAATTTCGCCTAAATACTGCCCACGTCCTGTGGGCAACGGCGAAATGTCGCCATCCTGGCTCCCGCGAATGGCAAATGTTCTTCCGACGAGAAGTGCTTGTCACTTCGACGGAGGAAGGTTATTTGACCGCAAGCGGCTGGACGCTGGAGCTAGACAATAAGAAAAGCGGAGTCGCCAAATTTCGTCTAAATACTGCCCACGTCCTGTGGGCAAACGGCGAAATGTCGCCATCCTAGCGGAAAACCGCACTGCTGTGACAAATGACCATTGTCAAAGTCAGGGCGGTTTCCTTTTCTTATAGCGGTAAAATAACTTTTGCCATCGAATGAAACCGCTTGAATTAAGCGTATAGAGCGCAAAATGTGGTCGTAGGAATCAATGTGTGCAGGTTTAAATAAAAGAGAACGAGGAGGATTTCCATTATGAAATTTTTTATTGATACCGCCAATTTAGAAGAAATTAAAAAAGCGAATGAATTAGGAATTTTAGCTGGAGTAACAACGAATCCAAGCCTTGTTGCCAAAGAAAATGTGTCATTTCATGAACGCCTTCGCGAGATTACGTCGATTGTATCCGGTTCGGTAAGCGCTGAGGTGATTTCGACAGAAGCGGAAGGAATGATTCGTGAAGGAGAAGAACTGGCGAAAATTGCTCCAAATATTACGATCAAAGTTCCAATGACACCAGAAGGACTAAAAGCGGTGAAAGTATTTAGTGAGAAAGGGATTAAAACAAACGTTACACTTATTTTTACGGCTAATCAAGCACTTTTAGCTGCGCGTGCAGGAGCGACATACGTTTCTCCGTTTCTTGGTCGTTTAGACGATATCGGTCATAATGGATTAGAGCTTATCTCTACGATTGCCAACATTTTTGATATTCACGGAATTGACACGGAAATTATCGCTGCCTCTATTCGTCATCCGCTTCATGTGACGGAAGCTGCATTAAGAGGAGCGCATATTGCTACTGTTCCATACAAAGTATTAATGCAACTATTCCAACATCCGCTAACAGACCAAGGCATTGAAAAATTTTTAGCTGACTGGAATCAACAAAATCAGCGATAAAAATCATTTATTTTTGTCTAAACTGTAAAAAGAAAGATTGTAACAAATTGTTTCCTTGTGAACTTGCGCAAAAGCAGCCATCTTCGCTGGAAGGGAGACTATAATGGAAAAATTAAAAATCATTGGTGGTGACCTTTTGAAAGGAACCGTACGAGTAAGCGGAGCAAAAAATAGTGCTGTTGCTTTAATTCCAGCGACGATTCTCGCAGAATCACCGGTGACGATTGAAGGGTTGCCAGACATTTCAGATGTTCGCATTTTAGGAGAGTTAATTGAGGAAATTGGCGGAACATTTCATTTTGACGGCAAGGAAGCAACGATTGACCCGACGAACATTGTGTCGATGCCTCTTCCAAATGGAAAAGTCAAAAAATTACGCGCTTCTTATTATTTAATGGGGGCGATGCTCGGACGTTTTAAAAAGGCCGTCATTGGTTTGCCCGGCGGCTGCCATTTAGGTCCCCGCCCGATTGATCAACATATTAAAGGGTTTGAAGCGTTAGGGGTAAAGGTAACGAACGAGCAAGGTGCCATTTATTTGCGCGCTGATGAATTGCGCGGTGCTCGCATTTACTTAGACGTTGTGAGCGTTGGTGCAACGATTAACATTATGTTGGCTGCAGTTCGTGCAAAAGGGCGTACGATTATTGAAAACGCCGCAAAGGAACCGGAAATTATTGACGTCGCCACATTATTGTCGAACATGGGAGCAAAAATTAAAGGAGCTGGAACGGACGTCATTCGTATCGACGGGGTAGAAACATTATCCGGATGCCGCCATGCCATTATTCCCGACCGCATTGAAGCAGGTACGTTTATGATTGCAGGAGCGGCCATGGGAGAAGAAGTGTTAATTGATAACGTCATTCCGCAACATCTCGAGTCACTTACGGCGAAATTACGCGAAATGGGCGTGCGCGTGGAAACAAGCGATGATCAAATTTTAGTGATGAGAAATCCTCAGATGAAAGCGGTTGATGTGAAAACGCTCGTTTATCCGGGGTTTCCAACCGACTTGCAACAACCATTTACCGCTCTATTAACAAAAGCGAATGGGACGAGCGTAGTGACAGATACGATTTATAGCGCTCGGTTTAAGCATATTGACGAGTTAAGAAGAATGAATGCGAATATCAAAGTAGAAGGGCGTTCTGCCATTGTTACGGGGCCTGTGCAACTGCAAGGAGCAAAGGTGAAAGCGAGTGACTTGCGCGCTGGGGCCGCTCTTGTGATTGCTGGTCTTATGGCCGAAGGAATAACGGAAATTACCGGGGTAGAGCATATTGACCGCGGGTATAGTCATCTCGTTGAAAAATTAACAGGACTAGGTGCAACGATTTGGCGGGAGAAAATGACGGATCAAGAAATTGAACAAATGCAAAATTCATAGGCAACGAAGGGGAGAGGGAGAAGTTACGATGGAAAGAAGTTTATCAATGGAACTTGTTCGTGTAACGGAAGCGGCAGCGTTAGCCGCGGCTCGTTGGATGGGACGCGGCAAAAAAGACGAGGCCGATGGGGCAGCTACTTCTGCAATGAGAGATGTATTTGATACGATACCGATGAAAGGGACAGTCGTCATCGGCGAAGGGGAAATGGACGAAGCGCCAATGTTATACATTGGTGAAAAACTCGGTAACGGTTATGGACCGCGCGTGGATGTGGCGGTTGATCCGCTTGAAGGAACAAATATCGTCGCTTCTGGAGGATGGAACGCATTAGCGGTTGTCGCTGTTGCCGATCACGGAAATTTACTTCATGCGCCGGATATGTATATGGATAAAATTGCGGTTGGTCCAGAAGCGGTTGGCATGATTGATATTAACGCCCCTATTATTGATAACTTAAAAGCAGTCGCGAAGGCGAAGAATAAAGGCATTGAAGATGTCGTAGCCATCGTGTTAAACCGTCCACGCCATGAGCGCATTATTGCCGAGCTGCGAGAAGCGGGTGCGCGCATTAAACTCATTAACGATGGCGATGTAGCGGCAGCGATTAATACCGCTTTTGATCATACGGGTGTTGATATTTTGTTCGGTTCTGGCGGTGCACCAGAAGGAGTTTTAGCAGCGGTTGCACTCAAATGCCTAGGCGGTGAAATTCAAGGAAAACTTCTTCCACAAAATGATGCGGAACTCGAACGGTGCAAAAAAATGGGGCTTGATGTCAATAAAGTATTGCGTATGGAAGATTTAGTAAAAGGTGATGATGCTATTTTCGCTGCCACAGGAGTAACCGATGGAGAATTGTTGCGTGGCGTACAATTTAAAGGATCTTATGGAGAAACCCATTCTGTTGTCATGCGCGCAAAATCCGGGACCGTTCGTTTTATTGATGGACGCCATAGCTTGAAGAAAAAACCAAACTTAGTGATTAAACCGTAAACAACGTTAGCGAGGCGCGGATTTCAAGAAATCGCCCTCGCTTATTTTTTATACTAATAAAAAAATATTGATTAAAAAACAGCAAAAAGGGTAAAATAGTCATGCTGTGTGTGCATAAAAATAAGCTCTGCTATTCTGCTTCTTTATGTTTAAACCTTCATTATCTTCTTTCATCCCATCCATATTCATTTCATTGATCCATTTGGAACTGTACATGGGAGAGAACGAAAAACAGTAAAAGCGTGGTGTTGAAATGGACTTAACAATCTCAGTATTGGAAAATATGAAACTCAAAGAGCTATATGAACTGGCTCGACAATATAAAATTTCTTATTACAGCAAACTAACGAAAAAAGAGCTTATTTTCGCCATTTTGAAAGCACAAGCAGAACAAGATGGACTATTGTTCATGGAAGGCGTGCTTGAAATCATTCAATCAGAAGGATTTGGCTTTTTACGCCCAATCAACTACTCACCAAGCTCTGAGGATATTTATATTTCTGCTTCGCAAATTCGCCGTTTTGATTTAAGAAATGGTGATAAAGTATCTGGAAAAGTGCGCCCACCAAAAGAAAATGAACGATATTATGGGCTCCTTCATGTCGAAGCAGTCAATGGGGAAGATCCAGAAATTGCAAAAGAACGCGTTCATTTTCCAGCGCTCACGCCACTATATCCAAACCGCCAAATGAAACTAGAAACTACATCTGATAAGTTATCGACAAGAATTATCGATCTAATTGCTCCTGTCGGTTTTGGTCAGCGCGGTTTAATTGTTGCTCCGCCAAAAGCAGGAAAAACGATGTTATTAAAAGAAATTGCCAACAGCATTACAACGAACCATCCGGAAGTAGAACTCATTGTTCTCCTTATTGACGAGCGTCCTGAAGAAGTGACCGATATCGAGCGTTCCGTTGCTGGGGATGTCGTCAGTTCCACGTTCGATGAAGTTCCAGAAAACCATATTAAAGTGGCTGAGCTCGTGTTAGAACGAGCGATGCGCCTTGTCGAACATAAACGAGATGTCGTCATTTTAATGGACAGCATCACTCGTCTAGCCCGTGCCTATAACTTAGTCATTCCTCCAAGCGGTCGTACGCTTTCAGGGGGAATTGACCCAGCTGCGTTCCATCGTCCGAAGCGATTTTTCGGAGCAGCGCGCAATATTGAGGAAGGCGGCAGCTTAACGATTTTAGCAACTGCACTCGTCGATACCGGTTCGCGCATGGATGACGTCATTTACGAAGAATTTAAAGGAACAGGAAATATGGAGCTGCATCTTGACCGTTCACTAGCAGAACGGCGCATTTTCCCTGCGATCGATATTCGACGCTCCGGCACGCGCAAAGAGGAATTGCTCATTCCAAAAGAACATCTTGAGAAGCTATGGGCCATTCGAAAAACAATGTCAGATACACCTGATTTTGTAGAAAAGTTTTTAAATAAACTTCGACAAACAAAAACAAATGAGGAGTTTTTTGAACTGCTTGAACAAGAGTGGAAAGGAACTAGCCCATCAGCTGCAAAACGGCTTTCATAGAAAGGGAAAAACGGAAGGAATAAGCAGTTGCAAAACTACACAACTCTTGCTATAATTTTACCATGTGTGTTTTGACAAACGGTGAGAAAGAATTCTTACTCACAACTTATATAGAAAACTCTGTTTCGAAATGATTCAGGGCGGAAGGAGATGAAAAGAATGAAAGCAGGAATTCATCCAGAGTACAAAAAAGTTATGGTAAAATGCGCTTGCGGAAACGAATTCGAAAGCGGTTCTGTTAAAGATGAAGTGCGCGTTGAAATTTGCTCTGAATGCCATCCATTCTACACAGGACGTCAAAAATTCGCTTCTGCTGCGGGACGTGTCGATAAATTCAACAAAAAATACGGCCTTAAATAAGAAAAGCGGAGCCGAGCGATTAGCGCCGAAGGAAAATGTTCTTCCGACGAGAAATGCTTGCACTTCGACGGAGGAAGGTTATTTTCCACTAGGCGTTGCGAGCCGAAGCTAGACAAAAAGAAAAGCGGAGCCGGCGCGGGTTCATTCGCACCAGCTTCTATCACGTCCATTAAGCCGTTGATAAAAACGAAAACATATGAAAAACAGGCAGGCGTCTGATCACTTGCCTGTTTTTTTCATGAATGTTAGTTGAATCATAAAAGGGTACATAAATGGAACAGAAGAGAATGAAGGGAGAGGCCGTTTTTTATGTATGTAATGAAACAATCTGGCTGGCTCGAAGTCATTTGTGGCAGCATGTTTTCCGGAAAATCGGAAGAATTAATTCGCCGTGTTCGCCGCGCTACATTTGCTAAGCAGGATGTAAAAGTATTTAAGCCAAAGATTGATAACCGTTACAGCGAAGAAGCTGTCGTTTCACATAATGGCACATCGGTCATTGCTATTCCTGTTGCCTCAGCGGAGGAAATTTTTCAACATATTTCTGAACAAACAGACGTTATCGCGATTGACGAAATCCAATTTTTTGACGACCAAATTATCGACGTTGTTCAAATGTTAGCCGACCGAGGCTATCGTGTCATTGTTGCCGGTTTAGATCAAGATTTTCGCGGCGAACCGTTTGGACCGGTACCGACGTTAATGGCGATAGCGGAATCCGTTACGAAGCTTCAAGCCGTTTGTACCGTATGTGGCTCACCAGCAAGTCGTACACAGCGATTGATTAACGGCTCTCCAGCTTCTTATTACGATCCTGTTATTTTAGTTGGGGCAAGTGAATCGTATGAGCCACGTTGTCGCCATCACCATGAAGTGCTAGACAAACCTGTTGGATCTACAAATCAAGAAAAGAATAACCCTGCGACACGATAAACGGTACATCTTTCCATCGATATTTTTTGAACGGTTGGAAAAGCTAACGGCAGGGAGGCGACAAACAATGAAAAGGTTACTGCCGTTACTATTCGGTATATTGCTTTCAGCCTGTACAATGAATCCAACCGATTCACAATACCATGCACAAAGCGAAGATAAAAATGGAACAAAATTACTCACAAATCGAACACCAAAAGACTATGATCGTTTATATAACCATTTCGATGATCCAGAAAAAACGAATCAAAACCCGAATTTTATCAGTTTAGCGGATAGCAGTGGAAATGATCGAGCGGATATTCGCAAAGCTGTTCAAGTGATTGAAAAATATACAAATTATCAACCCGATTCGATTTGGATGAATGGCAATGATATGTGGGTGACCGTTCATGCCCCTCAACGCGTTTCCAAACACCAAAGGGAAAAAGATCGAATTCGACTATACAAATTGCTGACAAAAGCGATACCGACTTACGATATTCATGTTCGTATCGATTAAAGATGCGCGCCCTTTTATGGGGCTTTTTTTATTTCCATTTTCCGATACTTTGCCGTTTCGTGAAAATATAGTATAATTATAAATTAGACTGTGTATGGATAAAGGCAGAGGTGAATAACGTGTTTGAACGTCTTCAAGCAGTAGAAGAACGTTACGAAAAATTGAATCAACTACTAATGGACCCAGAAGTCATTAACGACCCAAAGAAGTTGCGTGACTACTCAAAAGAGCAGTCCGATTTAGAAGAAACAGTACAAACGTATCGCGAATACAAATCCGTCCGCCAACAGCTCGCGGAGGCAAAGGCGATGCTCGAAGAAAAACTGGACCCTGAAATGCGTGAAATGGTGAAAGAAGAGATTAACGAGCTTGAAAAACGCGAAGAAGAGCTCGTCGATCAACTAAAAGTTCTTCTTCTTCCAAAAGACCCGAACGATGACAAAAACGTTATTATGGAAATTCGCGGAGCGGCCGGTGGAGAGGAAGCGGCATTGTTTGCTGGCGATTTATATCGGATGTACACGCGTTATGCCGAGTCGCAAGGATGGAAGACGGAAGTGATTGAAGCAAGCCCAACTGGTTTAGGGGGCTATAAAGAGATTATTTTTATGATTAACGGTAAAGGTGCGTACTCAAAGTTAAAATTTGAAAATGGAGCGCACCGTGTCCAACGTGTTCCGGAAACGGAATCGGGCGGGCGTATTCATACGTCCACAGCAACAGTTGCTTGCTTGCCGGAAATGGAAGAAATCGAGGTAGAAATTAACGAGAAAGATATTCGTGTTGATACGTTCGCCTCAAGCGGTCCGGGTGGACAAAGCGTGAACACGACGATGTCGGCTGTACGATTAACGCATATCCCAACAGGTATTGTTGTTTCGTGCCAAGATGAAAAATCGCAAATTAAAAATAAAGAAAAAGCGATGAAAGTATTGCGCGCCCGCATTTATGATAAATACCAACAAGAAGCGCGCGCTGAATATGACCAAACGCGTAAACAAGCGGTTGGAACGGGTGACCGTTCGGAGCGCATTCGCACGTACAATTTTCCACAAAACCGTGTGACAGACCACCGAATCGGGTTAACGATTCAAAAGCTTGACCAAGTATTAGAAGGCAAGCTTGACGAAATTATTGATGCGCTCATTTTAGATGACCAATCAAAAAAATTGGAGCAAGCAAACAATGAATCATAACCGAATTTACGAAGTCCTAACGTGGGCTTCTTCTTTTTTAAAAGAAAATGGAAAAGAGGAACGCGTCGCTGAATTATTATTACGACACCACTTACAAGTAACGCGGGCGCAGTTGTTTGCCCGGCTGCGGGACGACATCGATGAGTCTGTCACACAGGCGTTCATTGATGATCTCAAAAAGCATGTATATGAACATGTTCCTGTGCAATATTTAATCGGTTTTGAAGAATTTTATGGGCGCACCTTTCTTGTCAATCAAGAAGTCCTCATTCCGAGACCAGAAACGGAAGAATTAGTCGAAGGGGTTTTAACAAGAATAAAACGGTTGTTTCCTGAGAGAGAGATGATCGACGTCGTGGACGTCGGAACAGGAAGCGGTGCGATTGCGATTACGCTCGCTCTTGAGAACCAATCATTGCGCGTCAGTACAATCGATATTTCTCCTGAGTCTTTACAAGTAGCGAAAGAAAATGCCAATCGTCTCGGAGCGAAAGTAGAATTTATATGTGGGGATCTGTTACAACCTTTCATTCAGGCAGATCGTAAAGTGGATGTCGTTGTTTCGAATCCACCCTATATCCCCGAAAGCGACATTGCACTTCTTTCACCGGTTGTCAAAGATCATGAACCGCTTAGGGCGCTTGTTGGGGGGGAAGACGGTCTCGATTTTTACCGTCGCTTTATGAAGGAATTGCCGTTTGTGTTAAACGACCGTGCTTTAGTTGCATTTGAAGTCGGAGCTGGACAGGGGGAAGCGGTTGCCCATTTGTTGAGAGAAACGTTTCATGCAGCGTCCGTTGAAGTCGTTTACGATATGAACGGGAAAGACCGAATGGTATATGCGGGAATACAGCAATGACTTCCAGAACGAATCTGGAAGTTATTTTTTTAGATTCATAGAGTTTAAAATTTGCTTTTGCTGTCCAAAATAAGTTAGTGAAAGGACGGTGCAAGCAAATGAAAAAAAGAAACGTGGGGATTATTTTATATATACTGTTAATTATGATAGGGGCGCTTGCCAATATTTACGGACAACAAACAGAAGCAGGGGCGAACGCAACAGTGATGATACCAGATAAGGCGGTTCGTCTACGGATTTTAGCCAATAGTGATTCTGCGGAAGATCAAGCGTTAAAACGAAAAGTTCGTGATGCAGTAAACGCGCAAATTAATGAATGGGTCGCCGATTTAACATCATTTGACCAAGCAAAAACGGTAATTCAATCTCATTTACACGATATAGAACAAACTGTTGCTAATGTTTTGCGAGAAGAAAAGAGTAATCAATCCTATCATGTACAATTTGGAAAAGTGAATTTCCCAACGAAAATTTATGGTAATTACGTGTATCCAGCTGGAAAATATGAAGCGATTTTAATTACGCTTGGTGCAGGAAAAGGTGCGAACTGGTGGTGCGTATTATTTCCACCGCTATGCTTCCTCGATTTTTCCAATGGTGAAGCGGTAAAAGAGAAAAAAGAAAAGAAAGTGGAACAGCCAAGCACGGCAGGTCTTTCGAACGCAACAATGCAATCTTCCTCTTTCATCGTTGAAGAGAAAGAAGAAAAAGTTGAGGTTAAGTTTTTTTTGAAAGAGTTGTTAGAGAAGCTGTTTCAATGGTGAATTTGTGGATAACAATAAAACATTTATTTAAAAAAACGAACATATCCACAAAGTTATCCACGAAAACAAACAATTTATTCACATTTTGTGGATAAAACTTGTGTTCGACGAATCGTTTTTTTATACTTTGTATGTAAAAACATTGATAGTTTCATATATTTTCTCTATATAGCGATAGAAATAATCGAGGTGAATTCATTGGAAACGAAAGTTTGGATTGTGGAAAATGTTGTTGATAAATTGAATAGTTATCCCCAAATTTCACAAGCCGCAAAACTATTGAAAGCAAACGAAGTCGTGGCGTTCCCAACCGAAACGGTATATGGGTTAGGGGCAAACGCGAAAGAAACCGAAGCGGTCGAAAAAATTTTTTTAGCAAAAGGACGTCCGAGTGATAATCCACTCATTGTTCATATTGCTCATCGCGATCAGCTTGAAGAAATCGCCACGGATATCCCTGATGTGGCTTATACATTGATAGAGCGTTTTTGGCCGGGACCGCTAACGCTTATTCTTAAAAAGAAAGGAGCCTCCATTTCTGATAAGGTGACCGCTGGATTGCCAACGATTGCAGTGCGAATGCCGGACCATCCAGTCGCACTCGCCTTAATTCAAGAGAGTGGGCTGCCGCTTGCCGCACCGAGTGCCAACTTATCAGGACGTCCAAGCCCAACAACAGCCGGTCATGTACTTGACGATTTAAACGGGAGAATTGCTGGCATTATCGATGCGGGAGAGACAGGAATTGGTGTGGAGTCGACGGTTTTAGACTGTACGGAACAAGTGCCAACGATTTTACGCCCTGGTGGTGTGACAAAAGAAGAGCTCGAACAAGTTATCGGTCACGTTGAAGTGGACAGCGCTTTAATGGACGAACAAAAAACACCGAAATCACCAGGCATGAAATATACACATTACGCGCCAAAATCTCCGCTTGTTATTGTTGATGGTTCTCCATCTTTTTTACAAAAACTTGTCGATGAACAACGTGCAATCGGGAAAAAAGTTGGGGTGCTAACGACGGAAGAAAACAAACATGTTTATGAAGCGGATGTCGTGCTTACGTGTGGGACGCGAAACCATTTACATACGGTTGCTAGCTATTTGTACGACACGTTACGAAAATTCGATGAAACGAATGTTGACATCATTTATAGTGAAAGTTTCCCGACCGAAGGAATTGGTGCGGCCATTATGAATCGGTTGAAAAAAGCGGCTGGATATCAAATTGTTCGGGAAAAATAAACCTTCTAAACCTTTCCGGACACGCATATGTTAGCAATAAGGCAAGTCCGGGGAGGGAACAGAATGGGTGCGTTAATCAGCGAACTTGTTACGTTATGTATGATGGCCTTTGCGTTAGGAATGGACGCTTTTTCTGTTGGATTAGGAATGGGTTTTTTTCGTTTGCGTTTAAAGCAAATGTTTTATATAGGATTAACGATAGGACTGTTTCATATTGTGATGCCACTGTTAGGGATGTTGATTGGTCGCTTTTTATCGCAGCGATTTGGCAGCATCGCTTCTTACATTGGCGGTGCGTTACTGCTTTTATTAGGAGTGCAAATGATTGCTGCTTCTTTTAAGAAAGAAAATGACCCACTGATTTCTCCGATAGGGGTCGGCTTAATTTTTTTTGCTCTTAGCGTAAGTCTAGATAGCTTTTCCGTTGGACTTAGTCTCGGCATTTATGGAGCGCGAACATTACTAACGATTCTACTATTTGGATTTTTTAGCATGATTCTTACATGGATGGGATTACTGTTAGGGCGTCGCTTTCAGCAGTGGCTAGGGATGTATAGCGAAGTGCTAGGTGGCAGCATTTTATTTGCTTTTGGATTAAAACTATTATTTTCGTTCTAAGAGACAGCAAACGGCTGTCTCTTTTTTGTACTATATTTAAAATGGAAATTCTATTATAATTATATTATATAAATGCAGATTGATTTTCCGACCGACATATGTATGAAGCATTTGAACGGCTCTTTTACCTAACTTAAACGTCCTAATTTATGTTGGTTTTTCAATCTGAACGATGTACATCCTTACCGACTATAAGGGGTGTTTTTATGTCAATTCATGTGTTGTTCGTTTGTACAGGAAATACGTGCCGCAGTCCGATGGCGGAAGCATTACTCAAACATAAACAGCTTTCGCATATTCATGTGAAGTCAGCGGGGGTATTTGCGATGGAAGGAAGCGACGCATCCGAGCATGCCAAGACCGTATTAGCAGAAAAAGGAGTGGACATTGCTCATCGTTCTTCCCTTCTCAAAAAGGAAGATATCGATTGGGCAACGTATATTTTAACAATGACCACAGGACATAAGCAGCATGTTATTGAGAGATTTCCAGAAGCGAAAGAGAAAACGTTTACGTTAAAAGAGTTTGTTTCTGGGCAAGAGGGGGATATATTCGATCCGTTTGGCGGCTCTGTCGAAACGTATCGTCAAACGAGGGAAGAGCTCGAACAACTCATTGAACAACTGATTAAAAAGTTATAAGGAGATCATTAAGGGGGAAGTTCACAGTGAGGGAGAAAAAGAAGTATGGATTTAGCTTGCGCTTAAAGCTAGTGGCGTTTACGACGGTGTTAGCGATCATTACTTACTCAACGAGTGCATTTTTCATTTATTTTTTATATGATTTTGTTTCTGATTTAATAAGCCAGCATGTATTTACGATCATTACGTTATTGTTAGGAATTTTTTGGTCAGGTGTTCTTGCATACGTGGCATCGGGCTTTATTACAAGACCATTACAGCAATTAGAAGAAGCGGCGATGAAAGCGGCGAATGGGCAAATTGATGAGGATGTTCCACTTGCGAAATCCGATGATGAAATTCGCTCATTAGGCCTTGCTTTTAATGAAATGTTAAGAAATTTACGAACAATCGTGCGGAATATTGAAGAAAATTTTGCCCACACGAATGAAAAAGTCATTGAAATTACGAATGCTTCGAGCATCGCGGTAGATCGTTCAGAAAATATCGCACGAACGATTGAGGAAATTTCAAAAGGCGCGAACGATTCCGCCGTTTCGATGCAGACGACAGCCGAATCGGTCGAAGATGTGTTGCGCATTGCGAATCAAGTACAGCAAAAAGCCGAACAATCGGAACAACTAGCAACGGACATGGTTGCTACCCTACATACAAGCAAAGAAGTCATTCATTCGCTTGTGACGGGTATTCAAAATTTAGCGCGCAATAACCAAGCTTCCTTAGATGCGGTACGCCGTCTAGAGCAACATGCAAAGGAAGTAGAAAACATTATTTCCCTTGTTGGTGATATTGCCGGACAAACGAACTTGTTAGCGTTAAATGCTTCCATTGAGGCCGCACGCGCTGGTGAGCACGGTAAAGGCTTTGCGGTCGTAGCGGAAGAAGTACGCAAGCTAGCGGATGAAAGCGCAAGAGCTGTTCAAGGCATTTCTGAACTGATTCAAAACATTCAAAAAGAAGTGATTCATGTTGTGACGCAAATTAATGAACAAGTAAAAGCGGCCAATGAAGAAGCGGCAAAAGGGAACGATACGAACAACGCGATTACAGAGATGACGAACTCCATTCATGAAGTAGCGAATGCAGTGCATCAAATCGTCGAGCTCGTAAAAGAACAGATGAAGCATATTGAGCGAACGTCGATTCAATCACAAGAAGTTGCAGCGATTGCCGAGGAAACATCAGCGGGAGCTCTTGAAGTGACAGCAGCGACGCAAGAACAAACAGCGATGATTAATCATGTTAATGAGCTTGCTGAGCAATTAGCAGAACAAGCGAAAAAATTAAAAGATACGATCGACTGTTTTTCTGCGAAGTAACAATTTGAAGAATAAAGAGCATAATAAAGATAATGAAAAAGTCGCCTTTTATCGTTAAAATGGAAAGAAAGGCGGCTTTTTTCATAGTTGCTGAGCGAGAAAAAAGAAGGAGGAAACAACAATGAAAGTGGCGATTGCTTCCGACCACGGTGGTGTGAATATTCGCGAAGAAATTAAAAAATTAATGGATGAAATGGGAATCGAGTACATCGATTTAGGTTGCGAATGTGGCGTGTCTGTTGACTATCCGGATTACGCGATTCCTGTCGCAGAAAAAGTGGCCAAAGGGGAAGTTGACCGTGGCATTTTAATTTGTGGAACAGGGATTGGCATGAGCATTGCTGCAAATAAAGTGAAAGGTGTTCGCTGTGCGTTGGTGCATGATGTCTATAGCGCCAAAGCAACACGCGAACATAACGATAGCAACGTGCTAGCAATGGGAGAGCGCGTCATCGGTCCTGGGTTAGCGCGCGAAATCGCCAAAGTATGGCTAACGACTGAATTTGAGGGCGGTCGTCACGCAAACCGTGTCAATAAAATTCGTCAATACGAAAACGAACATCTGTAAATGGGAGTGATGCCGATGATGCTTTCACCCTTACAACAATGGAAGCAACAATGGCAAACGATTTTAAGCGAATTTCAACAGCAAGTCCCTCTCTCTTCTGAGCATATTCTTGTCATCGGATGCAGTACGAGCGAAGTCATTGGCGAGAGAATCGGGACAGCGGGCACAACAGAAGTAGCCGAAATGTTATTTACTGAGCTTAAAAAATGGCGCGACAAAACGGGCGTCCAGCTCGCCTTTCAATGTTGCGAACATTTAAACCGCGCGTTAGTTGTCGAGAAAGAAACAGCACTCACAAAAAACTTAGAAATCGTTTCTGTCATTCCTGTACGTTCAGCTGGAGGAGCGATGGCAGAATATGCCTACAATCATATGAACGATCCTGTCGTCGTCGAATTTATTAAAGCTGATGCGGGCATTGATATCGGTGATACATTCATCGGCATGCATTTAAAGCATGTCGCTGTTCCTGTTCGTACATCGGTAAAGCAAATCGGACATGCCCATGTCACACTAGCAAAAACGAGACCGAAATTAATCGGCGGCGCTCGGGCCGTGTATTCAAAGGAAAATCCGAACACTTCATGCACATCGTAATGATTTTGTTCATTTTTTCTTTGGATCATTCGCCAAAAAGTTGTTAAAATAGAAAAGAATATTTTTATATTTCGAAAAAAGGGGGAGCCAGTGATGAATTACTTGCCACAACAAGATCCGCAAGTGTTTCAAGCGATTCAAGATGAATTAAAACGACAACAAAGCAAAATTGAGCTCATTGCTTCTGAAAACTTTGTCAGCCGTGCTGTCATGGAAGCACAAGGTTCTGTGTTAACGAACAAATATGCAGAAGGGTATCCTGGTCGCCGCTACTACGGGGGCTGCGAACATGTAGATGTCGTTGAAGACTTGGCACGCGAACGGGCGAAGCAATTGTTTGGTGCGGAACATGCGAACGTTCAACCACACTCTGGTGCACAAGCGAACATGGCCGTTTATTTTACGATTTTGAACCATGGTGATACGGTGCTTGGCATGAATTTATCGCATGGAGGGCATTTAACGCACGGCAGCCCGGTAAATTTCAGCGGTATTCAATATAACTTCGTTGAATACGGCGTAGATCCAGAAACACATCTCATTAATTATGACGATGTATTGGAGAAGGCGCGCTTACATAAACCAAAGTTAATTGTAGCAGGTGCGAGTGCGTATCCAAGAGTCATTGATTTCCAACGTTTCCGTGAAATCGCCGATGAAGTAGGCGCTTATTTAATGGTGGATATGGCGCATATCGCAGGTCTTGTTGCGGCAGGTCTTCATCCAAATCCGGTGCCTTATGCGCATTTTGTCACAACGACAACACATAAAACATTGCGTGGACCACGCGGTGGGATGATTCTTTGTAAAGAAGAGTTTGCGAAACAAATTGATAAAGCGATTTTCCCAGGTATTCAAGGTGGACCGTTAATGCATGTTATCGCTGCCAAAGCAGTTGCTTTGGGAGAAGCGCTCGACGACAGCTTTAAAACATATGCGCAAAATATTGTGAACAACGCCAAACGGCTAGCTGAAGCGCTAGTGAAAGAAGGATTTACGCTCGTATCAGGAGGAACGGATAACCATCTCCTATTAATCGATTTACGTTCGTTCGGGTTAACAGGAAAAGTAGCAGAAAAAGTGCTCGATGAAGTCGGTATTACGGTAAACAAAAACACGATTCCATACGACCCAGAAAGCCCGTTTGTGACAAGCGGGATTCGCATCGGGACAGCAGCGGTAACAAGCCGTGGTTTCGGTCTTGAAGAAATGGACGAAATTGCGAGCATTATTGCCCTTACGTTAAAAAATACCGACAACGAAGAAAAATTGGAAGAAGCGCGTCGTCGTGTCGCTGCTTTAACCGAAAAGTTTCCGCTTTATGCAGTGTAACAAAGATTGCCTCGTATCATTTCATTGATACGAGGTAATTTTTTGACAATTTCATTCAAAATTCGCCATGGTTATTGAATGGATGTTTTTTTTTCGGTAAAATGTAATGAAGTGTAAATTGCAAAAAGGGGAGATATCGATGGGAAAAGTGTACGTGTTTGACCACCCGCTTATCCAACATAAACTGACATACATTCGTGATAAGCAAACAGGGACGAAAGAGTTTCGTGAACTTGTTGAAGAAGTGGCGACATTAATGGCCTTTGAAATTACACGTGACCTTCCACTTGAGGAAGTGGAAATCGAAACGCCAGTCAGCAAAGCAAAATCAAAAATTATTGCTGGCAAAAAGCTTGGAATTATTCCGATTTTACGAGCTGGTATCGGCATGGTTGATGGCATTTTAAAACTCATTCCAGCAGCGAAAGTTGGGCATATCGGATTATATCGCGATCCAGAAACGTTAAAACCAGTCGAATATTATGTAAAGTTACCAACAGATGTGGAAGAGCGTGATTTCATCGTTGTCGACCCGATGTTAGCGACGGGTGGTTCTGCGGTTGAAGCAATTACATCGTTAAAAAAACGCGGAGCCAAAAATATTAAATTTATGTGCTTAATCGCAGCGCCAGAAGGAGTAGAGGCCGTGAAGAAAGCGCATCCAGATGTCGATATTTATATTGCCGCGCTCGATGAAAAATTAAATGATCACGGCTATATCGTTCCAGGACTTGGTGATGCAGGGGACCGTTTATTTGGAACAAAATAGCACAATCATTCAAACGCTAAGCATCCTTGTGAAAAGAGGAAGGATGTTTGGCGTTTTTTGTATATGAAGAAAAAATGCAAATACATAGTGAAAAATATAAATATAATATTATACAATAATATCGTGAAAAATAAATGAATAAATGTCACAAATTATTAATAATTTGTTTCAATTTATTGGCTAAACACATTGACATTGACCGGTGCCTATTGTATGCTTACAGGAGATATAATGATAAGGTTTTCATGAAGTTTATATTATAAAAAATTTTTATACAGGGATGTATGTCTATGCGCCCTAATCAGCGCCATCCTCTTCAAGCAATTGGCTTAATGTCTGCGATTGTATCCCAACTAGTGGGATCCATTTTAGTAGGGATTTTTGGAGGAAAGTGGATTGACGAAAAACTTCATACCGAACCAATTTTTCTCGTTGTTGGTCTGTTGCTTGGACTAGCAACCGGGGTGTATGCAATGTTGCGTTCGATTCGTCAATATTTCCCAGAGGAGTAGCAACATGGATCAATTCCAGCAAATGTTCCGAAGGCAACAAAAATACATATTTTACTTATTGTCGATTTATACGTTAGGATGGGGATTCACCGATTATAAAACCGTCTTTTTAAGCTTGATTCTCGGAACAGTGATTAGCCTGTTTCTGTTGTGGAGTCTAGTTCACAAAGTCGCAAAATTCGGACGAGCGGTCGCTCAAGGAAAAAAAGTTCGCTCGATTGGTACATTTTCTCGTTTGGCAGCAGCCGTCCTTGCAGCTACGATTGCCATCGAATATCCGCAATACTTTTCCATCATCCCTGTTGTGATAGGATTAATGACATCCTATACTGTCATTATAATAGATTTTCTTTTGCAAAAAAAATAAACATCATCGATGAAAGAGAGGTGAGGAACGGTTGCAACACAAGGCACCTATTTATGAGTTTTTAGGACTTACTTTTAACCTATCCAATGTCTTAATGATAACGGTCACAAGTTTGATCGTATTTATCATTGCGATTGCCGCAACGCGGTCCCTTCAACTTCGCCCGCGAGGAATGCAAAATTTCTTGGAATGGGTATTTGATTTTGTAAAAGGGATCATTAATAGCACGATGGATTGGCAAACGGGTGGCCGCTTCTTGATGTTAGGTGTAACGCTCATCATGTATATCTTTGTAGCGAATATGCTTGGTCTACCGTTTTCCGTTCGCGTGGGAGAAACCCTTTGGTGGAAATCTCCAACAGCCGATCCAACCATTACGCTTACGCTTGCGGTAATGATCGTTGGTCTTACTCATTATTATGGCATTAAGCTTAAAGGGGTTAAGGAGTATAGCCTTGATTACTTAAGACCAATGAAATTTTTATTCCCTTTAAAAATCGTTGAGGAATTTGCGAATACCTTAACGTTAGGTTTGCGTCTATACGGTAATATTTTTGCCGGAGAGATTTTGTTAGGGCTATTAGCAGGGCTTGCTGTGAATGGCGGCGTTTTAGGTGCTATTGGCGCTGCGATTCCAATGATGGTATGGCAAGCATTCAGTATTTTCGTTGGCTGTATCCAAGCATTTATCTTTACGATGTTAACAATGGTTTATATGGCACATAAAGTTAGCCAAGACCATTAAAAATAAAAATTTGAATATAAAATTTTTTAAATAGTTAGAAGGAGGATATTCACAATGAATTTAATTGCAGCTGCCATTGCGGTAGGTTTAGCGGCACTTGGTGCTGGTATTGGTAACGGTCTTATTGTAGGTCGCACAGTAGAAGGGATTGCTCGTCAACCAGAATTACGTCCTGTACTTCAAACAACAATGTTCATCGGGGTAGCGTTAGTCGAAGCGTTACCAATCATTGGCGTAGTTATCTCATTTATCGTAATGAACAGATAATGAAATAACTCATTCATAATGGCGAAGTTCGTGTAGACGATAATCTTCGCCATTCCTTTATGTACATCTTACGGATGGCGTTCTTCTATATCTTAAGGACGGCTGTTGAAGGGAGTGAAAAGCGGTGTTAATAAGTATGAAAATGTTTTTGTTAGGCGCTGCAGAACACCATACGGGAATTAACAGCGGCGATATCATATTCCAATTACTTATGTTTTTAATCTTATTAGCATTGCTCCGTAAATATGCGTTCGGTCCGTTAATGGGCATTATGAAACAACGCGAAGAGCATATTGCTAACGAAATCGAGCAAGCAGAAAAGCATCATCAAGAAGCGAAAAAGCTTGCCGAAGAACAACGTGCGCTGATGAAACAATCTCGTCAAGAAGCGCAGGCACTCATTGAAAATGCACGCAAGCTTGGCGAAGAGCAAAAAGAGCAAATTATCGCTGCGGCTCGTGCGGAAGCAGAGCGTCTAAAAGAAGTAGCGAAAAAAGAAATCGAGCGCGAAAAGGAGCAAGCGGTTGCCGCATTACGCGAGCAAGTTGCTTCATTATCAGTATTAATTGCATCGAAAGTCATTGAAAAAGAACTAACTGAGCAAGATCAAGCGAAGCTGATCCAGGAGTACATTCAAGAGGTAGGAGAAGGGCGATGAACAAAGAAGTCGTGGCAAAACGATATGCGTTAGCTCTTTTTCAAATCGCAAAAGAACAGCAGCTCCTTGATCAGTTAGAAGAAGAAATTCGTGTTGTTCAACAAGTGTTTTCAGACAATACAGCGTTTCTATCCGTATTAACTCATCCAAAATTATCTTTACAAAAAAAGAAATCGTTGTTACAAGAAACGTTTGCATCTTTATCGACGCCTTTACTTAACACGTTAATGTTGTTACTCGATCGCCATCGCATCGACATCGTTCCACAGCTTGCAAGCGAATTTGTAGCCCTTGCAAATGAGGAGCGCAGTGTGGCAGAAGCGACAGTCTATTCTGTCCGTCCGTTAACGGAAGACGAAAAACAGGCGCTTTCGGAAGTGTTTGCGAAAAAAGTTGGCAAAGCGGCGCTTCACATTGATAATGTGATTGATCCAAGCTTAATCGGCGGTGTGAAGCTACATATCGGCAATCGCATTTATGACGGTAGCGTTAGCGGAAAATTAGAACGACTACAACGCCAGCTTATTGGCTAAAGATTTGTAGATAGGGGTGAAATGCATGAGCATCAGAGCTGAAGAAATTAGCGCGCTGATAAAAAAGCAAATTGAGAACTATCAGTCCGAAATCAAAGTGAGCGATGTAGGTACAGTAATCCAAGTCGGTGACGGTATCGCGCGCGCTCATGGCCTCGACAACGTCATGTCAGGGGAGCTTGTTGAGTTTGCAAACGGTGTCATGGGAATGGCACTCAACCTTGAAGAAAATAACGTCGGTATCGTTATTTTAGGACCATATACAGGTATTAAAGAAGGCGACGAGGTTCGTCGTACGGGCCGCATCATGGAAGTTCCTGTAGGGGAAGCATTAATTGGTCGCGTCGTGAACCCGTTAGGTCAACCTGTTGACGGATTAGGACCAATTGAAACGACAGAGACTCGTCCAATTGAAAGCCCAGCTCCTGGTGTCATGGACCGTAAATCTGTACATGAGCCATTACAAACAGGGATTAAAGCGATTGACGCACTTGTACCAATCGGTCGCGGTCAGCGTGAGTTAATCATCGGGGACCGTCAAACGGGTAAAACATCTGTTGCCATCGACACAATTATTAACCAAAAAGACCAAAACATGATTTGTATCTACGTTGCGATTGGTCAAAAAGAATCAACGGTTCGTAACGTAGTAGAAACATTGCGCAAACATGGCGCATTAGACTACACGATCGTCGTCACTGCGTCTGCATCCCAACCAGCTCCATTGCTATTCTTAGCTCCATATGCGGGCGTAACGATGGGCGAATACTTCATGTATAAAGGTCAGCACGTGCTTGTTGTATACGATGACTTATCTAAACAAGCAGCTGCTTACCGCGAACTTTCGTTGTTATTACGTCGTCCACCAGGTCGTGAAGCATATCCAGGGGACGTATTCTACTTGCACTCTCGTCTTTTAGAGCGCGCAGCAAAATTAAGCGACGCAAAAGGTGCAGGTTCATTAACAGCGTTACCATTCGTTGAAACGCAAGCAGGTGACATTTCTGCTTACATCCCAACGAACGTTATCTCAATTACGGACGGACAAATTTTCTTGCAATCTGACTTATTCTTCTCTGGCGTGCGTCCAGCGATCAACGCAGGTCTTTCTGTATCACGTGTTGGTGGTGCGGCACAAATTAAAGCGATGAAAAAAGTAGCAGGTATGCTTCGTCTTGACTTAGCGGCATACCGTGAACTTGAAGCATTCGCTCAATTCGGTTCTGACCTTGATAAAGCAACACAAGCAAAACTTGCTCGCGGTGCACGTACAGTAGAGGTATTAAAACAAGGTTTACATGAGCCGCTTCCAGTTGAAAAACAAGTTGCGATTCTTTATGCATTAACACGTGGATTCTTAGACGATATTCCAGTTGAAGATATTCGTCGCTTTGAAAAAGAGTTTTATCAATGGCTTGACCAAAATCGTCAAGACTTGCTTGAGCATATTCGTACAACAAAAGATCTTCCAAAAGAAGAAGATTTCAATAAAGCAATCGAAGACTTCAAGAAAACGTTTGTCGTTTCTGAGTAAAAATGACAACGGAACAGAAGGAATGCGATGCTTCTGTTCCGTGTCCATTCCTCATGCTTGAAAATAGATTCAGCGCAAAAAAGGTGGTGAAAACCTTTGGCATCATTACGCGATATTAAAACGCGAATTAACTCAACTAGGAAGACGAGCCAAATTACGAAAGCGATGGAGATGGTTTCCGCTTCTAAATTAAACCGCGCTGAAACCAATGCGAAATCGTTTGTTCCATATATGGAAAAAATTCAAGATGTCGTTGCCAACGTCGCGTTAGGGAGCTCTAGCAATCATCCGATGTTAGTGAAACGCCCGGTGAAAAAGACAGGGTATTTAGTCATTACATCGGATCGTGGCTTAGCTGGAGCATATAACAGTAACGTTCTTCGCGCTGTTTACCAAACGATTCAACAACGTCACAAATCGACGGATGAGTATGCAGTCATTGCGATTGGTCGTATCGGTTTAAACTTTTTTAAAAAGCGCAACATCCCGGTTGTGTTAAATATTACAGGTTTACCTGACCAACCATCTTTTGCTGATATTAAAGCAATCGCAAACCAAACGGTAAACATGTTTGCCGACGGAACGTTTGATGAGTTGTATATGTATTACAACCATTTCGTTAGCGCGATTCAGCAAGATGTGACAGAGAAAAAATTATTACCGCTAACGGATTTAGCGACGAACAAAAAATTAACATCGTACGAATTTGAACCTTCACAAGAAGAGATTTTAGAAGTGCTTTTGCCGCAATATGCAGAAAGCTTGATTTACGGAGCGTTACTAGATGCGAAGGCGAGTGAACATGCAGCGCGTATGACAGCGATGAAAAATGCAACCGACAACGCCAAAGAGCTCATTCGCACGCTTACGCTTTCATACAACCGCGCTCGTCAAGCAGCGATTACGCAAGAAATTACGGAAATTGTTGCGGGAGCGAATGCGTTGCAATAACAGTGAACATCGAACGACAACATCGAGCAACAGCTTTTGGAACGGACATACAAATCGCTTTGTTATGACCAAGAGCTATACAGACGTTCAAGTAGCAAGTTAGGAGGGAAAACGATGACAAAAGGACGCGTTGTTCAAGTTATGGGTCCAGTTGTAGACGTGAAGTTCGAAAGCGGACATCTTCCTGCGATTTACAACGCCCTTAAAATTCAACATAAAGCGCGCAACGAAAACGAAGTCGATATTGACTTAACATTAGAAGTGGCCCTTCACCTTGGTGATGACACCGTTCGTACGATTGCGATGGCATCTACAGACGGTCTTATTCGTGGGATGGAAGTCATCGATACAGGGGCGCCAATTTCTGTTCCAGTTGGTGACGTGACACTTGGTCGTGTATTTAACGTATTAGGTGAGCCAATTGACTTGGGTGATGACATTCCAGCAGATGCTCGTCGCGACTCAATTCATAAACCAGCACCAAAATTTGAACAACTTTCTACTCAAGTGGAAATTCTTGAAACAGGGATTAAAGTCGTAGACCTTCTTGCGCCATACATTAAAGGTGGAAAAATCGGTCTTTTCGGTGGTGCGGGTGTAGGTAAAACCGTTCTTATCCAAGAGCTTATCAACAACATCGCCCAAGAGCACGGCGGTATCTCTGTATTCGCGGGCGTAGGTGAACGCACTCGTGAAGGTAACGACCTTTACCATGAAATGAAAGACTCTGGCGTTATTAACAAAACAGCGATGGTATTCGGACAAATGAACGAGCCACCTGGTGCGCGTATGCGTGTTGCGTTAACGGGTCTTACAATGGCGGAATATTTCCGTGATGAGCAAGGACAAGACGTGTTATTCTTTATTGACAACATTTTCCGTTTCACGCAAGCAGGTTCCGAGGTTTCTGCGTTATTAGGACGTATGCCATCTGCCGTTGGTTACCAACCAACACTTGCGACAGAAATGGGTCAATTACAAGAACGTATTACGTCAACAGCTGTTGGTTCCGTAACATCGATCCAAGCGATTTACGTACCAGCGGACGACTATACTGACCCAGCTCCGGCGACAACGTTCGCGCACTTAGATGCGACAACAAACTTAGAGCGTAAATTAGCAGAAATGGGTATTTACCCTGCGGTAGACCCGCTTGCATCAACATCTCGTGCGCTTTCGCCAGAAATCGTTGGGGAGGAGCATTACCAAGTCGCACGCAAAGTACAACAAACATTGCAACGCTATAAAGAATTGCAAGACATTATTGCGATTCTTGGTATGGACGAGCTTTCTGATGAAGATAAACTTGTCGTTCATCGCGCTCGTCGCATTCAGTTCTTCTTATCACAAAACTTCCACGTTGCGGAGCAATTTACAGGTCAACCTGGTTCATATGTGCCTATTAAAGAGACGGTACGCGGCTTCAAAGAAATTCTTGAAGGAAAATACGACCATCTTCCAGAAGATGCTTTCCGCTTAGTAGGACGCATTGAAGAAGTCGTTGAAAGAGCGAAGCAAATGGGCGTAGAAGTTTAATTTTGGGACATAGGAGGATTTTGTCATGAAGACGATTAAAGTCAGTGTAGTTACTCCTGATGGCCCGGTGTATGAAGCGGACGTCGAAATGGTTAGCACGAAAGCGAAAAGCGGAGAGCTCGGGATTTTACCGGGACATATTCCGTTAGTCGCTCCGTTAGAAATCGGAGCAATACGCTTGAAAAAGGATGGGAAGACAGAGCTTATTGCTGTAAGCGGCGGTTTTCTCGAAGTTCGCCCGGACAAAGTGACAGTGTTAGCGCAGGCAGCGGAAAAAGCAGAAGATATTGATGTTGCTCGCGCGAAGGCAGCGAAGGAACGCGCGGAAAGACGTTTGCAAAGCAAACAAGACGACATCGACTTCAAACGTGCAGAACTTGCTTTAAAACGGGCAATCAATCGTTTGAATATAGCAGAAAAACGTTAATCATGAACAGATAGGAGGGAAACCATCCCTCCTATCTTTTTTTTGTATAAACATATTCCTTACGTGTAAAATGCTTTGCTCTGTCGACACTTCTGGATATAAATGTTATAATGTTATCGGTTACATGTCGTAATTGTATGATATTTTTCAAAATTTTAAGATGCTAGACAACGAAGGGGGGCGGACACGAAGTTGCTCAATGTATATTTAAATAACTATTTAATCGTCTTGGTGTTTTTATGCTTAGGAATTTTGCTTCCGGTTGTCGCTTTGACGGCAGGGCGTTTTTTGCGGCCACATGCACCGAATGCTGCGAAGCAAACAACGTATGAAAGCGGAATTGAACCGTTTCACGATTCACGCGTTCAATTTAACGTCCGTTACTATATTTTTGCGCTCTTATTTGTCATTTTTGATGTTGAAACGGTGTTTTTATATCCATGGGCAGTCGCATACGATCGACTTGGTCTATTTGCCCTCATTGAAATGTTGATTTTTGTGTTAATGCTAGTAATTGGACTTGTCTATGCTTGGAAGAAGAAGGTGTTAAGATGGATGTAAAATTGTTGAACGTACCAGAAGAAGAAATGGAGGAGTTGCGACGCAATGTCTTTTTAACAACGCTCGAGCAATTAAAAGCATGGGCCAGAAGCAATTCGTTATGGCCGTTGACGTTCGGGCTTGCTTGCTGCGCAATTGAAATGATGGGCGTTGGCTCTTCTCATTATGATTTGGACCGTTTTGGCTCCTTCTTCCGTACCTCTCCCCGTCAATCCGATGTGATGATTGTGTCGGGAACCGTAACGAAAAAAATGGCACCGATCGTTCGACGCTTATATGATCAAATGCCAGAGCCGAAATGGGTCATTGCCATGGGGTCCTGTGCAACGGCAGGAGGACCGTATGTGAAATCCTATTGCGTAGTGAAAGGTGTTGACCAAATTGTGCCTGTGGACGTGTACATTCCAGGGTGTCCACCGAATCCGGCAGCATTAATTTATGGAATTAATAAATTAAAAGAAAAGATTCGCTATGAAGCAAAGACAGGGAAGAAGGTGCTGTAGTCGATGAGCGACGAAAAAGATTTACAGCAGCTAAAAAAAGAAGCGGCAGAACGGGCGAAACAATTAGCTCGCGATCGCATGGCCGCCAAAAAAGCAGCTGAGCAAATTGAACAGACGCTCGAGAAAGCAGCCTCACCAAATACAGAGGCGGAAAACAAGCAAGAAGAAACCGTTGAGAAAGAAGATGATCTTGCTTTAGCGAAGAAAAAAGCGGCAGCAGCAGCGAAAGCAAAAGCTGCGGCTTTAGCGAAGCAAAAGGCGAAGGAAGCTGAACAAAGCGAAAAATCAGAAGCGTCCGATAAAGATGACTTAGCAAAGCAAAAAGCCATCGCAGCGGCGAAAGCGAAGGCAGCGGCAGCTGCAAAAGCAAAAGCCGCGGCACTTGCGAAACAACAAGGACAAGAAGGAAGTACGGACGCAAGCGATGATGAAATCGCCAAGGCAAAGGCAAAAGCAATTGCGGCCGCAAAAGCCAAGGCAGCTGCAGCAGCAAAGGCGAAAGCGGCAAGTGCGGGCGGAGCGGAAGCACCAAAACAAGAAGAAACACCATCGCCAAACCAACCGCTGCTCGATAAATACGTCAAAGTTATTAAAGAACATCTGGGAGAAGATGTACTAGAGGACGCTTATATTAATCGCCTTTCTAAAGATGTTCCTACGCTTGTGGCCAAAAAAGATACATATTACAAAATTGCACAATTTTTAAAATATAACGAACAACTTGGCTTCGACTATTTGTCAGAGTTGCATGGAACCGATTTCCAAACACATATGGAAGTATATGTTCATTTATATTCGTACAAAAATAACCAACCAGTTGCGTTAAAAGTAAAAATTGATCGCGACAATCCGGAAATCGACTCGCTTGTTCCACTTTGGCAAGGGGCGAATTGGCCGGAATGCGAAGCCTATGATTTGCTTGGCATTCGGTTTAAAGGACATCCAAATTTAATCCGTATCTTTTTAGGAGAAAATTGGGTTGGTCATCCGCTTCGAAAAGATTACGAACCGTATGATATGGAGGTGTAGCTCATGCTTCGAACGGAAGAAATGCTTCTTAACGTAGGACCACAGCACCCAAGTACGCACGGGGTTTTTCGGCTCGTGTTAAAAATCGATGGAGAAATCATTAAAGAGGCTACACCGGTAATCGGCTATCTTCATCGAGGAACGGAAAAAATCGCGGAAAATTTACAATACACACAAATTATTCCGTATACGGACCGAATGGATTATTTGTCAGCGATGACCAACAACTATGTCATCTGTCATGCTGTCGAAACGATGATGGGCATCGAAGTTCCGGAGCGTGCGGAGTATTTGCGCGTTCTAGCGATGGAGTTAGGACGAATTGCAAGCCATTTAGTATGGTGGGGAACGTACTTGCTTGATATTGGCGCGATTAGCCCATTTTTATACGCATTTCGCGAACGGGAAATGATTATTAATCTACTAAACGAATTATCGGGAGCGCGCCTTACGTTTAACTATATGCGTGTCGGCGGCGTGAAGTGGGACGCGCCGGATGGTTGGATTGAAAAAGTAAAAGAATTCGTACCATATATGCGTAAACAGCTAGCAGGATACCATGAGCTTGTGACAGGAAACGAAATTTTCCGCCAGCGTGTCATCGGTGTCGGCAAATATACGAAAGAAGAGGCACTGAACTATTCGTTGAGCGGAGTGAATCTCCGCTGTACAGGAGTGAAATGGGATTTACGGAAAAACGAGCCGTATTCCATTTATGATCGCTTTGACTTCGATGTGCCGGTACGTGATACGGGCGACTGTTTCGCGCGTTATGAATGCCGCCTTGCGGAAATCGAAGAGTCTTTGAAAATCATTGAACAGGCATGTGAACAGTTCCCGAAAGACGGCGAAATTATGGCAAAAGTGCCGCGCATCATTAAAGCCCCACCGGGAGAAGCGTTTGTTCGTATTGAATCTCCGCGCGGTGAGATTGGCTGTTATATCGCAAGCGATGGAAAAAAAGAACCGTATCGTCTCAAATTCCGTCGACCGTCATTTTATAACTTACAAATACTCCCGAAACTATTAAAAGGAGAAAATATCGCCAATTTAATTGCGATTCTTGGTGCGATTGACATTGTGCTCGGGGAGGTCGATGGATAATGGAAGAATTATTACGCTCTACCCCAAGTTGGACGAACTTGGCAATCTTTTTCGGACTTGGTACCGCGCTATTACTCGTTGTGCTAGGGTTTGTCACATATGGGATTTTAGCGGAACGAAAAGTGATGGGGTTTATGCAAGGGCGTTACGGTCCGAACCAAGTCGGCGGACGTTGGGGGCTACTGCAAACCGTAGCGGACGTCTTAAAATTGCTTCTTAAAGAAGATACGATTCCGAAAGCGGCAGACAGACCTCTGTTTATTTTAGCGCCTGTCATCGCGTTCGCACCGGCGTTTATGGTACTGGCCACATTGCCGTTTACCGATTCGCTTCAGTTTGCGGATATTGGTGTTGGATTGCTGTATTACATCGCTGTTTCTGGATTAACGACGGTCGGCGTTGTTACGGGAGCGTGGGCATCGAACAATAAATATGCGCTACTGGGTGGCATGCGTGCGGCAGCGCAAATGATTTCGTATGAAATTCCACTTGTGATGTCGGTGCTTGGTGTCATTTTATTAACGGGAAGTCTCAACCTCAATGACATTGTCGAAGCACAAAAACACGTTTGGTATATTTTTATCCAGCCGATTGGGTTTCTCGTCTTTCTCATCGCTTCGGTGGCGGAGTTGAACCGAACCCCGTTCGACTTGCCGGAAGCAGAGTCCGAGCTAGTGGCCGGATTCCATGTTGAGTATTCTGGATTCCGTTGGGCGTTCTTTATGCTTGCGGAATACGTCTATTTCTTTGCGATGGCCGCTTTAACAACTATATTATTTTTAGGCGGTTGGCAACCGGTCATGTTCCTTGGTTTTATTCCGGGAGCCGTTTGGTTTTCATTAAAATTTAGTTTCGTCGTCTTTTTATTAATTTGGTTCCGAACAACGTTTCCGCGTTTGCGCGCGGATCAACTCATGGAATTTGGCTGGAAAGTATTGCTTCCGGTCGCATTGGCAAACATTTTTATTACCGCGCTCATAAAGGGGCTATTCTTTTAATGAAATGGGGTGAGCATACATGCTAGGCTTAGCAAAAGGTTTAACATATACCCTAAAAAATTTAACAAAGCAGAAAGTAACATATGACTATCCGAATGAGCCGCTCGCGCTTCCTGATCGATTTCGCGGCATTCAAAAGTTTTACCCGGAAAAATGTATCGTGTGTAATCAATGCGCCAACATTTGCCCAACGGACTGTATTCAGCTAACCGGGAAAAAACATCCGGATCCGACGAAAAAGGGAAAAATCATTGATACGTACGACATTAACTTTGAAATTTGCATTTTATGCGACCTTTGCACCGAGGTATGTCCGACGGAAGCCATTGTCATGACGAATAATTTTGAGCTGGCCGAATATAGTCGCGATGCCCTGTTTAAAAACTTAGAATGGCTCGATGAAAATGATACGAATGTGCGAAAGGGGAATAAGCCGTGAGCGGAGAATATCTCGCATTTTTAGGGCTCGCACTTGTCGCAATTGCTGGTGGAGTATTGATGCTCAATTTAACAAAAGTCGTGCATATGGTTGTTGCGCTTGTGTTTACGTTTGTCAGTATCGCTGGTCTTTACGTTCTTTTATCAGCGGAGTTTGTCGCAGCTGTCCAAGTGCTCATTTATTCAGGGGCGATTACGATTATTATGCTATTTGGCATCATGTTAACACGTCATCAAGATGAAGGGGAAACGACGACAGGGGGATTTTGGCGAAAGGCGCTCACCGCGCTCGCTGTCTTCGCTTTTGGCATCGCTGTGTATATCGGCGTTTATCGTTTAGATTTTGGAGAGCAAGCGACACACCTTCATGAAAAAAATACAGAGCAAATCGGATTGGCTCTATACTCTAAGTATATCATCCCATTTGAAATTACATCGGTCATCTTATTAGTGGCGCTTGTCGGAGCCATTGTGTTAGCGAAAAAAGAAGATGAGGGGGCGCAAAACGAATGAGCGCTGTTCCATTATCAGCTTACCTTGTGCTTGCATTAATATTGTTTTGCATCGGATTATATGGAGCATTGACGAAACGAAATACAGTTATTGTCCTCATCTGTATTGAGCTGATGCTCAATGCGGTCAATATTAATTTAGTCGCCTTCAGCAAATACGGGGTGAACCCGAGCATTACGGGGCAAATTTTCTCGTTATTTACGATTACGGTCGCAGCAGCGGAAGCAGCCGTTGGTCTTGCGATTTTAATGGCGCTTTACCGCAATCGGAAAACGGTTCATATCGATGAAATGGATTCGATGAAACATTAATGGGGTCAAAGGGGTTATCAGATAGATAAGGGGGATTTTCATCTTTTCTCACCTTTCAACAACAGGCAGGTGGGAAAGATTGACCATAAACATTCGGAATGTCGAAAATGAAAGAGGGCTTTCTCGCCATAATAGAGATGGCCCTTTGACAAAAAGGGGATTGTGATACAATGATGGAAAACGCTTGGATCATACCGCTTTTCCCACTTTTTTCATTCTTCATTCTGCTTGTCGTCGGGAAACGGATGAAAGAAACGAGCGCCTATGTCGGAATCGTCATGACGCTTCTTTCCTTCATCGGCGCTTTAGCGGTACTTGCTGAACGTTTAAACGGACCGACGTATAAAGCGGAACAAGTTTGGTTAACAATCGGCAACATGAAAGTAACAGCGGGCTTTGAAGTGAATCCGTTAAATGCGCTTATGCTCGTTGTCGTATCGCTTGTTAGCTTTCTTGTACATATGTATTCCAAAGGATATATGCATGGGGATGAACGGTTTTCTGTTTTTTACGCTTATTTAGGATTGTTTACTTTTGCCATGCTCGGTCTTGTTATTTCACCGAATTTGTTGCAAACGTATATTTTCTGGGAGCTTGTGGGTCTTGGCTCTTTCTTATTAATCGGCTTTTACTTTTACAAAGAAGAAGCAAAAGCAGCCGCAAAAAAAGCGTTTATTATGACGCGCATTGGCGATGTCGGCTTGCTGATTGGAATGATTCTATTATTTTGGCAAGTTGGTAGTTTCGAATACGATCGCATTTTTGCGGCAGTAAAAGCAGGAAACGTTTCGGAAACGATGATTACTCTATCAGCGATTTTGATTTTTATTGGAGCGGTCGGTAAATCCGGTCAGTTTCCGCTTCATACATGGCTTCCGGATGCAATGGAAGGTCCGACGCCGGTTTCAGCACTGATCCACGCGGCAACGATGGTCGCAGCCGGTGTGTATCTTGTCGCCGCGCTTTTCCCGCTTTATGAGGCAAGCGATATTGCGATGGGAACGGTAGCCGTTGTCGGCGGTTTTACGGCGATTTTTGCTGCTTCGATTGGCTTAGTGCAAACGGATATTAAACGCGTGTTAGCCTATTCCACAGTCAGCCAGCTCGGCTATATGATGCTTGCGCTTGGTTCTGGCGGATATGTGGCCGGGATTTTCCACTTAACGACGCATGCGTTTTTTAAAGCATTGCTGTTTTTAGCGGCTGGAAGTGTCATTCATGCTGTTCATACACAAGATATTGAAAAAATGGGCGGACTTTGGCGAAAAATGCCGCTGACGGCTCCATTATTTCTCATTGGGACATTGGCCATTAGTGGCGTTCCGCTTCTTTCCGGATTTTTTAGTAAGGATGAAATTTTAGTTGCCGCGTGGACGCATGGTCATCCTGTGCTATTTTGGCTTGCTGTTATCGCTGCGTTTTTCACTGCGTTTTATATGTTTCGATTATTTTTCCTCGTGTTTAGCGGGGACATGCGCGGTGAAGGGAACGATGTTCACGAATCGCCAGCTGTTATGACGTTCCCGATGATTGTGCTTGGGATTTTAGCGATTTTTGCTGGTTACATAAATACACCATGGTTTGGAACGTTTCTTGGCGATTGGCTTTTGGACGGAACAGCGATGCACGCTCACGAAGAAGCGCCTGTCTGGATTATGGTCGTGGCGACAGCGGTTTCTTTGCTTGGCATTTTCCTTGCTTGGTTGATGTACGGCAAAAAGTCGTTATCAAGAGACTGGCTCAGCTCAAGAGCGCCTCTTACGTACAACACGTTGTTGAACAAATATTATGTAGATGAGTTTTATGCCATCACGGTAGGATATGCGACAAAAGCAATGAGCTTATTCTTGCAATATATTGATCGTTTTATCGTGGAAGGAATAGCGAATGCGATCGCAGCGGCGACGCGAGCGGTTGGAACGCTCGGAGCAAGACTGCAAAACGGGCAAGTACAAATGTACGGAGCGGTCACATTCATCGGCTTGACGATCCTTGTCGTCATTTTTGCTTTCACAGGGGGGTATTTATAATGAATGGAACCTATTTTCTTTCGCTGCTCATTTTCTCCCCGCTGCTCGGTATCCTTTTGTTAGCGTTCGTGCCAAAGGCGCAAGAGCAGACGATTAAATTACTCGGTTTTTTGGCGACGTTGCCTTCGCTTATATTAGCATTATTTGCGTTCGGGCAATATTTACGAGGATATGACCTTAGTCGATTAGCCGAAAAGCATGCTTGGATTCATTTTGGGAAGTTTCCATTCCTCCAAACATCGACGTTTACGGTCGATTATGAATTGAATGTCGATGGATTTGCGCTTGTAATGATTGTGCTTACCGCCCTTTTAGCAACGCTCGCCGCGGTGGCTTCCATTCATATTAAAAAAGAATGGAAAGGGTATTTCATGCTGTTTCTCCTTTTAGAAATTGGCATGCTTGGCGTATTTGCGGCTGGAAACTTACTGTTGTTCTTTATTTTCTTTGAAATTACCTTAATCCCAATGTTCTTTTTAATCGGGAAATGGGGCTATTTTGAAAAAGAAAAAGCAGCGTACAGCTATTTAATTTATAACGGAATCGGTTCCGCGATTTTATTGCTTGTCATTTTAATTTTATTTGCCCGTACAGGCACATCGAACATTGCATTATTAAAGGAAATGTTAAACAATCCGGCTTATGGGGCACAATTCATTGCGCCGATTTCGAATGATTTGCGCTACGGTTTATTGATTGCGTTACTCGTTGCGTTTGGTGTGAAATTGCCAATTGTGCCGCTCCATAGCTGGATGTTGCGTGTTCACGTTCAAGCGCCGCCATCGATTGTCATGTTGCACTCTGGCGTATTGTTAAAAATCGGGGCGTTCGGTCTTATTCGCTTTGGTCTTGGGCTATTTCCTGAACAATTTCACGCTTTCGCTACACTCCTCGCCGTGTTAGGAGTCGTGAATTTGTTGTATGGAGCGTTTTTAGCCTTCATTCAGGAAGACTTTAAAATGGTGTTGGCGTACTCGAGTATCTCCCATATGGGAATTGTGTTGATTGGGCTAGGCGCCCTTAATGAAGCAGGTATTCAAGGAGCAATTTTCCAAGTCGTGTCACACGGACTGATTTCGGCCTTACTATTCTTATTAGTAAGCATCTTTTATGAGCGGGTACAAACAACTATGTTGGATCGTTTAGGAGGTTTGGCGAAGGCGATGCCGCTAACGGCTGGATGTTTATTGGCCGGGGCGATGGCTTCGCTCGGATTACCGGGAATGTCTGGGTTTATTAGCGAGTTTACCGCATTTTTAGGTTTATTTAAGACAGAGCCAATCATTGCGGCCATCGGTACACTCGGCATTATTATGACAGCTGTCTATTTATTGCGCGCGGTATTAAATATCACGTATGGTACAGCGAAGCGGGAGTATGTAGGAGCTGTTGATATTCGTGCTGTCGAACTCGTTCCTGTGTTAGTACTGCTGGGATTCATCATTTTAATTGGTGTATATCCGCACATTTTAGCGAAACCATTGCAAGCAACGATTGACATCATGATGAACGGGTTAGGAGGGTGAGAGACATGAATATGGAAACTTTACTGCAATACAAATGGGGAGTCATGATGCCGGAATTCATTGTTCTCGGCGTTGCGACCGTTCTCTCGCTCATTGACCTGTTTATGCCGGATGACAAAGACCGGCGTCCGCTTGCATGGTTTGCCTTTGCGGGTGTTATCGTAGCATTTATTTCCGTCATCGGATTGCTTGGCGTCGATACGACATCGATTTTACACGATACGTTTCGCCTTGATGCGTTTGGAAAAGCATTTAAGCTTCTTTTATTAGCGGGAGCGGCGCTTGTCCTATTGTTGGCACTGGACTATCAGCCGAAAGAGGGAATGAAGTATCGCGGCGAGTTTTATTACTTATTCTTAACGGCGTTACTTGGCGCCATGATGATGACGTCCAGTGGAGACTTGATTACGTTATTCGTTGGTCTTGAACTGTTGTCGATTTCTTCTTATATCTTAGCCGGTTTGCGAAAAACGTATGGATTATCGAATGAATCAGCGATGAAATACGTCATTAATGGAGGAATTTCGACAGCGATTACGTTGTTTGGAATGAGCTATGTGTTTGGGTTAACGGGTTCAACGAATTTAAAAAAGATCGCGATACAATTAAGCACGTTACAAGATAGCGGGCAACAATATTTGCTTGCGCTTGCATTTCTTATGTTATTTGTCGGTCTTTCGTTTAAACTCGCGTCCGCACCGTTTCATATGTGGGCACCGGATGTGTATCAAGGAGCCCCTACTCCGGTAACAGCCTTTTTAAGTGTTGTGTCGAAAACGGCTGGGTTTGTTATTGTATTACGTCTATTTATTACGATATTTGCGGCTGCTCTCGCGCAAGGAAAAGAACCGACATCGATGTTGTTATCGATGCAAGATTACATTGCGTTTTTAGCGGGAGCAACGATGATTATTGGAAATACAATTGCCTTAAAACAACGGAATGTGAAGCGTCTATTCGCTTATTCGAGCATTGCCCACGCCGGTTACATTTTAGTCGGTTTTGCGACCATGACGTGGCTGATGATTGATTCGATTTGGTTTTATTTAGTCGCTTATTTGCTGATGAACCTTGGAGCGTTTGCGATTTTACAAGTAATTTCTGATGAAGCGGGGTCAGAAGACATTAGTTATTTTGCTGGTCTTTATCAGCGCAATCCGTTTGTTGCGGTGATGATGGGAATTTTCTTATTGTCGCTTGCCGGCATCCCGGGAACAGCGGGATTTATCGGAAAGGTTAATATCTTTTTAGGAGCGTTTCTGACAGAACCAGCTCATTACGTGTTAGCCGCAGTGATGATTGCAACAACTGTTGTTTCCTACGTCTATTATTTCGGGTTGTTCACACAAATCTTTTTCCGACCGGCGGTTGACCATCGTTCTGTGACATTGCCGCTTGGAGTGACAATTGTCGTCATCGTTTGCGCGCTTGGCACGATTGTGTTTGGTCTCATGCCAAGTCTTGTGTATAACTTCTTAGACCAATTTCAACATTTTGGCGATTTTCTTCACTAACGTTACAATAGAAGGGGATGAGTTCCCCTTCTTTTTTTGTGGATGGAAAGGAGCGTGAAAAAAGATGATGATAGGAGTAGGTCAACAAGCGTTGTTAAGCATTATTTCCCACCTTGTATTTATTGCCGTAACATGGTGGACGTTGCAAGGCGTACAGATCGAAAAAATATTAAAGCCGAACCGCGTGTTTCAGGCGCGTTTGTTTTATATTTTATTGACGATTGCGATCGGCTCAACGATTAGTAACTTTTTCTTAGATTATTTACTTTGGTCAAAGCAGTTGCCATTTCTCTTCCGAAGCGAGTAATACGTTTAGTTGTGTTGTTACGATTTATGTCGAAGGGGAAAAATACCCCTTCTTTTTTCTGATTTTGTCGAGTTTTTTTGTGTATGTTCACTTCCAATCTGGCAAAACTAACAGCTAAGGAGAGGAAGTGAAACGGTATGAAGATGAAACAGAAACCATCCACGCTGTTCGCTATTTTGCTCGCCATCATGATGTTCATGTATCAATACTCATTTGGTGAGGCGAAGGGGAAAGAGCCACTACAAGAGATGAAAACAATGGCTCACGTGCTGCAAAAAAATAGCGCGCATATTCAAGAATGGACCATTTACACAAGGGAGTATACCCCAACGATTAAAGATGATGCAGCTTTTCTAAAAAAATTCAATGAATTAAAAAGAGACTATCCATCATTTCAATGGAGATTAGAAACGGATCAACATGTCCAAAAAGCAACAGGCTTGTACGAACATTCCTCGATTCAAGAAAAAATTCAACTAGTTACTACCGTCACAAAAGAAAAGCCCCAAACGTATATCCTCTATGAAGTGAAAGGATTTAGTTGGAGCGAAAAAGTGTGGAAAGAAGTGAGTGAAAAGATCAGACAAAAGTCATCGCAACTCTTTATCAAACAGCCGGCATTTTTCTCTTGTATAAAAGGGGAATTCAGTGATAAGATGAAAGGTGTTTTGTTGAAACGAGCTTATCATCTTTTACATGAATTCGAAGCAACGCCGGTCGAAGCGTTGCGGGAAGAGACGTTTGTTTCCATCTCTGCATATACTGGGCAGTGGGAGAACGTTCTTCCGACAAAAACACATCCAATGAACATTCAGCTTGCATTGCGAAAGGAAGGATTGGGCGGTAAGACGACCGTTGTCGTTGGAACCCCAATCATTACAATTGAATATTAATATATAGAAATTGGACGCGGAGGGGAATACCTTGGAAAAAATCATCGTCCGTGGCGGAAACCGGTTAAGCGGTACCGTGAAAGTCGAAGGAGCGAAAAATGCCGTTTTACCTGTCATCGCCGCAACCTTATTAGCAAGTGAAGGAAAAAGTGTGATTCATGATGTACCCGCTCTCTCCGATGTATATACAATCAGTGAAGTGCTGCGTTATTTAAATGCAGAGGTAACAATGGAAGGAAATCAAGTCACTGTAGATGCATCCCGAGAGCTGAAATTAGAAGCTCCATTCGAATATGTGCGCAAAATGCGTGCCTCTGTTCTTGTGATGGGTCCACTACTTGCACGAAATGGTCGTGCTCGTGTGGCGTTGCCTGGCGGTTGCGCGATTGGCTCGCGACCGATTGATCAGCATTTAAAAGGATTTGAAGCGATGGGAGCTTCTGTGAAAGTTGGGAACGGCTTTATTGACGCCGAAGTAAACGGAAGACTTCGCGGCGCAAAAATTTATTTAGACTTCCCGAGTGTAGGAGCGACAGAAAATATTATGATGGCGGCTGTACTTGCCGAAGGAACGACCGTCATTGAAAACTGCGCAAAAGAGCCAGAAATCGTTGATTTAGCGAACTTTTTGAACGCGATGGGGGCAAAAGTGCGCGGTGCCGGGACAGGGACGATTCGGATTGAAGGAGTATCGGAGTTAAGGGGTACGACACATACCGTTATTCCTGATCGTATCGAAGCAGGTACATTTATGGTAGCGGCAGCGATTACAGGCGGCAATGTCCTTGTACAAGGAGCTGTTCCGGAACATTTAAGCTCCTTAATTGCGAAAATGGAAGAAATGGGTATTACCATTATTGAAGAGGAGAATGGGTTACGTGTCATCGGACCAGAAAAGCTAAAAGCAGTGGACATCAAAACGATGCCGCACCCAGGGTTTCCGACCGATATGCAGTCACAAATGATGGCGTTATTGTTAAAAGCGGAAGGAACAAGCATGATTACGGAAACGGTATTTGAAAACCGTTTTATGCATGTCGAAGAGTTTCGTCGTATGAATGCCGACATTAAAATTGAAGGACGTTCCGTCATTATTAATGGTCCTTGCAATTTGCAAGGGGCCGAAGTGGCGGCTACCGATTTACGCGCGGCGGCAGCGTTAATTTTAGCAGGGCTCGTCGCGGAAGGCTATACGCGTGTGACGGAACTGAAACATCTTGACCGTGGCTATGTTCGCTTCCATGAAAAATTAGCTGCTCTTGGCGCTGATATCGAACGTGTCTATGAAGAAGAAACCGTTGCGGAAAATGTCAAAGTAACGGATCTTAACGTTTAAACTATGACGAAAAACGACCGTTAGCTACATAAAAAGTAGTGAATGGTCGTTTTTACTTTTTTCCAACAAGAAAAGACAAGCTGTAAGATAATGATGAAAAAAGCGAAAGTATGTAAGAAAAAAGGGGGGATCAATGGAAGAGCTTTTTAAGCAGTTTATGGAGCAGATGAATCACCGATTTGATCGATTAGAAAATCGATTAAGTAATGTAGAAAGTGAGTTACAGGTAGCAAAAAAAGAGGTAAACTCCTTAAGAGAAGAACAACAGGTGATGTGCCAAGAGATCAGTACAGTAGCGGCAAAACAAGAAGAGATGGACAAAAAGCTCCAAGATACGCATAAGAAGCTTGAAGAGATGGACAAAAATATCCATACTCTCGCAACCGAACAGCATGAGTTGCGGAAAGAAACGGCGTTCTACTATGGCAGCTTAATGAGAGAAATCGAAAATACAAGAGTAGAATGAGAAGCCATTTCAAACATTTAGAAAAAGTGGACGAGCAACATCGGGAGTCTAAGTTGCTAGCAGCGAGAATACAATAACGAAAAAAATGCGGACTCAACGAGGAGTTCTTTTTTTTTTTGCCTTTCAATCCCCATTTAAACTCTCCCATGGATCATCAAGCTCAAAGAATTTGTCATATATACTTGTCCAAGCCCATAACTATGTAATAACAAGCATGTTGATCGTGTTTGTCAGTGATGCAAGCAAACCGACCGATCCTGCAAGATAGCCGGAAAAAAGGGATTTTTTATCCTCCTGCTTGCGCTTGAAATTTTCATATTGGAGGCCCAGGCTATGAAACGTGTAAAACCACTTATCGTACTAGCTTCTCTATTATTTATTGTTGTCTTGCTTATTCCGACTTTGCTCGTCATTCCATTTAGCGACAAAGAGGATGGGAAATTGGCTGAAGAGCTTCGAAAGCAGCAGGCAGCGCAAACGGTCAAAGCGAAAACGAAAGAAGCAGGACCGGCTGTAGAAGTAGCAGTATATCGAAGCAAAGAAAAGCGCATCGAGCATATTCCACTTGAACAATACGTCATTGGCGTCGTCGCGGCGGAAATGCCGGCTGAGTTTGAATTAGAGGCTCTCAAAGCCCAGGCCCTAACTGCCAGAACGTACATCGTAAAACAAATGCTCAATGATCAGCCCATTCGTTTGCCGAAAGGAGCCAATGTCACTGATACGGTCATGCATCAAGTCTATTATAGCGATGAAGAGCTAAAACGGCTGTGGGGGGCTGATTATGACTGGAAAATAAAGAAAATCGCCGAAGCAGTCGAAGCAACGCGCGGACAAATTTTAACGTATAACAACGTTCCGATTGAAGCATCCTTCTTTTCGACCAGTAACGGTTTTACGGAAAACTCCGAAGCGTATTGGGAAAATGAGTTTCCTTACCTCAAAAGTGTTGCTAGCCCTTGGGATGAGCAGTCGCCGAAGTTTTACAACCAAAAAGTGATGTCGGTGGCCGAATTCCAACAAAAGCTAGGCGTGACACTTCCGAAAGATGGTTCCGTCGGGGTTGTCCTTTCGCGAACGCCAGGGAAACGAGTGGATGTTGTCGAAATTAACGGGAAACGATTAAAAGGAAGAGAAGTACGTGAAAAACTAGATTTAAAATCGACCGATTTTACGTGGGTGCGTAAAGGCAATGAAATTGTCATTACCACAAAAGGATATGGACATGGTGTTGGCATGAGCCAATATGGGGCAAATTTTATGGCAAAAGAAGGAAAGACATATGACCAAATCGTGAAATATTACTACCGAGGAGTAAACGTTTCCTCTGCGACCGCTTTTTTAAACAAGCTCACCGCTAAAAAGTAGGCAGGCTCTTATCTTGAGCTCTGTCTTTTTTAATGCATAAAATGCTACTTTTTTCAAAAAATAAAGGAAAAAAATAGTTTTAGTATGTATAGAATTTCCTCTTTCTGTTCAAAATGGTTGCTGAGGTGATGAACAATGAAAGAGGAAGAAAAGAAACAACTTTCTCCAATGAAACCAAGTTTCAAGCGCGCGTTCAGAAAGCGTTGGGTATTTCCAGCTGTGTATTTAACAAGTGCCGCATTGATTTTAACAGGAGTGCTTTGGTTCCAAAACAAACATGACGGGAAATCGACAAAAGATGAATATGAATACGGTCAAGACGTTTCAGGTACTTCTGACAAAAACAATAATCCAGCTATCCCGGTAAACGAAGCAGTTGAAAACGTTACGATGCCAGTACTTGATCCAAACGCTGTAGAAATTCAAAAACCATTCTATGATTATGCCGCATCAAAAGAAGAACAGGAAGCAGCCCTTGTCTTTTATAATAATACGTATCATCCGAACCGCGGTATTGACCTTGTGATGAAAGATGGCAAAGCGTTTGATGTGACCGCCTCTTTAAGCGGAACGGTGACAAAGGCAGAAAAAGATCCGATTTTAGGATATGTCGTAGAAATTGACCATGATAAAGGCATCGTCACTGTGTATCAATCGCTTGCCGATGTCCAAGTCAAAGCCGGTGATACCGTCAAACAAGGTCAAGTGATCGGAAAAGCGGGCCAAAGCCAATTCAACCAAGAAGCCGGTATCCACACCCACTTTGAAATTCGCAAAGATGGCAAGCCGGTGAACCCAATCGACTATTTTGACAAGCCAATCACTGCCTTGATCGAACAAAAAGCTGGAGAACAAAACGCAACTGAACAAAACGCAACTGAACAAAGCGACAAGCAAACAACGGATGAACAATCCCAATCTGAAGAGCAACAAACGGATGAAAATAACACAACACCTAGTGAACATTCCGAACAAGACTCTTCTTACAAAACACCAGATTCTTCCATCGGTATGGCAAGAACATAAGAAAAACTGAGGCGCTGAAGCTAGACAATAAGAAAAGCGGAGATGAGCTAGACAATCCGAAAAACAGAGCCGAAAACGGTATCAAGTATTTGAAACTTGGTACCGTTTTTTTATTTCACTTTTATCTTGTTACAAAAAAATTCCGAAAAAACTCTTGTCCTCCTTGATATTTCTGGCATATATGAACCATTTGCTTAATAAAATGTTACAAACTTATCAACAAACGAGAGTGTTTGAGGTGGGGATCGTCCATAACAGCAAGAATAAAGCCCAAGATGCTTTCGAAATGAACAAGTAGAAGTGCTTTTTTATCACCAACGAAGCGAGTCTCATTTCACACTTCTCACATCCAATTTAGGGAGGGCGAGTGGTGTGCACGATTACATCAAAGAGCGTACTATCAAGATTGGGAAGTATATCGTGGAGACGAGGAAAACCGTTCGCGTCATCGCGAAAGAATTTGGCGTTTCCAAAAGTACCGTTCATAAAGACTTAACCGAGCGGCTCCCAGAAATTAACCCGGAGCTCGCCAATGAGGTCAAAGAAATTCTTGATTATCATAAATCTATTCGTCATTTGCGTGGAGGGGAGGCAACAAAGAAAAAATATAAAAAAGAAACGATTCAATAAAACGTCTTCTTCCTTGCTTCATAATCTTTGTCATAAAATAGTATCATATTCCTATCATCATATGTTAAAATAATCAATTAGGAGTAATTCGATGGATTGATGCAAGGAGGAACATACATGTTTGCGAGGGATATCGGTATCGATCTCGGTACAGCGAACGTACTGATTTATGTAAAAGGAAAAGGAATTGTGTTAAACGAGCCGTCCGTTGTTGCGATTGATAAAAATACGAACAAAGTGCTGGCTGTTGGCGAAGAAGCAAGACGAATGGTAGGACGTACCCCTGGGAATATCGTTGCCATTCGGCCGCTCAAAGATGGTGTCATTGCCGATTTTGACATTACCGAAGCGATGCTAAAGCACTTTTTAAATAAACTGGATTTAAAAGGCTTTTTCGCAAAACCGCGCATTTTAATTTGTTGCCCAACGAATATTACGTCTGTCGAACGAAAAGCGATTAAAGAGGCAGCGGAAAAAAGTGGTGGCAAAAAAGTATACTTGGAAGAAGAGCCGAAAGTAGCGGCCATCGGCGCAGGCATGGATATTTTCCAACCATGCGGCAATATGGTGGTAGATATTGGCGGTGGCACGACGGATGTTGCCGTCCTTTCAATGGGCGATATTGTCACCGCTTCTTCTATTAAAATGGCTGGGGACAAGTTCGACATGGAAATTTTAAACTATATTAAGCGTGAATATAAACTGCTTATTGGAGAACGTACGGCGGAAGAAATTAAAATCAAAGTCGCAACTGTATTCCCAGGCGCACGTGATGAAGAGATCGATATTCGCGGTCGCGACCTTGTGACAGGATTGCCGCGCACGATTACGGTCCGTTCCGCGGAAATTGAAAAAGCGTTACGCGAATCAGTCTCTGTCATTGTACAAGCCGCTAAAAGCGTCTTAGAGCGCACACCGCCGGAGTTGTCGGCAGACATTATCGACCGAGGCGTCATTTTAACCGGAGGCGGCGCGCTTCTGCACGGAATTGATCAATTGCTTGCCGAAGAGCTAAAGGTGCCGGTGTTAGTGGCGGAAAATCCGATGGACTGCGTGGCGATCGGAACCGGTATTATGTTGGATAATATTGATCGAGTGCCAAAACGAAGCTTTATATAAGAAGAGAACGAATAGGTACCATTGGGACATGGTACCTATTCGCTTTTTATCCTCTTTTGCCTTATAATAGAATAAAAGGTCGATTGTACATAACAAGCGAGGTGAATACCTTTGTTGCGGGGGTTTTATACAGCGGCAGCCGGCATGATGACCGAACAGCGGCGTGTCGAAATGTTAACGAACAACATCGCCAATGCTAACACACCAGGATATAAAGCGGATGAAGCGGTCTTGCGTTCTTTTCCGGAAATGTTACTTGCAAGCCTAGATGAAACAGCGATTCCAACAAAAGAAACGCGTTCGTTTTCAAACCGAAAGACGATTGGATCCATCAATACAGGTGTCTACATGCAGGAAATGATTCCGAAATTCTTGCAAGGTGACCTAAAAGAAACGGGGCAGTCGACTGACATCGCTCTCGTTGATGGCACGCTCCCCGTTGACGCGGCAACAGGAACAAAAGGTGCGCTCTTTTTTGTTGTCCAAAACGAAAACGGTGAGATTCACTATACTCGAAACGGCAATTTTACGTTAGATGCGCAAGGCTATTTAACAACGAATGACGGTTTTTATGTGTTAGATGAAAACGGGCAGCGCATTCGGCTCACAAGTGACAATTTCAAAGTGAGGTCAGACGGCACCATTTTTGAAAATAATGCCCGCGTCGCTCGATTGAATGTTGTGTTTGCGGCCAATCCGAACACCGTCGTCAAAGAAGGAAATGGCTTATTCCGCAGCGCAAACGGTGCGTTACCAAGCGCCATTAATAATCCAAATGTGACATATCAGCTTAAGCAAGGGTTCCTTGAACGCTCGAACGTTGATGTCGCCCGCGCGATGACCGATATGCTATCCGCTTATCGCGCCTTTGAAGCGAACCAAAAAATATTGCAAGCGTACGATAAAAGCATGGACAAGGCCGTCAATGAAATCGGTCGTCTCAAATAATCGGGAAAGGTTTTTATAGGGGGATTAACACGTGTTACGCTCAATGATTACCGCCGCGAATACGATGAATCAGCTGCAACAACAGCTTGATGTCATCAGTAACAACATCGCTAATATCAATACAACTGGATTCAAACGACGCGAAACGAATTTTGGTGAACTGCTTGTTCAACAGTTCGATACCTTGCCGCGCGAACAAGCGAATCGTCTCACTCCTAATGGCGTGCGGCATGGGGTTGGTGCAAAATTAGCGGAAACGAACATCGTCCTCAAACAAGGACCGCTCATGCAAACCGGTCGCTCTCTTGACGTCGCATTCACAAAAGAAGGACAGTTTTTCCGCGTGCTTGTCGACTCCGATAACGGAACGCGAGAGATTCGCTATACACGAGACGGCGCCTTTTATTTAAGCCCATCGGCAACCAATCCGAATGAACTCATGCTCGTCACAAGCGATGGCTACCCAGTCCTTAACAGCAACAACGAGCCCATCCTCATTCGAGACGGCTTTAAAGATATTGCGATTTCCAACACGGGAACGCTGAAAGTCATTGCCCCGAACGGAAATGTCACACAAACGGTCGATCTCGGCGTGACGACGATATTACGCCCGCAGTTATTGCAATCGGTAGGGGAAAATTTGCTTGCCCTCCCGAACCTCAATGAATTAAACGTCAATGAAGCGGATGTAGCGATGAATATGACGGGTCGTTTACGCCAACAAATCGGTATACAACAAGGAGCGCTCGAGCAATCCAACGTTGATTTATCGACGGAAGTGACCGATATGATGATCACCCAACGCTCGTACCAAATGAACGCCAAATCGATTTCGATTTCTGATCAAATGCTCGGGTTAATTAATGGAATTCGCTCGTAGCGAGGGAGATGGGGCATGAACGAAGAACGCCAAGAGGAAAAACAAACCGAACAGCCAACGAAGCGCCGCTGGAAGCGGTCGCGCCCTCGCTTAATCCCGATTTGGCTTCGGCTCATGATTGTCATCGTACTCATCGTCATTAGCACCGCGCTTGGAGCGATCGTTGGCTATAGCGTCATCGGCAATGGCAAACCGCTTGATGTGTTAAAACCATCCACATGGCAGCATATTGTGGATATTGTCAAGAAGGATAAAGAAAGCGAATAACGATGTTTGGGAGGCGCCTACTTTTCCTTTTCTACATAATAACAGAGAAAACAAAAAATCCAGCCCACCTTTGACTGGATGAATGTTAATTTGTAAGTCGCTGTTCAATTTTGTTCGTTTGTCTTTTTACAGCTTCCACTTCTTTAAACAGAAGATTCACATCTGCCTGTATATCGTTTGTGATGGTTCTGATATCTTTTCTTATATTCGTGAGAGTTTCAATCATCAAAGTCGTGTGATGTTTCAGTGCGTCTTTTATTTCTGTTTGTCCTTCTTTTACTTCTTTTAATTCATTTTCAACGTTGATGAGTCGGTTTTCAACATTGTCTAGTCGACTTTCAACGTTGATTAGCCGGTTTTCAACATTTCCTAATCGGTCGTTCACTTGTTGAAAGCCGTTTTCAAAGCTGTTTAACCTTTCACTTACTTCCGAGCGAAATTCACGCATTTCGTTCATAAATTGTTTGAGCAACTCTTCCAACTTTCTCACCTCCCCATTTTCTATTATAGCACACCGCTTGTTGGAGAGGTGTTAAAAATCAAGGAGGCATATATATGCTTGACATTCAACAAATTCAAGATATTATTCCACATCGTTATCCGTTTTTATTAGTCGATCGCATTTTGGAAATCGAAGAAGGAAAGCGCGCCGTTGGGATTAAAAACGTAAGCGCAAACGAACAATTTTTTGTCGGCCATTTCCCTGAGTATCCGGTGATGCCGGGTGTGTTAATCGTCGAAGCGTTGGCGCAAGTTGGCGCGGTGGCGATGTTGAAAAAAGAAGAAAACCGAGGCCGTCTCGCATTTTTCACTGGCATTGACAACTGCCGCTTTAAAAAACAAGTGAAACCAGGCGACCAGCTTCGTCTTGAAGTCGAAATTATTCGCAGTAAAGGCGCCATCGGCAAAGGAAAAGGAATCGCTACCGTTGACGGAGAGCTCGTCTGCGAAACGGAAATTATGTTTGCTCTTGGTGAAAAAAAAGACGCGTAACATGAGTATCCTCTTTCCATGGAACACATCGTTTTCAAGGGAAGAGGATTTTTTATGCATGAAATTCTCCTTTCTGGGCAACATAAGCAAGGACCGGTCTTTACATAGGCCCATTCATCACGTACAGAAAGGAGAAAAACACATGAACAAAAAAGGACTTTTATTAAGGCTGTTTAGTACAGTTGTCGCGATTATGCTTTCAGCTGGCTGTAATTGGGGCAATAACAATGACAGAAATCAAAACCCACCACCACCAGCACAAAACCAAGACATGAACGATACGGACACGAACCCAGCTGATGATATCAACCAAAACGATGACGCCAAAAATCGAAATAATATGAATGGCAACAATATCAATGACAACATGAACAAGAATTTACCTCCAGGAGACGACACGAACAACGGACCTGGCGACGATGAAAACGATAAGAACCCAGACCGAGAAGACGTAATTGAAGATCCAAAAGATGTGAATGACAAAGACAATAAAGACGAGTAAGAAAGAAGGCTGTTCCAAGTACAGGGACAGCCTTATTTAGTATGTTAGAGTGGGAGAAATTATGAGGAAACTGCATTGTGATCCCAAAAAGTAGACAGTATAAAGTCGGTTAAGTAGGAGGAATCAGGGATAACCAGCTCTGGTTCCTTTTTCTCTTTCCATCTTTTCGTGAAAGGTGATCAAGATGAGAACGAGAAAATATAATCCTCCTGTGCTCGTTATTTAACTTGCTTGCGCGTATAACTTAAAACCCCTTGTATACGTTGGTGATGATAATACCGAATGGAATTATGAATCATGTTTTTTGCGTTCTCTATGCTTTTCACTATTTGTCATTCCTGCTGAATCTCCGTTTTTAGATAGGAGAAAAAGCTTTTGATACATGCGTTATCAAGGGTGTTTACACAAAATTTTATACATCATCACTTTTTTAAAAATGTTTTTGTTAAAATACTTATCATACCTCTGTATTTGGATAGGTGTCATCGTCTGAAAATGGTAGAGGATAGGTGATGATGATGAAAAGCAAATGGTTTTGGTGGAGCTTGGTTATTGCATGGTGCGCGGTCATTTATTGTTTTAGTGAATTTTCTGTTTTCACAGGGGAGAATACGGAAAAGGTGATTCGTCATGTGATAAAATATTGGGCGTTTGCTGGAGTGGAAGGGAATGATGCGAGCTCTCCATTGAATTTCGTCATTCGGAAGTTTGCGCATCTTTCAGCGTTTGGCGTGTTGGCGGTTCTTGTATGGAAGGCGCTTGTCCCGCATCGTTTTGCTTATATCAGCGCATGGGGGGTTGCGATTTTGTATGCCGCTACGGATGAATGGCATCAATCGTTCCAGCCTGGGCGAACGGCTCTTGTGTCCGATGTGTTGATTGACGCGTGTGGTGCGTTGCTTGCTTTATTATTTGTTCGAATGTATTTGCGCTTGAAACATTTCTAGGTGTTGCTTCCTTGTTTGAACGTTTGTCCCACATCGCCTTAGACTTCCTCTTCCTTCTCCCCTGCTGTAAGGATTTTCGGTTTTCCTTTTTCTGTATTTTTATTTTGGTTTTTCGCTTCATTCCGTCTTTAATGAAAGTATGATCCTCTATTTTCCTCAACACTTCTCCAAATCGATGATCCTCGTGTCAAAAGAATACCTCAATTTGAAAATAGTTTTTATGTTTAAGCAATTGTTTGGACACCCAAACAGGAAACGAATGACGATTGTGTTTTTTGAATGGTTTGCTTCATCGAATGGGTCACGATTGCATGGTTGATTTGCATGATGAAAACACCGAGCTTACGAAAGATGGCAAGATGAGTCGGTTGGGGATATGCTAGTGTTCATAAATAGAGGTGAGCGAATCAATATCGAAATTCAAGTCATCCACTGCGGGGATAGAAAACGTGGGAAGAATGGTTGCGGGCAACGGACAGACAAGCGCGATCAATGTCTTTTTGAAACGAAATGGAGCGTGTTTGCGCTCCGTTTTGTTTGTTCACTGTCAATTTTTTTTTGAAAAATATTCATATAACGTTCAAGAACGCGATGGGTCCATACTTATTTATTTTTTTACAATAATTCAGTAGCGTTGCACACGTTCATAGCGGTCAAAAGGTTGTTTGTTATTGTGATATACGTAACAGTCAAACGGCTTATTTTTTTATATGATTTTACAAGAAGGGTGTAGAGCGATGAACAGGATGAAATGGATTCCATCTCGATTTAATGCGATTTCACAAACAGAAAGCGGTGAACTCATTCTTTACAATAGTTATACAGGGGCGATTAGTGTTGTAACAGAGGAAGAGAAAAAAACGGTGTTGCAAGCATTAAAGCGGAGCGGCATCGATCGAGACTTATTGCCTATCGAAAAAACGCTTGCCGAATGTGGGTTTCTTGTTTCAGAGCAAGTAAACGAGGAAAAGCGCGCCCAATTTTTGCACCAAACGTTGCATCGAACGGATGCGATGCATCTGATTGTACTTCCTACAGAAGCATGTAATTTTCGCTGTACATACTGTTATCAAGATTTTTCGCGCGGAAATATGAGCCGTGATGTTATCAATGGGTTAAAACGTTTTTTGGAAAAGAAAATTCCGCGACTTGAGCATCTTACAGTCAGTTGGTTCGGTGGAGAACCGTTATTAGCGTATGATATCATCGCAGAATTAAGCGAAGCGATCGTAGAATGGACCGATCGTCATGGCGTAATCTATCAAGCGGAAATGTCAACGAACGGCTATTATTTATCAAAAGAAACATTGAAAACGTTATTGAAATATAAAGTGAATCGCTTTATGGTGACACTCGACGGAAGCAAAGATGTCCATGATTCGCGCCGGGCTTTAACGAATCAAGGACCTACGTACGAAACAATAATCAACCATTTGAAGGATATACAAACATTAGATGATTCGTTTGAAATTTACATTCGCATTAATTTTGATGAAGATAATCTTTCACACATTCCGCATTTTTTAGAAGAGTTAGCTGGTTATTTCGCGGGAGACTCACGCTTTCAGATTTTCTGCCGTCCTGTTGGAAGATGGGGTGGAGCGAACGATGAAAGGTTGCCGATCTGTGACCATCGTACAGCAGAAACGAAAATATGGGAGTTTACAGAATGGGGCATTAATCGCGGATTAAATATGAGTTCGATCATTGAGTCGATGTTAATGCCTACTGGTGCGGTTTGTTATGCAGCCAAGCCACATTCGTTTGTGATTGGAGCCAATGGTCAAGTGTATAAATGTACTTGTTTCCTTGATGAGCAATATAACCATGTTGGACGGCTTCATGCCGATGGAACAATGGACATTGATTTCGATAAATTAGCCTTATGGGTCACTTCAGGGGAAGAACAAGATGAAAATTGTCAAGCTTGTTTTTTTCGTCCTGCATGTCAAGGCAATCATTGTCCATTGTATCGCATACGTAACGGACAACGTCCTTGCCCTTACGAAAAGCGAAAAATTAAACAAGTGTTGCGCTTAATTCACGCGCAACAATCGAAAACAAAGTAACGGTTGTGTGATGATGGTACGCAGCAAAGCATTTTGAATTCTTGATGGGAATTTCACAACGTGCAAAAACATTTGACAACAAAGGGAGGAGGTGAAAGCGATATGCGCATTTTACGTCCAGCTGTATCTCCAATCGCAGCGTCTAACTCAGGAAGACTTTCTAAATCCGTTCCGGGTAACTTAAAATAATAAATTTAACATGTTCACCGAGAAGTCTCCCACCTCTAAGCGAAGTGCAGGTGGGAGATGAATCGGAAGTTTTTTCTTTCTAAAATCGAACATATGTGCTATAATCGTCTTGTCACAAATTCGATGAAAGGAGGAGCCTCTATGCTCCGTGGGCAAAAAGTATTCTTTCGCGCATCGAAAACGGATATCAAGCGGCTCTACGCCTGCAATCGTGAGTCGGCTCTTGTTTGGAATGAGTGTCTTCGATTAGCGAAGGAATACTTCCTTCAGTATGGCCGATGGATCTCGAAAAGCGAACTGCAAAAGCAAACAAAAGGAAAGTTCCATCTTCACAGCCAGTCCATTCAAGCTGTATGCCACAAATATGTCTTCGCTCGACAATCCGCTCAAAAAGCCATCCAACAAGGACTTCGTCATGCTCGTTATCCCTACAGGAAAAAGAAGTACTTCAACACAAAATGGGCGAAAGACGGTTTCACGATTGATGAAAATGGAAAAATTGCATTGTCGATGGGCATCCATAACGGGAAGAGAGAAAAACCCATTATCGTCTATGCCTCTAATTTGCCTCAAGGAACGATCAAAGAAATCGAATGTTGTTACGATAACGGTTGGTATTTAGCCGTCACGTATGAAGATGGCCAGGAAGCGAAAGCCTATCAGCCCGGTCATTCGGTAGGCGTTGATCTTGGGGAAATCCATACAATGGCGGCGTTTTGTGAAAACGGTCAAGCCCTTCTTATCACCGGAAGAAAAGTACGCTCTCTTCATCGGTTGCGGAATAAAAAACTTGCCGAGATTCAGCGTCGTCAATCAAAGTGCCAAAAAGGTTCCCGTCAATGGAAGAAGTACGAGCGGGCGAAACGGTATGTCTTATCGAAATCAGAGCGGCAGCTGCGGGATGCGCTTCATAAAACAACGAAGCAGTTTGTCGACTGGTGTCTTGTCCAATCCGTTTCCGACGTTTATATAGGGAAGGTCGAGGGAGTCCAGCGAAACACAAGAAAGAAAAAGCGGGTGAGCCGCAAACAAGCGCAAAAGCTCTCGAATTGGTCATTTGGAAAAGTCAAGCAGTATCTCGCCTACAAATTGGCGAAGCACGGGATTCGTCTGAAAGAAGTAGAAGAGTCCTATACGAGTCAGACATGCCCTGTCTGCCAGAAGAGAAGAAAAGTGTCCAAACGAATCTTTGCTTG